>NZ_CP007453.1:0-600000 GCF_000597865.1 Peptoclostridium acidaminophilum DSM 3953 | reverse complement strand
ATGTGCGGACATACTCTCATCAGGTGATTACGATGTTGTCGTGCTGGATGAGATAAATATAGCATTGTACTATAACCTGTTTACAGTAGATAAGGTTATAGAAGCCATAGACAACAGGGCGGCTGGAGTGGAAGTCATCCTTACAGGAAGGAACGCTCATGAAAGGATTATCGAAAAAGCGGATCTCGTCACGGAAATGAAGGAAATAAAGCACTACTATGAAAAAGGCGTGGAAGCAAGAGTCGGAATAGAGAAATAGCGTGCTGGAAAACTGTAGTAAATATGATTGTGGGAAGAGTTTTATTAACTCTTCTCATTATTTTTTTGCCTGAAAAATGGGCAAAATCAGCTTCACAGGGGTATCACTAAAAAAACAGATCAAAGTAAGAAGGGAAGGGTTCACATAATGGAACACATAAAAAAGAATAAAACAATCATAGCTATACTGACGGTTCTGCTGATAAGCCTGATAGGCCTATGGCTTTCAGTGATTTTCAATATGTTCTCAGAGAAAAGGATTGTCCTATCGAATGGATTTACAACTGCCTTGAAGCTGCCTCTGCTTCTTGAGGATGAGGATCCCGATCCCTCAGTCGCCCGATATACACTTAATGCTCAATATGGCGAAACAGTATTTATGAAAAACCTTCCCGCTTCCACAATGGGATACAACGGTTCATATCTAGGCCCGATACTGAAAATGAAGCAGGGCGAAAAAGTAAGCATCAGGGTAAACAATGAGCTGGATGAAGAAACAACAGTTCACTGGCATGGCCTTGTTGTACCGGGAGAGCAGGACGGAGGGCCGCACCAGGTTATAGAGCCCGGTGAAAGCTGGACGCCATCCTTTACTGTCGCTCAGCCGGCAGCTACACTCTGGTATCACCCGCATGCTCTTAGAACCACGGCCACGCAGGTATATTTCGGCCTGGCCGGACTGATATATGTCGAAGACGAGAGCCAGACAAGCAGGAGCCTGCCCGACGAATACGGCGTGAATGATTTCCCGCTGATAGTGCAGGACCGCAACTTCAATTCCGACGGAAGCATTTCTTACAGGACAGACATGATGGGGATTTTGCCGGGAAATACTGTTTTGGTCAACGGCACCTTAAACCCCTATCTGGACATAAGGCGTGAAGTGGTGCGCTTTCGGGTTCTCAACGCATCCAATTCGGAAAACTTTGTCTTCAGATTAAGCGACGGAAGCAGCTTCAGACAAATTGCCACCGACGGCGGCTTCATGAGGGAGCCGCTCCTTAGCAAAACCCTGACACTCTCCCCGGGAGAAAGGGCGGAAGTGCTAGTAGATTTTAGAGAGGTTAGCGCTGAGACCGTCAACCTGCTGCTTGGCAACACCCCGATTCTAAAGCTCAGACTCTCAGGGAATCCTACTGGCGAGGCCAGGGAGACTATCCCTCAGCCTGACGCTGCAGACATTCCGATAGGAGCAAATCCAAGAGAGAGGGTCTTCATATTGGAGTCCATGGGCATAACCGGGACAATCAACGGGAAATCCTTTAACCAACACCGCATCGACGAGGAAATAGCCCTTAATGAAACCGAAATATGGACAATATACAGCCGCGGGGGCATGATGATGCAGTCGGGAGGCCACCCTTTCCATGTCCACGGGACGCAGTTCCAGGTCATATCAAGAAACGGGAAAGAACCGCCTAAAGAGGAGCAAGGCTTCAAGGACACGGTCTTTGTAGACGAAGGAGAGGAGGTAAGAATCAAAATAAGATTCACTCAGCCTGGAGTTTTCATGTACCACTGCCACATACTCGAGCACGAGGAGAACGGAATGATGGGACAAATCAAGGTGATTCCATAGGATTATAACTAATCGTAAGTAAACTACTTATGAGTATACTACTCGTGAGTAAACTAATCGTAAGTAGCTATATGTCTTTAATCGAATTTTTTTAACCGGAGTAAAGAAACAGCTGATATCAGCTGTTTTTCTGCTTCAATATTAGCGCTTATAATAAAGGTATTCATGACAGATATTGGGTATATCGAATATAGGGCCATCAGGGAGGTGAAGCATGAGCAGTCTTAAGAAGAACTTCAAAAACGTCATGAATGAGTATGAAAAAGAACTTTTAGAAAGAGCTAAAAGAGGAGACTATCTCACTCCTGATGAGTGGAATACCTATGATTTGATAGTAAAAAAGCGAAAAGAAAAATCATTCGGGAATATAGCGGGCAGAATAGCAAGAGGCGTAATAACTGCCGGACTTTTGATTGCTGGGATGATATATATAGCAGGATCAGATATTTCGGTAAAGCAAAACAAAAACAGCTCAACTGCTATTAATGACCTGATTGCGACTGACAATGGAATACCCTCGTCGAAATCAGCAAGTGAAAGCTTTTTCACAAAAAAAGAAATAGTAGAGTACATAATCAATATGAATAGCCAGATCAATGCAGTTGTGGAATTCCACAACAAAACAATCCATGAGTTCAACAGCGACACGCTGGATCCTATGGAGGCCGTGAGTGAATATGGCATGATTTCACAATCGTTTAACAATAGGCTGATCTATAATAACGCAAATTACTCCGAATTCAACAGCAACATATTGGAAATAGTGCAGGTTGAAGGTGAAATAATGCATCTCCTGTCAATAGCGCAGCAGAGCAGCAATCGTGAGGAAATCAGCAGTGCCATTCAAAAAATGAATTACCTTATTAAAGACAACAGAAGACTGGAGATTAATCTTTTGAATGCGGAAGGCATCGAGTTCGAGATATTAGGCGACGGGCGGATTAACATGCAGTACTAGAAATACTAAAACAGCAAAACTAATCACGACAATACTACATCGAAGGATGATTCATATGCCAAAAGAAAAGGAAGAAAGCATCTACCAATACATAAATCGAATGGCCACAGAGCATCCGGGTTTGCCCTATGTATTTCAGGATGCTCATTTTGCAGGGATAAGGGACGTTCTGCATGTTTTGAGGAATGACTAGCTGCCGATCGCAGACAAAGAAAAGCTGGCAATGGAAGTAATGGATAAGGTGGCCACTTGCATTGAAGATCAGGCTTGCTACGCTGAGTTCCAGATAATGCTTGAAGAAGCCCCAATCATGCTGTATATTACAAGGCTGACTGGACGCATCCGGCTGCTCCTGTCTGAGAAGCTCATATATAAGAAAAGGCTGTATTTTCTCGGGATGAAGCTGGCAACAGAAAGCGGAATAGATGAGGAAGTTAAGCTCGGGATTCTGATTCTTGGCTTTTTCAAAAACGACCTGACCAGGCAGATAATCAAAATCCTTGGTCTCAACAGCACCTTGACAATATATGCTGTTGAGACATCCAAGAATTTTCCCGACCATAATGAATTCCTCTTTGAGCTTGCTAAAAAAAACTTAGGTGTCAGGCACGAACAAACGAACTTATCCTGACCGTATTTTATTCTGCCAGAAAACAAATGAACGCCGCTGTGTCGGTCTCGGATTTGACCACGGCGTGTCAGTTCTCGCTGTACCATATCGAATACATCCGGTGTAATAATTGCGGGGTGGTTATTTTTCACATAGTATTGTGGGATTTCGCCTTAGTTGACTTTTTTCTTCTTCTTGGTGAGGAAATCAACTTTTGTCTAATGACTATTGATACAAATTAGCGGTATTCATTAACGTTGAAAAGTTTGAATATCGCTAATTTGTATGGATTTCTGCTAAAATATCAATTTGCTACAGTGATATATTTAGCATGGCATTTTATGCCAATATGGATGTCAATCCTATTTGATTTTCCGTACATAGTATTATTTATTTGCTTCGATTTCAAAAATAGCTTCAACTTCTACCGTAATATCCAGTGGAAGTTGGTTTGTACCAACAGCTGTGCGCGCATGTCGCCCTGCGTCGCCGAACACATCATACAATAACTGAGAAGCTGCATTTACAACAATATGCTGCTGAGTGAATCCAACTTCACTGTTAACAAAAGCTTGAACTTTAACTACATTTACAACACGATCTAAATCACCAAGATACTCCTTAATTGCTGCCAACATATTGATGGTGCAGATTTTAGCTGCCTCTTGCGCTTCTTCCAATGTTCTTTCTTCGCCCACTCTTCCTATATAAGCGGGTTCTCCATTAACAAGAGGGGCTTGTCCTGAAACAAATAAAGCATTTCCCAGTTGCTTTACAGGTAAATACATTGCCTTAGGCGTAGATAATTCAGGAAGTCTAATGCCTAATTCTTTAATTTTTTGTTCGATTCTCATAATATGTCAGCCTCTTTTTTTAATCTATTCTAATATCAGCTACAGAATATAAAGCCGCTGAGCCGCTAATAGTTACTCTGTCTCCATAATATTTGCAGTATACTGTTCCACCACGTTTAGAAAGTTGTCTTGCTGTCATCTCATCCTTACCAAGACATTTTGCCCAATAAGGAATGAAGTTACAATGCGCTGAACCGCATACAGGATCTTCATTAACTTTAATCTTAGGGAAAAAGCATCTTGAAACAAAATCGTACTTTTTACCTTTTGCAGTAATCAAAACCCCCATGCCATCTGGAAGTTTTTCCAGCTTAGAAAAATCAGGTACTGCGTTTTGAACATCTTCTTCATTTTCAAGGACAAGCATCAAATCTCTTCCTAGATAAGCTTCCAAAGGTGTTACACCAAGAGCCTCAATCATTTGATCTGTCAATTGAAATGGCTCAGGCATTCTGCTTGGAAAATTCATTTCATAAAAGTCACCTTTTTTTACAACAATAAGCTCACCACTTATTGTTTGAAACTTGATTTTATCTACATTCTTCTCATAATAATTGGCAATTACATAAGCTGTTCCCAAAGTAGCATGACCACAAAGATCAACCTCTTTTCCAGGAGTAAACCATCTTAATCGATAGCTATCCTTCTCTTTTACAGCAAATGCTGTTTCAGAAAGGTTATTCTCAACTGCAATTTTTTGCATGGTTTCTTCAGGTAGCCATTTCTCCATGATGCAGACACCAGCTGGATTTCCTTCAAACACCTTTTCTGCAAATGCATCAACAACATAATATTTCATAATAACAACCTCCTGGTATGATGCAGTCATAGACAAATAGTAGTCTTCTACATCATTTCTAATCTATATCAAGGTTGGTAAGAGGGTTCTCCTCGGATATGTCATCCAACCATTGATACGTGTTTAAAGTTTCAAGATTTTTGTATAGTTACTTACTCCTAGACTTTGTCTGCTACATAAGGTATCATTTTCCATTGGATAGGGAAAAGGACGTTCACCTCCTAGGGAGTTGACTCTCGTTCAACGATACCCGTAACTAAGACAGTCATTCCATTCAATGAAAATTTATGTTTTAGGCTGGTTGGGAGCCCTTAAGCTATACCCGTATCACATGCCAGGTTGTGTATTCATTGTTGTTTATGGAACCCTATCGGAAGGAGTTTACTATGAATAACCGTAATTATCTGTCCGCTGGTATCGATGTCGGTTCAGCCTTCAGCTGGATGTCCATCGTCGACCAGAGCGGGACTGCAATCCAAAAACCTTTTAAGATCACACATAACAACTCGAATTCCTTGGAAAAGGCTGTTTCTGCACTAAAAAAAGCAGAAGAGCTGTATTCCATGAAATGTCGAATATTTCTGGAATCCACAGGGATTTATCATTTCCCACTCTTCTGCTTCTTGGTTGATTCTGGCTTTGACGTGTCCATAATCAATCCTATTATCACACATTCTGTGAAAAATGCAAGCATTAGAAAAGTGAAAAATGATAAAATCGATTCTCTCGGTATTGCCAAACTTGGTCTTTCTCATGATTTGCCGGTTTCTCAGTTTCCAGCAAAGCTCGTTCTTGAGCTTCGCACCCTCACTCGAAAATACTATGACCTTACGGATGAAAAATCTGCTCATATCAACAGGCTAAAGGGCTATCTGCATACTGTGTTTCCACAGTACATTGGTATTTTCAACGATATTACCGGCACCACATCCACCATGATTCTTCGCCAGTATGGTACTCCGGATAAAATACTTCGCGGCCATAAAAAAACCATGATTTCTAAAATCTCAAAAGCTTCAAGAAAAGGTATCTCCAAAGCTACTGATCGTTATGAAAAGCTTTATCAGGCCGCGCTAGCTGCTAAATCCTTTGGCTGCCAGATTGAAAGTGTCTACTTCAATATTTCACTGACGCTTGATCTGATTGAACGATTGGCTTGTGCCATTAACTCCATTATGGAGCGTATCCAGCAATTGGTTGCCTTCAATAAGAATGAGGAATTTGTCAAACAGATTTCATGGCTTAACTCCATCAAAGGCGTTGGATTTCTTTCTGCTGTAACCATCATGTGTGAGATTGGCGATTTCTCAACCTTTAGGAGTCCTAAACAGCTTTTTGCCTTCTTTGGCCTGGATCCTGAGGTAAACCAGTCCGGCAACTTCAACGGCACTGATGTCCATATGTCCAAACGTGGCTCCAGAATTGCCAGACGCGCTATTTTCGCTGTTGCATTGGCTTCTATCCGCAGGAAACGAGATGGTGAAGCAATCAATCCGTATCTTTGCGATTACTACATGAAAAAAGCCGCTCAGAAACCTAAGATGGTTGCTCTTGGTGCTATCATGCACAAAATTTGTAACATCATATTTGCAGTCCTTCGTGATGAAAAGGGTTTTGAGCTCCGTTCACCTCAGGAGCATTGCAAGCAATATAAAAGACCAACTCAGATGGCTGCATAAATACACGTCCGACATATGCATAACTACCACTTGTTCGAAAATCCAATGGATTTACGTTTATTTAGGTTACCCTTTTTTAGGACAGCAACAAATCAAATATTTTTTCGTATTAACCGTTGACAATAACTAGCTGGTCTTGTTTTTAGATAATCATATTTTTTCAGTAATTATATCATTGTAAGTGTATGGCTTCAACGCTATAATTGTATGCAAGACAATTGTTTTAAGGAGGTTCATATGCCTGTGAATTCATTTGAAAATTATCCAATGTCCTGGAAACCTGACAAGAGACAATTTGGGTCTCCATTGTATCTATCCATTGCTAGTTCGTTAGAATACGATATACTTAATGGTTATCTCGCCCCCAACACAAAACTTCCGCCACAAAGAGAATTGGCGGATTACCTTGATATTAATCTAAGTACTATAACAAGAGCCTTTAAAATATGTGAAGCCAAAGGATTAATTTATGCTGTTATCGGGAGTGGAACCTTTGTTTCTCCTAATGCTGGAAATGCTATTTTCCTAGCGGACAACGATGCAAATAAAACCTATATCGAGATGGGCGTTATAAAGCCGCTTGATTGCTCTAACATATTAGTTGCAGAAGCCATTAAAAGCATTGCCAATAAAAATTATCTAGAAAAGCTATTGGATTACAGACATCCTTTAGGATGTCCTTATCACAGAATGACTGCAAAAAAATGGATGCAATGTTTCTCAATGGATGTATCCATTGAAAATATAGCTATAACCTCGGGGGGACAAAATTCCATTACACTGCTCTTAATTTCCATTTTTAATCCTGGTGATAAAATTGTAGTGGACACTTATACTTATCCCAATTTTATTGAATTAGCTAACATGTTAAATATTCAACTAATCCCTGTTGAAGCAGATGAATTAGGAATTATACCAGAACGATTAGATGTTGCTTGTAGTATGGGTAATATACAAGGACTATATATAAACCCCTCCTGCAGTAATCCTACTGCTGTAACTATGGATATGGCGCGCAGAATGGAAATTGCAGATGTGATAAAGAAGCATAAACTTATTCTAATGGAAGATGATATTTATTCTTTCCTTACTCCGCAAGGCTATTTACCAATATCACATTTTGTTCCAGAGCAGTTTATTTACATGCTAAGTATATCAAAGGCCTTAAGTTCTGGCATGAGAGTTGGATTCATAGGTTATGCAAATCAGTTTGTCGAAAAAATTACCAGAGGGATTTTCAATATAAATATAAAAACTTCCTCACTAAATGCAGAGATTATAGCCGAACTGATTAACACTGGAGTTGCCGATAAAATCATCATACAAAAAAAGGAAACTGCTAAAAAACGCAATGAACTATATCAACAATATTTTGGAATTGCAAATTCTCATGAAAATCCGCTAAGTTTTTTTCGTTGGCTTCCTCTGTGTCGAAAGTATCAAGGAAAGCAATTTGAACAAGATGCTTTGAAACATGGTATTCGCGTATATCATTCCTATCGATTCTTAACTGGGAAAGAGGAATCATCGCAATTTATTCGCATTTCGCTAACGTCTGTAGCAGACTTTCAAGAATTGGATAAGGGACTGCGAATACTTAATGATTTTCTACTCAAGTCAAAATGAAGACGACAAATAAAATAACTCGGGTGTCAGGCACGAACAAACGAACTTATCAAAGCGATAGAGACATTGAAGCTTAAATGCACAACATTCTACAAGCTTGCGAAACAATACAGCGAAGAGGAGGCCTAGGCATGGACAGGGAATCGGAAGAAATGACATTGCTTGAGATATTGCAGGAGCGAAAAGAAGAACTTGAACATATGATTGCAACTGGCCGCTCGGAGACGATGAAAAGACTCCAGGAACAGGAGCTTGCGGAAATATTGAATCAAATCGATCGGATTGCAGGGAGCAAAAGTATGCATAGTATCGATAAAGAGTATCTGGATTCACATAAATACATTGAAAAGATCCGTCTATTTTTAGAGAAAGAGTACGGCGGCAGTGCCCAAGATCCGATTGTTCAGAATGAATCCTACAGCAATAACACGCATGAAAAGAGCGAATGCTATAGGTCTTTCTTGTTTATTTGTGTCCAGGGAGAGCAACAGGACGATGTTAAGTCTTTCTATGTTAGCTATGACTATTCTATCCATACAGATACAGGCACAGTCTACGAGAGCTTTGAGACATACAGACATAGCGAAACTGTATATCTGCAATCTCCAGACGGTGAAAAGCACATCAAGGTTTTTTAATAATTATTTACTGAATCGCAATGAGATTTTGACGTGCGATGTCCGAATAATAATTAATTGTTTATATTGATTAAAGCAACAACCATGATGACAATTACTGTTAGTTCCAATCATCAGCCAGAAGAAATTCACGGATGTTCCGGTGCTTTATGCCGTCTCTGCTCATATCGAACTCATCATATGACACAACATACTTGGGGAAGTTATCCCTAATATTATTGTAGGCCCCAAATTCACGCCGGATGGTCTCTTCGGAAGCCTGGAGAAGAATTTCAGTTTTCTCGGAGGCATTACTTCATACCACTTTATATCGCAGGAAAATAAAATGATTGCATAATCTGTTTTGCGGTATATATGCCATAGAAAGAATATGGGAGGTGTAATGAATGGCGTACAGAATTAACGATGACGAGTGCATAGCTTGTGGAGCATGCCAGCCGGTATGTCCAGTAGAGTGCATATCTGAAAAAGAAGACGGAAAAAGACTTATCGACGAGGATAAGTGCATAAGCTGCGGAGCTTGTGCAGGTGTTTGCCCGGTGAGCTGCATTTCAGAAGTATAATTTTTTTATAAGCAAAAATCAAGGGAGCTGGAGTCTTATTATAGACCTCCGGCTTTCTTTTTTTTAGCTTATTTCACCTGGAATTCCGGGCATAATGGTTTACAAATTGCTGTAATATGGCGTACGATATAAATAATGTTGTTGCAATCTGAATGACTGTGATACTACCTTACAAGAAAAACGGAGCGTAAAATATATGGAACTAATAAGCAATGTCAAGGACACAGCTCTCATATTCGAAGGTGGCGGGATGAGGGCAAGCTATACTGCGGGTTTTTTGAACAATCTCCTTGAAAATGAAATATACTTCGACTATGTTGCCGGGATATCGGCAGGGGCAAGCAGCAGCGTCAATTATATTGCCCGGGACACAGTGCGGGCCAAGAGGTCTTTTGTGGACCTTGTCTTGGAGCCGGATTTTGGCGGTTGGAGGTCGTTTCTTAAGGGAGAGGGTTTCTTCCGCTCGCAGTACATATACGAGGAGACCGCATATCCCGATGCGCCGCTGCCGCTTGATTTCAATGCATTCATGGCTAATCCGGCGAAACTTAGGATAGGGGCATTCGAGCGGAGCACTGGGGAGATGGTGTACTATTCCAAGGATGATATTCATACAATGCAGGATCTTATGAAGATTGTCAGAGCCTCGTCATCCATGCCAATATTCATGCCGCCAACCCATTTCAGAGGCCGTTGCTTCGTGGACGGAGGCATCAGTGGTGGCATCGCGCTTGACATAGCCAAGAGGGACGCCTGCAAAAAGTTTTTCGTAGTTCTGACTCGGCCAAAGGGCTACAGAAAGACTCCTGCACAATTCAAGGGATTCATAAAGGCATATTATCGTAAGCATCCTCTTGTTGCAGAGGCTATGCTGACACGCCATACAGCCTACAATGAAACGCTTGATGAGCTGGAGCAGCTTCAAAGCGAGGGCAAGGCTTTCCTTGTGTATCCTGACGTTATGCCGGTGTCAAACCGCGAAATCAATTATGAAAAGCTTACTGAAAGCTATAGAATGGGCTATTCACAGGGCAGGCGCGATGTGCACAGATGGAAAGAATTTCTTGAGTTAGACTAGTAGTTGATGATAAAAAAGCAAAACGAGAAATTACGAAAAAACGCTGTATTCCCAGCTTTGGGGGTGCGGCCTTTTTTATGGATAAAAAAAGATTGTCAGATAAAAAAATTCGTGTGATATATATGTGTTATAATTAGATATACGATGAAAGTTTGGATTAGATGAATCAGGTTGTCCAAGCTATATTTTTTTGCATAGATGGATACATGAAATGTTTTTGGTGCTATGAAGCAAGGAGGAATTTTTATGTTCAAGGTGAATGATTATGTTATGTATGGTTCTATGGGAGTGTGCAAGGTCATAGGTATAAGTAAAGAAAAGTATATAGATGGTGAGGAAATCGAATGTTATGTTCTGCAAACCATTTACAAGAATACGATGACTATAAAGACCCCGGTGAATAATCCGAAAGTATTGATGAGAGAAGTCATGACAAAAGACGATGTCTTATCATTGATGGATATTATGGCAAAAACAGAAACAGTCTGGATAGAAGACGACAGACAAAGAAGTGCAAATTTTAAAGCGGCTCTGAAAACTGGAAAAAGCGAAGATTGCATGCTGATTATCAAAGCTATGTATCAAAAGAAAGAAAATGCTACCGGCAGCAAGAAACTAAGGAAGATGGATGAAGACATTCTAAAAGCCGCTGAAAAACAATTGTACGAAGAGTTTGCAATAGCTCTTGACATTCAACCTGAAGAAGTTGTTCCTTACATCCTCAATCGCATTTCATAGATGCTATAAGTATAATATTTAGTTATGTTCGTGATGAATAATTTTATTCCATAAAAAAGCTATGTCCTCGATTTTGAGAACATAGCTTTTTTAGTTGGCTTGATTGGTAGTCCATCTGTGGAGGAATTTATCGACAGCGGCTGTAATAAGTTGCTGCTGTTATACCATTTACAGTAATTATGATATATAATTTTAATATAAATAATACAAGGATGGTTTCTATGAAGAACGAACATTTGCTTGAAGGGCTTATAAAAGCCGAAAACAGGCTTAACATAACCAGCTGGCTGCAGCGAGGCATAGACGGAAAGGGCGTCAAATGCGGAGTTTTGGGCTTTGACGAGGGCTCCCACCACAACGGCGAATGGCAGATTCAATACAACACTGGCATTGAGCTCATCGTATACGACGTCATGGGAGAGATGAGCTTTGAGGAGGCGCTCGGGAGGGCGCACGAGGACGACGTGGATGTAATAGTATGCGCCATCAGAAAGAGCAGCTGGAACGCCGAGCTTGAAGCTCTCTCCAGAAGGCTCTACGAAAAGGGCGTTATAATGATTAATTCAAGCCACAACGAGGGGCGGGAGATTGACGCGTTCCCGGCGCTGAGCGCGTACTGGTTTGCAGTGGGCGAGTACGTGGAGAGGTTGAATTCAAAATCGGGCGACAGCGGCTACGGCGACAAGCTGGATTTTCTTATGTATTCGAACATGCCCAACATGAACAGGAGGGGCGACTACATCTCCATTTCGCACACATCGGGCTGTCTCGGGCTTAGCGGAAAAATAGCCTGTCTGCTCAAAGCTTATTTGGGAAGGGGTTTCGGGCCGGAAGGCTTCAGAAAATACTTTCAGCACTACTGCGACAGGCTGGGAAGAGAGGGCAGAAGCTGCGAGACTGGCTGGGGACTTCTCATGCTGCCAAAGGAGCCAGAAGCTGTCAGTGTCAAATTTGAAAAGATACCAAGGAGAAGGCTCTGGTTTTGGAAAAGAGCTAGATGATAATACTTAATGTTGTTGGGAGATTGTGATGGCAAAGAGTCTTAAATTCATGGAGGTTACAAAAATAATAAGCCTGCTGGTGATAACTATGGGAATAATTCTCTTGCTGCCGCTAGCTGCGTCCTTCTACTATGGGGAGATGGGCTCTGAGGTTGCTTTCGGACTGCCTTCGCTCGTATCGTTTGCAGCGGGAGGCGCTGGCTATGCTATCACAAGGCGATCCCATGTGAAGCTTGACATAGCATCGAGCATGCTCCTTTGTTTCTTTGGATGGCTTGCAGCATCGGTTGTGGGCGCAGCGCCGTACATGTTGGCGCTCGACAAGGGCTTTATCGATGCTTTGTTTGAATCGGCAAGCGGCTTTACTACGACGGGGGCTACGGTTCTTACAGGACTTGAGAGTATGCCGAAGGGGATACTTGTATGGCGGTGTCTGACTCAATGGGTGGGTGGCATTGGTATTCTTATGTTCTTCCTGCTCATAACATATAAAAGCGAGTCTGACCTTTGGCGCCTTTTCGATGCTGAAAGCCACAAGACCAGGTATTCGAGGCCTGTGCCCAATGTGTACAGCACGGTAAGAATTCTGTGGACCATATATGTGGGCCTTACGGTGGCGCTTGCCATGATACTCCCACTTTTCGGGGTGTCAGTGTTCGACAGTATACTCCACAGCCTCACGACAATAGCAACCGGGGGTTTCTCGCCGTACGACCAGAGCGTGAACCAGTTTAGTATGATTGAGGGCGTGGATTTCAAAGCCGTAGAATACATAATAACTTTTTTCATGTTTATAAGCGGAATAAACTTCCTTTTGCATTACAAGCTCTTCGCCAGCGGGGAAGGGGAATATGCAAAAAACCACGAGTTCAACCTGTATGCGGTGATGATCGCACTCTTCACCCTTGTAATATTCATCGAGTCCGCATTTGTGGTAAGACCGGCAGGAGCAGGCTTTGAGGAAATATTCAGAAAAGCCCTCTTCCAGGTTGTTTCGCTTATAACCTCAACTGGTTTTTCGACCGAATACATAGGCTCGAGCTATTTCGGATATGGAGCCAAGCAGCTATTTCTTGTGCTTATGCTGGTTGGGGGCTGCGTGGGCTCGACCTCGGGCGGTCTCAAGGTTGTCAGGCTTTCAATACTCGGCAAGCTTTTCACGAGGGAAATAAAAAAGATTGCCATGCCAAGAGGGGCGGTGCTTCCCGTCACGATTGACAAGCTTCCTGTCGGCGCGGATGAGATATTCAGGGTTTCGGCCATACTTTTCGGCTGGATAGGGATGATATTTGCAGGTTCTCTTCTGACCAGCTTTTTTTCGGACCTGAATATGGTCGAGTCGATTTCGGGAATGCTGTCTGCCGTGAGCAACATGGGGCCGATGTACTTTGGGGTGGAGAAGATGGCCTCGCTATCTCCTGTAATCAAGCTCACTTACATACTGGGTATGATTTCAGGAAGGCTAGAGATTTTGCCGATATTCATACTTGTTTCTATGAAGTACAGATTTTAGTTTGCAAGGAGGGTTTAATGTATATTGTAATTGCAGGCGGGGGGATAGTGGGTTCGAGCATAGCGGCTCAGCTGTCAAGGGAGCACAGCGTTGTTGTTATTGACAGTGACCGCGAGCTTTGCGAAAAGATATACTCAACTTACGGGATAATAAGCATATGCGGCGACACTTCAAAGATTGAGACGCTAAGGGATGCAGGCATGGAAAAGTGTGACATAGCAATAGCGGCCATGAGGAATGACGCGACAAACCTCGTATTTGCCTTGCTGGCAAGGGATCTTGGAGCCAGGGAGGTATTTGCCAGAATGAGCAACCCTGAGTATGAGCACGCTTACAAGGTGGCTGGTGCTACAAACATAGTCTCTGGGATAGACATGCTAGTCGACAAATTCGTTATGGACATAAAACAGCCCGACATCAGGCGTTTGGCATCACTGGGCGAGGGTAAGGCGGAGATTTCCATAGTGGCCGTGCCCATAGTGGCTGCATGTTCCGGAAAGACTGTGCAGGAGATAGCACTAGACAGCAGCTTTCCGAAGGATTGCGTCATAGCCGGCATATACGACGTTGAGGGCGACAAGCTTGTGATACCGCGCGGTGAGGCCAGGCTATATTCCTCAAACCAGGTGTTCATTGTGGCGCCCAGGGACAGCATGGTCAAGGCGGCAAAGTATATAAGAAAATAGGTATGGCATGAAAAGCCAATTATAATATTATAACAAGGAGCGGTTTTCACTTGTGCCTATTTCTTGTTTGCAAGCCTCAGGAGCTCTATGACCTCCGAGTCGCTCACCTGGCGGAAGTCGTAGTAGTACGAGCCCACGGCGCCCAGGTAGTACGCAGGTATGTCGAGGCACACAAGGCGGTCTACCATTTTTGAAAGCTTGGCGGCTGTGTCATCTGGGGAGACGGGAACGGCAGCTATCAGAAGCTTTGGCTTTTGCAGCCTGATCTCCTCTATGGCCGATTGTATAGTAAGCCCCGTGGCTATGCCGTCGTCTATTATTATGGCAGTCTTGCCCTCGGGAGATATCCATGGAGCTGGATAAGTGCTTTTCCTTCGCTGTATTTCCTTTCTTTGCTTTGATATTTCGTATTCGAGCCAGTGTTTTTCCATCTTCCTGGTTTCATGCTCGTTGCATATGGCCGGAGCGTTCTCCGAGACCGCGCATATGGCGTATTCGGGCGAGAACGGGTGTCCTATTTTTCGGGTGACTACAAGATCGAGCGGGCAGCCCAGCAGTTTTGCAACCTCATAGCCTAGAACGACTCCTCCTCGAGGAAGGGCGTATACCACCGTGTCTTCTCCCTCGTACTCAAGCAGCTTCTCTGCGAGCAGTCTGCCGGCATGGGATCTATCATTGTACATCATATATATCACTCCTCGGAAATGATTTGCTGTTCCACTATATACATATATTATTTCCAATATTGATGCTGAAAACTCAAAAATATAGATGACTGAGCTCAAACAGGGACAATAATATGGCCAAGCACACGTATATATAGTATTATCAAGTTATAGAGCCTGTAAGAATTATAGGCAGCTACATATTACCGAACCAGGGGGGATGATTTTTTGAATTCTGTATTTCCGTTCATAAGCATCATAATATTTCCGATTGTACTAATAATATCAATAATATTCCTGATACTCATAGTGAAGCTTGCAAATAAGGCGATAAGGGCTCTGGACATATACATAGAGAAAAATGGAGCTCAGCCGTCATATGTCCCGAAAGAGGACAAGGGCCATTCGATATTCAATCTGGATATGCTTGACAGGACAGGAGAAGAGGAAAGCGAGAATGGAGAAGAGCTGGAGCTGCAGGAGAGAGCAGAAGGCAGAGCGGAGAAGATATACTCGACAAGCCTGAGGAAGTTCCACATAGTAGTGGGCGGAATAAGGGACAAGGATGTGGAGAGGCAGAGCCTTGAAGTACTCGGGAAGTTCATACCATCTGAGGCAGTCAAGATGACGGAGGACGGTTTCATAGTGGAGGTTCCAATACAGACGATACCTGCCATAATCAGGAGCTTTTCGCAAAAGAGCATATCGCTGTATACAGTGGCGCCAATAGAGGACGGCAGCGCCCTTCAATAAGCGGCAATTGAATTAAACAGTATACCGGGCTTGGAAACAGGCTTTGGATACTGTTTTTTTATGTATTATATTTGAAACAGGAATATTGGGTATCAATATTTTGTGGACTGCTTTTGTTTACCGTAAAAGCGCCGTAAAGCCCCTGGCTTTAGATATGGGGATATAAGGCAAACTGATTAAAGCTATTAAAGGTAGATCATCCAGAATACTAAGAAAGGAGTTTCCATCACTAACAACTAAACTTCCGACGCTGTGGACTAATTCTTATTTTGTTTCGACTGTCGGTGGTGCTCCGATAGCGGTAATCAAGCAATACATTGAAAGCCAAAAGACTTCTCAGAGGAGGTGATATCATGCAAGTAACCGCACAAATAAAACTGTTGCCAACCAAGGAGCAGGGAGCTTTGCTTAATAAGACGCTACAAGAGTATATTGATACTGCAAATAGCATAGTAAGCGGTTACCTAGAGGATGCTGATGCAAGATACACATCCAAGAGCGTCAACGCCGAGCTTCCGAGCGCCCTGAAGAATCAAGTCATTCAGGATGCAAAAAGCATATTCAAAAAATACTCCAAAGCGTTGAAAGCTAGCAGTAAAAAAGACGCTTCCATACAAAAGGAAATCAAAGTGCCTGTGCTGAAAAAGCCAGTGGCAATATGGAACAACCAAAACTATGCTGTGAAGCTTGGCTATATGTCGTTCCCTGTCTGGAATAACGGCAAATCAACTCGGATTATCGTAAAAGCCATAATAACTGACTACCAAGCTAGTCTTTTGTTGAGTAAGCTTGGCACGATGAGGATAACCAAGAAGTCTGGCAAGTACATCGCACAGATAGCTGTGACAGTCGAAGAAGCGCCATCCGCTGGCTGTCAAGTTACCGGAGTCGACCTTGGTTTGAAAATACCTGCAGTAGCTGTAACCGAAGATAGCAAGGTTAGGTTTTTCGGCAATGGCCGTCAAAATAAGTTTGTCAAACGTAAGTTCCGCTCCATGCGCAAGAATCTCGGCAAATCTAAAAAGCTCTGTGCCATCAAGAAAATGAACAACAAGGAGCAGCGTTGGATGCGCGACAAAGACCACAAGATAAGTCGCCAGATTGTTAACTTCGCCAAAGAAAACAACGCTTCGGTAATCCGACTTGAGAAACTATCTGGCATTCGCCAGACGGCAAGAACAAGCCGTAAAAACGAAAAGAACCTGCACACGTGGAGCTTCTATCGGTTGGCACAATTCATCGAGTATAAGGCACGACTTGAAGGTATCCTGGTCGAATATGTAGACCCCAGATATACAAGCCAAACATGCCCTGCGTGCAATACTCGCAACCATGCCGTCGACAGAAAGTATAAGTGCTCGTGCGGATTTACAGCTCATAGAGACATACTGGGTGCAAGAAACATAATATCTGCACCTGTAGCGGATGGTAACAGTCCGCTAGCCTAAGCTGCTACATGCACTGGCTTAGGACGGGCTAATGGCATAGCCCCTAACTCAGGGTCATACTGGCATACCAGAAATGGACTTGCTTTTAATCACCTGAGAATCCCCTGGCTTTAGCCATGGAGAGTGTCAACATTAGTATACAGGCGATGAAAATATATTTGCATCGGGCGCTGTTTTTACACAATATGTATTGATTATTTAGAGCATTTTCTATATAATCACATTTGTGTTGTTTATCAAAAGATAATAGGAGGTAATGATATGGGTAAAGCTTTGATTATTGGAGCTGGTGGCGTTGCTAACGTTGTTGTTCACAAATGCTGTCAGAATCCAGACGTTTTTGAGGAAATTTGTATAGCCAGCAGAACTTTGGCAAAATGCGACGCCATAAAAGCAAGTGTAGCCAATGTTGCAGGAGGGCGCACAAAAGTAGAAACTGCCCAGTTGGATGCTGACAATACCGATATGATAATAGACCTGATTAAGAGCTACAAGCCTGATATTGTAATCAACGTTGCTCTTCCATATCAGGACCTTACAATAATGGACGCATGCCTTGCTACAGGTGTTGACTATCTGGACACTGCAAACTACGAGCCGCCTGAGATTCCTAAATTCGAATACAAATGGCAGTGGGCATACAGGGAGAAATTTGAAAAGGCCGGCATAACAGGTCTTCTTGGAAGCGGTTTTGACCCTGGCGTTACAAGCATATTCTGCGCATACGCTCAAAAGCACTATTTCGATGAAATACATTATATAGATATACTAGACGCCAATGCAGGCGACCACGGATATCACTTTGCTACTAACTTCAACCCGGAAATAAACATACGTGAAATCACTGCTCCAGGCAGCTACTGGGAGAACGGAGCTTGGGTTGAGACTGAGCCGCTTGAAATAAAGAAGGTTTACAACTTCCCAGAACTGGGAGAAAAGGATATATACCTGCTTCACCACGAGGAAATAGAGTCTCTTGCCATAAACATAAAGGGAGTTAAGAAAATAAGATTCTGGATGACTTTCTCAGAAAAATACCTGACTCACCTTCGTGTGCTTGAGAACGTTGGGATGACTTCTATAGAGCCTATCGATTTCGAAGGCCAAAAGATAGCCCCTATACATTTCCTAAAGGCTGTGCTTCCTGATCCGGCTTCGCTTGGACCAAGAACTAAGGGAAAGACTAATATAGGCTGCATAATACAGGGGATAAAAGACGGAAAGCCAAGAACATATTATGTATACAATATTTGCGACCACGAAAAGTGCTACGAGGAAGTAGGCTCACAGGCTATATCATACACAACAGGCGTGCCTGCAATGATAGGAGCTATGCTTATGCTTAAGGGCATATGGAAGAAGCCGGGCGTATTCAACGTTGAAGAGTTCGATCCAGATCCATTCATGGAGGCGCTTAACAAGCATGGCCTTCCATGGCAGGAGAGCTTCTCGCCAACACTTCTTGACGAGGAACTGTAGAATATGGGAATAGATTTCAAGGCTTTGCCATCGCCGTGCTACATCGTCGACGAAAGGCTGCTTAAAAAGAACCTGGAAGTGCTTGACTATGTCCAAAAGGAGACAGGCTGCAAGATACTCCTTGCGCAAAAGGGATTTTCGATGCACGCGGTATATCCGCTTGTGGGAGAATACCTGCACGGGGTGACCTCCAGCTCGCTTTTTGAAGCCAAACTCGGCTATGAGAAGATGGGAAAGGAAGTCCACGTGTATGCGCCGGCGTATATTGACGGAGAATTCGACGAGCTGATGAAATGCAGCGATCACATCGTGTTCAACTCATTCAGCCAGTGGAACAAGTTCAAGGACAGGATTAAGAGCAATCCGAAGAAAATAGGCTGCGGGCTCAGAGTGAATCCTGAATACTCTGAAATCACAACGCCTATATATGATCCTTGCTATGCGAATTCGAGGCTTGGAATTACGCTTGCGAATTTCAAACCCGAAGAGCTCGAGGGCATCGAAGGGCTTCACTTCCACACAATGTGCGAGCAGAACTCAGACGTGCTCGAGCGCACAATAAAGGTCGTGGATGAAAAGTTCGGGCGCTACATCAAGAACATGAAGTGGCTCAACATGGGCGGGGGCCACCACATAACAAGGCCTGACTACGACATAGAGGCGCTTATACGTTCTATTATGTACTTCAAGGATAAGTATGGAATTGAGATATATCTTGAGCCGGGCGAGGCTGTAGCGCTCAATACAGGCTATCTGGTGTCAGAGGTGCTCGACATTGTCGACAACGGCATGCAGATAGGCATACTTGACGCATCAGCGGCATGTCACATGCCTGACGTGCTCGAGATGCCTTACAGGCCTAACATAATTGGCGCCGGAATGCCGGGTGAGTACGATTACACCTACAGGTTCGGCGGCAACACATGTCTTGCCGGTGACATAATAGGCGACTATTCGTTCAAGGAGCCTCTAAAGATTGGCGACAGGCTGGTGTTCTGCGACATGGCCCACTACACTATGGTCAAAAATAACATGTTCAACGGCGTCAACCTGCCATCCATTGCGCTCTACAGCGAGGAGGAAGGCATAAAGGTAATCAAGCAGTTCGCTTTCGAGGACTACATGAACAGGCTGTCTTAATGCAGTTTTGAGCCAGCATTTAATTTAATGAAAAATAAAGAAAAAAGGAAAGTTTTTCAATGCATAAATAGCGTTGAAAGCTTTCCTTTTTTATTTGGTCAACGAAAAAACGGGCCTGCCGCTTAAGCGCGACAAGCCCGCATTCTCTATAGTTATTGTATTACTGATATCTGAACTCAAGATACTCGTCGTATGGCATCATCTTGTCAATTACGCCATCAGGAGTGATCTCTATTATCCTGTTTGCAACAGTCTGTATGAACTGGTGGTCGTGCGAAGTGAAGAGTATTACGCTCTTGTAGTCGCTAAGACCGTTGTTGACAGCCGTTATCGACTCAAGATCGAGGTGGTTTGTCGGCTGGTCAAGCAAGAGCACGTTTGCGCTGCTCAGCATCATTCTTGAGAGCATGCACCTTACCTTTTCTCCTCCTGAAAGGACCTTGGCCTGTTTGAGGGCCTCTTCGCCAGAGAACAGCATCCTGCCCAGGAAGCCTCTCAGGTAAGTTTCCGACTTCTCTTCAGAGAACTGTCTCATCCAGTCAACAAGGCTGAGGTCGCAGTCGTTGAAGAACTCGGAGTTGTCCTTTGGAAGATAAGCAGTAGTTATTGTAACTCCCCACTTGAAGCTTCCGCTGTCCGGCTCCATTTCGCCCATTAGTATCTTGAAAAGAGTAGTGTTCACTATCTCGTTTTCGCCGACGAACGCTATCTTGTCGTCCTTCATTACTGTGAAGCTCACATTGTCGAGTATCTTTTCGCCGTCGATAGTCTTTGAAAGTCCCTCGACAAACAGTATGTCGTTTCCAACTTCCCTCTCAGGAGTGAAGCCTACGAAAGGATATTTCCTGCTTGAAGGCTGTATGTCGTCTATTGTTATCTTGTCGAGCAGTTTCTTACGCGATGTCGCCTGCTTCGATTTCGAGGCGTTGGCGCTGAAACGCGCTATGAATTCCTGGAGCTGCTTAACCTTTTCTTCCTTCTTCTTGTTCTGGTCTTTCATCAGCTGGAATGCAAGCTGGCTTGACTCGTACCAGAAGTCGTAGTTGCCCACATAGAGCTTTATCTTTCCAAAGTCAACATCGGCCATATGCGTACAGACCTTGTTGAGGAAGTGTCTGTCGTGGGATACTACTATTACTGTGCCCTCGAAGTTTATAAGGAATTCCTCGAGCCATTTTATTGATTTTATATCCAGGTGGTTTGTAGGCTCGTCGAGAAGAAGTATTCCCGGCTTGCCAAAAAGTGCCTGGGCTAGCAGAACCTTTACCTTTTCTCCGCCCGAAAGCTCGGAAACGTTCTTGAAGTGCAAATCAGTGCCTATTCCAAGTCCCTGAAGCAGGTAGCTTGCGTCTGATTCCGCCTCCCAGCCGTTCATTTCTGCAAACTCGTGCTCGAGCTCTGCAGCCTTTATTCCGTCTTCGTCAGTGAAGTCGGCCTTGGCATATATTTCGTCCTTTTCCTTCATTATCTCATAGAGTCTCTGGTTGCCCATTATGACTGTCTCGATAACCGGGAAATTGTCGTACTGGTAGTGGTCCTGCTTAAGCACGGAAACACGCATGCCCGACTGTACGCTTACTTCACCTGTGCTTGGTTCTATCTCGCCTGAGAGTATTCTCAGGAAAGTACTCTTTCCAGCTCCATTGGCGCCTATTACACCGTAGCAGTTGCCAGGATTGAATTTTATGTTTACATCGTTGAAAAGTTTTCTTCCTCCGAACATGAGGCTTACATTTGATACATTAATCAATTTATATTACCTTCCTCTACTAAAATATATTAAATTATTAACCATAGGTATTATAACACATTAACGCTTCCTTGTTCATACAAATAAGAAATATTGTTTACATAATTTGCATTGTGAATATTGGAAGGGGTATAAATCAGAATGGGCCACGTGATTTTAAGGAAAATCAGGGGCGGGCGCGGGCGGAAATTTGCTGCAATAGCCTGAATCGGCCCGTCTTGTGTGGTATAATAGCATGAGAAAAAGAATGGTTTGGAAGCAGCGCCACATAAAATTGAAATAATAAAATAACATAGTAGTGAATAGGAGGTATCGGTATGATATACAGATCTATTGACGCTGAAAAAAGCGCTATACTCGACACTGCCAACAGGATGTGCGCGGCTGCGCGCACGGCTCCAAAGGGCAGGGGAGTGGACAACCTGGTTGCTATGGTTGTGACGGGAGAGGAAAAGGACATGCTTGCCAACGAGATGGACATAATAGGGAAGAGGGAGAATGTTGCCTTTTTTGTGCGCGATGCGCAAAACGTCAGGGACTCGGAGGCTGTAGTTCTGCTTGGCACAAGGCTCTCACAAAGGGGAGTTCCATACTGCGGCTACTGCGGATTTGAAAACT
The DNA here is from genome assembly GCF_000597865.1 of Peptoclostridium acidaminophilum DSM 3953. Lineage (GTDB taxonomy): Bacteria > Bacillota > Clostridia > Peptostreptococcales > Peptostreptococcaceae > Peptoclostridium_A > Peptoclostridium_A acidaminophilum. The sequence goes on along the minus strand of NZ_CP007453.1, from coordinate 577,567 downwards.
GCGCCAAGAGCAAGGCGGGCGGAGGCATATGCACCTTCGACGTGAATGATCTCGGGGTGGCGCTTGGCTCTGCCGCGGGCGTAGCGGCTGACTGCAGAGTGGACAGCAGGGTTATGTTTTCCATAGGCAAGGCGGCGCTTGCGCTCAACGTATTCGACGAGGACGTTAAGATAGTATACGGAATACCGCTTTCTGTCAGCGGAAAGAGCGTGTTTTTCGACAGAAAATAAAGTTGCAGGGAGATATAAATGAGGCACAGGAAAATAAAGGGCGCAAGGGAGATGCTGCTTGCGCATGAGGATTATGCAGTTGCAGAGGACGAGGCCATAGGCAAGGACTGGGATGAATTCTTTGGAGCTCAAAGGCCGCTGCATGTCGAGCTTGGTACGGGCAGGGGCAAGTTCATAACCGGTATGGCATCAAACTGCCCGGATGTGAACTTTATAGGAATAGAGCTCAAGGAGGAGGTCCTGCTGAGGGCTGTAAAGCGCGCCCGGGACAAGCAGCTCCACAATGTGGCGTTCATTGCTGGCAACGGCGCAAGGCTGATGGAATATTTCAAGGCCGGCAGTCTTGAGAGGATATACATAAACTTTTGCGATCCGTGGCCCAAAAACCGCCACTCAAAGAGAAGGCTTGTCCACCGGGGATTTCTTGAGATGTACAAGGAGATCCTCACGCAAAAGGGCGAGATACATTTCAAGACCGACAACGAGAAGCTGTTTGAGTTCGCGCTCAATGAATTTTCAGACAGCGGCTTCAGATTGAGGAATATTTCTCTCGATCTTCACTCCAGCGGCTTTGAGGGCAATGTGACCACTGAGTACGAGGAGCGCTTTGCGGCTCTGGGAATGAAAATATACAGGTGCGAGGCATATCTGTAGAAACTGAACACAAGTCAGTACGAAACCTTCGGAAATACTTTCTGGAGGTTTTGTACTTTAATGCGGTAAAATGTGTTTAGGAAAGCGTTCTCTGGATAACAATACATAATGATACTTTCTAATAATACGGCTGTAAGCAGCTTAGAAAAAATGGGTGTGGGTGAAGAAATGGACATACAAAGCGGATATAGGCTTAAAGACAAAGAAGAGTCGGTCGCATTGGATGGATTGCTATACGACGATGACAAATTGTATACGGCTATTTTTGAAAACAATGCTTTTGCAACAGGCATAAACGAATCAGCCCAGGTGATGAGCCTTGAAAAAGAGATTGAGCGGGAAAGGGCTTATTTTGCCCAGCTCTTTGAAAACTCGCCCGATGCCATAGTCATGCTCGACAGCCTGGACAGGGTCATAAAATGCAACAGATGCTTCGAGGAGCTGTTTGGATATACGACTGAAGAGCTTTACGGGGAATTCATAAACGACTACATATCGCCGCAGGAACTGAAATCAGAGGCCGAAGAGCTTTCGAACGCAGTGACGGCCGGAAGCATTGTCAAAAGAGAGACGCTGCGCCGCACCAGGAGCGGAAAAAATATAAACGTATTAGTTCAGGGACACCCGATAATGCACAGGGGCTTACAAACCGGAATATACGCCATATATACTGATATAACGGAAATTAAAAAGAGGGAAAGGCGCATAGAGAGGCTGGCGCTTAGGGACAGCCTCACCGGGCTTTACAACAGGGCGTTTTTCAGCGACAGTCTCAAAAAAGCTGCCAGAGAGGCAAAGCATGGAAGCAACTGCTTTTGCGTGATGTTCATAGACATTGACGACTTCAAAAAGATTAATGACAATCTGGGCCACGATTCCGGCGACATGGTGCTTAAAATTGCAGCAAGCAGGATAAGAAAATGTCTCGGAGAGGACGATGTAATAGCCCGAATGGGAGGAGATGAGTTTGTACTCCTGCTTAGAGACGTGGCATCAAGAAGCGAGGCAGCCGTAAAGGCTAAAAAAATAATAGACTCCTTCAAGAAACCAGTAAGGGTTTGCAGAAGGGAATGCCATGTGTCAATAAGCATGGGAATAACCCTATATCCGCAGGATGGCTGGGATTACAGCGAGATTGTAAGAAAAGCCGACATGGCCATGTACAGCTCCAAGAACGCAGGGAGCAGCGGCTTTCGCTTCTATGTGGAGTCCCTCTCCCAAAAATCCAGGGAGGAGTTCGAGATTGAAACGGGACTTAGGCATGCTCTATACAGGGGAGAGATGTTCATCAACTATCAGCCCATAATAGACAGTTCCAAAAACAGGATAGTGGGAGCTGAAGCGCTGCTTAGATGGCGCCACAGCGAGCGAGGGCTCATTCCGCCGGGCAGGTTCATACCTGTGGCAGAGAAAAAGGACATGATAGCCGGCTTGGGTGAATGGGTGCTGGAAAACACGTGCAGACAGATTAGAAGCTGGAACGACATGGGTATAAGGCTTGATTTTGTAGCTGTCAACATTTCGGTCAAGCAGCTGGAGGACAGGGAGTTTATTGAAAAGGTGAGGAGAATTGTAGAGCGAACGGGAATAGATCCGGACCAGCTTGAATTTGAGATAACAGAGAGCATATCGATGGATAATCTCAAAAACAGGCAAGGAGTGCTTAACGAGCTGGACAAAATGGGAATTAGGCTTGCCCTGGACGATTTCGGTACGGGCTTTTCGTCGCTTGGAAATCTCAAGAAGCTTGCCGTCAGCAAGCTCAAGATAGACAGGTCCTTCATAAGCGACATAAACCTCAATGAACACAACACGGCAATAGTCTCCACGATAATTGCCATAGCAAGGATACTCGGACTCAGCGTTGTGGCCGAAGGCGTTGAGACGAGAGAGCAGCTTGACTTTCTAAGGGGAGAAAGCTGTGATATGATACAAGGCTATTTTTTTAGTGTTCCTCTTTCAAAGTCTGATTTCGAAAAATTTGTGAAACTGCAAAGCAGCCCCGGCAGCACGGATATTATTTAACACCAAAATATCAGTATTATAAATTGCATATGATATGCATCCATATCATTTAAACAGGCTGTCTTCTGAGCGACTTTAAATCGTCAGGAGACAGCCTGTTTGCGTTGACACTATTTTTTCATGTTCCTGGCAAATTCAATGTGCATGTCGCAGCCAAGCTTTACGCCGCTCTTTTCAAGCACCTCGCCGAGTGCCTTGAGCGTCATGTAGACTTTGTCCTCGTAGCAGTTCTCGCCCATGTGGCCTATCCTTATTGCCTTGTCCTTGAGGTAGCCCAGCGAGCCGGCTATCATTATGTTGTGCTCTTTTAGCATCTGATTGAAAACAGTATCAAAGCCTATATTGTCAGGAAGCAATATCGCAGTGACTGTGCTGGAATGCGAGTCCTGCGCGTAAAGCGTGAGTCCAGCCGACTCAAGCGCGCTTCTGAGCGCTCCGGCTATTTTTCTGTGCCTCTCCTGCGGATTGCCTTCCGAGAGGAGCCTTTCCACTGCGACTCTGAGACCGTATATGTCGCTGACAGACTGCGTGTAGGGAAACCATCTGTTCTCATACCAGGCGGCCCAGGTTGAAAGGTTGCAGTAGTATCCAGCTATTGGCGTGCTGCGCGAATTGATCTTGTCCCAGGCAGCCTTGCTTATGCTCATGAATGTGAGTCCGGGAGGAGCCGATATGCACTTTTGCGAGGCCCCAAGCAGGACATCAATTTCCCACTCATCGGTATGGAGTTCTTCGCCGCCGACCGCCGAAACGGCGTCGACAACCGATATTATGCCGTGCTCTTTGAGCAGGGGGCATATCCTGTCAAGTGGATTTGTAACGCCCGAGGGGGTTTCGCAGTGGACAAGCGTCGCCACCTTGAAATCGCTGTCGCCTTTGAGGAATTCTTTGAGCCTTTCTGGATCAATGCCTCTGTCATAGTCGGACTTGAAGAAGACAGCCTCGGCGCCGTATATTTTGGCAAAGTCCGCAAAGCCGTTCCCGAATATGCCGTTGTCCAGGCACAGCACCCTATCCCCCGGTTCAATAAGAGAAGCGCACGCAGCCTCAAGCCCGAGTATGCCCTCCCCGGCCAGAATAAGGACTTTGTTTTGCGTTTTGAGCAGCTGCTGCAGGGCAGCGCAGGTTTCCATGTAGTATTCGAAGAACGACGGATCAAGGTCAGGGTTTGTAATCCTCCTTGCCATGGCCTGCCTCACATCCTCGCTGACGTATGTCGGGCCGGGCGTCATTAAAAGAGTTTTTTCGTCCATAAAAGCCTCCAATCAATGCATATGCCCTGATGAAGAAAAAATATTTTTACAGGGCGCAATGTTATAAGTGTTATTTTATATATTATTAGACTTCCAGATTTGTTTTTGGCATATATTTTATACCCCAACGGAGGTCGATTCAATTAGTACAGAGCCATCATACCGTAAAAAAATAGTGTAACGGTACGTTGCATTGCTTTTAAGACAATTTTCTAATCCTTTTCTAATCTCAGGCTAAGCAGCCTTTAAGCTTGGGGAGGTATCATTATATCACAGGGCAGGGTTAACATACCCGCTGAAAACCGAGAACAAAACAGGAGGAGAATAAGATGAGCGTATCGCTGGAGAAAATAGACATATTGAAGGAAAGGGCAAACGTAAGCTACCAGGAGGCAAGGGAGGCTTTGGAAAACACAGGAGGAGACCTTGTGGAGGCTCTTATATACCTGGAAAAAAATGAAAAGCTTAAAAAGCAAAGTCAGCCCATAGGGCAAAAGCTAAGTGAGCAGGGAGTCGGACTCGGGCAAAGAATTAAGGATACGGTTAGAACGCTCCACAGCTACAGATTCATAATACAAAAAAACGGTGAGAATCTGCTTAACATACCATCGACTATAGCCATTATCGCAGGCTTAATGACATTCCCAATGTCGATTGTTCTTCTTGTGGTTATTGCGCTGCTGGGCTGCAAGATAAAGGTAAGGAAGACAGGAGGCTCCGAGATAGACCTGAGAAGCAAGTTTGATGAAGCCTTCAAGGTAGAAAAAGAAAATAAGCCTAACCATTAAAAGCGGGAGATATCCCGCTTTTTCGTTTCCAAGAAAAGACTTATGGGGTACAATTGAGTTATAAATTACAAATCTGATATAGATCATGGAGGACAGCATGCATAGGATTCTGGTGGTTGAGGAGGAAAAAAAGATATCGCGGTTTCTTCAGCTCGAGCTCGAGCACGAGGGCTACGGCGTAGGCATAGCTCCTGACGGGAGAATAGGGCTTGAAATGGCTCTCTCGGGAGAGTATTCGCTTGTGCTGCTCGACATAATGCTGCCAGGCCTCAACGGCATGGAGGTGTGCAGGCGAATAAGGCATACTTCGCAGATTCCTGTAATAATGGTGACGGCAAAGGACGACGTCATGGACAAGGTCATGGGGCTTGACATGGGGGCGGACGACTACATAACAAAGCCCTTCGCCATAGAGGAGCTGCTTGCCAGGATTAGAAGGCTGCTTAACAGGACTGCAGGCCACGCTGAAGAGCCGGAAAAAGAGAACCTGGTACAAAAGGGAGCTCTCAGTATAAACACCATGAGCCACGAGGTGAGTTTTTCTGGTGAGGAAATCAGCCTTACAAAGAAGGAGTACGACCTGCTCCTTTATCTCGCGGTGAATGAGGGCATTGCGCTAACACGCGAGCAGATTCTCGAAAACGTCTGGGGCTACGATTTTTACGGGGACACCAATATAGTAGATGTGTATATAAGATATCTCAGGAGCAAGATTGACCAGAAATTTTCAAAGGAGTATATCCACACGCTAAGGGGAGTGGGGTACATGTTCAAAAATGAAAAAGATTAGCGTGCCTAGAGGCGAAAAGCGCGGCAAAGGCGGCAGAGGTTTCTTCCGGGGCGTAGCGGCGCTTTTTAAAATCATGTGGATGGTAATCATGTTGCCTTTCAGGCTGATTTCGCTGCTGCTAAAAGGCGCTGTCAAGGCTGCAGAGGTTTTAAGCGACAGGGTGCTTTCGCTTTTCAGGTTCAACATAGCCTTCAAGCTTACAATAGGTTTTGCGCTTATAATCGCTCTTTTTACAGCAGCTATAAACATTGGCGCGGTTGCCGGGGCGCGCCAGCTCATATACTCACAGAGCGTAAAGGAGCTGCAGGCCTATACGAGAATGATAGAGGCGGATTTTGAGGGCGGCAAGGTATCGGACGTCTCAGCCTTAGTAAAGGTGCTCGATGCGGCGAAGACCGGAGCGGCGATAGTTGGCAAAGACGGCGAACCTTTATATGTATATGGCTATGACGATTTTGACTCGCTCGAAGCCGCTCGAATTGCGTCTGACAGTGGCAACATGTTTTTCATAGGTAGCCATATATACCATATACAAGACCTAAAAGGTGGCACGCTTGTGCTGAGGAAGCATGCGGAAAACGAGCAGGATCTGCTGAGCGCCGTGGCTATTGCCAGTACGCTGATATCCTTTTTGATTTTCATGCTGTGTCTATCTTTCGCCTCGGGGATGTCGAAAAAGCAGCTAAGGCCAATATATGCGATGACAGATCAGGTGCGGGACATTTCCACAAGCCGTCTGAGCGCCAGACTTGACATCAGAGGCACAAAGGATGAGCTCAAGGACCTTGCGGCCACGTTCAACAAACTCATGGACGAGATAGAGGCCTCCTATGAGAACCAAAGAAGGTTCGTCTCGGACGCTTCGCACGAGCTGAGGACTCCCATAGCAGTTATCAAGGGATATGCCGACATGCTCGCAAGATGGGGTGCGAGTGACCAAAGCGTGCTGGAGGAGGGAATAGACGCCATAAAGGACGAGGCCCAGGGAATGCAGAGCCTTGTAGAAAGTCTGCTTTTCATAGCGCGCAGCGACAGGAACACGTTGAACATGGAAAAGGCCGAATTCAACATTTCTGAGCTAATGGATGAGATAATAAAGGAAACAAGGCTCATAGACAGCGACCATGCTATAGAAGGTCAGGTGCAGCCAGGCTGCATGCTCTATGGCAACCATGAGAAAATAAAGCAGGCCATAAGGATTTTCGTGGACAACAGTATAAGGTACACGCCCGCGGGTGGCGGCATTAGCATAAGCCTAAGGGCCAGCGGAAGGGATGCCGTGATAAACGTAAGGGACAGCGGCATAGGCATTGCCAGCGAGGACCTGCCGCGGATATTCGAGAGGTTCTACAGGGCCGACAAGTCAAGGTCAAGGCTTGATGAGGATAAGAAGAGCTCGGGAAGCGGCCTGGGGCTCTCCATAGCCAAGATAATTATAGACGCCCATAGGGGCAGCATACACGTGCAGAGCAAGCAGGGAGAGGGGACTGAATTCACAATAATACTTCCGCTAAAGCACGCATAATGGGAAAAGCTGCACATCTCTTCAAATTAGAGGTGTGCAGCTTTTGTTTTTTCAATCGCTACTCAAGGTGAGTAGTTTTACGGTTTTTCAACAATAGAACAGTTTGGATATACGAGTGAAATTATGACAGCTTTATCTGGTGGTATACCTTCTTGCCTTTTTTGATCATCAGTGCTCCGTCCTTGAACGAGCCTGCAGTCACCATGAAGCCTATATCGGTAACCTTCTCGCCTTCAAGCTGTATTCCGCCCTGTTGAACAAGTCGTCTGGCCTCGCTCTTTGACTCTGCAAGCCCGGTAGTGACAAGCAGCGTCATTATGTCCATGCCTGCTTCGAATTCAGAAGCTGCAAGCTCTGTAGTTGGCACCGAGCCTTCAAGCGAGCCCGATCCAAAGAGCGCCTTGGCGGCAGCCTGAGCCTTGTTGGCCTCCTCTTCGCCGTGAACTATCTTTGTAACCTCGTATGCGAGTATCTCCTTAGCCTTGTTTATCTCAGCGCCTTCAAGAGCGCAAAGATTTCTCACTTCGTCCATTGGAATGAAAGTAAGGAGCGAAAGGCACATCTCTACGTCTGCATCGTCGACATTTCTCCAGTACTGGTAGAATTCGTATGGTGAAGTCTTCTCTGGGTCAAGCCATACTGCGCCGGCTTCTGTCTTGCCCATCTTGGCGCCAGTGCTTGTAGTCAGCAGCCTGAAAGTCATTCCAAAGGCAGGTTTTGAATCTACCCTTCTTATCAGATCAGCACCGCCTATTATGTTCGACCACTGATCGTCGCCGCCAAGCTGAAGGTTGCAGCCGTATTTTCTGTTGAGTACAAGGAAGTCATAGCTTTGCATTATCATGTAGTTGAACTCCAGGAATGAAAGGCCTTTCTCCATCCTTGACTTGAAGCACTCTGCTGTCAGCATCCTGTTTACAGAGAAATGCCTTCCGATTTCCCTCAGGAACTCGATGTAGTTGAGGTTAAGCAGCCAGTCGGCATTGTTGACCATTATTGCCTTGCCATCTGAAAAGTCTATGAATCTTGAAAGCTGCTTTTTGAAGCACTCGGCGTTGTGGGCTATTGTCTCCTGAGTCATGAGTTTTCTCATCTCAGTTTTGCCTGTCGGGTCGCCAACCATTGCTGTTCCCCCGCCAAGAAGGACTATTGGCCTATGGCCGGCTTTTTGCATGTGCATCATTACCATGGCCTGTACGAAGTGGCCTACGTGAAGGCTGTCCGCAGTAGGGTCAAAGCCTATATAGAAAGTGACCTTTTCCTTTCCAAGCAGCTCCCTTATGTCATCCTCGTATGTGGCCTGCTTTATGAAGCCGCGGTCTTGCAGCATGTCGAATACGTTTTCCATTTTATATACCTCCAATTATTTCTGTATTGTTTTCGATTTAAAAGTATAAAAAAAGAGCCTTCTCAATCCAGATAAGGACGAGCAGACCCGTGGTACCACCTTAATTTGCGCATATGCGCCTCATAGCCGCTATAACGTGCGGAAACCGTCAGTTTTGCTGAATGCTCCAGAGTGTAATTCGCCATAATGCCCCAATCAGGCCTTTCACCAGCCGGCCAGCTCTCTACATCGCAATGCATTATGCTACTTTCTCCTTCAAAGCTCTGTTTTTAATTTTTCAATATCATGATAACATACAAGCCGATTAAAGTTCAACCCCAAATAATCTGCTCTCCTGTTTCACTGAAAAAAGCGTTGCTATTGTTGAATGTGGCGTGTTCTGGGTAATAAATAGTTAAAAGCAAAAGGCGGATTATACAATGAATATGAAAAACAACATTCCAAACATCATAACTGCTTCGAGAATACCGCTGGCGGCAATATTTGTGGCGCTATTTATGGATGGAAGGGAACTTCAGGCCCTTATCGTGCTTGCCTTTGCAGGCTTCACTGACCTGCTGGACGGTTTCGTGGCAAGAAGGCTTAACCTTGTAAGCGATACCGGCAAGCTGCTCGATCCGCTTTCAGACAAGATACTTGCAGTGAGCGTGCTCGCAGCTTTGACAATAAAGGGATATGTTCCGTTGTGGGTTGCAGCGGCGCTCGCATTCAAGGAGCTGCTAATGATAATGTTATCATCCAGGCTGTACGCAAAGAATGTGGTTGTCCAGGCAAACATGTGGGGCAAGCTTGCAACATTCCTCATATACGTTGCAGTGTTCTCACTTTTTATAAACAAGAGCGTTGGCACTGCTGTGCTCTATATAGCCCTTGGGGCATCTCTGGTTGCGCTTATTCAGTATGTGCTCAAGTATGCCAAGTGTTTTGCTGACAGGACCGAGTAACCTTAGACCTACAACAAGTGGAGGAGTAAAATGCATATAGTATCTGTTCTCATAGTGATTTGTTCGCTGGTAATGTACCACATAGCCCAAAAAAATATATTGGCAGGAGCCAATCCGTTTTTCGTGCTTATGTCCATTTATGCAATAGCTCTGGCTGTTTCATCGGCGCTTTTTTTCGCTGTGCCAAGGAGTGAGGGTATAGCCGGCGCCGCATCCCACACAAACTGGGCTGTGCTGCTGCTGGGGCTTTCCATTGTGGGGCTTGAAATAGGGTATCTGCTGGCATACAGGTACGGTTGGAATGTAAGTACGGCTGCGCTGCTTTCAAACACGAGCGCGGCCATGCTTTTAATACCCATAGGTCTTATATTTTTCAAGGAGACGCATTCGCTTGTCAACTATGCAGGCATAGCTCTGTGCATAGCGGGCATAGTAATGATGAATCTGGACAAGTAATACCTTGAAAGGCTGCACAAAAGGGAGGATGAGAGATGGATGCAAAAAGTGATGAAATAGCCAAGCTGGCTGATGAGATAACGCGGCTGAAGGAGAGGGTTGAATATCTTGAGCAGATGACCGGAGTTGCAAAAGGCGCAGCTAGCGGAACACAATCTGTGTGGAAGCGGCCTTTAGTGCAGCAGGAGCATCTAAATACCCTGGAATCGAATTACGGGAGAGGGAAAAAGCCGCTGCTTCAGAGGATAAGCGAGGAGAAGCTGGCAGGAACACTCTTCAACAGGCTGGGGATTCTGGCTGTCGTGCTTGCGGCCGTGTTTTTTCTCAAGTGGTCATTCGACAACAATCTGATTGGCGAGCTTGGAAGAATAGCAATCGGAATAATATTCGGCCTTGGAATGTTGGGTGCTGGGGAATATTTCCAGCGACGCCAATACGCCATATACGCCCAGGGTTTTACCGGAGGCGGAATTGCAGTACTTTATTTTTCGATTTATGCTGCATACATATTCTACAGTCTTATGCAACAGCCGGCCACATTCGCGCTCATGGTGCTTATAACAATTGCCGCTTCCTTGCTTGCAGTGCGGTATGATTCTCTGGCTATTGGAATAATTGGAATCGTCGGAGGTTTCGCTACGCCCTTCCTATTGGGAAGCGGAGAAGACAGGACACTGTTCCTGTTTTCATATGTTTTGATACTAGATGTAGGTGTGCTGCTGATTGCTTATTTCAAGAAGTGGCCGGCATTCAACTATCTGACATTTGTTTTCACTTATGCGTCTTATATTTCTGCATATGATATCAGGCATTATACGCTTAATGAGGGGGATTTTGACGTACTTTCATTTGCATTTCTGACAATATTCTTTACTATCTATCTGGCTGTTTCATTTGCCAGGAATGTCCGCCACAAGGAGAAACTCATAAGAGCTGATGTCACTTTAGTACTGCTTAATGCTGCCGCCTATTTTGGCTTGTCATATGAGCTGCTGGAGCCTTATTATGGCGATCTTATGGGGCTGTGGACAGTTTTGATTGGTCTTGTGTATCTGCTGCTGGGGCTTTATGTCTACAGCAAATATGCCGAGGCAAAGGCACTGAGCTTGACACTGCTTGCGGTAGCGGCCGGCTTTGTGACGCTTGCAGTTCCAATACAGCTGGATGAACATTGGGTTACAATTGCGTGGGCGGTCGAGACCGTCATAGTGTTTTACTTGAATCTCAAAATAAATCCCGGCAGAATTCCTGTCGCAGGATATGCGGTTTTGTTCTTAATGCTCGTGTCACTGCTTGATATACCTTTTGTAATTACAGGCGATGAAGCGCTCCCTTTGCTCAATAAAGCGGCTGTTGCATATATCTTCGCGATAGTGGCTCTTTCGGCCGTACTGCGGCTTTATCATGACGAAATTCGAAGTGGCAAAACAATATTTGGTTGGGGCAGATTCATACTCAGTCTTCAGATACTGCTCAACATTCTTGTGATAATGCTGCTGACAAATGAAATAAACGCCTACTTTTCATACAAGGCGGTGGAAATGGCGGATTATCAAGCGCAAAACGCCATGAGGAACAGAGCAGGTCTCGTGATTTCAATGGTTTGGGGTCTATATGCCGCAGTTCTCGTCGCAGTTGGTTTCTGGAAGCATATAGGGAATCTTCGCAGGTTCGGCCTGGGCTTCATGGGCATAGTTATTTTAAAGGTGTTTTTTGTTGATTTGTCGAGCCTTACAACGGCTAACCGCATCATGTCTTTTTTTGGACTTGGCGTGATTCTGCTGGCTGTATCATGGATTTACAACCGCTATAAGGACGTGCTTTTCGGAGGTGACGCGGATGAAAAGCATCATGGCAAAAAAGAATAAAGGGCGCAGCTACCTTGCCAAAGTAGCCGCTGCCATAATGGTGTTTTTGGCTGCCACGCCAGCCTGGGGAGCTGAAAGCGATTACAAAAACAGGGCGGATATCAATCTGAGCAAAGTCGAATCAGACTACAATATTTTGGAGCTCCCTGACGAGGTGATTGCCCAGTCGCAGCCCGGGTTGGCCGACCTTAGGATCTACAGCGGGGGCAGCGAAATACCGTATGGATTGCTTCGCAATCCTCTCGAAACACGTTCAGGCAAATACGAGCCGGCGGAAATGCTCAACCTGGGGAAGGACTCTCAGGGAAACCTGGTGTTTGAAGTAAAAGTTCCGCAGGACAGGTGGATTACACAAATAAAGCTTGCAAGCACGGACAGGGACTTTATACGAGCTGTAAAGATCGAGGGGAGCATGGACAGGAATGAATGGAGATTGCTCACCTCAGACAGCACTATATTCGATCTTTCGGGGGAAGGCAAAAGCAGGAATCTGGAGGTGAATCTGCCGCCGACGAATTTTTCGTATCTGAGGGTGAGTCTGCTCCAGGGCGGCAAGGGTGAGTTTAAGCCCGAGAGCCTGGAGCTTCTCATGGATGAAGCGGATATTGTATTTCCTCTGAAGGAGAGGGATTATGAGCTTCTGGAGGAAAATGGCGGTGCAGGCATACAGGAGTTCATAGTGGATTTAAGGCTGCCCCGACTTCAGGTAAGCGAATTGGAGCTTGTTACAGCTGCTGAGAACTTCAGCAGAGCCGCCGAAATCTACGAGAGCAGCGACGGCGAAAAATGGGAACATGCGGCGGATGCTGAAATTTTCGTATACTCGCTGGACAGGCTCACTGCGCGCCAGCTTATAATAAAGTGTTCGACAAGCCAGCGCTACCTAAAGCTGCTCATACACAACAATGACAATCCTGAGCTTTCCGTAAGCGATGTGAAAATTCGAGGACTAAATCCTCTGCTGGTTTTCCCGGCTGAAAGCCCGTCGGGCTATGTACTCTACTGGAACAGCAGCCAGGTTAAGGCGCCGGTTTACGATATCGAAAAGTTCAAAATGAACCTGGATTACAGGGGCACGCCCAGGGCTTCACTTGGCGAGCTGGAAGAAAACAAGGATTTTGTATTCAGGGACACGCGCCCATGGACGGAAAGAAATGATTGGCTTCTAAAGGTGTCCGTGATAGGAGCTGCTGCAGTTTTGATGCTTGTAATAGCAAGGAGCATTCAGAAGATTTCAAAGGATAGCTCCTGAAAAGGATAAATCAGACACATTTGCTGGAATCCATAATTAAGCCATTATTATTTTGTTGGTATTTAACAGTCTGCGGAGTTGATGATATGACAAGAAGAAATATACTGCGTATAGCCGCAATGGTTGCTCTTGCTTCTATAGTTTGGCTGGCAGTAAACAAATACAGTGGAGAGAGGAGTGATAACATGAAACTGGATGTTGAAATAAACGACAAGAACTACAAGAAGGCGGTGTTTGCAGGAGGCTGCTTCTGGTGTATGGAGGGTCCTTTTGAAAGGCTTGAAGGGGTTGTTGAGGTGTTGGCAGGCTATACAGGGGGAAAGGTCAAGAATCCCACGTACGAGCAGGTCAGCTCGGGGGTTACCGGCCATTTGGAGGCGGTACTTGTTGTATACGATCCCATGAAGATCGGCTACAGGGAGCTTGTGGAGGTCTACTGGAGGCAGATTGATCCTACTGATGAGGGCGGACAGTTCGCTGACAGGGGCAGCCAGTACAAGACGGCCATATTCTACTATGACGAAGAGCAAAAGTCCATAGCGCAGCTTTCCAAAAAAGAGCTTGATGAATCAGGCAGGTTCGATAGGCCTGTTGCAACACAAATCTTGCCTGCGGAGGAGTTCTATCCGGCCGAGGAGTACCACCAGGATTTTTATCTAAAAAATCCTCTCAGATACAAGGATTACAAGAGTGGCTCGGGCAGGGAAGGCTTCATAAAAAAAACATGGGAAGACGAAAGTGAAAAAGACAAGAGCGCCGAGGGAAAAGAAGGCGACGGCAAATACAGCAGCTTTGACAAGGAAAAGAGGCTCATGGAGCTTACCGGACTGCAGTACAGGGTGACGCAGCAGGACAAGACCGAGCCGGCATTCGACAATGAGTATTGGGACAACAAGAAAGAAGGCATATACGTAGATATAGTCTCGGGAGAGCCGCTTTTTAGCTCGCTTGACAAATTTGATTCGGGAAGCGGCTGGCCGAGCTTTACAAAGCCGCTTGAACCGGGCAACATAGTCGAAAGAGAAGACAGGAAGCTGCTAATGAGGCGCATAGAGGTAAGAAGCAAGCATGCGGACTCGCACCTTGGCCATGTATTTGGCGACGGACCTGCGCCGGGAGGCCTCAGATACTGCATAAATTCGGCATCGCTGAGATTCATTCCAAAGGAGGAGCTTGAAAAAGAGGGCTACGGAGAATATATTAACCTCTTCGATTAATAGAGAGGGCATTAGCATAAATATATGAATTTTCTGAACATTATTCAAACCTTATGAATACAAACGACTAAAAAAGGGCATTTATATACTATATATTATTTGTGTGATATCACATGACCTTCTTTGAAGGGCTGTTTTCACATACAATGTACAAGGGGGAGGTCTTATGCGAGTAAGCGTAAAGCAAGTAGACGCATTTACAAGCTATCCTTTCGGGGGCAACCCTGCAGGAGTCATTCTGGATTCTGAAGGCATAAGCAGGGAAAACAAGCAGAGGATTGCGAGAGAGATGGGAGTATCAGAGACTGCGTTCGTTCACAAGTCTGATAAGGCAGATTTTCGAATAGAGTTTTTTTCGCCCCAGAGCGAGGTTGAAATATACGGCCACATTGTGATTTCAACATTCCATGCGCTGCACGAGGCTGGAATGTTGCCTGAGGGCAAGGAAGTATTCCAGATGGAGACAAAGAGAGGGATAATTCCAGTAAAAAGAGTTTTTGAAAGGAGAGAACCGGTATTTTTCATAAGCCAACCGCTGCCCATGTACTCGTACGTCAACTCCTTTGCAACCGAGATTGCAGATGCTCTTGGTCTTGAAAGCGATGACCTTATGGACACTATACCGTCGAAGGTTTCGACAGGACTGTGGTGGTGTGTGGTTGGAGTCAAAAAGCTTGCCAAGCTGAGAGATATCAGGCCTGACCTCAGCAAGATAGAAAGGCTCAGCAGGCAGGACGACGTGGTTGGAATAACGGCCTTTTGCTTTGACACATTTGCGAGAGGATACGACTATCATGTCAGGTCATTTGCTCCTATAATAGGTCTTGATGAGGATCCGGCATGCGCAACTGGAAACGGGTCGCTGCTTTCATACCTCATGAAGCATAAGATGATAAAGATAAAGCCAGAAATAAAGCTCATAGGTGAGCAGGGCAACGAGCTTAAAAGGCCTGGCTGCGTACATTCAATCATAAGAACAAGCGAAAGCGGAAGCCTGTCATCCATCGAAATAGGCGGCTCCGCAGTAACAATGCTGGATGGAACAATGACTTTTTAGAAAAGCAGACAGTTGAAACGCCCGATTAGAGCAAAAAAATCCGAAGAATGCGGAATGTACCATGTGCATACATGGACTCCGATGTCTTCGGATTTTTTGCTTGGATAAGAACGCGTGAAACTAGTTTTTGAAGCTGTGTACGGGAGCCGGGATTCTTCCGCCCCGATTTATGAATCCGGCGCTTGAAAATTCGCTCACTTTGAGTATCGGAGCCGAGCCGAGAAGGCCTCCGAATTCTGCTAAGTCGCCAACTTTCTTGCCATAAACGGGTATGACCCTGGCGGCAGTTGTCTTGTTGTTTATAACGCCTATTGCCGCTTCGTCTGCAATCATAGCCGAGATGGTCTCGGCAGGAGTATCGCCCGGTATGGCAATCATGTCAAGGCCGACTGAGCAAACGCATGTCATGGCTTCAAGCTTTTCTATGTTTATCGAGCCCTTGCTTAGTGCGCTTATCATGCCTTCGTCTTCGCTCACAGGGATGAAAGCTCCGCTAAGGCCGCCGACATGAGAAGAGGCCATTATGCCGCCTTTTTTGACTGCGTCGTTTAGAAGTGCCAGTGCCGCAGTGGTGCCGTGGGCGCCGCAGCTTTCTATGCCCATTTCCTCAAGTATCCTGGCTACGCTGTCGCCTACAGCGGGAGTCGGCGCAAGCGAGAGATCTACTATTCCAAAAGGCACTCCGAGCCGCTTTGAGGCCTCTGAGGCGATAAGCTGACCTGCGCGCGTTATTTTAAACGCTGTCTTCTTTATTGTCTCGGCAACAACGTCGAAGCTCTCATTCCTGACATTTTCAAGAGCGCATTTGACGACTCCGGGGCCGCTGACACCGACGTTAATTACGCATTCGGCTTCGCCTACGCCGTGGAAGGCGCCCGCCATGAAAGGATTGTCATCTACAGCGTTAGCGAACACCACAAGCTTGGCGCAGCCTATGCTGTCTGCATCTCTAGTGAGGTAGGCGGTCCTTTTTATGATTTCACCCATTTTTTTCACAACGTCCATGTTTATGCCGCTCTTTGTGCAGCCCACATTGACTGAAGAGCACACTATATCGGTGCTTGAGAGTGCGTCGGGAATCGAAGCTATCAGCGCATCGTCACTTCTTGAGCATCCCTTCTGAGCAAGTGCCGAGAAGCCGCCTATGAAGTCAACGCCGACTTCCTTTGCGGCTCTGTCAAGAGCCATGGCCAGCTCTACATAGTCATCAGGATTTTGTGAATGCAGAACAAGGGACGCCGGGGTTATGGAGATCCTTTTGTTTACGATAGGAATACCATATTCGGACTCAAGGCTGCGGCAGGTTGAAACAAGCTTTGATGCATTGCCAGTTATCTTGTCATAGACACGCGTCAGGCAGCCCTTAACGTCAGAGCCTCCGCAGTCCAGAAGAGACATGCCCATTGTAACAGTTCTTATATCGAATTTCTCCTGGTCTACCATTTTTATAGTTTCCAATACATTTTGTAAATCAAGCATAATAAACACCTCTCATTTTCTATTGTGAACCTTGTCGTATATTCAATGGCAATAGAAGTGGAACTTAAGCCAGGCTAAATTTTATGCATGGCTGTAAATATCTCCTCATGCTGAACTCTTACGGATACGCCGATTTCGGCGCCCTTTTCGTCAAGCTGCCTTTTGAGCTCGTCAAATGAGACTGTCATATTATCCAGATTCACAAGCATGACCATTGAAAAATAGTCCTGGAGTATTGTCTGGCTGATATCCTCTATATTGACGTTGCTTTTGGCCAGCACCCCTGTTATGCCGTAAATAATTCCAACCTTGTCCTTTCCTACCACTGTAACGAATGCCTTCATCGAAACCCCTCCTAATGTATTTTGTATTTTTTTAAAATAAAAAGAGACCGAAGTTGTCGGTCTCTGGAGAATCGGGAAAAAAGGCAACAAAAAATACATGCTTTCTGCGCGCTTTTAAAATCCCCTGTCCCTTTTACCTGAGAGCTTCACCATAGTATATATGGCTTTCCCCTTCGGCGCTCATAATGAGTCTCTCCAGAGGCCCGTCCAGAGACAGTCTAGCATTGCTATTCTGCCGCCTTCGTCCGGATATTGCGATTTGGTTTTAATATTTAAAGATGTTACCACAGATTAAATAGTGTGGCAATGATTTTTTGAAATGCAAAGAGCAATCATTGCTGCATGAGCATGAAACAGAGTATTTGCAGGTATGATTTTTTAAATTGTCTTGTTACAGACTTTTAAAGGGGTATAAAAAAATCAGACGGATAAACAACGAGCAATCAGATAAAAGCAAAGGGGTGGTGACATGGAAGGCAAGAAGGTACTTATGACGGGGAACCAGGCGATAGCAAGGGGCTTTTATGAAGCTGGAGGACTTGTTGCTGCAAGCTATCCCGGGTCGCCTGCGGTTGAAATTCTCGAGAGCATAAAGCGTGAATACAGGCAGATTTACTCGGAATTTTCAGTCAACGAGAAGGTGGCGCTGGAGGTAGCCATGGGAGCCTCCTTTGCAGGGGCCAGAGCGCTTGCAAGCATGAAGCATGTAGGTGTGAATATAGCAATGGATCCTCTTATGACCTTCACACAGACAAAGACAGCAGGCGGATTCGTTTTAGTCAGTGGCGACGATCCCGGCATGGCAAGCTCTCAAAACGAGCAGGACAACAGGATAATCGGGAAGTTTGCAAACATGGCTGTGCTTGATCCCTGCGACAGCCAGGAAGCCAAGGACTTCACGAAGATTTCCCTCGAGCTGAGCGAAACCTACGGAATGCCTGTTATGCTGAGGATAACTAGCAGGTTATGTCACAGCAGGGGCATAGTTGAGCTTTTGGATAGGGAGGAAAAGCCTGCGGAAGGCTTCAAGCCAGATAAGACGAATTTCAATATGATACCGCCAAACACCTTCAAAAAGCAGTTTGAGATGAAGGAGAGGCTAGAAAGCCTGTCAAAAGCTGCAATGGATCTGGGTATAAACAGGCTGGAGAAAGGCAATGGCAGCGAGGTTCTCATAATAACATCGGGGCTTGTGTACAACAACCTGATGGAGCTGAATCTCGACATGCCTGTGCTCAAGCTGGGACTTGTATACCCGCTTCCGCTTGATGCGATAAGGAGCCTTGCCAGCGACTACAGGAGGCTGATTGTCATAGAGGAGATGTCTCCATTCATTGAGAACGAGCTTAAAATTAATGGCATTGAGTGCGAAGGCAAGTCGTATTTTTCGTTTACTGGCGAGCTTGGCATAGAGGAAATAGAAGCGGGTCTTCTAAGGGCAGGCATTTTTGAAGAATCCAGGTATTCAGGCAAAATGGGAGAAGATAAGTCTGTTCCGCCGAGACTGCCGCTTTTTTGCGCCGGCTGCCCCCACAGGCCTGTTTTCGACATACTCAAGAAATCGGGCCGAAAGGTTGTAGGAGATATAGGCTGCTATTCACTTGCGGGTATATTTCCAATAGAGGTTCTCGACACAATAATTAGCATGGGTTCGTCCCTGGGCATAATAAAGGGGATGGCTAAGGCTATGAAGCTTAGCGGTAAGAGTGAGCCTCTTGTTGCTGTAATAGGTGACAGCACGTTCTTCCATTCTGGAATGACCGGAATGGTCAACATGCTGCACCAGATAGACCCCGAGGACAACATGACGATAGTCATATTAAACAACGGAACTACTGCCATGACCGGCGGCCAGCATACGGCAAGCTCCGGAAGCTACGCCAGCGAGGACGACATGCATGTAGACCTGGAAGTGCTTTTAAGGGCAATGGGCTTTGAAAACGTAAGGTCTGTAGACCAGTTTAAATACAAAGAGGCTAAGGAGGCCATAGATGAGGAGATAAAAAGGCCAGGCTTGTCCATAGTCATAGCTACGAGGCCATGCGCTCTAAGATTCAAGATAAGAGAGCCCCACTTCTATGTGGACCCGAATGTCTGCATAGCCTGCAGAAACTGCATAAGGACAAACTGTCCGCCTTTGCGCATGAAAAAGTACGAGGGAATAGAAAAGCTCAAGTCCTCTATAAATCCGGAAATGTGCGTGGGATGCTCTGTTTGCTCACAGGTATGCCCTGTAGGCGCAATAAAGAGAGCTGACGGGGAGGTGGAATGATGAAAGCCTATAATATCATGCTGGCAGGAGTTGGAGGCCAGGGACTTGTTCTAACTACAAGCATTATATGCAGTGCGGCTTTTTACGCGGGCTATGATGTAAAGAGCAACGACATAATTGGGCTTTCCCAGCGGGGTGGAAAGGTCTGGGGAAGTGTGCGGCTAGGAGAAAAGATCTATTCGCCCAACATACCTCCAGGGGATGCGGATTTCCTGGTGGCCCTAGAGCCGCTGGAAGCCGACAGGTGGAAGGGAAGCCTGAAAAAAGAAGGCATACTAATCGTCAATACAGGGGAAATAGCCCCGGCTCACGTGGCGGCCGAAAAAGCGGAGTATCCGGCTGACATAATAGAAAGGCTTTCGACCTCATACAGGCTCTATGCCATTGATGCGGCCAGTGAAGGTAAAAAGCTAGGCTCGGCCAAGGTTGCAAACCTGTTTCTTATAGGTGTCCTGGCAAATCATATGGAGATACCAATTGAGGCATGGCACGCAGCCATAAGGGAGAATGTCCCCGCCGGCTTCATAGATATGAATATCAGGGCTTTTGATATAGGATATGAGATGCATGACCAAAGGGAGTAGAGTAAGCAGAACATTACACTACAGCGGAAGCCTTATACAAAAAAATAAGAAGCTAAAAAGAGGTATATTAATTCATACCCGCTTTTTAGCTTCTTTTACATGCCATAGATACTTTAGACTGCTTTCTTGTTGTAGTCAGGGCTGTAGTTCCAGCATTCTACATCGTCGATACCTTCTATGCTGTCCTTGTAGAACACAGGATCCAAGCCCATTTTCTTTTGCCTTGTGTAGTCATCAAGGGCGTCAATTGCCTTCTTGTAATGGAAAGCTATGCTTCCAAGGTTGATAATAGCCATTAGCCCCATGAAAAGGTCTGCCATGTCCCAGACTATCTGAATTTTTGCTATTGCTCCAACCATAACCATTGAAGAAACGGCAATCCTGTATGCAAACAGCCATTTCCTGTCTGCTTTTATGAATTCTATGTTCGTTTCACCATAGTAATAGTTTCCTATTACAGAGCTGAAAGCGAACATGAATATGCAGACTGCGATGAATGAATTTCCCCATGCGCCGACTTGAGAAGAAAGCGCATTTTGGGTCAGTTGTATCCCCTCAGCGCCCGTTGTTTTGTATGCGCCTGAAAGGAGTATCATTGCAGCAGTGGCGCTGCAAATAAGCAGGGTGTCTGTGAAAACACCAAGAGTCTGTATCAGACCCTGTTTTACAGGGTGAGAAACAGTAGCTGTAGCGGCGGCATTAGGCGCGCTACCCATACCGGCTTCGTTAGAGAAGAGTCCTCTTTTTATTCCCATCATCATAGCGGCTCCAACTCCACCGCCAAACATTGAGTTGAGTCCGAATGCATTTGAGAATATCAGTGCGAACACTGATGGAAGGCTTGAGAAATTCTTGATTATAACGAAAAGTGCCACGATTACATAAGATACTGCCATTATTGGGACTATTATTTCCGACACTTTGGCAACTCTTTTGACTCCGCCGAATATTATGGCAACAGTCATTACCGTAAGCAGTATGCCTGTGACAGCGCGGTCAACTCCAAATGCGTTTTCTACTGCGAATGATATAGTGTTCGACTGGACTGAGTTGAATACAAGACCGAATGTAATTGTTATAAGTATCGAGAAAACAACTCCAAGCCATCTAATGCCCAGAGCTTGTTCTATGTAGTATGCAGGGCCGCCTCTGAAGCCGTTTTCATCTTTGACTTTGTATATCTGTGCAAGAGTGCTTTCTACAAAACTTGATCCGGCGCCGATAAGGGCTATAAGCCACATCCAAAACACGGCTCCCGGACCTCCAAGTGTTATTGCTATGGCAACTCCTGCAAGGTTTCCGGTACCAACTCTTGAAGCCGTACTTATGCAGAAGGCCTGGAAAGACGAGACTCCCGTTTTTTTATTCCCGATTTTTGCCGCACCCTCCCCAAGCAGTCTTACCATCTCTACAATCATCCTAAATTGCACGAATCGAGACTTCACAGTGAAATAAAGACCAAGAACTATAAGCATTACAATAAGGATATAAGACCATAAAATATTGTTTGTTGCTGCTACGAATTGCTCTAGGATACCTATCAAATCCACACTTCCTTTCCAAATTATGAGTTACTTTGCGAAACTGAATGAGATGAAAAACAATTACTCTTGCATACATGTACAATAATAGTCCGAAACAATTGTAACAGAAACATGAATCTATAGCAATTGTAATTTGTGTGGAAATTTATTTATATATAAAAAATCATACATATAATTTAATTGTCAGCAAATTTAAAAAAAAGAATGCTAAAATGCAGCCGCGCAATATTTACTGCTAAAAAAAGAAAAATCCGGCAAATCATAGATCGCCGGATACGGTAAATTGGGAGAGCTTTAATAGATTTTTTCAATTGAAGCCATGTTAAGTTTCGGACAGTTCGATATATCGACTTATTTGAGACTCAAGTGCTGTAATGCTTATGAATCGGGCTTCTCTTATAAATTCCTTACCGCCTATGTAGAGCAGTATAGTTGGAGCTGTGAAAACAGAAAAATGCGCAGCAGTCTCAAGGGAGTTGTTTATTATTATTTTGGCCGAGGCTACAGTTCCATAATTTTCAAGCATAAGCTCCACTTTGGGAAGCGTGTCCTGGCAGACGGAGCAGAGCTCGTCAGAGAAATACAAAAGGCAAAAGCTGTTTGATTCAATGAAGGATTTGATCTGTTCCAAGCTATTGAGCTGTCTCATAATGCCCCCCTATAAGAAAAATGTGTTATATAGTATTATGATAATATATTAGAATTCATATGTGCAACAGCTTAACTACAATCTGCTGCTGTTACTTGAAATCCGGCGGCAATAGTAGCTGTGAAATTGTGGAGGCCCAGTTAATAAGAGCAGTGTATGAAATTGCTGAGAAATCATGACTAGTGGAGGAATTGACATGAACAACTATAAGCTATGCGTGCTTGACATGGACGGTACAATGCTTGCAAGTGACCACAGCATACCTGTGAAAAACATAGAGGCGATAGGCAGGCTCGCAGAGCGTGGCATAAGCGTAGTGGTGGCGACGGGCCGAATGGACATAATGATAAAAAGCTATATAAAGCAGATGAAGCTGGACCTTCCCGTGATATCTTGCAACGGCGGCATGATAAGAAGGCTGGGTGAAAATAATCCTATAGCAGAGTTTCCAATAGACGCAGATAAGGTACTTGGTTTCATAAATGCCTGCAGAGCGGCTGGCGTTTCTTTTTCACTCTACGGGCGTCACAGCATGTTTACCGAAAAGCTGGATGGAAGGGCGCTTTTTTTCCATGAATACAACAAGACGCTGCCCGATGATGAAAAGATAGACATACAGGTAGTTCCAAGCTGCAGGGCTCTCGTAGAAAACGGAATGCCCATAATAAAAGGGGTATTATATACGGATGACTATGAGGCTCTTGAGACTGTAAGGCAGGAAGTCGATCGCATTGAGGGCGTGGCGATTGTCCAGTCGGGAAAAGGGTTGTATGACTTCATGAGAGCAGAAGTGAGCAAGGGGAGGGCTGTAGAGCAGCTGGCGCAGATAATGGGGATAGGCCGGGAGCAGGTTGTGGCATTCGGTGACAACCACAATGATATTAGCATGCTCAAGTTTGCAGGACTTGCAGTAGCCATGGGGAATGCGGAGGAGGATGTAAAAAGGCACGCAGATTTTGTGACGCTTACTAATGACGAGGCGGGCGTGGCATACGCTATTGACAAGCTGGTGCTATCGGAAAACGCCCATAGAATATAATCTATGTGTTTGCTAGCAGCACGAGCCCGCACATGCCACATATGAGTCTGGGGTATATAAAACACACGAATGAATTGGAGCTGTGCGATAGAATATCTCTATATTAATTACCTGGTTTTATTTAATATGATAATATCTACATTGGCGGTCTTATTTTTGAATTATCAGCTTGAATTTTAAATCGACATGTAGGAGGGATTTATCATGAACAAGAAGCAGAAAAATATATTGATCAAGGGTTCGATTCCAGTAATCCTCATAGCACTATATTTTGCAGTTCCACAGGTCAGGGAGACGATAAACCAGTGGACAATGGTTTTCAAAAAACTCAGCGTTGATGATGTAAGGGACTATATACGATCGTTTGGAGTTTTGGCTCCTGTGACATCATTCTTTCTAATGGTGTTCCAGTCGGTTGCCGCGCCTTTGCCTGCGTTCCTTATAACATTTGCAAACGCGGCCATATTTGGCTGGGTCTGGGGAGCACTGCTTTCTTGGAGCTCGGCAATGGCGGGAGCAGTGCTTTGCTTTTACATCGCCAAGATTTACGGCAGGGGAACCGTTGAAAAGCTTACAAGCAAGTTTGCGCTCGAAAGTGTTGACCTTTTCTTTGAAAAATACGGAAGCCAGGCGATACTAATAGCCAGGCTGCTGCCATTCATGTCGTTTGACATAGTCAGCTACGCGGCAGGGCTCACATCGATGTCGTTTTGGTCTTTCTTTTGGGCTACAGGCCTTGGACAGCTTCCGGCGACAATAATATATTCGTATATAGGCGGCATGCTTACGGGCGGCGCAAGAATGGTGGTTGCAGGGCTGCTTACGCTGTTCGCGCTTACAGCCGTTATATTCCTGGTGAAGAAGATGTGGAGCGAGAAAGAAAAGAAAGGTAAAATAGCGTAGAGTGTAATAAAATATTAATAAATATGCTTTACAAGCACTTTTTGTCGTGTTAAAATCATTTAAAGCCATATAGTTTTTCTGCAGTGAAAAAGAGGAGTAGTCAACGCGAGTCTCAAAGAGAGCCGGTGAAGGTGTGAATCCGGCAGGCAGTTTTGATGAAGGGAGCTTTGGAGCAGATACCTTTAAAGTGGGTGCAGCATTTGCATCAATTAGGGTGGAACCGCGAGAGCATAGCCTTTCGTCCCTTTCCAGGGATGAAGGGCTTTTTTTATTATTTTTTAAGGAGGGAATTATATGTCGAAGGAATTTACTATGGTTGATATTGTAGCCTTGGCAAAATCAAGAGGATTTGTGTACCCAGGGTCTGAAATATATGGGGGCCTTGCAAATACATGGGATTATGGTCCTCTTGGAGTTGAGCTTAAAAACAACGTTAAAAAAGCCTGGTGGAAAAAATTCGTACAGGAGTCTGAGCATAACGTGGGACTCGACGCTGCAATACTTATGAACCCTGAGGTTTGGGTTGCGTCTGGCCACGTTGGAGGTTTCAGTGATCCCCTGCTGGACTGCAAATCGTGCAATTCCAGATTCAGAGCAGACAAGCTTATTGAAGATTTCATAAAGGAAACAGACGGCGAGGAAGTAACTGTGGACGGATGGGGCCAAGAGAAGATGGAGCAGTTCATAGCCGAAAAGGGAATAAAATGCCCGGAGTGCGGCAAGTCTGACTTCACTAACATAAGAAAATTCAACCTCATGTTCAAGACCTTCCAGGGAGTAACTGAGGATTCGCAGGCGCAGATATACCTAAGGCCTGAGACTGCACAGGGTATATTTGTAAACTTCAAGAACGTAGCAAGGACTTCGAGAAAAAAGGTGCCTTTTGGAATAGCGCAAATAGGCAAGTCCTTCAGAAATGAGATAACTCCTGGTAACTTCATATTCAGGACAAGAGAGTTCGAGCAGATGGAGCTTGAGTTCTTCTGCAAGCCTGGTGAGGACATGGAGTGGTTCTATTACTGGAAGGATTTCTGCAAGAACTGGCTGCTGAATCTGGGAATCAATGAGGAGAACATGAGACTCAGAGACCACGAGAAGGAAGAGCTTTCGCACTACAGCAACGCCACAACAGACATAGAATACAGGTTCCCCTTCGGCTGGGGCGAGCTTTGGGGAATTGCGGACAGAACAAACTTTGACCTTAGCAGGCACAGCGAGCATTCTGGCACTTTGCTTAACTATCAGGATCCTGTGACTAACGAGAAGTATATACCTTACTGCATAGAGCCATCGCTTGGAGCTGACCGTGTGACGCTTGCTTTCCTTGTGGATGCGTACGACGAGGAGGCGCTTGAGGACGGTACTGAAAGAACAGTACTCAGATTCCACCCTGCGCTTGCACCTCTTAAGGCTGCAGTGCTTCCTCTTACTAAGAAGCTTGAGGAGCCTGCGCTCAAGGTATACAGGGAGCTTGCGAAGAAATTCATGGTTGACTATGATGCCGGCGGAAGCATAGGAAAAAGATACAGAAGGCAGGACGAGGCTGGAACTCCTTTCTGTATAACTGTTGACTTCGACACTCTTGAAGACAATACTGTTACAGTAAGAGACAGGGATACTATGGAGCAGGTAAGGATGCCTATAGCTGACCTTGTGAAGTTTATAGAAGAAAAGATGGAGTTCTAGAGATTCTCCAAAAGATATGATTTTCTGTGATCGGATGGCGGCTGCGTAAACATTCCATCTAAAGCGAGAAGACCCATTGACGAAGGCATGCATTATGCAATATGCGGCCGACAGCCAAGGGGTCTTTATCATTTTGGGGTTAATTATTTGTGCTTGAAATCTTGAAAGTCTTGTCCGTAAGTGAGAAAACCTCTTTTGCTCCTGAGGTTAAATAGATATTCTTGTCCATGTCGATGGCTATAGCCTCTACGTCCTCGTGTGATTCGGCAAGGGCAAGGCCATCCTCAAGCCCCATCGAGAATACAGAAGTGGAAAGTGCGTCAGCATCGGCCGAGCTCTTGGCTATTATAGTCACGCTGGATAGCCCATTTTCGACCGGATAACCTGTAAAGGGGCTTAGTATGTGGTGGTAGATTTTGCCGTTCGATTCGAAATATCTTTCGTATATTCCCGAGGTGACAACAGTGGAGTCACTCACAGCTACTGTGCCTATGTAACTGCCGCGCGAATCGAATGGATTTTGCACTCCTATTTTCCAGGGAATATCTGTATCCTTTGAGCCGACAGCCATGACGTTGCCGCCCAGATTGATAATCGCGCGGCTTATTCCATGCGCTTTTAGATATTCTGAAATCTCATCCGCCGCATAGCCCTTGGCAACGCCTCCAAGATCAAGCAGCATGCCCTTCTTTTGAAGATACACCGATCTTGTAGAGTCAGTTGTGCCAACCATCTTGTAGCCAACAAGGCTCCTGGCATTTTGAATCTCCTGCTCTGAGGGCACTTTGGCGTTATCTGTGCCTATTCCCCAGAGCCTGACAAGAGGTCCTATTGTTATGTCAAAGTTGGCGTCAGACATGGAGCTGTATTCGAGCCCTTTTTTGACGACGGTATAAGTTTCTCTAGATACAGATACAGGGAGGGAGCCTGAGTTTTCATTTATTCTGTTTATCTCGCTGCCTTCGACGTTGAGGCTCATTTTGCTTTCTATATTACGAATTATTTCAAATGCCCCGTCTATTATAGCCTGATCTGTTGTATCGAAGAGCTTTATGTCGATTACAGTGCCCATTAGAAAACCGGTATTTGATATGGATACTTCGCCTTGAGGTGAAGATTTTGAGAATGGCTTTAAAAGCAGAATGGCGGCAATGGCAATTAAGGCAAATACAACAAGTAAAGTGCTTTTTTTCATACTCTGACTCCTTAGGATGCGACTAACAGCAGCCGCTGAATGGAATAATATAATATACATTATACTATATACGAAAAAAGAGTTCAAAAAAAAGCCGGATTGGAAAACCAATCCAGCTATATTCTTGTTCGTTACTTCCAAAAATCACACAGAGGCTAGCCGATATATGCAGCCGCTGATGTATCCCTGCATTTTATTTTGATTTTTTCTTCGAACTGTTTTTGGATGAAGAACTCGGATCAAGTGACGACATATAGAAAAACATAAAAATGAGAAGTCCTGTGAATCCTAATAGAACTAAAGCCTTAACCATTACGAATCGCCTCCCGCAATTTATTATGATTTCAAAATATTAATTTAATATATACCCAAATTCAAGAACGTTGAACAAAGTTTAAAAGAAATTATTGAATCATATTATAACATTACATCAGACTTGCTTTGTTTTTCTCTGAACAACCTTCAGAGCCTCTCTTTTGCTCAAGGGTTTGAGTGTTTCTGAAGCGACAAAGGAGACGACATCGTCGGGGTTTGTTTTTGAGTATTCCCGCAGCGCCCAGCCTATGGCCTTTTGTATGAAAAATTCCCGAGAATCAGATAGTCTGCTAATATAACTGAAAAGCAGCTCCTTGTTCGTCTTGCCCTTGTATTTTAGCTGGAATAGCAGCGCCGATCTTTGAAGCCACATATTGCCGCTGTCAATCCAGGCGTCTGTAACAGAAGGAACCAGGGCGGGGAATCTCCTTATAAGGTCTCCTGCTGTGTTTGCTGACAGGGCGTCTACCGTGTCCCACCATGACTTGTTTGTGACTAGAGCTTCTATAAGCGCCATGCCGCTTCCCGGCAGCCTGTCGACATTCTTCTGAAGCATTTCCGCGCCTAAGTACTGGAGCTCGCGCTCATCCTGCTTCCAAAGCTCGAGTATAAGGTATTCAAGGTCATCCAGCGTAAGAGTGCGGCTCTCCTGCATAAATGGTTTCGAAATCCGCCTTCTTTCAGCAGTCTTTATACCGAAGAAGTCGAACTGGTCTTTCATGTATTTTTTCATCCAGAGTGAATTTTCTTCGTTGAATGCGCTTTCATACGCCGAACGTATTCTTTGCAGTAAATCCTTCAAAGTAGGCACCCCCAGGATACTTGTATTTGTCATGCGGAATATCATTTGCAGCAACGACAATATGTATAAGTAGATTATACTCATACGTATAGCTGAGCAAACACAGGGAGAAAATTTAATTGTTCGAATAATAATCTTAAATAATATTATCGTAATTGATATATAATGCAGGTAATTTCGTGAATATGCATCAAAAATATTATTATTCAAAAGCAAAAAAGGAGAACCTCTAATAAAAAGATTCTCCTTTAAACAATCTACTCGCTATTTCTTGTCTCCAAACACAACATAGTCAGGATAAAGCTTGCTGAAATTTCCCTGACCTCCTTCAAGAATCAACAAGCGGTCAGTATCAATACCTTTTGCGGCAAAATAATCAGCAGGTCTTGTAGCTCCGCTTTTGCCTCCAGGACAAATTAATATTACATCTGCATCTGTATCCTTTATAATCTCATATACAGGTTCAAGCTTAGCATAGTCCTCGACTGTTTCAAGTGGTCTTGCCTGAGTTTTGATCAAGTCGCCCTTCATATAGGAATCAGCTAGTTCTTCTTCTGTTTGAGAGGAAGTCATAATCATGGCACCTGATTCCAAATCTCCCGCGTCAATACGAGCCTTGAGATCTGCAGCGCTGATATAATTGTATTCTCCCAATTCTTTGGGTATTTGAGCTGCTTCAGCTGCTGGCTTTGTCTCAGCTTCAGGTTTTGTTTCTGTTGGAGCCGAACTGCATCCCACAGCCAGGAAGGCCATTAAAAATAAGCTTACTACAAGTAAAATGTGTTTCTTTTTCATTATTACCCCTCCAATTAATTTGAATATTTGTTTTCAAAATTAAAAATAACATTGAAAACAGTACAAGTAGAATATTATCATAATTTTCAAACAATTAAAAATAGCAATATCTAATAGAGTATAAATAAATTATTGAGATATTTAATAAGTAAATCCGCCACAAATTATTTATTTTTGAAATTTAGACCATTTCAGTTGGCGACGAAAAAATCCATAGAATGTGACATTCAAATGGCATTATAAAAAGCTTAAAAATACATTGACATACTTCTATGTGTTTTATTATAATTAACATATAGAACTTTATCGATGTATATTTGAGCTGATATTATAAGAATACAGGAGATGATTTTTGTGGAAATTAAAATTCTAGGCACTGGCTGTGACAAGTGTGACAAGCTTGAGGCTAACGCAAAAAAGGCTGTAGAAGAACTCGGCATAGACGCAACTGTAAAAAAAATAGACGACCTTGTTGAAATAATGACTCATGGTGTCATGACGACTCCGGCTCTTGTAATAGACGGGGCTGTAAAAGCGCCAGGTAAGGTATTGAGTGTGGAAGATATAAAAAAATATATAGCCAAGTAGGCTTCATGATAATTTGACGGAGGATGATATTAATGAACAAAGCGCCAAAAAAACTGTATCTGCTCACTGGATTTTTAGGAGCCGGCAAAACTACATTCTTGAAGAATGTAATGGACAATCTTGGAGACAAGAAAATAGGAATCATAATGAATGAATTCGGCAAGACGGGGGTAGACGGAACGCTTGTTGAAAAAGAAGGAATTACACTTACTGAAATAAACAGAGGCTCCATATTTTGCTCATGCCTTAAAATATCATTTGTTCAGGCTATGGTTGAAATGGCGGCGCAGGAGCTCGACTACATTTTCGTTGAAAGTTCAGGTCTTGCAGACCCTTCAAATATTGACGAAATTCTCGATGCGGTAAGAAGGCTTGCCGGCGAAGACGCATACGACTACAGGGGAGCTATATGCATAGTTGACGGCAGAAACTTCCTCGAGCAGATCGAAGACCTTGAAACAATAAAGAGGCAGGCCCTTTACAGCAACTTCGTAGTAATAAATAAGGTAGACCTTGTAGACAGCAGCACTGTTGCTGCGATAAAGGAAAAAATCATGGAAATTAACCCTTATGTCAAGATTGAGGAATCGTCTTTCGGAAACGTAAACTACAGATTCCTGGAGGAAGACCTTGTCAAGGAGAAATGGGTTGAAACTCAGGACACTACAAACACTACTGAGAACAAGCCAAGAACCTTCACGCTCAGATACGACGGAGCTGTAGAAAAGAGCAAGTTTACTAGCTTCTTGGATGCAGTATCTCCTCACGCATTCAGGATAAAGGGATTCTCGAAGCTTGACGACGGCTGGAACCAGGTGGACGTAGTCAACAAAAAGATCGACTACAAGGAATTCGACTCTTCAGCGCCTGACTCGAGCGTAGTTTTCATATCGAGAATAGGAGTAGGAATAATAAAGGAAATTGCAGACAACTGGGAGAACATAGTCGGAACCGAAATGAAACTAAGATAATATAGAAAATAAATGATAAACGTCAGAACCCTTGAGAAGCTTTGTATAGCTTATCGAGGGTTTTGCATTTTGCAGGCATTGGAAAAATCATTCAGGACGCTATTGCCTCACTGCAAAGGTCGTATATCGAATGCCATTTGTGTGAATGACTTTAAGTCCGACAAGGTCAGCTATATATTCCATTGTTTTAGTGGTATAGAAGGAGATGTGGCTTTTGTCCCTCATATAATGCCAGCGCAGGAAGTGCTGCTCGTCATTTTGATGAAAAAGGGTCATGACAGCTAAAACTCCAGTATCACACAGAAGCCCCTTAAATAAACTGAAGTATTCCAGAGGATCCTTCAGGTGTTCAACAACTTCTGTGGATGTGACAAGGTCGTATTTTTTATTCAAATAGACCTTTTCTGGGGAGTAGTACAAATCATATATATCCACTGCATACCCGTGATTCTTCTCGAGAATTTGGGCCAACACGGGAGATGGTCCGCTACCGAAATCCAGGCCCTTCTTTCCTTCGTTTACATAATTGAACACGGCAGCTTCAAGAAACTTATAGAAATAAGCCACATACCTTGGGTCATCTATTGAATTGTTGTGGTCGTTGTATATAGTAAGCTCATCCTCAGGCGAAATGATTGCATTTTCATCCTTTGATATGAATTCGCACCTTTCGCAGTAATGATAGTCTGCATTGAACTGCTTGCTATGAATCTTTCGCGTTTCGAAACCGCATATTTTGCATTTGTTACTCATTTTCCCGTTAGATTCCTCCTTTTTCAACCGTGCTAAACAGCTGCGTTTCCAGATCCAGATGTCAGTATACCTGTTTTTTCAATGGCTGGAATAGTGTTATTCTTGCATAAAATGCAAAGCCTGTGCAAAGCCCTCGTCATGGCAACATACAACAGCTTGATATCCAATTCGTCCTGAGAATAGGCATCCTCCAAAGTAACAATTATTACAGCGTCGAATTCCAGCCCTTTTGCCAGGTATGAAGGAACTATCACTACATTGTTTTCGCTGTAGTCAGCCTTTTCACCGAGCAGCTTTGTTTCGATATTCTTGTTTTTGGCTAGGCATTTTTGTATTTTTTTACATTCATCTAGCGTTTTACCTATCACGGCAATTGAGCTATAGCCATCGGATTTTAACTGCTCAACATTGTTCTGCAAAGCATCTATGATTTTCCCGTCAGAATCGAATTTAAAGGCTTGGGGCTTTTCCCCGTGGCGCACTACCGGTTGCGCCAATAGTAATCCATCTATCGGGCACATTTTGATTACTTCATTAGCCAGGTCCATTATTTCAATTGTGGTCCTGTAGCTTTGAGCTAGTTCTAGGTACTGGCTTTCCTGAGGGTCGAATATGTTGTTCAGAATAAAATTCCAGTTGTTTATCCCTCTGTGAGCGTGGATTCCCTGCGATAGGTCCCCTAGTATCGTGAAGAGCTTGGTGTTCAATATCTCCTTGAGCGCATAAAACTGGAAATGGCTGAAATCCTGTGCCTCGTCAATCACCACATACCTGATGTCAAGCTTGTCATCGAATCCGAAAACCCTGTGCTTCATATAAGCTATGCCGGCAAGGTCTTCAAGCTCCATTTGCTTTTTGCTGAATATGCTGGTTGAATGCTCGCTCACATATTCGGCGAATTCGCTGCTGAGTTTGCCGTTGCCGTATTTTACAAGGGTTTCACTGTTTGTCAGTAGGTCCTTGTAATAGTCGAGCAGGTCTTTTTTGGGAAACTTTGAAATATATTTGGATATTATATTTCTGGAGTTTTTCTTTAACGATTCCATTGCGTTGTCTCTGGCATCAATAAGGTTTACTATTTTTTTACGCCTTTCTTCTGACTGCGCCTCATTGTACCGTAGGTATTCTATCTGCTTGTCGTAGAATTGCTCAATCTCTTCAAGAATTCTGATTTTGTCTCTTTTGAGCGTGTTTGAGAGATTCTTTTTTATTTCTGCAATTCTTTTGTACAGCGGAAGGTATCTGTACTGGCTGATGAAAAGTTTTTTTATTTCTTTGGATGTCATAAGCGTATGTCCTTCTACGGTTACATCCTCATCCGGCACGAAATTCAGCTCTATGTCGCGAATATACCTTTCGATCACATTCTTGAATCTCATGGAGCCCTTGAAACGCGAGGCTTTTTTTAGAAGCTCGTGCGAATCGGACTCATCTTTGGTGACAGCACCGTTTATGATGCTTATTAGTTTTTCGTCGGAATCGGTCAGCCTGTATTTTTTGCCGATTACTTCATGCATAAAATCGACGTATGTCGTCTGCTTGACCCTGTCTGCTCCCAATTCGGGAAGCACTTCGGAAATATAGTTGAGAAATAATTGGTTCGGAGCCATTATCATGAAATTCTCGGGGATAAAATCCTTTTCGTGATTATATATAAGATATGCAATTCGATGCAGCGCTATTGTCGTTTTGCCGCTGCCTGCAACTCCTTGCACTATGAGTGGCTTGTGTATGTCGGAGCGTATGATTGCGTTTTGTTCTGACTGTATTGTCGAGACTATGTCTTTGAGTCTGTTGTCCTTGTTTCCTTCGAGCGATGCCTGTAAGAATGCGTCTGTAGTTGTTATGTCGATGTCCATTATGCCTTCGAGTGTTCCGTTTTCGAGTGTATACTGCCTTTTTAGAAGCAGTTCTCCAGTTATTGTTTCGGTAGCTGACTGGTAAGAAACGCTGCCCAGTTCGCCGTCGTAATAGACGCTGGCGATAGGTGAGCGCCAGTCCACTATCATGGGTATTTCCCATTCAGCCTTGAAAAGAGACGTTTTGCCTATATAGAATTTATCTGTTCTTCCGTTTTCATCCTGCTTGAAATCAAGCCTTGCAAAGTAAGGTTTTTTTCTGGCCCGCTGGAGGCCGTCATAATTCCTTTCCAGAGCGTCTAGCAGCCGTGTGTTAACAAGAATACTGGCGTAGCTTTGGCTGCTGTCCAGATAGTCGAGATTTATATATGCGTCTTTTATTTCCTCGCGGTATGCATCCTTGTTTTGCTCAGCGGCCGATATGGTGTTCTCCACGTAAAGCAGCGTTTCATTTAGCCTTTCGACCTCTTCAAAATATTCCGGATGATTCTTCATATGCAATCAATTCAATCCTTTCTCTTGTAGCTATATAAACTATTTGTGAATATATAAATAATCTTAATTTTATCATTCGAATTTAAATAATAAGCCTGCAGCAGCCTGAAGATATCGCGAGCATTAATCAAGCTGCCTCAATATATTAGCATAAATACGGCTAGAATAAAATGGAATGCTAATAATCAAGTTTAAGAATATGGCCTATAGAGTTGTACGCTTAGTAGCGGCTTATACAAGAGCTCAAGATTACAATGGTTGTAATGGGCAGTCTTACAGTTTGGGATGGCTCTGTAAATTACTCAAAACATATTGACAATCATCTATGTGATTTAATATAATATACATAGATAAGGTTCTATGTATTGCCTGGCACCACACATACATATTCGAAATTTTAGTTGTGAAAAAAATAAAAAGGAGTTGTCCATATGTTTTCCAGAATGATTATAGCTTCTGAAATATCATCTGTTGCACTAGAAATGCTCACTCGCCTTGAAGGTTTCAGAAAACTTGGAGCAAAAGAGTGCCTCTTGCTACAATGCATAAATCCGCATTCTGTTGATGCTACAATATCGAATTTCTATACTTCAATACTTGAGCAAAACCTTGCACAGCAAAAGGAGATTTTGCAAAAGGAAGGGTATGCAGTAGAAACCAGAGTAGTTACAGGCCTTATGAAAAATGAAATTGACAGAATAGCAGTTGAGGAGAATTTTTCGGTTATTGTAGCTGCGGCTCAGGAACACTCCCTAATGGGTGAGGTGTTTTTCGGAGGCCCAGCACATGAAGTTATTCATAAAGCATCTAAGCCGGTTCTTCTTGTGAGGGTTCCTGAAAAAACCGTGGCTGATGTGGCGTTTGATATAACGGACAATATCTTATTTCCGACGGATTTTTCTGAAAATGCTGCGCACGCTTTTGAATATGTCAAAAAAATGGTTGCAGACGGCGCAAGGAAAGTTACACTTGTTCATGTCCATGACCGAGCTGAAATCGAACCGCATCTTTCACACCGCCTCGAGGAATTCAAAGCAGAAGACACAGTCAAGCTTCAGGATATGAAAAAGGCACTTGAGGAGATAGGGGATGCGGAAGTCGACATACAGCTCCTATACGGCAAGCCGTCTACAGAAATAATAAGGTTGGTAAAAGAGCTTGAAATACCTCTTGTCGTCATGGGAAGCCAGGGTAGAGGCTTTGTAAAAGAATTGTATCTAGGAAGCGTAAGCCACAACGTGGCAAGACATTCGGGAGCATCAGTTCTTCTGATTCCTGCGAAGAGATAAAACTAATAATTTGATAAAGGTGGTCCTAATGAAAAAAAACTATTCACAATATGTGGTGTTTTTGAAGGCCATAGCCGATGAAACAAGGCTTGAAATACTTACAATGCTTTCGGGAGGACAGCTATGTGCCTGCAAGATACTAGAGCATTTCAACATAACGCAGCCTACCCTTTCATATCACATGAAGATACTTTGCGCGAGCGGGCTTGTGGAGGGCGTCAAGGATGGTATATGGATGAGGTATTCACTAAACAAGGAGAACATTGATGCATTAAAGGATTTGTTTGATGAAATTGGACTAAGCATTGAAAGCGACATTGACATAGAAAATATTTGATGGGAGATGAGGTACCATGGTTATTTTTGATTGGATTAACAGTCAACTGCTCAGGATGGAGTGGCTGCACGACCTTGTAAGGCTGCTTGTTGAGAATGTTTTCGGACTCAGCATGCAGGAGAGGCTTGGAGGCAGCGTACACTTCTTCATATATGACGTTATAAAGATATTCATACTGCTTTCTGTACTTATTTTTGGAATTTCATATATACAAAGCTACTTCCCACCAGAGCGAACAAGGAAAATACTTGGAAGATTCGATGGTATTTCGGCAAACATACTTGGAGCCTTGCTGGGAACCGTGACTCCTTTTTGCTCGTGCTCGTCAATACCGCTTTTTATAGGCTTTACAGGAGCGGGGCTTCCTGTAGGGGTAACCTTCTCATTCCTGATTTCATCGCCGCTTGTCGACTTGGCTTCGGTTATACTTCTTGCGAGCATATTCAACTGGCAGATAGCTATTGCGTATGTAGTTGTGGGTCTAGTGCTTGCGGTAATAGGCGGATCGATAATAAGCAAAGCCAAGATGGAAAAATACGTAGAGCCATTCGTATTCGCCAACAAGATAATGGACATAGAACAGGAGGAGCTAACTGCTGCTGACAGAGTGGAGTTTTCCAAGAACCAGGTTCTCGACATAATAAAGAGGGTTTGGATGTATATTCTGATAGGTGTAGGCATAGGAGCAGCCATACACAACTGGATACCTGAGAATATAATTTCGGCAGTCCTCGGACAGGACAAGTGGTATTCAGTTATAATTGCAACGCTTGCAGGAGTGCCCATGTATGCTGACATATTCGGAACCCTTCCTATCGCAGAGGCTCTTGTGCTTAAGGGTGTGGGACTTGGAACGGCCCTTTCGTTCATGATGGGAGTTACAGCGCTCTCCCTTCCATCGATGATTATGCTTAAGAAAGTAGTAAAGACAAAGCTGCTTGTAGTATTCGGAGGTCTTGTAACTGCAGGAATCGTAATCATAGGATATTCTTTCAATGCTTTTGGGTATCTATTCTTGTAGATAGAAGACTTAAGATAAGGGAGAGTTGACTTATGACAATAAAAGTACTAGGACCAGGATGCAAGAAATGTAAAATGCTTCTTGAGCATGTAAATGAAGCTATCGAAAAGACAGGAATAGAGGCAGAGGTAGTTAAAGTAGAGGACATGGCAGAAATCGTAAGTTATGGTGTCATGTCGACTCCGGCGCTTGTGATAGACGAGGTGGTTGTATCTTCCGGAAAGATTCTGATGACGAAAGACATAGTTAAGCTGATTCAGAAATAGAACTAGATAGATACAACTGCTTTTCAGGAAATAATGAAATTAGTATAACAAATAAAATATTTTAAAAACCATCTCTGGACGGAATAGGGGATGGTTTTTTTTCGTGTGTAGAATGGGTATATATCTGGAAAAAACAGAGTGTTTCTAGCTTGACTGGAGGATATGATATGGCAAAGGATACGATAGAGACGATTCGAGCGGCTGAGCTTAGCGCTCTGAAGATAGAAAAAGAGGCGGCAGATAAAGCCGACGCTATAATATCAAAAGCCAGGGAAGAAGCTGGCCGTATTGCCGCCACTATGCGGGATGAAGCCGTTATGGAGGCTGAGAATAAGCTTTCAGAGGCAAGAAAGCAGGTGGAAAGGATGCTTGAGGAGGCAGAAAAGGGAGCTGAGGAAGCAATCAAGGCGCTTGAGAATCTTGCCCAAGAAAATGAGCAGAGCGCAATAGACCTGGTGATTTCAGAATTGGTTTAAACATTCCGGAGAAGGGGGTGGCTCAATGGCAGTATCGAAGATGCAGCAAATAAGCATATGCAGCCTGAATGCAAACCTCGGCAGGATACTTGAGCTGCTCCAGCTGCAGGGCGTAGTTGAATTAAAGGATGTATCTGAACAAGACAGCATTTTTCAAAGGGCAGATGCATCCGATAAAATCAAAGCTTCTTTAGAAACATTAAGCCTGGCAAAGCGAGCATTGGATATACTCGACCAGCACTCGCCGGAGAAAAGAAAGATCATGGCAAATGTTTCCGGAAGGAGACCGGTTTCCAAGGCGGTGTTTGATGACTTTGAAGGAAGACGTAGCGAGGCTGTAAAGGCTGCAAAAACAATTGACTCACTGGAAAGGCTTATTGAGGAAAGCAGGAGCGAAATCAACAAGGCGCACTCGCGGATTGAAGCCCTTTCTTCGTGGAGAGAGCTCGATATCCCACTTGATTTGAAGTGGACTGATATGACAGCAATATTCATTGGCACTCTGCCTGGTGAGTGGAGGTCGGAAGATATATTTGATAGCTTTCCTGCAAATGAACCCGTAGCCGTAGATATTGTAAGCGCATCACAGGAGCAAACATGCATTGTAGCTATATGCATGAAACCTAAAGCGCGGGCCATATTAGAAAGTTTGAAGCAAATTGGTTTTTCCAGTCCCGGTAACTTTTCGTCTGAAGTGCCATCTAAAGCAATTTTTGAGGCTGGGGAAGAGATAAAGCGGAGAAGCGCAGACATACAGCAGGCTAAATCCGAAATAGAAGCATGTATAGAAATGAGAAAGGACATGTGGCTGCTTGCCGATTATGAATCCATGCGGATTGAGATGTATGAGGCACTTGGACGATTGCTAAGTTCCAAGAATGTGTTCGTAATTACAGGTTATGTGCCTCAAAAATACGCAAAAGTTGTGGCTGATTTGCTTGTTGAAAGGTTCGAGGCGGCGGTAGAAGTGTCGGAGCCTGAAGTTGACGAGGATGTGCCTGTTCTGCTTGAAAACAATGGTTTTTCAGCGCCTATGGAGGGAGTTGTCGAGGCGTTCAGCTATCCAGGCAGAGGAGAAGCAGACCCGACTGCTGTAACGGCATTCTTCTATTACATGTTCTATGGAATCATGCTCTCAGATGCGGGCTACGGCCTACTGCTGATAACCGCTTGCGGCACGGTGCTTGCAAGACATAGAGCCACGCTGGAAGAACACATGAAGAAATATATAAAAATGTTTTTATACTGCGGAATTAGCACGCTGTTTTGGGGGATCATGTTTGGAGGCTATTTCGGGGATTTGCCGCTCATCATTTCAAGAACATTCCTGGGACGAGATTTCAACATTCCTCCTGTCCTTTTCGAGCCATCAAAGTCTCCGATGATACTAATCGGGTATTGCATGCTTATTGGAGTCATACATTTGTACACAGGAATGGGTATGAAGCTTTATCAGGCCTTTAAGCGCAGTGACTACAAAAGCGCCGTGTATGATGTGCTGCTATGGTACATACTGCTGACGTCTCTTGGAGTATTGCTGCTGTCCATGAAGATGATGAGGGACATGCTAAGCTTAAACATTACAATATCGGATGCCGTAGTTAGCATGGCAATCGCACTGGCAGTTGCAAGCGCCGTTGGAATTATCATTACAAACGGGCGCAGCTCAAAAAATCCATTTGTAAGGATTTTGAAGGGATTTTACGAGTTGTATGGCATAACCTCGTATTTCGGAGATGTACTATCATACACGCGTCTCCTGGCCCTTGGATTGGCAACGGGAATCATAGGCTCAGTAATCAATCTTATGGCGGGGATGGCTGCAGGAAACAGTATTATCGGTATAGTTCCATTCACCCTGATTGTTGTGCTGGGGCACGTACTGAATCTGGCTATAAACATGCTTGGAGCATATGTTCATACAACGCGTCTGCATTACGTGGAGTATTTCAGCAAGTTTTACAATGGGGGAGGCAGAAAGTTTCAGCCCTTTGCCGTAAAAACAAAATACTATAAATTCAAGGAGAGTGATGATAATGGATAAGTTCGGAATTTTATGCGCGCTATCAGGCGCCATAATAGCTGCGCTGCTGGGAGGCATGGGCTCCGCAAAGGGCGTAGGCATGGCGGGAGAGGCAGCAGCCGGTGCAATAGCTGAGACTCCGGCATTGTTTGGAAGGGTGCTAATACTCCAGCTGCTTCCAGGAACCCAGGGTATATACGGTTTTCTAATAGCTGTCATAACACTAACGCAGATTGGAATCTTAGGCGGGAGCAACGATGTTTCGCTAGTGAAGGGTATGGCATATTTTGCCGCATGTATGCCTATGGCGCTTGTAGGGTATTTCTCTGCAATACACCAGTCGAGAGTTTCCATAGCGGGGATCGGCATGGTAATAAAGAAGCCGGACCAGTTCGGCAAGGCGATGATACTTCCTGCCATGGTTGAAACATACGCCATATTCGCATTTTTGATCTCTATTCTTGCAATAAACGGGGTTGCAGGCTTAAGTATATAACAGACAGGGGCGTTTACGATGACTGGACTTGAAGGTATATTGAAAAAAATCGAAGCTGAAGCCGAGGCGGCGGCGAAAGAGAAACTGAGCCAGGCTAATGAAAGGGCGGCGCAGATACTAGCGGATGCAAGGGATGAGGGCGAACAAATCCAGTCAAGCATAATTGAGCAGGCGGAAGCGGAGACTCTAGGTCTGCTTAGCAGGGCTGAAGCCTCGGCTATGCTGCTTCAGAGGAAACTCTTACTTGAAGCAAGACAAAAACTTATAGGCGAAGTTATAGACAAGGCAAAGGCAAGGTTACAGGGATTGACAGACTACGATTATTTTGAAATCATTTTAAAAATGATAAAAAGATATGCTCTGCCCAAATCAGGCGAAATTATTTTTTCAAAAACTGACAAGCTGCGCATTCCTGAAGAGTTCAAGAAATCCATGCAAGTGTCGCTTCTGGAAAATGGAACACTTGAAGTTTCAGAGAAAGACGGAGAGTTTGAAGGCGGCTTTGTACTTGCATACGGCGATGTCGAAGTCAACTGCACGTTGGATGCCCTATTTTCGTCTGTTGTGGACGGATTGAGAGAGGAGTTGAACCGTGTGCTGTTTAAACAGGAAGGCTAGGGAAGGCGGAGAGGAAATATGATAGTGCCTGAAAATCAATACATATATGCGGTTGCCAGAATCCGTTCCAAAGAGCTCAAGCTGCTTGACAGAGTCTTTATTGAGCAGCTCATCGCAGCAAGCAGCTATAAAGAAGCGATAAGACTTTTAAGAGACAGGGGCTGGGGAGACAAAGGGGAGGAGAGCCTTGAAGAGCTGCTCACGTTTGAGCGAGAGAAGACATGGAATCTTATACGCGAACTTGTTGGAGACATATCCCTTTTCGATGCGATATTGTGCCAGAATGATTATCACAATCTGAAGGCAGCTATTAAACAGGTATATCTAGACAAGGAGATTCCTGATATCTTTCTGGCTGGCGGCACTGTGGATTTGGAAACAATAATCAGAGCTGTAAGCGAACATAATTTTACGTCGTTGCCCGAGCATATGTCAGGCTGCGCGAATGAATCATACGGGGTACTGTTTCACACGGGAAACAGCCAGCTTGCCGATGCAATAATAGACAAGGCGTGTCTTGATGCCGTATACGCAAAGGGGATGGCTTCAGGTAACGAGGCCATTATGGAATATGCGGAGCTGAAAGTAGCCCTGTCTGACATATTAATAGCAGTACGCGGACATGAAGCAGGAAGGGGCAGCGACTTTTTTAAAAGAACACTTGCACAGTGTAAAACGCTGGATGCTATGAGCCTTGGTGAAGCAGCCTTTGCAGGCTTGGATGCTATATGCGGCTATCTTAAAACTACATGCTATAGCGGCGCAGCAGATGCGCTCAGGATGTCAACTGTAGCATTCGAGGTATGGGGCGACAGCCTGATAATCAGCCATATGAAGCGGCAGAAATATAATCCATTCACAGCGTCCCCTCTTGTTGCATATGTTTTGGCAAGAGAAAACGAAATTAAAACCGTAACGATTATACTTAAAGGCAAGCTATACGGCCTGGCAGATAAAGCTATAAGGGAGAGAATGAGGGATATGTATGTATAAAGTAGCTGTGCTAGGAGACCGCGAGAGCATATACGGCTTTGTAGCGATAGGGCTTGAGACATTCCAGTTAGACAATGCGGAAGATGGGGCTGACCGCCTCAAAATGTTGATAGAAGAAAGGTACGCTGTGATTTACATTACTGAAAAGCTGCATGAACAGCTTGAAGAGCTAATCGAGAGCTATAATGAGTTGCCGTTGCCTGTAATAATACAGATTCCCGGTCTTTCCGGCAATACGGGAAAAGGAATGCTCAGCTTGAAGAAGACGGTTATCAGGGCTGTTGGCTCAGATGTCACATTAGAAAAAGAATAGTAAAGCGGGTGAGTGTAGATGGGGAAGGGAACCATAAAAAAGGTAGCAGGTCCGCTAGTGGTTGCGGAGGGGATGCTAGAAGCGAATATGTTTGACGTTGTCCGCGTTGGAAAAAAGCATCTCATAGGTGAAATAATCGAATTACATGAGGGGCGGGCATCTGTGCAGGTATACGAAGAGACATCAGGTTTGGCTCCCGGAGAGCCTGTGGAGTCCACCGAATTGCCGCTGAGTGCGGAACTGGGACCCGGACTAATCGGCGGCATATTCGACGGCATACAAAGGCCTCTTGTGGCGATAATGGAGGCCACGGGGCTCAACATAGAAAGAGGTCTTGATATTCCTTCTCTGGACAGGAGTAGAAAATGGTTATTCAAGCCGATATCTGCTGTAGGTGATAAGGTTGGGGGAGGAGACATATTAGGCGTAGTAAGCGAAACACAGATTGTAGAGCACAGAATAATGGTGCCCCACGGGATTAGCGGGATTATAAAATCAATAGCAGAGGGTGAATATACGATTGAAGAAACAGTAGCCGTTCTGGAAAAGGATGACGGCTCGAGCGCTAATATTACACTGATGCAAAGGTGGCCAATGCGCCAAGGCAGGCCCTACAAAAGAAAATTGCCTCCCGACGAGCCGCTGATCACAGGGCAAAGAGTCATAGACACTTTGTTTCCAATAGCAAAAGGGGGCGTGGCTGCGATTCCGGGGCCTTTTGGAAGCGGCAAAACTGTCGTGCAGCACCAGTTGGCAAAATGGGTTGAGGCAGATATTGTCGTATACATAGGTTGTGGAGAGCGTGGAAACGAAATGACGGACGTATTGAACGAATTTCCAGAGCTCAGGGATCCAAGGACGGGAAGGCCTCTCATGGAAAGAACAGTGTTGATAGCCAACACCTCGGATATGCCTGTTGCCGCTCGCGAGGCTTCGGTATATTCGGGGATAACAATTGCTGAATACTTCAGGGATATGGGGTATTCAGTTGCCCTGATGGCCGATTCGACGTCACGCTGGGCCGAGGCTTTGCGTGAAATGTCCGGGCGCCTCGAGGAGATGCCTGGAGAGGAAGGCTATCCTGCATATCTTGGAAGCCGCATAGCCCAGTTCTATGAAAGGGCGGGCAGGGTACTCACTTTAGGAAATGGCGACAAGGAAGGATCTATATCGGCAATAGGCGCAGTGTCCCCACCTGGCGGTGATTTCACAGAGCCTGTAACCCAGGCGACATTGAGGGTTGTCAGGGTGTTTTGGGAGCTGGATTCAAGTCTTGCATACAGAAGACATTTCCCCGCGATAAACTGGCTGACGAGCTATTCACTGTATGGAGACAGCCTTGGAAAATGGTTTGATGAAAACGTAGGAGAGGCATGGACTAGCTATCGCAGCAGACTCATGCAAATACTCCATGAAGAAGCAGAGCTTCAAGAAATAGTAAGGCTGGTTGGCATTGACGCATTATCGGCAAAGGACAGGCTGAAGCTCGAGGCTGCACGTTCGGTACGTGAAGACTTTTTGCATCAGAACGCCTTCCATGAAGTGGACACATATACATCCGCAGGAAAACAGCTCAAGTTGATGGAGCTCGTGCTAATGTTTTATGATAAGGCACTCGAAGCCATAGACAGGGGAGCTGTAGTGGACGAGTTGATAGCAATGCCTGTGAGGGAAAGAATAGGCCGATTCAAATATATATCAAACGAAGCATCTGATGATGAGCATGAAAGTATCATGCGTCAAATAGATGATGAAACGAGCAAAATGGCAGTAAAGGAGGGCTCTTGATGCCAGTAGAATATAAAACTATAGTAGAGGTGGCAGGACCCCTGATGCTTGTTAAAGGCGTTGAGAACGTTTCATACAACGAGCTTGCGGAAATAGAATTGGCCAACGGAGACAAGAGACGCTGCAGGGTGCTTGAAATCG
The DNA here is from genome assembly GCF_000597865.1 of Peptoclostridium acidaminophilum DSM 3953. Classification (GTDB taxonomy): domain Bacteria; phylum Bacillota; class Clostridia; order Peptostreptococcales; family Peptostreptococcaceae; genus Peptoclostridium_A; species Peptoclostridium_A acidaminophilum. Next base: position 534,126 of record NZ_CP007453.1, on the reverse strand, counting down.
ACGGAGGCAATGCATTAGTGCAGCTCTTTGAAAGCTCAACTGGCATAAGCCTCGCAAGCAGCAAGGTTCGATTTCTAGGACGCAGCATGGAGCTTGGAGTTTCAGACGACATGATGGGGCGAATATTCGACGGACTTGGCCGGCCTATCGACGGCGGTCCTCAGATACTTCCGGATAGGCGGCTTGACATCAATGGACTTCCAGTGAATCCTGTTGCCAGAAGCTATCCCCAGGAATTCATACAGACGGGGGTTTCTGCAATTGACGGCTTAAATACGATGGTTCGAGGCCAGAAGCTGCCGATATTTTCGGGCAGCGGCCTTCCACACGCCCAGCTGGCAGCGCAGATAGCAAGACAGGCCACTGTGAGAGGCACACATGAACAATTCGCGGTCGTATTTGCAGCCATGGGGATTACATTCGAAGAGGCTGACTTTTTCACTGAGAGCTTCAGAGAAACAGGCGCATTAGACAAGGCTGTAATGTTTATGAATCTTGCTAACGATCCGGCCGTGGAGAGAATATCGACTCCACGCATGGCATTGACTGCCGCGGAGTATCTGGCATATGAGAGGGACATGCATGTGCTTGTGATCCTGACTGACATTACAAATTACGCTGACTCCCTGCGTGAAATATCGGCAGCCCGCAAGGAGGTCCCTGGACGAAGGGGATATCCCGGCTACATGTATACAGACCTGGCATCAATGTTCGAAAGGGCAGGCAGAAAGAAAGGGAAAGAGGGCAGCATAACGCTAATGCCTATACTCACAATGCCTGAGGATGATATTACCCACCCGATTCCCGACCTTACAGGCTATATAACTGAAGGCCAGATTATTCTAAGTCGGGATTTACTGCGCCAGGGTAATACGCCTCCTATTGACGTGCTGCCGTCGCTCTCGCGCCTTAAGGATAAGGGGATAGGAGAGGGGCGGACCCGGGAGGACCATTCGGATTTAGCGAGCCAGCTGTTTTCCGCTTATGCAAGGGGGACGGAAGCCAAGGAGCTGATGGTTGTGCTTGGTGAAGCTGCGCTAACAGACATAGACAGGCTCTATGCCAAGTTTGTCGATGAATTTGAGCAAAAATATGTGTCCCAGGGCTATGGAAGCAACAGAAGCATCGAAGAAACGCTGGATATAGGGTGGGGACTGCTTTCCATACTACCCAGATCTGAACTTAAGAGAATAAAAGACGAATATATAGACACATATTACAGCGAGCAGTAGCCCAGAAAGGAGGCTGATTTAATGCCGGGAAAACGTGTCAACCCGACGCGCATGGAACTTAACAGGCTCAAGAAAAAACTGGCGGCTGCAATTCGAGGCCACCGCCTGCTGAAGGACAAGAGGGATGAACTCATGCAGCAGTTCATGGAGCTTGTCCGAGAAAACAAGAAACTGCGCGAAAAGGTGGATGAGGCAATTTCATCGGCGAACAGCCATCTTGCATTCGCCAGCGCTTCAATGCCGCGTGAGGCTGCAGACGTAGCTGTTATGGTGTCGATGCAGGAAGTCGCTCTTGATTTAAAAGCAAATAATGTAATGGGTGTTAGCATTCCTGTTTTTGACATTCAAGAAAGAACGCCGGATAAAAGTAGCATCTATCCATACGGATTTGCATTTACCTCCGCTGATCTTGACTGTGGCATTAAGTTGCTCCAGGACAACCTTGCCGACATGCTCCGCCTGGCACAGGTTGAAAAATCATGTCAGTTGCTTGCGGCAGAAATAGAAAAGACAAGGCGAAGAGTCAATGCTCTGGAATATTTCATGATTCCGGAAATGCAAAGCAACATTAGGCTAATAACAATGAAGCTAGATGAGAATGAGCGGAGCAATCAGGTGAGGCTTATGAAGGTTAAGGAAATGATACTGGAGGATACACATCGCTACAGCGAAAAACTGAAATAGATAGAAAAAGCATAACAACCACATTGACAACATTCAATATGGTTGTTATGCTATAAATGTGACATCGATAAACATGGATGTAATTTATATATATGAATATATCGAGAGTAGATTTATTGTTGAATCTGATTTAGACCAGCTAATAAAAGTCAATAAATCTGATTGATTTTCTTTAGAAATTTTCAATCTTAAAAAAGAGTATGAGAAACCAAGCCATTGAAAAATCCGAACAATGACCTTGGAGAAGCTACATTTTAGCAATTTTTAAGCAACATGTTTTGGTGCAGTTTGAAGCTTGTTGTTTCTCCATGCTTGGTGCTCCTGCGGGCTTCTAAATTCAAACGGTTTTAAGTCACGAAGAACCGCAAAAATGTAGTGGAGCAACTTATGCATAACGGCTATAAGGGCCACCTTTTTCTTCTTGCTGACACATTTTTTCAAATAGTAGTCGCGAAGAATCGGATTTATGGAATCGCCGTTTCTGGTGGTTCTTATTGAGGACAGAGCCATTGTGAAGAGAACTCTTCTGCCAATGCGGGTGCCTCGTTTAGAAATCCTGTTGCGGTCGCCAGTGAACTTGCCCGACTGATTGACTGATGGATCTATGCCAAAGAAAGCTGTAAAGGCCTTTGGAGACTTGAATAGGCTGAAATCGTTGATTTCCGCGATCAGAGTGACCGCACTGATAAAGCCTACGCCAGGCATTTGATCCAAAAGCTCGATGTGCTTTCGAGCGGTGTCAGGAAAGTCGCTTGAGTCGATGATAGTGTGCAACTGTGATTCTATAGCATTAAGACACTTTTTAAAGCTGTCGATTCCATCAAGATGGAATCTTATTTTGGAGTCAAGCAGAGCGAATTCATTTGGCATACTCAAAGAAAGCTGTGCTGTTTCAAGAAGTTGCAGAGCTTTTTTGGCTGACCACTTCTCGCCTTTTCTGCCGCTTTTGGAAATGAGCTCAAGCAACTGCTGAGGGTCTGCATTTAGAACATCCTTAGGCGAAGGATAAGCGCTTAAAACAGCCAACGCGGTCTTTCCAAAAGGATTGGAAAACACATCAAGAAAGCCCGGGAACAGCAAGTAAAGATCCGTGCAGAGCCTGTTTTTCATCTCAGTGAGCATGTCACAGCGGGAGTAATATTCCCTCACCATCATGCGAAGTGCGAGAATTTGAGGCTCGGGCATCATGGAAAACTTTACATCCTGGTATTTTGCAAGCCTTGCGATAGCCTCGGCATCTTTATTATCATTTTTCACTTTTCTAATGTCGAAATTCTTGGTAGAATGGACACATAAAGGGTTTAGGACAAAACCTTTGAGGTCATTCGATCTCAGAAAGAAGAAGAGTGGTAAATGAAAGATACCCGTAGATTCTACGAAGTAGATGGGCTTTCGTTTTAACCGCTCTTCTTCTTTTTTGAGAATCTCGAGCAGCTTGTTAAATCCAGCAGGATTATGGTCAATCCTGAAAGGCTTGCGGATGAGCTCTCCGGAAGGTGCTATCATTGCAACTACAGAAAACTCTGATGAAACATCAATTCCGACAACAAAATCGTTTAAAAATTGGGACAAAGTAACACAACCTTTCTGCTTAGAATGAATCAGAGTATCCACTTTGTTTGAGGACGCCAAACAACCTTGCATTTGAAACGGGTAACACCAGAAGGTGGCCCAACCAGCTAAACATCGAATCGTCCTTGTGGAGTGACACGCTAATTTACGGATAAGACCTCATGATGTGAGGGATCCAGGAGGAACGCACATCTATCTCTCTGACAAGTGAGATTATAGCACGAAGTTTAGTGATTTTCATTCAAGAGTGTCGCTGGTTCATCTGAACAATAAATGTTAAGTTATCAAGGAACATTCGGACGGGTTTTTGAACCCTAACCCTATATTTATCTTACAAGGAGGTAATTTAATGAAGCATTCTTATACGGAGTACGTGTCTGCGTTCAAGGCCCTTTCTGACGAAACCAGGCTTAAGATAATAGACATGCTATCGTGCGGCGAACTCTGCGCTTGCGATATACTAGAGGGAGTCAGCATATCTCAGTCCACGCTGAGCTATCACATGAAAACACTTGTAGAAAGCGGTCTTGTAAACAGTGTGAGAGACGGAGCCTGGATGAGGTACACGCTGAATTCGGAAAAGAAGGACGCCGTATTAGCATTTTTAGCTGACATAACTAGCGAAACGGAAGATTGCATATGCAAATCCATTGAGAAAAAGGATTGCTGCAGATAGATCCAAAAAAAAATAAGGAGGTTTTACGATGAAAGAAATCAATATGTGTTGTCCAGGAAATAGTGAATGCTGCCAAACTCCGGCAGAAAAAAAGAAGCTGGTAGTTGACTTTATGTATCTGGATTTAACTGTATGTGAGAGGTGAATAGGAACTGGAAATAGCCTGGATGAGGCTATAAGAGATGTGTCTGCTGTTTTGAACTCGGCAGGATACGAAGTTATTTTAAATAAAATAAACATAAATACAAAGGAGCTTGCCATAAAACACGAATTCGTAAGTTCTCCTACAATAAGAATAAACGGAAATGATATAGTATTAGAGACAACCGAAACGCCCTGCAAGGACTGCGGAGATTTATGCGGAGACAGCGTTGACTGCAGGTCGTGGATATATGAGGGAGTAGAATATAACGAGCCGCCTAAGGCCATGATTGTGAATGCAATTCTAAAGGAGATTTATGGCGGAGGCAATCCGACGCCAAAGACTAAAGAAGAATATGTATTGCCAGAAAATTTGGAAGTGTTCTTTGAAGGACTCAAAAAGAAGGGCTAGGAAATATAGGAGGGCAGATAAACTGGAAAAAGATAAAAAAATACAGGGGATAGGATTTTTCGAAAGATACCTCACGGTTTGGGTGGCTCTTTGCATGGCTGTTGGAATACTAATAGGCGTATATTTGCCTGGGATACCTCATTTCCTGAGCAGATTCGAATATGCAAACGTGTCAATTCCTGTGGCGATTCTTATATGGCTTATGATATATCCAATGATGCTCAAGGTCGACTTCCACAGCATAAAGCAGGTGGGGCAGAATCCAAAAGGACTTATTGTCACCTGGGTGACTAACTGGCTTATAAAGCCATTTACGATGTATGGCATAGCGCTGTTTTTCTTTTACGTAGTTTTCAAGGGTCTTATACCTTCAGAGCTTGCCAAGGAATATCTGGCAGGCGCAGTACTTCTTGGAGCAGCTCCGTGCACGGCGATGGTTTTCGTATGGAGCCATCTGACAAAGGGAAACCCAGCCTACACGCTTGTCCAGGTTGCGACAAACGACCTTATTATACTAGTGGCATTTGTTCCGATAGTCGCATTCCTTCTTGGAATAAGCGACATAGCAATACCTTGGATGACACTGTTCCTTTCAGTGGTGCTTTTCGTCGTAATTCCGCTTACAGCAGGCTGGCTTTCAAGGGACGTAATAACAAAGAAGAGAGGCCTTGATTATTTCGAAAAAGTGTTCATACCAAAGTTCAGCAATGTAACAGTGTCTGGACTTCTGATGACGCTGGTCATCATATTCTCATTCCAGGGCAAAACTATAGTTGATAATCCAATTAATATCGTGTTGATAGCGGTGCCTCTTGTAATACAGACATTCTTAATTTTCTTCATAGCGTATTTTTGGGCAAAGGCCTGGAAGCTCCCTCATGATGTGGCTGCCCCTGCCGGAATGATAGGGGCGTCAAACTTCTTCGAACTTGCAGTAGCCGTCGCCATTTCGCTCTTTGGACTGCAGTCGGGCGCTACTATCGCTACTGTAGTGGGTGTGCTAGTTGAAGTGCCGGTCATGCTGACGCTTGTAAAAATAGCAAATAATACGAAGAGCTGGTTTGAAATTAAGGCTTAGTTAATCTTGAAATATATACAAATATTAAGATGAGCTTTTGAATCGGACTATAAAAATATAAACATAAAAAAGTCTTGGAAGCTTAATTTTCCAAGACTTTTTGTGTTAATTCGAGAATATGCCTTTTTCTATGCGCTCTTTGAGATCAAGCACCTTTTGTCTGATGATTTCAGCTGTTTGTAAGAAAGCGTCTTTGTCTTTACCTGTTGGATCCTCAAGGCCCCAGTCCTCCATATGGTTGCATGGCAGGAACGGGCAGTAGACATTGCAGCCCATAGTGACTACTATATCTATCTCCGGAAGCTCTTTAATAAGCTTGGAGTGCTGTGTCTGGTTCATATCGACTCCGTAAAGCTCTTTTATAACGGCAACTGCATCCTTATTGATCTGAGGCTTTATTTCTGTTCCGCCTGAGTATGCCTCGAAAACGTCCGAAGCGAGAATTTTTGAAATGGCTTCTGCCATCTGGGAACGGCAAGAGTTGTGAACGCATACAAATGCTACTTTTATTTTTTCGCTCATAAAAAACTCCTTTTTAAGATAATAGTGAAAATATATTCCAAGGCAATACATCGAATATATTCGATATGCACATAACAACAGTACCATTAACATCGATAAATGTCAATATGGATTTGCCATTTCATAGCTCAGTGATAGAATGTAGTTTCAAAGGGTATACAATTTTAATAGCACGTTTATTGCGAAAGGTGTTAACATTTGTGGGAGGGGTTTGATGTGGCTCAAAATGTTAAATGTGTAGAACTGGCAAACCAGGTGATGATTCCTTATTTGGAGAATGGCAATGTGGAGGGTATTCCACTCATTCTACTTCACGGACTTGCCGATTCCTTGCATGTATTTGAACTGTTGCTGCCTTATATTCCTGAATCTATCCGCACCATAACCTTGACACAAAGAGGCCACGGCGATGCAAGTTGTCCCCAGTCGGGGTATGGAACCGAGGATTTCTCATCAGATTTACTGCTGTTTATGGAAGCGCTTAAAATTGAAAAAGCTGTGGTACTAGGGGCGTCAAGTGGCGGATTCGCTGCCCGAAGCTTTGCTGTAGAGAATCCCGAACTCACTCTTGGGCTTATACTTCTCGGCTCGCCCTCAGCATTAAAGGACAATCCCTTTGCAATTGAAATGTGGGAATCAACAATTTCCAAACTTAAAGACCCTGTGGATGCGGAGTTCGTGCGCGGATTTGCCAGTAGCATAACATCCCAGAAAGTTCCGCGAGCATTTATGGAAATGATGGTTAAAGAGAATTTGAAAGTCCCTGCAAGTGTCTGGAAGGAAACATACAAAGGCATTCTTGCTGAGGATTTCCCTGGAAAGCTACACAAAATCAAGGCTCCCACACTCATAATATGGGGAGAAGAGGATTCTATCCTGCCAAAGAGCGACCAAGAAGCGCTTTCAAAGGCAATCACAAACTCAAAGCTAGTAGTCTGCCCAAGCGCTGGACATATGCTGTATTTGGAGAAGCCAGATGTTGTCGCAGCAAAGATTATTAATTTCTTGCAGAATGAAATTAACTATAGATGACAGCTATAAACAGAATTATTGTAAAATACAAGGATCACCATATATGATAATGGGGTGGTAGAGATGCGCAGATTTTTGAAGTCAAAGGACTTAAAGTACATTGATAATATGCAGGACATAGAAGCAATAAATCTTGAAATAAGCAACCTCGAATGGGAGTTGGAGCGCTGCATTGACGGAAGCGACAGGCGTTGCATCAGGGAAAAGCTAAGTGCTCTTTTGACTAGGAAGGATGAGATAGAAAAAGAGGAGGAACGTCGGGAAGCAGAAATTCGCTTTGGAAATATTCCGCCAAAAGCTCCTGAAGCATATACAGCTCCGGATGAAGAGGAAGCGGAGGAAACAGAAGATGCTTCATACGGGCATACTGAGGCTTCTGCAGAAGCTTCAAACAACAATTCATCAAAAAAAGGTGTTTTATCACGTTTTTCAAGAAAATCCGACACTGTAAAATCATTTAATCCAAAGAAAATTGAGAATCTAAGAATGCAAATAAGCGAGCTTGAGTGGAAGCTGGAGCACGAATCAGATGAAAACAAAAGAAGCAGCAATCTGGCCAAATTGCAGTCAAAAAGAAAAAAGCTTGCAAAGATAATGGAGCAAGCGAATCTTGCGGGGGATGGAAAAGATGATTTTGGTCTGAACAAACGAATAGAGCGCATAGAAAAATATATAGTAGACCCATATAGTGAAGAGCAGGACGATGGCAATGACTAGATTTCATTGGATTATTAAACGGGGGCTATAGACCTCTGTTTTTTCATAGAAATATTGAATGCATAAAATGCCCTTTGAGTAAATGTCGCTCGCATCCTCGTGACTTCAGTCGTGAGTTAGAGCGACTTTTTTGTATCGTGTGCCCAGCAAAGCTGGGCTACACTAGTCGGTGAAAGTCCGACACGGGTAGTTGCCAGAGAGCCCGTTAGCTGACCTGCCATGCATGGTCGAAATACCATGTGTGAAGCGCAGGGAACAAGTAACCCGAGAGGGTGCGAGCGAACTTACAGGTTGTAACATAAAGTGAATCCTGCCGCATCGTTAAAAAGACCCCGAAAGGGACAAGTGGAAGTCGAGCTTTGGGTACATGGGCGAAGACCATGGACGACGTGAAGAGTCTGGAAAAGCAGCGTTGAAGAATCCACCGGTGTAAGGGGAATGACATGTAAGGAAAGTGTAGTCCGGAACTGGGGAGGCCCTCCCCTGCACGTGCAAGCGTAAAGATGAAACCTATAAGTCGAAAAGATGAAGTGGTGGAATGCAGGAAGGGAGTCGGAGGGGATGATAGTACCGATGAGAACACGGACAACATAACCATGTTTAGGGAAGCATCCCTGCTGTAGATGAGCAACTGAGGGGGGTAAGAGCGAGTGAATGCGAAAGCTAACAACACCAAAGAAAAAGTTCGACAACTCCAGAGGAAGCTATACCGAAGTGCCAAGGAAAACAGGAAGCGCCGTTTTCATGCACTGTATGACAAGCTATGGCGTGAACAGGAATCGACAAGGTAACACTGTCGGAAATCGAAGGCTATGGCGTATCACTGTTCTTGAAAGAGACAGCAGACCTGCTAGAAGCGGGGAAATATCATCCGCAAGCAGTACGCAGAGCGTATATCGATAAGTCGGATGGAAGGAAACGGCTACTGGGCATCCCGACAGTAAGAGATCGAGTGGTTCAAACAGCGGTAAAACTGGTGATAGAACCGATATTTGAGGCGGATTTTGAAGACTGTTCGTATGGATTCAGACCAGAGCGAAGCCAGCATACTGCCCTCAAAGCTGTGCGAAAGCACTGCGACAATAAGGGGTGGTGGGTGCTAGACGCAGATATCAAGAGTTACTTTGACAGAATCGACCATGACAAGCTGATGCTACTGGTGGAACAACGAGTCAGCGATAGGAGAATACTGAAACTCATCAGGAAATGGCTAAAAGCTGGCGTGATGGAGGAAGGTAAGCTAAGACAGTCGCTGACAGGGACACCTCAAGGCGGTGTCATCAGTCCACTACTATCCAACATCTATCTGGGTGTACTAGATAAGTTATGGCAAAAGCATTGCACGTACTTGGGGAACCTAGTGAGGTATGCTGACGATTTTGTGGTTGTGTGTCGAACAAAGAAAGACGTACAGCATGCGTATAAAGCAATCAATCTGATACTAAAGAAGCTAGCCTTAGACCTGCATCCTGAAAAGACACAACTTGTGAACCTGTGGGAAGGTACAGAAGGATTTGATTTTCTGGGAATGCATCATCGTAGGATAAAGCAGCAAAGCAGATACGGTCACGCATATACGGTGACTGTGCAAAGACCATCAGACAAGGCGACGCGCCGGATGCGGGACAGAATACGAGAAGAGTTAAAACCTAGAAACCGCCTATTCGTGGAAATGGGAGAACTCGTAAAGAAGCTAAATCCAGTCATCAGAGGGTGGCGAAACTATTATAAGTTGCCGTTGTCAGAACCCTATCTAAGAAAACTCGATTATCATATCTTGATACGTTTTACAATCTGGTACAACAAGAAGCAGCAGATTAAAAAGCGACACATTAATATGCCCTTAGTAAACGAAAAACTCCGTCAGTTGAAACTGGCGAAGCTCGTATACTAGTCCGTAATGCACTCGGAAGAAATCTACAGGAAAGCCGTGTGCGGGAAAACCGCACGCACGGTTTGATGAAGGGGAAGGAGGAAATAAAAATTTCCTCCGACCTACTCTACCTTAAAAACATATGATGCATAAATATATAACCTAAAATACTATTAATACTTGAATATATCAATTACACATGATAAAATGTGTATAGAGGTGAACACTATGAATCAAGATGTCATTCATGGAAGAGGTTATGTCTATATGCTTCAGTACCACATTGTCTGGTCGACGAAGTATAGGCGTAAGATATTAAACGGCAATACTGAAACAAACCTAAAGCGAATACTTTACGAAATAGCGGAAAGTAACGGCTTCACGATAGAAACCATGGAAACCGACGAGGACCACATACATTTGCTGGTAAGTTGTTCTCCGCAGCATTACATACCAAACATAATCAAGGCTCTCAAGGGAAACTCGGCAAGGGCGCTGTTTAAGGCAATACCCGAGCTGAAAAAGCAACTATGGGGCGGACATCTTTGGAACCCGTCCTACTTCGTAGCCACTGTGAGTGAAAACACCAGAGAGCAAATCAAGCGATACATCGAAAATCAGCAAGTAAAATAAACCATAAGCGCAGGTGAATTTCTATGAATATGGGACACAAAATACGAATATATCCAACGCCGGAGCAGGAAGAACTGTGCAATAAATCCTTCGGCTGCGCCAGATTTGTCTATAACCATTTTCTTGGCATGGCCAGCGAAAGTAGATTCGAGTCCTACAACAAGTACAACAAGCAGCTCACCGCGCTCAAAAATGAACTGCCGTGGCTTAAGGAGCCTGACAAGTACGCCCTTCAAAGCGCACTTGAGGACTTAAGGGATGCCTTCAATCGATTCTTTTCCAGGCAGAACAGGTATCCGAAATTTAAAAGAAAGCACGGTCCCAAGCAAAGCTATAGGACTTACATTGTGGCCAACCAAGGCAAAGATAAAATCAACTACAACATCGAGCTTTCCAAGGAAGCGATAAAGCTGCCAAAGCTGGGCTGGGTCAAGGCCAATGTCCACAAACCGATAGACGGACAAATCAAGAGCGTTACCGTTTCGAAAACCGGTTCGGGCGAGTTCTACGCATCGGTATGCGTTGAAGCTGACAGCGTAAGCCAGATTCCTTCCGGCAATGGCGAAATAGGATTGGACCTTGGCATCAAGGACTTTGTCGTTACCTCAAGCGGCGAGAAAATTGCCAATCCCAAAACACTTGCCAAACACGAAAAGCGCATTGCTTTGCTGCAAAGGAACCTTTCACGCAAAAACAAGGGTTCTAAGAATTACGCCAAAAACAAAGCTAAACTGGCAAAGCTCCATCAGAAAGTGGCTAACATAAGGAAAGACTTCCAGCATAAGCTTTCGCATCGGATAGTGAGAGACAACCAAATCATTATCATCGAAACGCTTAGGGTTAAGAACATGCTCAAGAACCGTCGCCTTTCCAAGGCCATCAGCGATGTCAGCTGGAGCCGGTTTGCCACAATGCTTGAATACAAGTCAAAGTGGCACAAAAGAGAATTCCACAAAGTAGGCGCATTCTTTGCGAGTAGCCAATTATGCCATGTCTGCGAACATAAAAACCCCGATGTCAAAGATCTTGACATCAGGGTCTGGGAGTGTCCAAAGTGCAAAACTGTTCACGATAGGGACTTCAACGCCGCCAAAAACATACTAAAGCAAGGCCTTAAAGAGCTTAAAACTGCTTAACACAAAGCTTTATATAGAATCCAACTGTAACAAATAGGGCGTGGTCTCGTCCGATTTTAAGCCTGCGGAGAGTGCGTAAGACCCCCATGTCGAGAGATAGCAGGGCTGCGCTCGATGAAACAGGAAGCTCGTGACTTTAGTCATGAGTATAGTTCACAGAGTATACTATAGTTATTATATTTTCGAACACGGGGGATGAATATGGGAAGATATGAAGACAATATACTCGAGATAATTAAAAAGGCCAGAGAAACTGGGGAACTTGGAGATTCAGTGATTTTTGGGACCACATCATATGAGGACTTCTCGGAAGGGGAGCTCTCATACAAGCTTGGGGAGCAGGCATATATGCTTGAGCAAGAAGTGCGGGAATCAGACGAGCAGATTCAAAAGTATCTGTCGTTTGCTGCTTCGAAGCTGGGAATGCTGTCCATACTCAAGGAGTTTGCTAACTGCGCCATCAATATGGAGCACATAGGCTTCCAGCTCAACACTTATGGCAGCTACAAGGAGTATGCGGAGCTTTTTTACGCCACTGACATACAGGCATGTGGCAGAGAATTTGTGGAGTTTGTAGTTTCAAGATATGAAAAGCCTTATAGGGAAAGTCTCGATGTCGATCTGCATGCACTTGACAATGCTGCAGTAGATTTCCTTATGGACTACGACAAGGCCGAAGGACTATACAGGATACTGGGCGCTCTGTCAAAGACTACAAGCGAAAGCGTGTACAATACAATCGTAGACTCGGCAAAATCAAGGATGAGGGAGCTTATAAAGGAGCACATGGTAGAACACCAGCTTCCATCACGGGTTGAAGCCGTTATGATGCCTAAGGTTCACATTTCGCTTGATCCATTTTTTTTCTACCACATGCTTCAAAAGCTTGAGTATTACAAGTTTGCCGCAGCATTTGGAAACAAGAACGAAAAGATTGGAGCAATATGCGCGCAGCTCAGCGAGGTGGCGAGAAAAAACAGCGGCCTAATCGACTACTATCTTCACTCTAAATTGTATAGAGGCGGCATAAAGCGCTATGTGATCGATAAGGCTGTCCAGATGAAGGTCGAGGACAGCCTCAGATGCATAGAACTCAAAAAGACTCTGCTCTATCTGAGGATGGCTTGCAAAAACCCTGAAAGCATGCTCATATTCATAGATGAGGCGCGCACGGAGGTGTCGTTTGCCGAAGCCACAAAGGACGCTTCAAGCATTGGCTTTTTCAAGGCGTGCAAGGGATCTCGCGAGCCCCATGCTGTTGATGATGTATTCATACAAGGGAACAGGCTTATATTCAACATGGCGCTGAGAAAGGATGCCAATGTGAAGATAACATTCGGAAAGGACATGGTGCAGTATAGAAAATATTTCGAGAAGCAGGACGAGTTCAACATGTACATTGTGGATATGAATTCGAAATGTCTTGAGTACGAGGTTGTAAGATTCAAGCTGTCGCATGATCAGAAGCTTACCATACTAGAGTTTCTTGAGTCAGAGCTTGCGCCAGCTCAGCCGCTTGTGCAGCATCACAACTTGTCGGACGAGCATGTAGTCGGAGCAATAACATCACTGCTCAAGGAATACTTCGAACCGGAAAAGAAGAACGACGAAATATACGACTATATTGAAAAAAGGTACAGCATAGGAACTATAGACACGAGCGACATTAAGCTCATGAGGGAGATATACGAGTATATATCGAGGAGATACTATATAGAGCTTCTTGATGGCGGCATCTCTACATCCAAGATACATTAAACATAATATTTTGGCAGATGCAACTAAACCTGCATACAAAAAACCTGGAATCAAATTCGATTCCAGGTTTTTACAATTACACTAAAGCTGGCATTGTCCAGATTGCCTTGCGTTGTTCGTTCTAAATCTGTTACTATTTCCTTTTCCAAAGCCGCTATTGCTTTTAATGGCTCTATTGCTGTTCCCGTTGTTGTCAGCTCTTTCAAGTCCTCTTTCAAAAGCTGCAAGGTGATTTTCAGAAGCAGCCTTTAGCCTTTCAAATACGGATCTAACATCGTCAGGCAGATCTTTTTGTTCAAGGAATTTTTCATATATGCCTATGTTGGCTATTTCCGCATCTATACCAGTCTGGAATGCTTCTTTCAAAGTGTCAGGAACGACTACATATTTGTATGCTTCGTCCTTAGGAAGTTCAATCGAATATTCTTTGAACAGAGGTTCAAGTAAGCTGATGTGAACGTTTTCGGCTTTCTCGATGTTTACAAAAGGATTTTGCACACCGAATTCTTTCATTATAGCATTGTATTCTGCTTTGGCCAGATACTCATCCTGTATTGCATATGTCAGCATTTCCTCTAGTGTGAAAGTGTCCTTGTCGGCAACTGCGCCTGCTCCAAAGTCGTCTGCAGCGAATGAGAAGCTTCCTAGCATCATCATTAATGCAGTCACCATCGATAGCATTCTTGTTATTCTCTTTTTCATGATAAACCCTCCTTATACAGTAAAAAGATATTTAAGCAAGACAACCTATAAAGCCTAATTTTGTTTTTCTCTATATATTATTTATACACCCTTAATATGTCGATTTTGTTACAAAAAAATGGCGAAACAATATAATTTTCTCTTAAATTATGCGTATATCTGCCGGTTATCCGGATTAATTATGCTTGAATTGACCTAACCTATCTTGCATATTTTTCAATTTGCATATATCCTTGTATTAATAATGATGTGAAAAATGATAATGCCTTGAATAAATTAGGTGACACAAACATATATGTATTGAAAATTAAGGAGCGAGACAGAGCACAAAAATATCAGGAGGCAATTTGCATGGGATTGATGGGCAGGAAGCTACTAGGGGCTATAGCCATATTGGCGGCGCTCGTATTAATATTCTTAAATGCATATTTCAATATGAAGTATGATATTTCGCTAGTTGAGTATTTCAGGAAATCACAGGAGATCACAGTGGCCGAGCGGGCTTGGCTCAGTAGTCACGGCAAGATAATATACGGCTCGGACCAGAGCTCTCCTCCGCTTAGATACAAGGACGAAATAGACTTGCAGTACAAGGGCCTTGTTGTAGACACCTTAAGGGCGCTTTCGATAGAGATTGGCCAGGATATTTCCTTCGAGCCATCCAACTGGTGGATAGAGTCAATGAGCAGCCTGGAGCAGGAGAAGACGGACATATTCGACCTGATACCTTCAGAGGAAAGATCGGAAAAATTCATCTTTACAGATCCGATTTACCAGCTTCGCGGCAACATATTCATGTCTAAATCATCAGAAGTGGACAGCTACTATGACCTTAAGGGAAAGACAGTTGCCGTACTTGACGGCGACTATGCCATAGAATTTCTCAAAAACAGGGTCAGCAATATCGAGTTCATATACACACCTGATGTGCTAAGCGCCATGAAAAAAGTGACCTCTGGGGAGGCAGATGCGGCTATAGGTGATGAGCCGGTCATTGTGCATTTCATGAACAGACAGAACATGATGTGGGACTATAAGATACTTGAACAACCTATGTACAATAAAAATGTCGTACTTGCGGTTCCAAAGTCAAAAGAAGTTCTGGTGCCTATACTCAACAAGGGGATATATAACTTAAAGAAAAAGAACATGACTGAAAAGATACAGCAGAAATGGGTTGGAGTGTCGACACCTTTTATTAAGGATACATCCTCGGAAAAGGTCATACTTATAACATCGTTTCTTATAAGCCTCCTTTTCATTTGCATATACCTGGTGTATTCTTGGAACAGGCTTCTAAAGAGCGAGGTTCTGAAAAAAACGAGCGAGCTGAGTCTGAGCCGCCAGAGACTCCAGACAACCTTCGACAGCATTACTGATTGTATGGTTGTTCTTGATAGCAGTCTTAAGGTGGAAACTGTCAACAGGGCTTTCACGGAATTTACAGGACTGCAGGAGCATGAGCTAATTGGCAGAAGCTTCCTGGACTTCGAAGACTTATCTGCTAAGGAATGCCTGCCGCTTATAAAAGACACGCTAAAGACCAGTTCAAAGCATAGCTTAGAATTTCAGCATGAAGACATAATATACAGCATGAGCACTTTTCCTCTTAACTGGGATGATCCGGATATGGAAAGCGCGCTAGTTATGGTTAAGGATATAACACATATGAAGCTGAGCGAGCAAAAACTTCTGCAGGACAACAAGATGCTCGCCATAGGTCAGCTGGCTTCGGGAGTGGCGCATGAAATAAGAAATCCACTCGGAATAATAAGGAGCCATTGCTATGTCCTTAGACATTCACAGAATGTCAATGAAGCTGAAATCCAGGGTTCTGTTGCTGCTATTGAAAATTCTGTGACAAGGGCCAGCGGAATAATCGAAAACCTGCTGAATTTTGTAAGGATATCCAGCGACAAGTGCCAGCTTACAAATGTAAGGATTTTTCTGGAAAGCATAATAGCCCTTGAAAGGAAAACTCTGGAGAAGAATTCAATAGACGTAAGCGTGGAGTGCCCAGATGATATCTCCTGCTGCCTGCATCAGGATTCGCTTAAGCATGTGTTCATCAACCTGATTTCAAACTCAATGGATGCTATTGAGTCAGGCGGCAGAATATCCATAAAATCATATACGAAAGAAGATTCGGTTGTATTCGAGTTCAGCGACAACGGTGATGGCATAAAAGAAAAAGACATAAAGAATATTTTCAACCCGTTCTTCACTACAAAGCCGGCAGGAAAGGGCACAGGCCTGGGACTCTATATAACATACAATGAAGTCAAAAAATGCGGAGGCTCTATAACAGCAAGCAGCAAACCCGGAGAGGGCACTACATTCCGGATAGAAATACCGTTAAGGGAGGAAAAAGATGAAATCGGACTCAAGCTTCAGAATACTAATAGTTGATGATGAAGATGAATACAGAGACATACTAAAAAGAATACTGGAAATCAATGCATACGATGCTGACACCGCGGTCAGTGGCCAGGATGCACTTGTAAAGATAAAAAAAGATGAGTACGATCTTGTGCTTAGCGATCTAATAATGCCGGGAATGGACGGTGTGGAGTTGCTAGGCGAAATAAAAAAAATAAAAAAGGACATCGAGGTGATACTTGTCACGGGCTATGGCAGCATCGAGAATGCAGTCGAAGCCATGAGGAAGGGAGCCTTTTCATACTTTGTAAAAGGGAATGCTCCTGAGGAGCTGCTCGGCGAAATCGAAAAGGTTCGTGAAAGCGCGGCGCTGCAAAACAAGATGAAGCAGCATATCAGCGATAGCCTGGGCGGAGAGTTCCTACTTGGCACAAGGAGCGAGAAGTTCAAAAAGGCACTTCAGACCGCAGAAAAGGCCGCAAAGAGTAATATTACAATACTGCTTCTGGGAGAGTCTGGTGTTGGTAAGGAGGTATTTGCAAAATATATTCATAGCTGCAGCGAAAGAAAGGATAAGCCTTTTATAGCTGTAAACTGCTGTGCATTTTCGGAAAGCCTTCTGGAATCAGAGCTCTTTGGACATGAGAAAGGTGCCTTTACCGGGGCCTCGGACTCCAGAAAGGGAAGATTCGAGGCGGCAGACAAGGGCACGCTTTTTCTGGATGAAATAGGTGATGTGTCGCTCGACATACAGGTAAAGCTTCTTAGAGTTCTCGAGACCAGAAGGATAGAAAAGATTGGCAGCAACGTTCCTGCGCCTGTGGATTTCAGGCTCATATGCGCAACTAACAAGGACCTGCAGCAGGAGATGGTCGAAGGAAGAATTAGAGAAGATTTCTTCTACAGAATCAGTTCAATAGTAATTACTATTCCACCGCTTCGGGAGAGGCGGGAGGACCTGCCGGATTTAATAGAATTTTTTCTTGGCAAGGCGCAGCTTGAAATGGGAAAAGAGATAACGTCGGTACAAAAAGAAGTAATGAGCTTCCTGCTTTCATACGATTATCCGGGAAATATACGCGAGCTGAGAAACATATTAAACAGGCTTGTAGTGCTTTCTGAAAATGGGGTTCTCAGGGCGAGCGACCTTCCAAATGTTGAAAATCAGGCGGATGTGCTCTGCGAATACGACGTCAGGCCGCTTAGGGATATACGGCGCGATTTCGAATCGGAATATATCGAAAGAGTGCTCGAGGTCTGCGGCAACAATGTGTCAAAGGCGGCAAAGCTGCTCGACATAAGCAGGAGGCAACTGACCAAAAAAATAGCTGAATTCGGCTTGAGGGAAGCTTCACAGCCTTCCGAAATGGTTGACTAGCATAAGCATGGCTGAGTTGTGAGATATAAAGTTCCCACAATAAACAGGGTATAAGCCAGGTATTGAGAGATTTAATTCTCACTTATAACAGCATAGAGAGATTTAATTCCGAAACGATGTAAAGCCGACTCGAGACAGGCTCCTTGGAAAAAGGGGCTTGTTTTTTATTTTTTGTAAACATGGGCAAATGCAAGGTTTTCAGGATGAATTATAAATAATTGCAATATAAATCAAAAGTTGGCACGCCGCTTGCTTATATATTATGACAAGAAACAAAAAAGATTATCCGGCAGCATAAGCGAAGCGGAAATCTTAAGCAGACAACAACGATAGGGGACGATATGCATGGACAAACTGATAATAACGAACAACAGCCTTGTATACGAGAAATTCAACAAGGATATTGAAACGCTTTATCTCGACAAAAGCTCTCTTTACCAACTTCTAGAGTGTGTAAGGGACCTTGTTTATATGGGGCACTCGCTTTATACTCATCCCCTCTCGGGAAGCATCAAGCCAAATGAGACTCCATACAAGTCAGTTGTTATAAGCAAGAGTAAGGGCGTTCTTGATGTGGAAAGCGTAGCCATAATCGAAAAGAGCATGGACTCGGCGCTCAGATTCATGAAGAATTATCCCACACCGCCCTGGACTGAGAATATTTTGAAAGACTTCAGAATTGTAGACCTTTCGTTAATCGAAAATGCAGTTAGCAGGATGGGCAACATTTAGCGGCAAGAGCAACAATCAAGCCGCTGTTGAATAAATTTTCATTACCGTAATCATTTTCAAATACTTTGGGAGGTGTTTCTATTGCGTCTTGAACTTGGAAAGATATTTATCAAGGATGTACAGTTTGGCGAGAAAACCACGGTGGAAAAAGGTGTTCTCTACGTAAACAAGCAGGAGATAATCGATTTGGCAATGCAGGACGACCGCATTAAAAGCGTGAACGTCGAACTTGCCAGACCAGGCGAATCTGTAAGGATTGCTCCTGTAAAGGATGTAATCGAGCCTAGGGTCAAGGTTGAAGGCTCTGGAGCCATGTTCCCAGGAATGACCAACAAGGTGAAAACAGTCGGCTCTGGAAGAACTCATGCTCTAGTAGGTTCTACAGTGCTTACATGCGGAAAGATAGTGGGCTTCCAGGAAGGTGTCATAGACATGTCTGGACCTATTGCAAAATACTGTCCTTTCTCGGAAACCAACAACGTGTGTATAGTGGTCGAGCCTGTCGAGGGACTTGAAACTCACGCATACGAGGCTGCCGCAAGAATGGTCGGACTAAAAGCTGCCGAATACGTGGGCAAGGCGGGACTCGATGTCGAGCCTGACGAAGTGGTTGTATACGAGACAAAACCTCTGCTTGAGCAGATAAAAGAATATCCTGACCTTCCAAAGGTTGCGTATGTGCACATGCTGCAGTCTCAGGGACTTCTTCATGACACGTACTACTACGGCGTTGACGCCAAGCAGTTTATACCTACATTCATGTATCCTACAGAGATAATGGACGGCGCGATAACAAGCGGAAACTGCGTTGCACCTTGCGACAAGGTTACTACATTCCACCACCTCAACAACCCTGTAATAGAAGACCTCTATAAGAGACACGGCAAGGATCTCAACTTCGTTGGAGTTATACTTACAAACGAGAACGTGTATCTGGCTGACAAGGAAAGATGCTCAGACATGGTAGGAAAGCTAGTCGAGTTCCTTGGAATAGACGGAGTGCTAATAACGGAAGAAGGCTACGGCAACCCTGACACTGACCTTATGATGAACTGTAAGAAGTGTACTCAGGCGGGAGCGAAGGTTGTGCTTATAACTGACGAGTTCCCTGGAAGAGACGGAAAATCCCAGTCGGTAGCAGACGCAACTCCAGAGGCCGATGCTGTTGCATCATGCGGACAAGGCAACCTCATAGAGCACTTCCCGGCTATGGACAAGGTTATAGGAATGCTCGACTATGTAGAGACTATGATAGGCGGCTACAAGGGCTGCATCAATGAGGACGGAAGCTTTGACGCAGAGCTGCAGATAATAATAGCTTCTACAATAGCAAACGGCTACAACAAGCTTACAGCCAGATTCTATTAAGATATAGGGGAGGACATGATATGAAAAAGCTAAAGGTAGTTCACTATATAAACAACTTCTTTGCCGGAGTCGGCGGAGAGGAGAAGGCCAACATACCTCCGGAAATGAGGGAAGGCGCAGTAGGACCAGGTATGGCTCTAGCCGCAGCTCTTGGAGATGAAGCAGAGGTTGTAGCGACAGTTATATGCGGAGACTCTTACTACGGGGAGAACATGGACAGCGCCAGAAAAGAAATCCTGGAGATGATAAAGGACGCACAGCCTGACGCATTCGTAGCCGGCCCAGCATTCAACGCCGGAAGATACGGCGTGGCGTGCGGCTCTATAGCAAAGGCTGTAGAGGAGGATCTTGGCATACCATCTGTAACTGGGATGTATGTTGAAAATCCAGGTGTTGACATGTACAGGAAGGACATTCAAATAATTGAAACTGGCAACTCGGCTGCAGACCTTAGAAACTCTATGCCTAAGCTTGCAAAGCTTGTCATGAAAAAGGCAAAGGGCGAACTTGTTGGACCTCCTGAGGTGGAAGGCTACCACATGATGGGCATAAGGACTAACTTCTTCCACGAAAAGAGAGGCTCAGAAAGAGCAATCGATATGCTTGTGAATAAATTAAACGGCGAAAAATTCGAGACCGAGTATCCAATGCCTGTGTTCGACAGAGTTCCACCAAACCCTGCCGTTAAGGACATGTCAAAGGTCAAGGTTGCCATTGTCACTTCTGGCGGCATAGTTCCTCATGACAACCCTGACAGAATAGAATCTTCAAGTGCAACAAGATATGGAATATATGACATCACCGGAATGGACTCAATGTCAGCTGACGACTTCACATCTATACACGGCGGCTACGACAGAGCCTTTGTTGTCAAAGATCCTAACCTTGTAGTGCCTCTTGACGTAATGAGAGACCTTGAAAGGGAAGGTGTAATAGGCGAGCTAGCCAATTATTTTGTATCTACTACAGGAACAGGAACGTCTGTAGGCAACGCAAAGGGCTTTGGCGAGAGTTTTTCTAAAAAGCTTATTGAAGACGGAGTAGGAGCAGTTATCCTGACATCTACCTGAGGCACTTGTACTCGTTGCGGAGCAACGATGGTAAAAGAAATTGAAAGAGCAGGAATACCTGTAGTACACCTTGCCACAGTAGTGCCTATATCACTCACAATAGGCGCCAACAGAATAGTGCCTGCAATAGGAATACCTCACCCTCTCGGAGATCCGGCGCTTGATGCCAAAGGCGACAAGAAGCTAAGAAGAGAGCTTGTGATGAGAGGACTCAAGGCGCTGCAGACAGAAGTGGACGAGCAGACGGTATTTGAAGGCTAACGCCTGACATGCGGCTAGAGACGACTTGCAAAGCCATCTCTAGCCGCCATTTAATATAACATACAGAAACTGCTGCATATTTGCTGCAAGTAAAAATTAATGCCTTGACTCACACCAAGGAGGGAGAGGATATTTATGGATGCATCAAAAGTCAATGTCAAACAGGTGGCCACGTATGCCGGAGCCTTTATAGCATTTCTAATAGGCTCGGGATTTGCAACAGGACAGGAAATTATGCAGTACTTTACAGCATATGGATACATGGGTGTGCTGGGCTCTGTAGTAGTTTTTCTCTTGTTCCTGTATGTAGGCATTAGTTTCATAATGGCTGGCTATAACAACAAGTTTGAAAAAAGAAGCGACATATATCCATATTATTGCGGAAAGACAATCGGAACATTTTATGACTATTTCTCTACGCTATTCATATACATGTCTTTTATCGTAATGATTGGCGGCGCGGGTGCAACGGTGCAGCAGCAATACGGACTTCCGGTAGCGGTGGGCGGAATAGGAATGGCTATACTTGCTGTGAGCACCGTTGTATTCGGACTTGGCAAAATAGTAGATGTAATAGGCAAGATAGGACCTACAATTGCAGTGATGGCAATAACCCTGGGAATTATTTCGATATTCAAAAATCCTGAGGGCCTTGCTACAGCAAACGAGGTGATTCCTAAGCTCAATCTGCTCAAGGCTTCTAGCAACTGGCTGTTTGCAGCAGGTTCATACGTTGGTTTCTGTATGCTATGGCTGGCGACCTTTATGTCGGCTATGGGCGCAGGCGCAAGCAGCAAGAAGGAAGCAACAATGGGCGCAATATTCGGAGCAATCGGATTCTCGGCGGCTGTAATAGTGGTAGCCCTTGGGCTTATGGCGAACGTTGAGCAGGTGGCGGGATCCAAAATACCATCTCTTATACTAGCCGGCAACATACATCCTGTTGTAGCGCTTATATTCTCTGTGACAGTTGTAGCGGGAATTTATACTACATCAGTGCCACTCTTATGGACTGTTACAGCAAGGATAGCTGATGAAAAGAGCAGCAAATTCAAGACTGCGGCAATAGTGCTTGCCATAATAGGAGCTTTTGTAGGACTCAAGGTGCCCTTTGACAGGCTGGTTAACATTATCTATGTAATAAACGGATATGTAGGCATATTCCTGCTGGTGCTAATGATAATAAAAGATGTAAAAACTGTGGGCGCATCGAAAGTTGCCGAGCAGGTAGCTGTCAGCGAGGAAGCCTAAATCAAGATGTTTTAACTTCTCTGCAAAACAATTCCCAAGCGCATATTTTAATAAAACGCATATTGACCCCGTTTGCGGCAGCAGAACACTCCCGCAGGCGGGGTTTTGATTTTGAAAACAGAGCTTGTTGAGATGCATATATGCCCTAATAGCGCTTAGATGAATGTATCAAGTATTAGCAGACGTGTTGGATATATATTGTATTGGGTAAAATAAAAAAGGGAATACTATAATGGATATTATATTTGAGTTGTTCAGATGGGAAAAAATATTGAGTGCAATTCGGATAATGATATGGAGGTGGCTTATGAACAGGATTTTTTCACCCATAACAATTAAAAATCTTCACATAAGAAACAGAATAATGATGGCGCCTATGTGCATGTACAGCTCGAATGAAAATGGTTATGCGAACGAGTGGCACTTTACGCACTATGAGACAAGGGCAATAGGCGGTGTGGGCCTTGTTATGGTCGAAGCCACGGCCGTGGAAAGCAGGGGCAGGATAACCGGCGAGGACCTTGGCATTTGGGATGATTCCCAAATTGAGGGATTAAGCGAGATAGTACGAAGGGTCAAACGGAACGGATCCAAAATAGGCATACAGCTGGCGCACGCAGGCAGAAAGTGCGAAGCGAAAGGCGAGGACATAATAGCGCCCTCCCCCATAAAATTCGATTCGCACAGCCTGACATACAAAAGACCAAGGAAAATGGAACTGGATGATATCGAGGAGGTTTTCGAAGCATTCAGGCAGGCTGCTGAAAGAGCTTTGGCTGTGGGTTTTGACATAATAGAAATACACGGCGCACACGGCTACCTGATAAACCAATTTCTCTCGCCTGTCACAAACGAGAGAACAGACGAATATGGCGGGAGCGTCGAAAATAGGGCGGCTTTCCTAAGGGAGATAGTAAAAAGGGCAAAGCTGTCTTGGCCGGATGATAAGCCCGTGTGCCTGCGTGTATCGGCAGAGGAGTATTGCGAAGCTGGAAACCGACCACATGATGTGGCTGACATTATAAACCTTGTAAAGGGCGAAGGCATAGACATAGTCAATGTGAGCTCAGGAGGGCTTGTTAGCGCGCCTGTGCCTGCATACGAAGGTTACCAGACAAGATTTGCCGAGACTATAAAGCGGCTTACGGGTCTGCCTGTGATTTCAGGAGGTCTAATAAGCAAACCATCCATGGCGGATGAAATAATCAGAAACGAAAGGGCTGACATGGTGTTTTTTGGCAGGGAGCTGCTCAGGAATCCGTACTGGCCGCTTCAGGCCTCCAAGGAATTGGGCGATGAGCTTGAATACTGGCCGGAGCAGTACTTGAGGGCGAGATAATTCATATCGGAAAAATCCAATAAAAAACCGTTTACGAACATATTTCTATGTCTGTAAACGGTTTTTATTTCATATTTAATTAATATTAATCAATATCCATGTTTCCCAGAATATGAGTGTGAGTATTAACTGACTCACGCATTACATCTTCATCGATATATTTTCTGGTTGTAACATAGTCGTATGAATCGTAAATGCAAAGTATCGATATCTCCTTGTCTGCAACCATTTCGGTAAGGGCAAGCTCAAACTCAAGAAAATCAGATTTTGAAGTTCTTTTCATGGCGTACGATGGCTGACCAATCCATCGTATACCGCTAAACCCCCTGTTTTTGGCATCATTCACGAATTCGTCTACCTTGTTTTTAAGAACCGATATGCCGCGCTCCTTGTTTAGCATTATCATTTCCTCTACCGGGTATAAATAAATGCTCTCACTTGGGATGTTCAAACGCTGCAGAAGTGCCATGAGTTTGTCGAAAACCTCCGTCTCCATAGAAAGAAAAACGAGTTCATTTTTTCTGACGCCGCTTGCTATATAACTGCACATGTTCATAATAAGGTGTGACAGACCATAATAGTAAAACGATATATGACATCCGAAAATGCTATTTCCGCTTGAATTTGCTATCGAATCCCTTCTTGTCTTGCAGTTTGTACATTCTGCAGTATACCTTTCTATATCCCCGCTAAGCTGAACTATTTCCGGATCCATCAGATCCCCTTTTCTTTCAAATATCAGGTGGTCGAGCTTCACTTCCATCTTTCTTATGTCTTCGTTTAGCTGGCACCTAATGCAGTTGTATTTCAATTTTATGCACCCCTTAGAGTTCTTTGTGAAAATCAATTGACAAGTTTGCGTGATTGTACTTGCTGTTATCAAATTAAACTTACAATATAATTTTATCCACATTTTCGATGGTTCAATCTTTTTTTTGAATGCTCAGGCAATTTCCGTGACATATAGCATTTATAGGCAGTTGCGGATTGAATTATTCTGTGTTTTGACGTTTTACGTAATTATACAAAGCAAGCATTCAATTGCTGTATGTTATTAATAGATTCGACAATGTGAATATTATAATAATTTTCAAAAAGTTTCAGAAAAGATGTTGACGACGAATAAAAACGGGTGTAGAATTGTCTTAAATAAAAAATAGAACAATGTTCCGAAGAACAGAACAAAACAATTAAGTTCTTACAACTCTACATCAGGTTCATGTTTGATCAAACATACTGTATAGAAATGGAGGGAATATCGTAATGAAGGTAAAGGTTGATGCAATAAGATGCAAGCAGTGCGAGCTTTGCGCGGCAAACTGCCCTAAAAAAGCCATAACATTTTCTGAGGAAATAAACGAGTTTGGTTATCAAACTGTAGTTGTGGATCATGAAAAATGCATAGGCTGCGGCATATGCTATACTATGTGTCCTGACGGCGTATATGAAATTCTAGGATAGTAATAACAATTAAGGAGGCATTATAACATGGGTGACATGATTAAAGGCAACGAAGCTATAGCTGAAGCCGCAGTAAGGGCTGGCGCGAGACTATATGCGGGATATCCGATAACTCCATCGACCGAGATAATGGAATATCTTTCGTGGCGCATGCCGGAAATTGGCGGTACTTTTGTGCAGGCCGAAAGTGAGCTTGCTGGAATAAACATGGTAGTAGGCGGGGCAGCATGCGGTGTTAGAAGCTTTACAGCATCATCTGGTCCGGGAATGAGCCTTAAGCAGGAAGGTATTACTCAGCTTTACGATGAAGAATTGGCAGCTGTTGTGATAAATGTTGTAAGATATGGAAATGGAATAGGAACTCTTCACACTGCCCAGTGCGACTATCTTAGAGAAACGAGGGGTGGCGGAAACGGCGACTACAGAACCATAGTTCTTTGTCCTGAAAGCATACAAGAGGCAGTCGATCTTACTGGACTTGCATTTGACCTTGCAGAAAAATACAGAACAGTGGCTACACTTATGACAGAAGGCGCTCTAGGACAAATGATGGAGCCTTGCGAGCTTCCTGAGTTCAAGGAAGTCAAAAGACAGCCATGGGGCTTCGACGGAAAATACTCATACAAGAAAGTTGGCATATTCGACAGGGATTCAATGAAAGAAGCGGTGCTCTTGAATGAAAAGCACGATTTAATCAAAGCAAACGAGCAAAGATGGGAAGATGGAGACATTGAGGATGCTGATTATGTATTTGTCGCTTACGGGCTACCAGGAAGATCTACTAAGGGCGCTGTCGAGCAGCTTAAGGCTCAGGGTCACAAGGTGGGCTTCATAAGACCAATAATAGCTTGGCCGTTCCCGGAAAACGCTTTCGCAAAGGTTAATCCAAATGTCAAAGGTTTTATAACGGTTGAAGCAAATGCAACAGGACAGCTAGTGGACGATGTGGCGCTTACAGTTAAAAAGTCAATGAAATCGGACATACCAGTTTACTGCCTGCCATACGTATATGGAATACCAGCCATGAAAGCTATTCAAGAGGATTTTGTTAAAATCGCGGCTGGCGAAATTAAGGAGGTATACTAGTCATGGCTAAATCTAAAAAAATCGCTGAAATAGCTAAGAAAACTTCATCGTTCTGCCCAGGCTGCGGACACGGTGTGGTAATCCGGCTGATAACAGAGTGTCTGGAAGAACTCGGTCAGGACAAAAACATCATATTCGGAATAGGTGTAGGCTGCTCGAGCCTTCTAGGCGGCGTGCTTGAAACAGACAGACTTCACTGTCTTCACGGACGTGCGGGAGCTGTTTGCACAAGCATGAAAAGAGTAAATCCTGACAATATAGTAGTGGCATATCAGGGTGACGGCGATGCATACAGCATTGGACTTGCAGAGACTACAAGTGCTGCATACAGAAATGAGAAGTTCACAGCAATACTAGTCAACAATACTAACTATGGTATGACTGGCGGTCAAATGAGCAATACTACAATGCCGGGACAAAAGACTACAACTTCTCCAATGGGAAGAGACTGTGCTATAACTGGAAATCCAATAAAATTTCCAGAGCTCGTTGCAGATCAGTTCAACGCGGCATACGTAGCAAGGGGAGCTGTCAACACGCCGGCAAATATAAACAAGCTTAAAGGCTATATCAAGAATGCCCTTGAGGCCCAAATAAACGGCGAAGGCTATTCTGTAGTTGAAGTGCTTTCACCATGCCCGACAAACTGGGGAATGTCGCCGCTTAAGGCAATGGAGAGAATAGAAAATGAACTCATTCCTTACTACCCATTGGGTGAATTCAAGACTAGGGAGGTAAAATAGCATGAGAGAAATCGTATTTGCAGGCTCGGGAGGCCAGGGAGTTCTGACATCGGGACTAGTTATCTCTCAAATAGCAGTGCATAAGGGAGCAAACGCTACATGGATGCCATCATACGGCTCGGCAATGAGGGGCGGAACTGCAAACTGTACGGTTAAATACGGAGAAGGCATAATTTACAATCCGTCTCAGGAACAACCAAATGTGCTTCTTGCAATGAATGTGCCATCTTTTAATAAATTTATAAATACAGTAGCTCCGGGTGGAACCGTAATTGTAAACAGCGACCTTGTCACATGCGATATTAATGTGAGAAGCGACGTCAAGGTAATAGAGGTTCCCTGCTCGAGGCTGGCTAAGGAAATAAACCATCCAAAGGGAGCAAACATAATAATGGCGGGTGTCATCGTCAAGGCAACAGGTGACTTCACTGAAGAAGAAGGATTAAACGGCATGAACGACATGTTCAGAAAAAAAGGCAAGGAAAAATTCGAAGAAATGAATACCAAGGCATTCAAGGCTGGCTATAATTTCATATAACCCGCATTAATTTGAAGCAAATGAATGAGTTGGGCATTTCGCTGGAGTAAAAAGAAAAGACCGATTTTTCTTGCAATGAAAGCGGAACTTGATTCCGGCAGATAGAACTTCTGCATGATTATTAAAAATGCACGCAGTGCACATTTGCAGTTGAGACGTAGAAAGTTATGGTTGCTAAAGCATTTTTTTCAAATGTATTGTAGAAAAAATTGTATTTGAATTTTGAGAGATTGATTTTGGAGGGGATAATATGAATAAGAAACTTAAGCTTATGCTGACTTTGTTGGCGCTTGGTTCATGCTGGTCAATAGTTTACCTGATCCCGTTTATACAATATGTTTTTTATGACCCATTTCAAGAAATGCTCGGTGTCAGCAACGCTCAACTGGGGTTCCTTATAACTATCTACGGACTTGGAAACTTCTACGGCTGTCCTCTTGGCGGCTGGATAGCTGACAGATTCAATTACAAGAAGGTGTATGTTGGTTCTGCGATATTAAATGGTATTTTCGGAATCGCATTTGTAATGAATCCGACTTATTCGTTCGCACTGATAATGTGGGTTGGCTTCTCGATAGCAAGCCTTGTAATGAACTACCCTGCACACATAAAAATTGTAAGGAATCTTGTTGGAGATGAAGATCAGGGCAAGATATTCGGAATGAACGAATCTATAATAGGTATTTGGAACATAGTTTTCAACGCGGTCATGATGTTTCTGTTTGCACGTTTCCTTGAAGGTACTGCAGGACTTAAGGCAGCGCTTATGGGACTTAGCATAATGTCTCTTCTTGTTGCAATACCGGTATGGATGATGCTTGATGATCCGGAAAAAGCAAAGGCTGAAAGAGAAAAAGACTCAGGAGAAAAAGAGCAGGTACACAAGCTTGGCTTGTCTGACTACATTCATATAGCAAAGAGCCCTGCAACATGGCTTATAGCATTCTCGATATTCTCAATATACTCCTATCTGACTACTATGACATACTTTACTCCGTATTTCACGGATGTACTGGGCGCCAGCGTTGCATTTGCCGGCTGGGTGGCAATAGTTAGAACTTATGTCATGACGCTTATAGGCGCGCCACTTGGCGGATTCCTAACAGACAAGGTGAAATCGTCCGCAAAGGTGCTTCTGGGCGTAAATCTTGTTGGACTTGCGGGAATGGCGCTTATGCTTAATCTTGGCAAAGGAACGCCGGTTTGGATACTGATTGCTCTTACTCTGGTAATGGCACTTTCGGTATACATGGGAAGGGGATCATACTATGCAGTAATAACAGAGCTTAACGTTCCAAAGAAATACACGGCTTCTACAATAGGAATGGCTGCTGTTATTGGATTCTCTCCTGACATGTTCCAGTTCGTGCTTTACGGAAACTGGCTTGATAAGTTTGAAAACGTTGGATACACGTACATGTTCATGTACCAGATGGGTGTTCTTGCAGTTGGAGCAGTTTCGGCTATACTAGTTCTGAAATTAAAAAACAGGAAGCCTAAGGCCGTTCAATCAACTGTGTCAGGCGAAATAGCCGGTTAGTTAGAGGCAGCAGTATGAGATAAAGCGACATCCAACTTAATAAGGTATAACCCCATTTTAAAAGGCACCTTCGGCCAAAACGTAATTGGCTGAAGGTGTCTTATATAATACAAAGTAATTCATTATAATATGACAACAACATGAAGTCATAGCCATTTCGGAGGTGATTAAAATGGAAAATTCATTAATTGCATCTACAGACAGCATATTGTCTCTGTTTGCAGTTGTTTTAGTTACAGGAATGACATTTGGAAAGCTAAGTGGTATTGTAAAGCTTCCAGATGTCGTGCTGTTCCTAATGGGCGGGATAATACTTGGCCCCTATGTTTTGAATCTCGTGGGCACGGACGTCTCGCCTATTGGAAATCATCTGCTGCTAACGTTCGGCTCTGCTTTCATACTTTATGACGGTGGCAGAGAGATAAGGTTGAAGGTGCTAAACAGTGTAAAAATCACTGTAGGGCTTTTGGCTATAATAGGTTTGGCAATATCGGCAGTTCTTACCGGATACGCCGTGCAGGAAGTGTTTAATATAAATATGCTGTACGCATTGCTGCTAGGGGCGGTTATTGCATCGACGGATCCCGCAACGCTTGTTCCGGTATTCAAGTGCATAACACTAAGGGAAAAGGTAAAACAGACAGTAATAAGTGAGTCTGCATTCAACGACGCCGCAGGTGCGATACTCGTTTTTTCCATAATAGCCACTATCCAAAACGGAACATTTTCTCTGGGAGGAAGCATAAAGCAGCTTGGAATAATGATGGCTGGTGGGATATTAGTAGGAGTAGCTGTAGGAATGGTCCTATCTCATGTGATTTCAGACAAGAAGTTCGGATTCCTGCATGAATACGCCCCGCTTGTGTCGATATTTGCGGTTATAATATCGTATATACTCGCTGAAAAATTTCATGGCAGCGGATATATGGCTGCATTCGTCACAGGTCTTGTGTGCGGCAACAAGTCGACGTTTGGATTAGTCGTTCCCCCAAGCTCGTCGCTTGTACAGACTCATGTCAGAGAAACCCTTTCAACGCTCATGAGGATGTCTATATTTATAATGCTTGGTACACAGGTGGACTTTGTAGCACTTGCGATGTATTGGAAACAGTCACTATTGATAGTATTCCTGCTTATGTTCGTGTTCAGGCCTTTGTCGGTGCTCGTCTGCACGCTTCCTGACAGGAAAGCAAAATGGACATTCAGGGAGATACTCTTTTTAATGTGGGTGAGGGAGACGGGCGTAATACCTGCTGCACTTTCCGGAATGATAGTCTCAATGCACCTTCCCCATAGCGACGTAATATCTTCTGTCGTTTTTATGACGATATTAATAACGCTTACAGTGCAGGCAAGTACGACAAAAATATTTGCAAAGAGTCTGGATCTGCTGGAAGATGAAAGCTGTCTTGCTCAGTCAAATTATGCTCTGGAAAAGCTTATTTAAACAATTCTGCGCGGGGTATCATACTGAAAACTTCAGAAAAATTCAAATCATATTGACATTCAAAATGGAAAGATATAAAATAAAAACAACAATAAAGGAACGATGTTCTATTAAGCAGAACTAAAAATTCTATAAATTGCCATTGTAGAATCCAAAAGTTTTCTTCCCTATACAGAAACAAATATTCGCTTAATAGTATCACAGCTCACCAGGCGTTTTTCTCATATATTGATCCAGAAATGGTTTTAAATATTCTAAGTGCATTGGGCGAGCGTGAATGTTATTTTTTATACAAAATTAGCAGAACATCGTTCCGAAATAAAATTATCTGATTACAACTTCATTTTATAGAAACTTGAATAGACACTTAAAAATGAACATTAGGGAGGAATATGACATGAAAATACTTACAATCAATCCGGGTGGGACATCTACAAAGATAGCTGTATTTGAAGACGAAAATATGATAATGAAAAAATCAATAGTGCACACGGCTGAAGATCTTGCCCCGTTCAAGACGGTATTTGATGAGTACGGCTACAGGATGGAGCTGATTGTGAATTCTCTGGCGGAGGCCGACATAGATCCCAAATTACTTTCGGCTGTTGTTGGAAGGGGTGGGCTTCTTAAGCCTATTGAAGGCGGCACATACAGCATAAACGACTATATGATAAACGATGTCAAGAATGCAGTAAATGGAGAGCATGCCTCAAATCTTGGATGCGTACTTGCCAAATCTATAGCAGACACAGTCGGAATTCCTTCATTTGTTGTGGATCCGGTTTCGGTGGACGAATTCATGCCAGAAGCCAGAATAACAGGCATAAAGGACTTGGAAAAGGCAAGCTGGCTGCATGCTCTGAACCAAAAGGCGGTGGCTAGAAAAGTTGCCGAAGAGCTTGACAGAAACTACAGCGACCTCAATTTCGTTGTGGCTCACCTTGGCTCAGGAATATCGATAGCGGCCCACAGGAAAGGAAAAATGATAGACGGAGGCGGTGGAAGGGTTGACGGACCGTTTTCGCCAGAAAGAAGCGGTGGACTTCCGGCTTATCCTCTTATAGATCTTTGTTTTTCGGGAAAGTATAGCCACAAAGAAATGGTTGCGAAGGTAAGCAGTATAGGTGGGATGTATGACTACCTTGGAACTAAGGACATGATAAAAATTGTTGAAATGTACAACGAAGGCGACGAAACGGCTGTGAACGTTCTGAACGCATTCGTATTGCAGACAGCAAGGGAAATAGGAGCCTATGCTGCGGTGCTCGATGGCAAGGTCGACAGAATTATAATAACAGGGGGCATAGCGTATTCAAATGAAATCGTCGAGATGCTCAAAAAGAAAGTACTCTTCATAGCGCCTGTGGCAGTAGTCCCCGGAGAAGAGGAAATGGAAGCCCTCATGCTTGGAGCAAAAAGGGTGCTAAGTGGACAGGAAGAGGCCAAAGAATATCCAATGTAAGCACAAACAAAGTTGACAATATAGATTCGCATTTGAATTCGGACGGCTTATGCTGCAGGATATCTGGGTGTGAATCTATTGTTTGATAAGTTTCATATAAATGCTTCAAACTATAAATTATGAAATGTTGCACAAAATTCAACGAAAGAAGGTGTATTAGTTGTTTAGGAACTTTGAAGAAGTTTTAAGCATAGCAAAGCAAAGAGGTCCTTTCAAGGTTAGTATTGCGGCAGCACATGATCGCGAAGTGCTAGAGACTGTAAAGATGGCAAGCGACATGGGACTCATAACGCCAATACTTGTTGGAGACGCAATAAAAATAGAATCGATTTCGAAAGAGATAGGTCTTGGCGAAATGCCGATTGTAGATGCATCTGATGAGGCAGAGGCAGCTCAGCAGGCCGCACTGCTAGTGAAAAACGGGGAAGCTCAGATTCTAATGAAAGGCTTTGTAAACACAAGCATATTCATGAAGGCAGTACTAAACAAGGAGACGGGCCTTCGAAGCGGACGCCTGCTCAGCCACATGGCGGCATACGAGATACCGGGTCACAGCAAGATAGTTTTCTGCACAGACAGCGGAATAAACGTTGCACCCACTCAGGAACAAAAAAAGGATATACTCACTAATGCTCTAATGGCAATAAAAGCTATGGGCATTGAAAAGCCCAAGGTAGCTGCGCTGGCAGCAAACGAGATGGTTGACCCAAAGATACCGGCAACGGTGGATGCAAGAGCGCTTGTGGAGATGCAAGAGCGCGGCGAGATTCCAAAGTGCATCATAGAAGGACCTATGGCCATGGACGTAGCCTGCAGCAGCGAAGCGGCGCACCACAAGGGCATAGAAAGCAAGGTTGCCGGTGATGTGGATCTCTTCTTTTGCCCTGCAATAGAGGTTGGAAACGTGCTTGGAAAATCTTGGCTCTACTTCAACAAGGCCAAATGGGCCGGCATAGTGCTGGGGGCAACTAATCC
The DNA here is from genome assembly GCF_000597865.1 of Peptoclostridium acidaminophilum DSM 3953. GTDB lineage: Bacteria > Bacillota > Clostridia > Peptostreptococcales > Peptostreptococcaceae > Peptoclostridium_A > Peptoclostridium_A acidaminophilum. Next base: position 500,928 of record NZ_CP007453.1, on the reverse strand, counting down.
GATAATACTCGGTTCAAGAAGCGATACGGCCGAAATAAAACTGAATTCGGTTGCGATGGCCTGCCTAAGTTGCGGAGCCTAAACAGATCATAAAATACTTTCGGAGGTGCTGGTTATCATGATATTTGCTGACAGAATGGACGAGGTTAAGGCATCAGCCATAAGAGCAGTTGGAAAAATAATTGCCCAAAAGAAAGGAGTAATATCTTTTGCAGCAGGACTGCCAGATCCTACTCTTTTTCCTTTCGATGAAATGCATGCTGTAACAGACAAGCTTTTAAAGGAAGATGCCATGGTGGCGCTTCAGTATGGACCTACCCAGGGACACGGACCGCTCCTTGAGAAGCTATGCACGCTGCTAAAGGAAAGAGACAATGTGGATGCCAAGTCTGAAAACCTTATAATAACTACAGGATCTCAGCAGGGAATATCTTTCTGCTCTATGATAATGCTCAATCCCGGAGATGTCGTAATCACTGAGAATCCAAGCTATCTTGGAGCTATAAACGCATTCAGGCCTTATCAGTGCAATTTTGTAGGCGTTGACATCGACGAAGACGGAATGATAATGGAGGACCTTGAAAAGGCGCTTCAGGAAAACCCTAACACTAAGATGATATACGTTATACCTAACTTCCAAAACCCTACAGGGAAAACGTGGTCAAAGGAAAGATGCGAAAAGCTGATTGAGCTTGCAAACAAATACGATGTTATTGTAATAGAGGACGATCCGTACGGACAGCTAAGGTTCAGGGGAGAAAGCGTGCCGACTCTCAAGTCTATGGATACGCAGGAGAGGGTAATATCGCTCGGCTCATTCTCGAAGGTTTTGTGTCCGGGTCTTAGGGTTGCATGGATGTGCGGATCCAAAGATATGATTGAAAAGGTCGAACTTTTAAAACAGGGGGCAGATCTTCAGTGCAACCAGCTTGCTCAGATGCAGGTGTTGGAATTCCTCAATAATTATGACTTCGAAAAGCACATAGACAAGATAAGAACGGCGTACGGCAATAAGTGCCAGCTTATGCTCGACACAATGAAGGCTGAGTTCCCGCCGGAGGCTAAATATACAGAGCCTGAAGGAGGAATGTTTGTATGGGTGGAGCTCCCGGGACATATCGACACAACTGAGCTTTTAAACAAGGCGATAGAAAGCAATGTTGCCTTCGTGCCTGGAGAGTCATTCTATCCGCTGTGTGACTGCAAAAGCTCCTTAAGACTAAATTTCACAACGGTTTCCGAAGAGAACATAGTGGAAGGAATCAAGATTCTAGGATCCGTTTTAAAAGAAGAGATAAAAAGCAGCCAGGCTTAATGCGATTGAAAAGACAAAAGTTATTGAGCGCCCAGCTATGGTATAATTATTAAAAAAAACTCAAAAGGAGATCAAGATAATTTATGAACACTGATATTATCAACTCAGTAGACAGGGCTCTTGATATACTGATACTTTTATACCGCGAGCAAAGAGAAATGGGCGTTACTGAAATATCCAACGGACTTGGAGTTTACAAAAGCACGGTTCATAGAACGCTTGCCACACTTGAAAATAAGGGTTTTGTGCAGCAAAATTCCGAAAGCGGCAAATACTGGCTTGGAATAAAGCTATATGCGATAGGCATGCTCGTAGGCGAAAAAATGCCTCTGAAAGAGACAATACAGCCGTATGCAAAGGAGCTTTCGGACAGGTTTGGTGAGGTCGTCAATGTTTCAATACTAGACACTACGACATACGAATATCCAAAGACGATACTGATAATAAAGGAAGAAAAGCAGGGACAGATGCTTACGGTGAGACCGTCGCTCGGCTCTATAAGCGAACCTCACACAGCGGCAGTCGGAAAATGTCTATTGGCTTATTCCGACGAGGCTACGGTCGCCAGGATGAAATCTGCCGATTTTGACGGGACTACCGATACTTCGATTAAAAATTGGGAACAGCTTTGCAAAGAGCTTGAAAAAGTCAGAGAACAAGGATATGCGATTGACAACGAAGAGGCTGAAGCGGGACTTACATGTGTCGCAGCGCCTATTCTTGGAAAAAACAACGAAGCCATAGCTGCGATAAGCGTTTCTGGGCCAACTTCAAGGATAAATGCGCCGGGAATGTTTGACAAGATATTGGCTGGAGTCAAAGAAACAGCAGTAAAAATCAGCAAAAAACTCAGGTAAAAAACAATGAATTTCACAGTGTTCTTGGGCATTTGCGCTCATGCCAATATGCCCGGGAATACTGGCATGATATCCTATCCCTGTGAATATTCACAGTTCTAGCAAAGCGGAAGGGAGACTGCACATGGAAAACGATACCACGGCAAAAAAACCCTCGCTTTTATTTGCTCTGACCTTTACTTTTCTCATAGCATTAACACTCATGGGCGGACTTTTGGTGTTTAATGCCAACATGCATGCGCTGCTGTTCATATGCATAATAATAGCCGCTGCAGCATCGAAAATACTGGGTCATTGCTGGTCTGATATAGAGCATAGCATGGTGCACGGAGTATCAAAGGCCATAGGCGCTTTGTTTTTCTTTTTTCTGATAGGCATGGCGATGGGTACATGGCTTCAAAGCGGTACAGTCCCAGCCTTGATATATTATGGGCTGGACATACTAAGCCCTAAATTTTTCCTGCCTGCAGGGCTTGTTATATCCAGCATAGCTGCTATTGCCACAGGCAGCTCATGGAGTACAGCCGGAACGGTTGGGGTGGCTCTTATGGGCATAGGAATGGGAATGGGGATTCCTGCTCCTTTGATTGCAGGCATGGTTATATCGGGAGCATTCTTTGGAGACAAGATGTCGCCGCTTTCCGATACAACTAACCTCAGTCCCGCAATAGCCGGAGCAAACCTGTACGACCACATTACGGCCATGCTTTACACGACAATACCCGCATATGTTTGCGCGCTGGCCGCTTACTGCGTCATGGGCATTAAATACGCGAATTCAAGCCTGGATGTCGAAAAGATAAGTCAGATACAAAATGCTATAGGAAGCTCGTTCAATTTGAATCTTGTGGTTTTCCTGCCTCTTGTCATTGTTTTGGTTTTGAGCCTGGCTAAGTTTCCGGCCATACCAAGTCTTACTGCAGGTATAGTGTCTTCAATACCTGTTGCTATGTTCCTGCAGGGTGTGCCGTTTGTTGAAGCGCTGAGTGTGCTAAACTATGGTTTTACATTCAGCAGTGGCATAGAGGTTGTAGATACGCTTCTCAACCGCGGCGGAATACAAGGCATGATGTGGACATTTTCACTTGCGATACTCGCGCTTAGTCTTGGCGGAATTCTGACGGAAAGCAGAATAATGGATGTCATAATAGAAAGAATGCTAGTAAGAATTCACAATCCCAAATACCTGCCGGGCCTTACAATTGTAACTACAACTGTACTGAATGCAATAATGGGAGAGCAGTATATGAGCATAGTCCTCTCGGGGCAGCTCTACAAGGACGCATATCCAAAAGCAGGCCTTCAGCCCAGGATGCTTTCTAGAGCGCTTGAAGAGGGAGGCACGTTGACGTCCGGACTCTATCCCTGGACTACGTGCGGAGCTTTCATGTCCGGGGCGCTGGGAGTTTCAGCCGCCCAGTATGCGCCGTATGCAATACTCAATTGGTTGAACCCTCTGTTTGGGATAATCTTCCCAATACTGGGATACAGCCTGCTGACGGTCGAAATGCAGAAAAAAAAATCTATTAATGCATGTGCCAAATCTTCATAGAAACGATACTAATCTCATAAACTTCCCTTGTTATAAACAGCTTATAAAATATAGCTGTTTATAACGAGGGGAGTTTTTTTATGGAAAGCATCTGGAATAGGCTTGTTTTATATTGACAATAAAAAGGAGCAGACATATAATGTTAACTATGTTATTAGTTAATTAACTTAATGATTAATGAGACTAAATCAAAATGTCCATATGAATCAAATAAAAGTGAGAGGGTGAGCAAACATGGATATGAGCAATGCCTATAAAATAGTACAAATAATGCAGAAATTTCAAAAGAGCACAGCCAACCTGAAAAACATAATCGACATGCCGCGCAGCGAGTTCATGATGCTAAAGCTTATAAAAGCAAACACAAAAGATAATGACGGAGTTACAGTCTCCATGATTAGCGAGCTTCTTGAAATAAGCAAACCGGCGGTTTCACAGATGATAAACGTGCTCGAGGAAAAGGGGTTAGTAGACCGGATTACAACAAAAAAAGACAGAAGAGTAGTGTATGTGAAACTTACGGATGCAGGAGTGCAGAGTCTGAAAAAAGCCATGGAGAGCTACATGACCAACATCAATGGGATTTTCGAAAAAATGGGCGAAGAGGATACAGCTGAATTCCTGCGCCTCCTTGAAAAATTCTACATTATAGCAAGTGAGGATGAAAACAGCTGATTAAGCAACAGGTAGAATTTCAACAAGAGATGAGGTATTAAAGTGATAAAGTTAGCAAGATATTTAAAGCCCTACATAGGAATGCTCCTGTGCGCAGTGGTGCTGCTGCTTGTGCAGGCCATATGCGACCTGGCGCTGCCGGATTACATGGCCGACATTGTAAATACAGGAGTAATGTCGGGCGATCGGAATTTCATACTCAAAACTGGAGTCGTTATGATACTAGTGACTCTTCTTGGAACTACAGCGTCAGTTACTGTGGGATATTTTGCGGCGCTCATAGCCGCAAGCGTGGCTCGAGATCTGCGCCTTGACATATTTAAGAAAGTTTCGAGTTTTTCAAATGCAGAGTTCGACCAGTTCTCTACGGCGTCGCTTATTACTCGTACGACAAATGACATCTCCCAGGTTCAAAACGTGCTGGTAATGATGGTAAGACTAGTGTTTTACGCTCCAATACTGGGAGTGGGAGGAATCATAAAGGCGATTTCGAGCAGCGCTTCGATGTCTTGGGTAATAGGAGTCGCTGTAATATGTCTTGTTGGCGTAATAATGGTGTTGTTTTCAATCGTAATGCCCAAGTTCAAACTTGTGCAGAAGCTTGTAGACAGGCTGAATCTCGTGACGCGCGAAAACATAGAGGGAATGCTCGTAATAAGGGCGTTCAATACGCAGCGGTTCGAGGAAGCCAGGCTTGACAGGGCAAATTCGGATCTCACCTCTACAAACCTGTTTGTAAACCGCGTCATGGCAATGATGATGCCGGCAATGATGCTAATTATGAACCTGGTCACAGTAATAATTGTGTGGGTCGGGGCAAAGCAGGTATCCTCGTTCAACATGGATATAGGTGACATGATGGCATACATGCAGTACGCCATACAGATAATAATGGCATTCCTCATGATGTCGATGATGTTCATTATGGTTCCAAGGGCATCCGTGTCGGCGGAACGGGTAGCTGAAGTGCTCGCCACAGAGCTGAGCATACTCGACGAGGAAAAACCTGCAGAGTTTGGCAAGGAGTTCGATTCAACTATCGAGTTTCGAAATGTGAGCTTCTGCTATCCCGGAGGGCAGGATAATGTGCTCCACAATCTGAGCTTCACCGCAAGGGCAGGAGAGACGACGGCCATAATAGGCTCGACCGGAAGCGGGAAGTCCACCCTAGTCAATCTGGCGCTCAGGTTCTACGACGTCACAAGCGGTCAGATACTAATCGACGGCAAGGATGTACGCAGTGTGTCAAGGAAAAGCCTGCGCAAGAAGATAGGCTATGTGCCGCAAAAGAGCAGCCTTTTTTCAGGAACTATAAAGTCAAATCTCTATTACGCAGACAAGAATTCAACAATGGACAACATAGAAAAAGCTGCATTTGTGGCGCAGGCCACCGAATTCATAAGCTCCAAGGAAGATGGCTATGATTCGATAATCGCGCAGGGCGGAACCAACGTGTCGGGAGGCCAGAAGCAAAGGCTGTCAATAGCTAGAGCGCTCGTGAAGAATGCCCCTATATATATATTCGACGACAGCTTTTCTGCTCTCGATTTGAAAACAGACAGAAAGCTGAGGGAGGCGCTCAGGAGGGAAACGGGTGAGAGCACAATCCTCCTGGTGGCGCAGCGCGTCGGCACAATAATGGATGCAGAGCAGATAATAGTGCTGGACAATGGCTATATAGTAGGGCTGGGTACCCACAGCGAGCTTTTAAAAAGCTGCGAGGTGTATCAGCAGATAGCGTATTCTCAGCTTAGCGAGGAGGAGTTGTCAAGGTGAGTAAGGACAAGCAACATTCAGGTCCTATGCCGCGAATGGGCCTAGGCTCTCCTGGTGGCGGTGGCAAGGCTAAGGATTTTGAAAAGACTATAGCCAGCCTGTGGGCATACCTGAAGGAATATAAAATATCAATATACATGGTCGTGATTTTTGCATTATTTTCAACCGTATTCTCAATAGTAGGTCCTAAGCTGCTTGGCAAGGTTACAACAAAACTGGTCGAAGGGCTCCTGGCCTGGCATGCCGGAACGGGACTGCTCACCGATTTTGACTATATAGGCAGGATGATAGGCATTCTGATTGCGCTCTATATCATATCCGCTGTATGCCAGTATGTGCAAAGCTACATAATGTCAAAAGTGGCGATGGATGTCACCTACAATCTGCGCAGAGACATATCCCTCAAAATGAACAAGATACCGCTCAACTACTATGACACAAGGACTCACGGAGAGATACTCTCGCGAATCACAAACGACGTTGACACTGTAAGCCAGACGCTCAACCAGAGCCTTACGCAGATAATAACTTCTGTGACAAGCATAATAGGCGTGCTTGCAATGATGCTCTCCATAAGCTGGATAATGACTTTTGCGGCGCTCCTTGTAATACCCTCGTCGCTTGCAATAGTCGCAGTAATAGTGAAGCGGTCACAGGGATTTTTCAAGCAGCAGATGGAGTCTATAGGCGAGATCAATGGACATGTCGAGGAAATGTACGGCGGACACAGCATAGTTCATGCGTTCAACGGCGAGGAGGAATCGGTCGAGAAATTCGAAGGGATCAACGACAAGCTATACTCGTCAGCCTGGAAATCGCAATTCATATCCGGAATGATGCAGCCTATAATGATGTTTGTTGGAAATTTCGGATACGTAGTTGTCAGCATTCTCGGCGGCTACCTGGCTGTCAAAAAGATGGTCGAGATAGGAGACATACAGGCGTTCATACAGTACATGAGATCCTTCACTCAGCCTATTGCACAGCTGGCGGCAGTTTCTGCAACGCTTCAGTCTACAGTGGCTTCGGCAGAGCGTGTATTCGAATTCCTGAACGAGGAGGAGGAGACGCCTGAAACCACATCGCCGCTGCAAGGCGAGAGCTTCCACGGTGATGTGGCATTTGAAAATGTAAGCTTCGGATACACTAAGGAAAAGACTATAATCAACAATTTCTCAGCCAGCATAAAGGCTGGCCAGAAGGTGGCTATAGTGGGGCCTACCGGGGCAGGCAAGACAACGATCGTAAAGCTGCTTATGAGATTTTATGACATAAACTCGGGAAGGATAACAATAGACGGCAATGACATCTTTGAATTTACGCGCAACGACCTGCGCGAAATGTTCGGCATGGTGCTCCAGGAAACATGGCTTTACAATGCTTCCATAATGGAGAACATACGGTATGGATGCTTCGATGCGACGGACGAGCAGGTGATAGAGGCTGCAAAGGCTGCCCACTGCCACGAATTCATACATGCGCTGCCTGACGGCTATGACATGATACTAAACGAAGAGGCAAGCAACATATCGCAGGGCCAAAAACAGCTCTTCACAATAGCAAGGGTCATACTTGCAAACCCCAAGATTCTCATACTCGATGAGGCGACAAGCTCCGTTGACACAAGGACGGAGATTCTCATACAAAAGGCGATGAACCACCTTATGAGCAGCAGGACAAGCTTTGTAATCGCCCACAGGCTATCGACAATAAAGGACGCGGACCTGATTCTGGTGATGAAAGACGGAGACATAATAGAACAGGGCAGTCACGATGAGCTTTTATTGCAGAAAGGCTTCTATGCGGATCTTTACAACAGCCAGTTTTCGGAAGGCGAGGAATAAACTAAATTTGGAAGGATGATACTTGAGTATGAATGACATGAAAAAACATCAAAACAAGATATTCATTGGCCTGGCCATCGTCATAATGGCGGGAGTGGGCGTGTGGTTTTACTTCTACTGGCAGGGCAGCACATATTACAAGACAGACAACGCAAAGGTGAGCGCAGAGCTGAGAACGGTGGCCTCTCTAAGCAGCGGCCGGATTGTTAAGCTTAATGTTTCGGAAGGTGACATTGTGAAAGAAAACCAGGTAATAGGAAGGTTAAACAGCGGAGCATATCTTAGATCGCCTATAGACGGAGAGGTTGTAAAGCTAAACGTCGTGTTAAACCAGGTGATATCCCCATCAACAGTTGCAGCTGTAATAGCGCAGACGAGCGATATATATGTCGGAGCCAACATCGAGGAGACTGGAATAACAAAGATAAATGAGCAGCAGGAAGTGGTTGTTCAGCTCGATGCATATCCTGGAAAAAAATTCAAAGGCCACATAGAGGAGATAGACCAGGTTACTCAGGCGGCCCTTTCAGGGAATGCCACAAGCTTCAGCACAAGCGGCACATATACAAAGGTCACCCAGCTTATTCCCGTGAAAATAGTAATAGACGATGATGTGGAGCTAAACGGACTAATAGGCACAAACTCGACAGTCAAGATCAAAATCAAATAACATGAAGGAAGGTACTTTAGTGATGATAAACAAGAATAGATTTGCAAGGCTGGGATGCGTCGCACTGCTTTCTGGAATAATGGTCTTTACTGCGGCGTGCGGGTCAAAAGAGCCTGCCAAGCAGGCGGCCGCAAAGCCAAAAGATGTTCAGGGAGATTATATAGAAGCAGCCGGCAAGGTCACGGCAGGCGAAATAAAGAACATAACGCTTGAATTTCCGGCAATGGTAAATGACGTTCTTGTCGAGGAAGGACAGCACGTGAGCCTGGGCCAGGAGATTATATCGCTTGACATACATGAGATAAGACAGCAGATAGCCGACATGGAGAACAACCTGAAAATAGAAAGGCTTCAACTTGAGAAGCTCATAAGCGGCGATGCAAACAACGGCATTAGGGAGTCAAGCACTCTGTCTACCGCCCAGGAGAGCCTTCGAAGGGCAAACGAGGACCTGAATAAAAAGCAGGCTCTGTATGATGCGGGAGCCATACCTAAAAATGATTTCATAGACGCGCAAAGAAGAGTGTCAGACGCGCAGCAGGCCGTTTCAGACGCGAGCGTATCAAATTCAAACGACTACAAGCTTAGCATAGACATCCAAAGGCAAAGGATATCAACTCTCGAAACGGACTTGAACCAGGAAAGAAGCAAGCTGAGCAAGAGCTATCTACAGGGAAACAGCATAGTGTCTGACATCGCCAACGGAATGGTCCAGGACATAACTCCCGTGGCTGGAGATAACACCCAAAGTGGCAGCAGGCTTCTCAATATTGTAAACATGGATACGCTCGTTGTTGAAGCAGAGGTTCTCGAGGACTTCATAAAGGACGTTAAGCTTGGAGCCAAAGTCGAGATACTTCCGCTTTCAGACTCGGGCAAGCATTATAGGGGCACAGTAAGAAAAATCGCAGAGATGGGCGTTGAAAAGAACGGGGAAACAGTAGTCACAGTCCAGATCTCAATAGACGACATGGACGAGCTAATAAAGCCAAACTTCAATGTGGATGTGAGGATATCAAAGTGAATGCAGGGGCAGAGATTCGTAATCTCTGCCTTGGTTTTAATCTATTTTATAATTTTTCTTAAAAAACCGTTGACATTTATGTGGCCCTAAAATATAATAATACTTGTAAGATAAATGTACAGAATATTCAGAAAAGTTATGACGGAGACAAAAATGCCTCGGCAAGACTATAGAGAGCTAATGGTTGGTGGAAATTAGCGTCATGCGGCATACAATAATCACTCCTGAGCTTCCATTTCGAAATATAGTAGATTTGGACGTACGCCAGCGTTATATGGCTAGGGTTAATTTGACCTGAACGGCGAGGCGGATTTTTAATCCGCAAAGTAGGGTGGTACCGCGAAGCATAAGCTTTCGTCCCTATGGATGTCTTATACACGTTCATAGAGGCGAGCGCTTTTTTTTATCTCTAAATTATCAGAATATTCTGTGTATTCACAATGTCAATCATACTTAATTACTTGGGAGGAATATTATTATGGAAAAGAAATTCGATATGTACTCAGATGAAAAATGTTTCGAGCCTGCTTCTTACAGCGTGGACTTCAGCTCACTTTTTACAAGCGGCAAATCATTCGAGGAAGAGCTTAGAAACGATGTTGTAAACGCACCTGTTAACTTCTTCGGCTGCGGCAGCTTCGAACTTTATTAGTATCCGGCTTTAGTAAACTTACAAGGTTAATTATCTATTTAAAATTTGGGAGGAATAATTTTATGGAAAACGAAAAAAGATATTCAAACGAAAATGCATACGACGTATTCTCTGCTACAGCTGACTACAGCTCTCTTGAGAACGAATCAGGCAATGCTTCAGAGCAAAGATATGAGCTTTCTCAAAACAACTACAACTACTTTGGATGCGGCAGCTTTGAATTCTAAATACTATTAAAGGTGGTGCATTATGGAATCAGACATTGACCTCAACATTAGAATAAATAATTCGCATTAAAAAAGACATCTCACATGGAACATTGGAGATGTCTTTTTTAATGGTTTTATTCATATTAGGGCGAGAATACTCCCACCTCTTTAGGTGGGGGATAAATCGCCTAATGTTTTCAAGTTGTGTTTTTTGTATCTGCTCTAAGGGTATACACATAATAGTAGCAATTAGGCTTATATGTCATACACGGAGGTGAAAAACAATGTTAGTCAATAAGGCATACAAGTTCCGCATATATCCGAATAGCCGCCAACGAGAACTGATAGCCAAAACAATAGGCTGTAGCCGCTTTGTATTCAACTACTTTCTAAATGCTTGGAATGATGTCTATAAGCAAACAGGCAAGGGTATGACATACAACACTTGTTCGGCTCAAATGACTTTGCTCAAAAAAGAGCTTGTATGGCTCAAGGAAGTAGACAGCATAGCCCTGCAATCTTCTCTAAAAAACCTTAGCGATGCCTTTGACCGTTTTTTCAAGAAGCAAAACGATGCTCCACGCTTCAAGTCTAAAAGAAACAAGGTGCAGTCATACACTACAAAATACACCAATGGCAACATAGCTGTAGTAGGCAACAAAATCAAACTGCCTAAGCTTGGGCTTGTTCGTTTCACTAACTCCAAAGAAGTTGAAGGCAGGATTCTGAGTGCCACTGTAAGGCGTAATCCATCGGGCAAATATTTTGTATCTGTGCTTGCTGAAACAAAGGTGCAAGAGCTGCCTAAGTCTGATTCTTCATGCGGAATAGATGTAGGGCTGAAAGATTTCGCCATACTTTCAGATGGCACAGTATACGAAAATCCCAAGTTCTTCAGAACGCTTGAAGCCAAGCTTGCAAGAGAACAACGCATACTATCAAGGCGTGTCAAGTTCTCAAACAATTGGCAAAAGCAAAGAGTCAAAGTTGCAAGACTTCATGAGCATATCGCCAATGCAAGGGCTGACTACCTGCATAAAATCTCTACCGATATAGTCAAAAACCACGACATCATCGGCATAGAAGATTTGCAGATAAGCAACATGCTAAAGAATCATAAACTTGCAAAGGCAATATCCGAAGTGTCTTGGGCGCAATTTAGGACTATGCTTGAATATAAAGCGAACTGGTACGGCAAACAAGTCGTTGCTGTTGCTAAGAACTTCGCTTCAAGCCAACTATGCTCTACTTGCGGTTACAAGAACAAAGACGTTAAGAATCTCTCTGTTAGAGAGTGGACTTGCCCTGAATGCGGCGCAAATCACGACAGGGACCTTAACGCAAGCATAAATCTTAAAAACGAAGCCCTAAGGCTTCTAACCGTGGGGACCACGGGGTTAGCCTAATAATAAACTGCCCGCTAGGGCGGTGTTCTTAGGAATCACCCACTTCAAGCCGTCAGGTTAAGTGGGGGTAGTTCAATTTTACAGAGAGTCAATATTTGGTTATAATAGACATACGGTAAAATGTCAATCACTTAAGGCGAGTGAACAACATACGGTTTAGAGGTTAGTCGGAACATTCCAAGGGTTCAGTCTTTGGCAAGCAGTCACCTTAAAAGGGCCGCAAGGAGGGGCTAGAGCTTCCCGAGTGTTTGATGTCCATAGAAAGATAGTAACATGAAGAACAAGCTTGGTTGTAGGTCTATATTCATAACGGAAAAGAGTTAAGCAAACATTCGATTATCAAGGTACAATTGGCGATTACCAATTTTCATTTGGTAATTCGCCTTTAATCATAGTATACGAGGAGGAGTAATTTGAGATTAATCTCATGGAATATCGATTCATTAAATGCAGCATTAACAAGTGATTCAAATAGGGCGGTGCTTACAAGAAAAGTAATTGATACAATTTTGGAGAAAGATCCAGATGTAATTGCATTGCAAGAAACTAAATTACCCACTAATGGGCCAAGTAAGAAGCAGATGGAACGTTTAGAGGAGAATTTTAAAGGATATTCGTATAAATGGAGAAGTTCTCAGGAACCGGCTAGAAAAGGTTATGCAGGAACTATGTTTTTATATAAAAATAAGTACTCTCCAGAAGTTTTTTATCCTGAGATTCAGGCTCCAGATACTATGGATTCAGAAGGACGGATTATGACTTTAGATTTCGGAGAATTTTATCTTACTCAGGTATATACCCCTAATGCTGGTGATGATCTGAAAAGGTTGAAAGAAAGACAAGTTTGGGATGAAAAGTATGCTGAATATATTCAGAGTCTAGATAAAGAGAAACCAGTTTTAGCAACAGGGGATTATAATGTAGCCCATAGAGAGATAGATTTAGCGAATCCACAAAATAATCGTAGGTCAGCAGGTTTTACAGATGAAGAACGTGAAGGCTTTACAAGTCTGTTAAACAAAGGCTTTACAGATACTTTTCGACATATTCATGGTGATATGACGGGTGTGTATTCGTGGTGGGCACAAAGGGTAAAAACAAGTAAAATAAATAATTCTGGCTGGAGGATTGATTATTGGCTCGTTAGTGATAGGTTAGCTGACAAGGTTGTTAAATCTGAGATGCTAGACTCTGGTGAAAGACAAGATCATACACCAACCATGTTAGAAATTGATTTATATCTAGATAAATAAAACCTGAATTTAGTGTAGTACGGATCGAAAAAATGCGCAAAATCAACTAAACTCGGAAAAAAACATGAAGCCAGGCGATAGTGAGCCAACTGATCCTCAGGATACAAATCTGGAAACATATCACAATGCCTTTCAGAACTATATAGACCAGCACTGAGGCTAAATAGCAGCCATACCAGAAAGTCATTGCATCACGAAAATGAGGCGTCAACTAAAATCTATTTGCTGGAGGAATAATGAAAGACAAGGCATATTTGTACAATCTTAATTATCCGGAATATGAAGAGACTCTTTGCGCAATAGAGGCAAGGACATTATTTAAATCCTCGCCGAAGGAAAAAGTGTTTTTCTCGGATGTGGCAGTAAATCCCTCCATGAGCCCATATATAAAAAATCGACTGGAAATCAGGTATAAGGTGTCAACCTTTGAGGAGCTGTTATTACAGCTGGAGCATGATGAAAACACCACGACAAACTCTGTCATAAAATATTTGAAATTTGCAAGCGGTGACCCCTATGCAGCTAATAGAAAGGCTCTATATAAAGAGCTTTGCGGCAAGTTTAAAACTCCTGAAGGAACTGAACTGCCTCAATTGACTTACGGGATAGCTTTTCATGAGGGCTTCTGGTATTTTGGTGAACTCCTTAGGAATAACAGTTTGTGGCGCGAACACAATAAAAGACCCCACACCTACTCAAATTCCCTAAAGATAAATATGGCAAAGGTACTGATTAATATTGCGGGGCAGGGGGATATCTCCAAGAGTATCATAGATCCTTGCTGCGGAGCAGGCACAGTTTTACTGGAAGGATGCTTTACCGGCTACAGCATGGCGGGTTCTGATATAAATGCAAAAATGGTGAGAAGTGCAAAGCGGAATCTGGGACACTTTGGATATGCAGCTAACGTTGATCAGCAGGCCATTCAAGATATTAGCGAGTATTATGATGTTTCGATTGTGGATTTGCCATACGGTTTATGCAGTAAAATAACAAGAGCAGAGCAAGGAAATATTATTAAAAATGCAAAAAGAATCTCTGATAGAGCAGTGATTGTCTCGTCAGAGGATATTACGACTTTGATTTCCGAAGCGAAGCTTAAAATTATTGATTCCTGCAAAGTAAAAAAAAGCGTGAATAAAGAGTTTACGAGATACATATGGGTTTGTGAATAGGAATATAGGGTGGTGAGGAAATGGATAATGACATAGTGGGAATGGTTGAAAAATCACAAAGACACTGCGAAAAGATCGGCCTGAGCAGGGATACTGTATTCAGCCGCAAAATCATAGAGGGCCGGGAGCTTGATGACGAGCTGGAGAAAAGCAGAGAACTCATACTGGCTGCAATTCCATTTATTGACCATCTCTACAGATTTGTCAGAGGCTCGGATTTTTTTATAATTCTTACTGACGCTCAGGGTTGCATATTGAATATCGTCGGAGACGAAAGAATTCTAGGCGATGCGTTCAGATTTAAAATGATTCCCGGGGCATATATGAATGACGACTGCATCGGAACAAACGCAATGGGGATAGTTATAAACGAGCGGATTCCTGTACAGATACTTGGAGACGACCACTATATAAAGGCCTACCACAAGTGGACATGTTCGGCGGCTCCTATTATGGACCCGGACGGTGAACTAATCGGGGTTATAAATCTCACAGGCTACACAGAGGGTGTACATCCTCACACTTTGGGCATGGTCGTCGCTGCAGCTTTTTCGATAGAACATATAATTACAGAGAGCACGTCTCGGAAAAGGAGGAAAATGCATGAACGCATAAGCGAATGCAGGGCGGTTTACAATTTCGAGAAAATAATTGGCGAGGATCCGAAGTTTCTGGACACTATTGAATATGCAAAAAAGATATCAGGAAGCAAATCCACCATACTAATAACCGGAGAAACGGGGACGGGAAAAGAGGTATTTGCCCAGTCAATCCACAACTACAGCGACAGAGCCCACATGCCTTTTGTTGCTGTAAACTGCGGAGCGATCCCCCTAAACCTCATAGAATCCGAGCTTTTTGGATATGAGGAGGGAGCCTTCACCGGAGCCAAGAAAGGAGGAAGTGAAGGCAAATTCCAGTCTGCAGATGGCGGAACAATATTTCTTGACGAGATAGGTGAAATGCCCATAGACATGCAAGTCAGGCTCCTAAGAGCGATAGAGGAAGGCGTCGTGACAAGAATCGGAGGAATCAGACCCATACCTGTGGATGTGAGGATAATAGCAGCTACTAACAGGGAACTCAGGCAGGCGGTCGAATCAGGAAAGTTTAGAAAAGATCTTTTTTACAGGCTCAATGTGCTTCCGGTATGCCTGTTGCCACTGCGGGAAAGACGTATGGATATCATGCTTCTTGTAGACTACTATATGAATAAACTGTCGAGAAGGCTGGGTAAGAAAAAAATTGTTTTTAATGAGACGGAGATTGACACTCTTGTCAATTATTCATGGCCGGGCAACATCAGAGAGGTCCAAAACGTTGTGGAGCTTGTACTAAACACAGGCAGACTCCCTGATGAGATTGCCTGTGTGCAGCCTTGTATGAGAAATGATGAATATTCAGCAAAGAAATCTGAAGAAGAAAAGCACTACGACCTGCATGCCTTAGAAAAGGAACATATCACCAGAGCGTTAGAGGAGTGCGGATACAACATATCCAAGACAGCCAGGAAGCTTGGAATTGCACGGAATACTCTTTATAAAAAAATCAGGGACTTCTCTATAAACTGTTCATAAAATGAACGATGCGCAACAAGTGAACACATGCAAAGCCGGAAGTGCTCACACAATGAACACCCCAATCCCCAAAGACTGATCCTTACGATTGGCACGAAACTTGCTGTATATATAGGCAAATACGATTTGGGGAGGCATGAAAATGTACGGTTACTGCGGAAAGGTAATAAGAATCAACTTAACAGACGGCAGCATTAAAAAAGAGGCTCTCGATCTGGAAAAGGCAAAAAAGTATATCGGTGCCAGGGGTCTGGGCGTAAAAACCTTTATTGACGAAGTTGATCCAAAGGTCGATCCATTTTCCGAAGAGAACAAGTTCATAATAGCCGGCGGACCTCTTACGGGTGCCCCGGTGCCAACCAGTGGCCGGTATATGGTTGTAACAAAAGCACCTCTTACAGGCACCATAGCTATTTCAAATTCAGGCGGAAAATGGGGCGCGGAGTTTAAATTCGCAGGTTATGACATGATGATTCTGGAAGGGAAGTCAGAAAAGCCTGTATACATCAACATTGACGATGATTCAATAGAAATCAGGGATGCATCAGAAATCTGGGGCAAGGTCGTATCCGAGACAACAGACTACCTGAGGAAAGTGCACGGGGACAAGTCAAAGGTTCTCTGCATTGGACCGGGAGGAGAAAACCTTTCGCTAATGGCAGCAGTCATGAATGATGTGGACAGGGCTGCGGGCAGAGGCGGAGTAGGCGCCGTTCTTGGCTCTAAGAATCTCAAGGCCATTGTTGTAAGAGGAACAAACAAAGTTGCGCTGGCCGATGATGAAAAGACGAAGCAGGTTTCCAGCGATAAAACAGGAATACTTATGAAGGACCCTGTTGCGGGCGGAGGTCTTCCGACATATGGTTCCGCAGTGCTTGTCAACATAATCAATGAAAACGGAGTTTTGCCTGTTAGGAACTTCCAGGAATCCTACACTGACCAGGCAGATAAAATAAGCGGGGAAACACTTACAGAAAAATACCTGATCAAGAAAAATCCTTGTTACAGGTGCCCGATAGCATGCGGCAGATGGGTTAAGCTCGATGACGGAACTGAGTGCGGAGGACCTGAATACGAGACCATTTGGTCATTTGGTGCAGACTGTGACAACTATGATTTGAACTCTGTTGATGTTGCAAATATGCTTTGCAACGAATACGGTCTCGATACAATATCCGTGGGAGCTACAATAGCAGCAGCCATGGAACTCTATCAGAGAGGCTATATAAAAGACGAGGAAATCAAAGGGGACGGAGTATCGCTTGACTGGGGCGACTCAAAGGCTATTGTGGCCTGGACAAAGAAGATAGGCCTGAGGGAAGGCTTCGGCGACAGGATGGCTGACGGCTCGTACAGGCTGTGTGATTCTTACGGGGTGCCTGAGTACTCCATGACAGTCAAGAAACAGGAGCTTCCTGCCTATGACCCACGAGCAATCCAGGGTCACGGCATAACATACGCTGTCAACAACAGAGGGGGCTGCCATATAAAAGGATACATGATAAGCCCGGAAATTTTGGGATATCCCGAGAAGCTCGACAGATTCTCAGACGAGGGAAAAGCAGCCTATGCCAAGGTGTTCCACGACCTTACAGCTGTAATAGATTCGTTGGGTCTTTGTATATTCACAACCTTCGGACTTGGACTTCCTGACTATGTCGATATGTACAATGCGGTTGTCGGAGAAGAGCATGACAACGAATCGCTCCTACGTGCTGGGGACAGGATATGGACACTTGAGAAGCTGTTCAACCTCAAGGCAGGACTGACAAAGGCCGACGATACACTTCCAAAGAGACTTCTCGAAGACCCTATAGCAGACGGACCGTCAAAGGACAATGTTCACCACCTTGATGTGCTTCTGCCTGAATACTACAGCGTCAGAGGCTGGGACGAAAACGGCCTTCCTACGGATGAGACTCTCAGGACTCTGGGACTCGAAGAGTACATTGGTTATATCGAGAAATAACATATAGTAAAGCTGGTGATTGATTTGAAAGTTGAAGTGAGACTTTTTGCCACTTTCAGGGAGGGTAGGGAAAAGAAATACTTCCTTGACATGCCGGAAGGTTCGAGGATACTTGACATACTCCACATGCTGAAAATAGATGCAGATGAAGTCAGCATACTCCTTTTGAATGGAAGGGACGGAGATGCTATGAGGACAATTAATGACTCAGACGTCGTGGCAGTGTTCCCGCCAGTGGGAGGCGGTTAGATACAGATTCTTATGGCTGATATAAAAAAAGGGAGAAGTGTGCTTCTCCCTTTTTTTAACAATACCAATTTATTGACTCTCTACATTTAAGCTCCCATAAGTATTAAGCAAGAGCTTAAAGAAATAGGAGCGTTAGGTCCTACCGGCAAGCCCAGCAGATACCAAACAATGACAGCTATAGTCCATACCAAGCCAATTGCGATTGAATACGGCAGTGTGCCTGCAATAAGTGTTCCTAAGCCAGCTTTTTTATCGTATTTTTGTGCCATTGCCAACAGAAGCGGCAGATAAGGCACCATAGGCGTAATAGGGTTCGTGATAGAGTCGCCTATACGATAAACCATCTGTGTGAATCCCGGATGGTAGCCAAGCAGCATGAACATTGGCACAAAAATCGGCCCAAGAAGCGCCCATTTGGCTGAAGCCGAACCCATAAACAGATTTATAAATGCCGTAAATACAACGAAGCCCGCGATAAGGCCTATGCCCGAGGCGTTGCTGAGAAGCTGCGAGCCCTTTATTGCCATTATGCTTCCCAGGTTACTCCATGCAAAGTATGCCATCATCTGGCTTGCGAAAAACACTATAACTATGAATCCGCCCATTGATGCCATTGAATCTCCCATCATTTTCGAGAGGTCGCTGGAATTCTTGATTGAGCCTGAAACATAGCCGTAAACAAGGCCAGGTATGAAAAATAAAACCGAAATGACAGCTCCAATTCCATTCATGAAAGGCGAATTCTCTAGTATAGACCCCGTCTCAATGTTTCTGAGTATTCCATTTTCTGGAATAATCATCAGCAGTATGGCTGCAAGAGTCAAGAGTAATGCTATGTTTGCATATTTCATTGCCTTTACTTCCTGCTTTGTAGGCTCCTTTGCATGCTCGTTGTGTTCCGATGCAAGAGCAAATTCTCCAAAGTGAGGAATAGTTATTTTTTTCGTTACAAAATAAACTGTTATTAGTAGCAGCGGCGTAGAAGCAGCAATAAAATAGTAATTCATAGCCACATTAAGCTTTATATTGGGATCAATCATTTGCGCTGCAGGCTCTGTAAATGCGAACACAAGCACATCGCTCATTCCCAGCATGAGGTTGGCTGCAAAGGCACCCAACGTAGCTGCATAGACCATGACCATACCGGCGATAGGATGGTGTCCAAGACTAAGGAATACTATGGCAGCCAGCGGCGGCAATACTACTGGAGCCGCATCGCCGAAGGCGTTTCCTATGATAGCTACAGCAATCAGTACAGGAATTATTATCTGTTCGGGAGTCCTTAGCACGACGTACTTCATTACTATTTCAAAATAGCCGCTCTTTTCAGCTAGTCCTATTCCCAGCATTACAATAAGGACTACGCCCAGGGCGGGAAATCCAGTAAAGTTCTTTACTGCGTCTGAGAACATTCTGCCAATATACTCTCTAGACAATAGATTCTGCGCTACGATTGTTGATTGGTCAGTCGGGTTGATGGCCGAAAGGCCCATTGAGGCAAACAGCGCAGACAACAATATTATTACTACCGCAAGAGCCATGAATATAAATACCGGGTCAGGGAACTTGTTGCCCACAGTCTCCATTCCATTCAAGAAAGCGCTCATTGCTCCGTTCTTATTCTTTTGTTCCATAATAATAACACCTCATTCTAAAAAAAATTATCGCGTTAAAGCACACAATTGCTAGAAAAGTATATCATCAAATTGCATGTGTGAAAAGCATTTAATTCATACAATCCGAATAAGAGTTTCTCACCAACTGTAAAACCAGCCAAAAGAGTGCGAAATTGCGAAAAATATAACAGTGGCATTGAGTAATCCTGCATGTTAAAATATTAAATGAAACGGCCGCCGGACTTTTTTTCGGTCAACAAAATTCCGGTGAACAGTTAACAAAATCCATATAGAGTGATAGCACAATGAGATGAATGGCTAAAAATGCTTAAGGCCTATTATTGAAATTTTCTGGAGGTATTTTTAAATGAAGAGAATAGTAGAAGAAGCAAAACAATTACAGCAGGAATTGGTTGAATATAGACGAGTGTTGCACCAAAATCCCGAGATAAGCATGGATCTGCCTGTTACAACAGCTTTTGTGAAAGATGAACTGAAGAAGATGGGCTATGATACTCAGGAAATATGTCAGTCCGGTGTTGTTGCAACTGCTGGCGGGAAAAAACCAGGAAAGGTTATTCTTCTTAGAGCTGACATGGATGCTCTTCCGGTTAAAGAAGAGACTGATGAAGCATTCAAGTCAAATAATGGAAATATGCATGCTTGTGGTCACGATTTACACACAGCCATGCTCCTTGGCGCAGCAAAACTGCTCAAGCAAAGAGAAGACGAGATTGAGGGCACAGTTAAGCTTATGTTCCAGCCGGCAGAAGAAAGTTTGAAGGGAGCTAAGGCTATGGTCGACGCTGGGATTCTTGAGAATCCAAAGGTTGACGCAGCTGTTATGCTTCATGTGTTCACTGGCATGTCCGCAGCAACTGGTACATTTATTATTCCGGAGGCAGGCCCGACAACGTCTGCTTCAGACTGGTTTGAGATCGATATCCAGGGCAAAGGAGGACATGGCGCTATGCCAGATACGACAGTCGATCCTCTATATGTCATGTCGCATATCCATATTGCACTTCAGGCAATAAACAGCCGTGAAATCCCGCCGGCAGACAGCGCGGTAGTAACAGTAGGCATGATGGGTGGGGGGACTACAACAAATGTCATTCCTGACACTGCCCATATGAGCGGCACCATGAGGACATTCAGCAAGAAGAACCGGGAATTTGTGGCAGAAAGAATTAAAGCTATTGCTGAAGGCATAGCTCAAACCTTTAGAGCAAAAGCTCATGTGAATATTATAAACGGATGTCCCGCTGTGTATAGTGACAAAGCTGTAATAGACCCCGCTAGAGAGGCGTTAGTCGAATCCTTTGGCGAACAAGCTGTCATTAATATGGCAAATGCGTTCCAGGGAGGCAAATTGATGGGGTCGGAGGATTTTTCGTTTGTAAGCGACAGGGTTCCAAGCCTTATGCTGACAATGGTTGCTGGAAATTCCGAGGATGGATATATATATCCTATGCATCATCCAAAGGCAAGATTTGATGAAGCGGTGCTTTTTAAAGGCGCGGCTGCATATGCAAACATCGCTATGCATTGGTTGAGTAAAAATAATAAGTAGCGGAGTAGCCATCTATTTATAAGCATCATATAAAACGCCAACGGATCTAGGCTTTTTAAGCCTTAAAGCGATTTGGCGTTTTTAAAAGACATCAACTATACCGAAAATGTAGATTATCGGTATAGTTGATGATAGAATATATAGTACAGACATAGGCTAGAGTTCCATAATGCGCACAGGATACATCAACCTGAAAAACAGAGCCATTTAAATCGGTTTTAAGGCGTTTTAATTGCAGGGCTCGACTAATTATATTAATATACTTAAAAATTCATTTTAATGCAAAGGGAGAGGTTTATGAAAGGATTCAGGATATCAGACAAAAACAGAAGTGAAATCCCGGACAATATTCTCATAGAAAGAGCTCTTCTCAAGGAGAAGCTCGACATACTCAAGGCCAACTCGCCGCAGATTCTGAAAAAGTACATAAACTCCCTTTACAGGAATGAGAGCGCAAGAAGCGTCAACATAAAAACCGCGATCAAATACGTAAGGGAGGTGCAGGCATTCCTCGCCAGCATGATTGAAAGCGGGATTGTGAAAAAAAGCAGCATAATGGATATAGACGCATCAGACATCGAAATGATTTACGCCGACGACATACAGGAATACATAGACTCCTGCGGAAGCTACGTCCAGCATACCCAAAACGGTGATAAGGTCATATTCTCAAACAGCTCAAGGACACTTTCTCTAAAACAGACATGTATAAAAAGTTTTTTCACGTGGCTGTACAAAAATGACTATGTAGAAAAGAACGAAACAGAAAAATTAAGGAAAATACTCGCTGGCGATTCGCCGTCCGTACTCACACTATCGGACGAGGAGGTCAATGCAGTCCTTGAGCTAGCCAAAGCAGGGGAGTGCACAGCGTACGGAAGACATATATGCCTTTCGAAAAAGGAGCTTGAAAATTTTGAAGCCACAAAACTCCGGGACATAGCTATACTTTCACTTTTCATTTATCACGGACTTCGGATATCCGAGCTTCATCATTTGAATATATCGTCACTCAATTTCGAGAAGGGATACTTTGAGATATTCAGGAAGAGGAACAAAAGAAAGATGATGTATTTTTCAAGGCAGGCAGTTTCTGCGCTGAGGGAATACATGCAAAATGAAAGGGCTACTTCGAATATAAAACCAGGAAGCGAAGATGCACTGTTTCTTAGCTCCTCTCGCAACGGCAAAAGCCCTGCCAGACTCAGCATAGAGCAGATAAGAAAGCTTGTAAAAAAATACGCCTGCAGAGTTTCACTGAACCCGAGAATATCCCCGCACAAGCTAAGGGCAACTTTCGCAACTAAGTCTCTCGAGATAACAGGAAACATATACACGGTCCAGCAGATACTTGACCATAGCTCTACTGCCACTACGCAAAAATACCTCAAGGATAACGAGAGGGCCAAGCGTGAGGTTTCAGAGCTCATAAGCTACGAATAGATTGTCGACCGTAATAAAGTTATGTATACTCAATGCGGCAATTTACCATGAATAAGAAAGTAGGGCATTCATGCAAAAATAAAAAACCGCTTCTGCCATTGTAGCAAAAGCGGTTTTAATATTCTTTTATGATACTATCTTATCACCAATACTGGTACCGGTGAATGATGCACTACTTTGTTAGTAACTGAGCCTACAAGGAATCTCTTGGCAGCTCCCATTCCGTGAGTAGCTATTACTATAAAGTCACAGCCTTCTTCTTCACATACATCAAGTATTTTTGAAGCAGCGTCGCCAACAGCAGTTACATACTTCACGTTGAGAGTAGAACCCTCAAAAAGCTTCTTGTCTTCCTCTATTGTTGCGGCAGCTATTCTCTCCATCTTATGTTCTACTGTTTCTTCAAGGTCTTTGCGTGAATAGTACATATCCAAGAAATCAGGCTCTCCTACACGAAGTACAACTACTTCAGCGCCAAATTTCTCGGCCATTTCCCTTGCTACAGCACTTGCAGCCTTGCTGTATTCAGATCCATCCACAGGTAAAAGTATTTTTTTCATAATCATTCCCCCCTTATTATTTTTATTTATATACCTTAAAAAGCGTATGACTAAACACATTAAGTGATATTATTAATAATATAATCAAATTCACATTGTATTTTTCAGTTGAAACAAGCATTTTAGGATTGCTGTATGGATATAATATATGTAGATTTATATATTAAAAAGACCAGCTAATAAAAGTCAATAAATCTGATTGATTTTCTTTAGAAATTTTCAATCTTAAAAAAGAGTATGAGAAACCAAGCCATTGAAAAATCCGAACAATGACCTTGGAGAAGCTACATTTTAGCAATTTTTAAGCAACATGTTTTGGTGCAGTTTGAAGCTTGTTGTTTCTCCATGCTTGGTGCTCCTGCGGGCTTCTAAATTCAAACGGTTTTAAGTCACGAAGAACCGCAAAAATGTAGTGGAGCAACTTATGCATAACGGCTATAAGGGCCACCTTTTTCTTCTTGCTGACACATTTTTTCAAATAGTAGTCGCGAAGAATCGGATTTATGGAATCGCCGTTTCTGGTGGTTCTTATTGAGGACAGAGCCATTGTGAAGAGAACTCTTCTGCCAATGCGGGTGCCTCGTTTAGAAATCCTGTTGCGGTCGCCAGTGAACTTGCCCGACTGATTGACTGATGGATCTATGCCAAAGAAAGCTGTAAAGGCCTTTGGAGACTTGAATAGGCTGAAATCGTTGATTTCCGCGATCAGAGTGACCGCACTGATAAAGCCTACGCCAGGCATTTGATCCAAAAGCTCGATGTGCTTTCGAGCGGTGTCAGGAAAGTCGCTTGAGTCGATGATAGTGTGCAACTGTGATTCTATAGCATTAAGACACTTTTTAAAGCTGTCGATTCCATCAAGATGGAATCTTATTTTGGAGTCAAGCAGAGCGAATTCATTTGGCATACTCAAAGAAAGCTGTGCTGTTTCAAGAAGTTGCAGAGCTTTTTTGGCTGACCACTTCTCGCCTTTTCTGCCGCTTTTGGAAATGAGCTCAAGCAACTGCTGAGGGTCTGCATTTAGAACATCCTTAGGCGAAGGATAAGCGCTTAAAACAGCCAACGCGGTCTTTCCAAAAGGATTGGAAAACACATCAAGAAAGCCCGGGAACAGCAAGTAAAGATCCGTGCAGAGCCTGTTTTTCATCTCAGTGAGCATGTCACAGCGGGAGTAATATTCCCTCACCATCATGCGAAGTGCGAGAATTTGAGGCTCGGGCATCATGGAAAACTTTACATCCTGGTATTTTGCAAGCCTTGCGATAGCCTCGGCATCTTTATTATCATTTTTCACTTTTCTAATGTCGAAATTCTTGGTAGAATGGACACATAAAGGGTTTAGGACAAAACCTTTGAGGTCATTCGATCTCAGAAAGAAGAAGAGTGGTAAATGAAAGATACCCGTAGATTCTACGAAGTAGATGGGCTTTCGTTTTAACCGCTCTTCTTCTTTTTTGAGAATCTCGAGCAGCTTGTTAAATCCAGCAGGATTATGGTCAATCCTGAAAGGCTTGCGGATGAGCTCTCCGGAAGGTGCTATCATTGCAACTACAGAAAACTCTGATGAAACATCAATTCCGACAACAAAATCGTTTAAAAATTGGGACAAAGTAACACAACCTTTCTGCTTAGAATGAATCAGAGTATCCACTTTGTTTGAGGACGCCAAACAACCTTGCATTTGAAACGGGTAACACCAGAAGGTGGCCCAACCAGCTAAACATCGAATCGTCCTTGTGGAGTGACACGCTAATTTACGGATAAGACCTCATGATGTGAGGGATCCAGGAGGAACGCACATCTATCTCTCTGACAAGTGAGATTATAGCACGAAGTTTAGTGATTTTCATTCAAGAGTGTCGCTGGTTCATCTGAACAATAAATGTTAAGTTATCAAGGAACATTCGGACGGGTTTTTGAACCCTAACCCTATATTTATCTTACAAGGAGGAATTCATTTGGCAAAGCTTGCTATAGAGCATATAAAGGGAAACACATATATGATTTCTTCACCGGCTAACATCGGTATATATATCCAGGGAGACGATGCTGTGCTTATCGACAGCGGCAACGACAAGGAATCCGGAAGACAGATACTAAAGCTGCTTGGGGAGCGGGGCTGGAAGCTCAAGCTGATCGTAAACACGCACTCAAACGCCGATCACATTGGAGGCAACGCCTTCTTGCAGGAGCGTACAGAATGCGAAATCGCAGCTACAGCTCTCGAAGCCTCCTTCATAACAAATCCCGTGCTCGAGCCGGCTTTTCTATTTGGAGGCTTTCCTGACGATGATATGCGAAACAAGTTTCTGATGGCCAAGCCTTCTAGGGTTACACACATAATAGAATCAGAAGGTACAATACCCGGAACGCCGCTTGAGACTCTGAGCCTTAAAGGTCACTATATGGACATGATAGGAATAATTACTCCCGACGGCGTCGCATTTTTGGCAGACAGCCTCTTTTCAGATGTCATACTCTCCAAATATCACCTTACATATCTGTATGACGTCAAGTCGCAGCTTGAGACTCTGAATAGACTGAGAAGTCTAAAAGCTGATATATACGTGCCCAGCCATGCGCCTGCCTGCGAAGACATAAGCTTGCTTATCGATGCAAACGAGTCTAAAATCAGGGAAATAGCGCAAGTTATACTGAGTCTATGCTCAGAGCCGGCAACGCTGGACGATATATTGTCAGGACTTTGCAACCGCTATGGCATAGAGCTGAATGCCACACAATACCTTCTGCTTTCAAATACCGCAAAATCGTATCTTTCATACCTCAAGACACAAGGCTATGCTGTTTACGAATTCAAAGAAGGAAGGATGATCTGGCAAAAATCGACCTAATAGAAAACCCCGCAATGCAGACTTGAAAGTATCTGCCGCGGGGCTTAGATTTTTTATTTATTAGAACATCTTCTTTCTTGCCATAATTGTGCCAAATAGAAGCGAAAGGCAGAAAGATATTAACAGCACTATTGAAAAAGCATAGGGTTTATCAGAAAAAGGCAGATTTACATTCATTCCAAAGAAACTGGCCACCATAGTCGGTATCGCCATTACTATGGTAACAGACGTCAGGAATTTCATGACAATGTTAAGATTATTTGAAATGACGGATGCGAATGCGTCCATCATGCCGCTGAGTATGTTGCTGTATATACTGGCCATCTCTATGGCCTGCTTGTTCTCTATGATTACGTCCTCGAGGAGTTCCTTGTCCTCGGGGTATTTTTTTATGCTGTCGTGCCTTAGCATCTTTTCCATCACGATTTCATTCGCCCTAAGCGAGGTCGTGAAGTACACAAGGCTTTTCTCGAGGTTTAGAAGCTGTATCAGCTCCTTGTTTTTCATCGACTTATGGAGCTCCCGCTCAACGTCGTTGCTTTTTCTGTCGATGCGTCTTAAGTAATTTAGGTAGAGCGCCGAGGTCTTATAGAATATCTGAAATGCGAAACGCGTCTTCATGAATGTATTAAAGCCCTTTATGCGTCCATTCTCAAAGATGGACATTATAGGAGAATCCTTTATGCATACTGTGATTATGAAATCCTTGCCCATTATTATGCCAAGAGGTATTGTTATATAGTAGTTTGGGACATCCTCCTTTTCAAGCACGGGGATGTCTATTATTATGAGCGTGTAGTTGTCTTCGACCTCTATACGAGCTCTTTCCTCCTCGTCAAGCGCAGCCCTTATGTGATCCATGTCTATGCCAAACTGCTCGGCTATCTGCGCTATGTCGGCTTGAGACGGATTGACAAGGTTCAGCCAGATGTCCTTTTCATTAGCAGCTATATCTTCAATGCGCACAAGCTTGTCTTCTATCGTTTTGAAAGCTCTTATCACTTAAACCACTCCCTTTTTTAGCCCAAACACCAAATGCACCCGCCATCCGGACAGCATGTTTATTTAGGCCGCAAAAGAGTGCGGCTAATCAGCTTTGGGAAAGGGGCGTATGGATCATGTGCTTTTTAGCTATATATAATCGAACCGTTTCGGGGTCCATAGTCTCGCCTTCCTTTCAAATAGTCAAGTTGTGTTTCTATACTATCTTTGTAGTCCAGTTTTCACAGTTCCAAACCTCGGTGACAATGTCCCTGTAGAATTCAGGCTCGTGGCATATAAGAAGTATGCTTCCCTTGTAGTCCTTGAGAGCCCTTTTGAGCTCGTCCTTGGCTTCAACGTCAAGGTGGTTTGTAGGCTCGTCAAGCACAAGGAGGTTTGTCTGGCTGTTTAAAAGCTTGCAAAGCCTTACCTTTGCCTGCTCGCCACCGCTGAGGACCATGATCTTGCTCTCTATGTGTTTCGTTGTAAGTCCGCATTTGGCAAGCGCTGCACGCACCTCATACTGAGTGTAGCCCGGGAACTCCTGCCATATTTCTTCTATGCAGGTGTTGCCCTTGTCGCCCTTGAACTCCTGCTCGAAATATCCTATGTGAAGCGATTCACCAAGCCTCGCCTCCCCAGCAATCGGCTTAATATTCCCGAGGATGCTGTTTATGAGAGTAGTCTTTCCAAGTCCGTTGGCTCCCACAAGAGCAATCTTTTGTCCCCTTTCCATCCTAAGATCGAGAGGCTTTGAAAGCGGAGAGTCATATCCTATAACAAGCTCGCCTGTCTCGAAGACCATCTTGCCTGATGTCTTTGCCTGCATGAAGTTGAATACAGGTTTTGGCTTTTCTCTTGCAAGCTCTATTTTGTCCATCTTATCGAGCTTCTTCTGCCTTGACATGGCCATATTCCTTGTTGAAACCCTTGCCTTATTTCTGGAAATGAAATCCTCCAGCTCCGCAATCTCCTGCTGCTGCCTTTTGTAAGCAGACTCAACCTGTTGCTTTTTGGCCTCGTAGACCTTCATATATTCGTCGTAATTGCCTACGTAGCGATTGAGCTCCTGATTTTCCATGTGATAAATAAGGTTTATTACGCTGTTAAGGAACGGAATGTCGTGCGATATGAGCAAAAATGCATTTTCATAGCTTTGAAGGTATATCTTGAGCCATTCTATATGCTGCTCGTCAAGGTGATTTGTAGGCTCGTCAAGCAGCAATATGTCTGGCTTCTCGAGAAGCAGCTTTGCAAGTAGTATCTTTGTCCTCTGGCCGCCGCTGAGATTCTGAACCTCATTGTCGAGTCCAATGTCAGTAAGGCCAAGACCCCTGGCTACCTCTTCAACCTTGGCGTCAATAACGTAAAAATCGTTGTGCGTAAGTATGTCCTGAATTGTCCCCATATCCTCGAGCATAACTTCGAGCTCTTCAGGGGAAGCGTCAGCCATTTTCTCGCATATGCAGTTCATCTCTTCTTCCAAGTCGAAGAGGTATTTGAACGCACTTTTAAGCACATCACGCATTGTCATGCCCGGCTCAAGCACCGAGTGCTGGTCCATGTAGCCGACCCTGACACGCTTTGACCATTCTATCTGGCCGTCATCAGGCTCAAGCTTGCCTGTTATTATATTCATGAATGTTGATTTGCCTTCACCGTTTGCGCCTATCAGGCCTATGTGCTCGCCCTTAAGCAGCCTGAAAGATACGTCGTTGAATATTGCTCTGTCGCCAAATCCGTGGCTCAGATTTTTAACTACAAGAATGCTCATAAAAAAACTCCTTTTCTTTACCCCAATATATATTAAAGTCACATAATTTACAGGTTTACCGTAACCGGGTTATGTCGCCTTGGTAAAAAAACACCCAAAAAATATTATATTATAAGTAAGTATTAATTTAAAGAGTATATTTCTATTAATTGAAGAATTTTCAACGCAGTCAAATAAGTCACTGTAGTAGCAATAAGCCTTGTGAAAAAAGTAAGCGAAAAAACATGGAGAATCCGCCCGCGAAATAAATTATAAAATTCAACAAAATTCAAAAAATAACTAAAATGCACCATATTAATAGGACTTGCGGCTTATGTGGTTTTTGTCAATTTGGTGCTAAAGTATGTTAATATAGGTTTAGTCTATCAACAAATGAGAATAAAAAGGAGGCCTGTAACATTGGAAAAATCAAGCGACAAAATTAAAGTTCCGCGTAATAAGGGCGGAATCAAGGGCAGCATAAAGAACAAGCTTATTGCAATTATTCTTATTGCTATAGTTGTCCAGCTGAGTGTATTTGGGTTCTTTTCATACAGGGCGGCTTTCAACCTGCTAAATGACAAGCTTGCCGTGACCACTCAGCAGACTATAACCGAAACCGAAAAGTATGTCGACCAGTTTCTTACAGTGTTTGAAGTGGAGCTTAGCAGCATAGTGGAGAATTCTGCAATTCAGAATTTCGATACTGCAGCAGGAAATGAAGCAATTCTTAGCGTGCAAGAAAGCAACTCGAACCTGCTAGCCACATATTTTGGGGAGTCCAACAAGCAGATGCACATATATCCTGAGCAGGATCTTGGAGATTATGACCCAACTTCCAGGCCATGGTATAAGGAAGCAATAGCTAATCCAGACAAGATGCTCTGGACGGCTCCATATGACGACGCCTTCACGGGCAAAAAGATTGTAACGCTTGCAAAGGCAGTAAAAAATGCCTCGGGCGAGATAGTAGGTGTTGCCGGCATGGATATAGACCTATCCGTAATATCTGACGCTATAATCGGCACAAAGATAGGCAGGGAAGGCTATGTCACCCTATCTGATGCAACTGGCATGACAATAGCCCATAAGGATGCAAAGCTTATAGGAACTCAGGCGCTGGCAGAAGCCGGCGTTTGGGATGATATAACTTCCACTAATACGGGCTTCATTAAATACGAATTTGCCGGACAGGACAAGTTCATGACATTTGCAACAAACGAAAAAACAGGTTGGAAGATTGTAGCCGCAATGGAAGAAGCTGAGCTTATTGCTGACACTGGCATTTTGAAAAAATCTGCAATGACAAGCGTGGCCGTAGGTTCGATACTTGCAGTCATAATCGCTCTCTACATAGCCAGGATGATAGCAGTGCCGCTAAACAGGGGCGTTTCGTACATTAAAACTATAGCTAACGGCGATTTTACAGACGAAGTGGAAGATGCATACCTAAATAGAGGCGATGAATTCGGCGAACTCGCTAAGGCTGTGGGAATGCTGCAGATGAACCTGAGGGAGCTTCTGCGCAATGTCAAGCATTCAGCTATGACAGTAAGCGAATCGGCAACTACACTTTCTGACATATCGAACCAGTCAGCTGAGGCTGCAGATTCCGTTGCCAAGACTATAGAAGAGATTTCAAGGGGTGCTGAATCTCAAGCTGCAGATACCCTAAGAGGCTCAAGAAAAGTGGATGAACTTTCAGCGATAATAGACAGGGTTTCAAACGAGTCCAACAGCATTAAGTCTGCATCTGAAGGGGCAAATGAGCTTACTAAAAAAGGTTTTGAAATAGTGGGCAAGCTTGACCAAAAGAGCGTCGAGAGCAAAGTATCAACAGAAGGGGTAAATGAAATAGTGGCCGATGTCGCAAAAAATGCAAACGGCATTGGAATGATAGTTGAAACAATTACAGCAATATCTTCACAGACTAACCTGCTGGCGCTGAATGCAAACATAGAGGCAGCAAGAGCTGGAGAGCACGGCAAGGGCTTTGCTGTAGTCGCTGAAGAGGTTAGAAAGCTGGCAGAGGAGTCATCCAAGTCTGCAGAGAAGATAAAGGAGATAATAGAGGTTATACAGAGCAAAACTGCGCTTGCAGTAGATGCAATGGAAAAAGCTTACACTGTAGTGGAGGAGCAATCGGAGGCCGTAAAACAGACAAACTCGATATTCACTGAAATATCACAGGCAATAGATGTGCTCAGCATGAACGCGAACGAGATTAAGCAAAACGGCGGCGATATGATAGGGGCCAAGGACGAGATAGTATTTGTGGTCAACAATATAGCGTCTGCTGCCGAGGAGTCTTCAGCAGCCACAGAGGAAGTGTCGGCTGCAACCGAGGAGCAGCTGGCTTCAATGCAGGAGCTTTCAAGCCATTCGAGCAATCTTGAAAGCCTTTCGCAGGAGCTGCTTAATGCAGTAGAGAAATTCAAGATATAAAAATTCGAAGAATTCATTAAAATTTGAAATACCATTTCACAGCAAAACTAACGCTAAACAGTATACAATTAATTAAGGGATAGTCGCTTAAGACAAGCAACTATCCCTTAATTGCTTATATATGTTACTTATATTGTAAAAACCGGCTTTATAGTTTAATATAATTAGTATAAAAATAAAGCGGAGGGGTATGAGATGAATAAAAAGATTGGCTTTATAGGTTCAGGAAACATGGGAGGCGCAATAATAGGCGGAATTATAAAAGCAGGCCTTGTCGATCCAAGCGATGTGTTTGTTTCAGATATGAGCGCAGACAAACTCGAGGAAATTTCAGCAAGATATGGAGTTCAGACTACTACCGACAACAGAGTGGTCGCAGAAAATGCTGATATAATAGTTGCGGCAGTCAAACCCAACATATATGGTATCGTTCTGGATGGAATAAAAGATATCTTAGATGAGAGCAAGGTCATAGTTTCTATAGCTGCAGGAAAGTCGCTCTCAGACATAGAAGGCGTGATTGGCAGCGACAAGAAGATAGTAAGAACAATGCCGAACACTCCGGCTCTTGTAGCAGAGGGGATGACGGCAGTATGCCCAAACTCTAACGTAACGGAGCAGGAGCTCTCTGATGTGATGTTAATGCTGCAAAGCTTTGGAAAAGCTGAAATAATGCCAGAAAGTCTAATAGACGCGGTAACAGGCATAAGCGGCTCGTCTCCAGCGTATGTATTCATGTTCATAGAGGCGATGGCTGATGCTGCCGTAATGTACGGGATGCCAAGGGACAAGGCGTATCTGTTTGCTTCACAGGCCGTTCTCGGATCGGCCAAGATGGTGCTTGAGTCAGGAAAGCACCCGGGCGAGCTTAAAGACATGGTATGTTCACCTGGCGGTACAACAATTGAGGCTGTTGCAGAGCTTGAAAAATCAGGCTTCAGGTCATCTGTGATATCAGGAGTTAAGGCCTGCATAGAAAAATCTATCAAAATGACACAAAAATAATTGCACCGTTCTTTAAATTTAATAAAACATCATGAAAAAAGGACTCTTATTCTTTTAATTCAGCTTCTGAATAAACTGACATTAAAAGATGAGTCCTTTTTTCGGTGACAAATTCTCAATCTTCATATTGGGAATCTGCTCCTTTCTGGATATTTCTATCCATTTATTTTAAAATTAAATACTTTATTTTCTCGTAACAACCAATTTTGTTGGATTTGTCTTTAAAGATATTTTTTTCGATCGGCCATCATCAAACTTGAATTGAGATGATGACTGATTCTATATCTTTAAATAAATCCTTGACTGTTATGAGATAAATATCATATTTAATTTATATTAAATTAATACCCGGTCAAATCAATTATAAACACATAATTTCAATTATATTTGATTACTCCTTATATTTTATTTGCTGGGTAAAAACATGCTTTATTTAGTTTCCGCACAAATGGGTATTAAATTAATTGAAAGAATATGCCAACCCGATTCCAATGTGGCGATTTTATATGGGAGGGATTTAAATGAAAAAACATAGTTATAAAAAATCTGTATATGCTTTTATTCTAGTTCTTGCCCTGATCGCTCCGGTACTGTTGCACAATTCGCTTGCACAGAGCTCTGGCGAGATGATAAAGGCATATCGCAACAATGTCACGCTGGAGGTCAACGGGACTAGAGTTGGCGCTGACAATTTCATATACAACGGCACAACGTATGTTCCCATGCGGGCAATTGCCGAGATGCTTGGAAAGGAGGTTGGATGGAACGCATTTACTTATATAGCGAGCATAGACGACCTCAAGTATGAACGGGATTTGCTATCAAGTTTGCTTCCGCGGAATATTGGTTACAGCTGGCTCTATGACGGCTTTGCTGAATACTCGCATGAAATGAGACTGGATAGCATTAGCGATATAGCCGACAAAAGAACATATTCTATTATCGGAGAGGTGGGGGATCCATCCGGCGGTGAAAGCACAGTAGACAGGAGTATTTCAATCAAATATGTAATCCAGGGCAGAAGTCTCGTGCAGGAAAAAATTGAAAAGGCTATGCTGGATTCTAAATTTGACAGGATAACATTGATAAAAGCCCCGCTCGAGGCGGGCAACTACTGGAGTGAAACGATACATGACAAATCCGGGAAAAGTGCGCTTATAAATTCCATGATTAGAAAGGTCGAAGTCAAATCCGACGGCAAGAAGGAATACACGGTAAGATACAGCGATTCAAACGGCCCGTACTACGAGGAGAGGATTATACGCGAAGGAGAGGGAATAATAGCCTTTGAAAAGCTGCTTGAGCTTGACGAAATGAGCTTCCCGGCAGGCTATAATTTGTTCAGAGCCGGAGAGTTCAGAGAAATCAGCGTGAAGCTATATTTCCCCGACAGGAACGCTGACAAGTTGCACCTGCAGACCAGGACGATCACAATAGAAGATGCCCAGACAGCCAGAGGGGCTGTAGAAGCTCTTATTGCCGGCCCTGAGGGTGATGTGCTTATGGCTTCAATTCCAAGCGGTACAAGGCTGCTTGGTATTAGAGTAAGCAACGGCACGTGCTATGTGGATTTTTCACGAGAGTTCATTGAAAATCACTCAGGAGGAAGCGCAGGAGAGCTGATGACGCTAGGCTCCATAGTCAACACTCTGACGGAATTCACCTCGATACAGAGAGTTCAAATTCTTGTCGAGGGCAAATCTGGAGAGACTCTTGGAAACATATTGCTTGACAGGCCTCTGAACAGAATGGGCGATATGATAGCAAGATAAATGATGCTTTCCTAAGAATTGAATATGAAATGCATGCAGATGCGACTTTACGATTAAAAGCAGTTGCCTTTTTCATGGGCCTTGCGCTCTATTTGCACTTTAAAAGCAATTTTAATATTTATAAGCCTTTATGCAGCGGTATAATATAAGCATAAAGTATATGTAATTGGTTTTGGAGGTGCAGATATGATAAGAAGAGTATGCAGAAGCTGCGGAGCCCTGCTTGGCGATGGGATTGAAGATTCAATATGCGACGCGTGCATTGAGAAGGATGCAAGGGAATACGCGATAGTAAAGGAATTTATAGTTTCGCATAGGGGAGCATCAATGGCTGATATATACCTCCAGACAAAGATTTCTCCAAGCACAATAAGGAGATTCATTAGCGACAAAAGAATTGAGCTTATTTTGTAAGTCTTTTATATTTTCACATAATTAATAACTCTATGCATTGAAATGGCTGCAGTTAGTTTATAGACTATTTAGGTGAATTCAAAAATATAAAGCCCATAATATCGGTTTTACGCGAGCTTTTGCGTAAGCTGATTTAATGGGCTTTTCGTTTTCTATTCAGATTTGTTATTCATGGAGTTTCTTTTATCGCTTTCCAGCTTTGAAAATACGCAGCCGCAGTAATCCTGCCTGTACAGGCCGTATTCGCTGCTGAGCTCAGTTGACCTTTTGTATCCGTTTTTTTTCTTGAAGTCGGAATGGAGATATTCTACACCTGCTTCCTTTCCTGTTTTTTCTCCCAGCTCGTTGAGTAGTGCGGCGTCCTTGTGCGGACTTATTGACAGCGTGGTCGTAAAATAGTCAAAGTCGTACTCGAGCGCATATTGCGCTGCCTTTTCAAGTCTCATTTTAAAGCAAATAGTGCATCTTGCGCCCTTTTCAGGCTCGTCCTCGAGTCCCTTCGAAAGCTCGAAAAACCTCTCAGCTTCGTATTCACCCTCGGCAAAGAGTACGCCCTTCGCAGGTGGGAAGTTTTCTATGAACTCCCTCTGCTCAATGGCCCTTTTCCTGTACTCATACTCGGGATGTATGTTGGGATTGTAGAAGTAGACGGTTATATCGAAAAAGCTTGAGAGGTACTCAAGCACATGACTGCTGCAAGGGGCGCAGCAGCTGTGGAGCAGCAGCCTTGGCCTTGCTCCTGTTTTTTTAATTTCTGAAAGCTTCTCGTCAAGAAGCTTCTGGTAGTTCACGTTCAAATTATCATCTCCGTATTTCATTGATATCATGCCGAATAAAAGCCCGGAAGTCTAAGCTTTTGGCAACACTACTTCACATGGTTTGTAAGCGTTCCTATTCCCTCAATATCAATTCTGACTATGTCGCCTTTTTTTAAGAACCTCTGTGGCTTGAAGCCTGCACCTACGCCGCTGGGCGTTCCAGTGCAGATTATGTCGCCCTCTATAAGAGTGAATCCCTTGGATATGTCGCTTATAATCTCAGGAATTCCAAATATCATGTTAGCAGTGCGAGACGATTGTCGTCTCTCGCCGTTGACATGCGACTCAATAGAGAGGTCTGGCGGGAAGGGGACGCTGTCCCTGTGGAGTATGCATGGACCCATCGGCGTGAATGTGTCAAGGCTTTTCCCCTTGAACCACTGCTTTCTTGAAGATTGCAGGTCTCTTGCGGATACGTCGTTTACAATGGTATAGCCGAATATGTGCTCGAACGCCTTTTCAGAAGGTATGTCCCTGCCGCCCTTGCCGATTATAACGGCCAGCTCCACCTCATAGTCCAGCTGGCTTGTCAGATCCTCATGCGAGCATATGGCATCGCCATCACCTATGGCCGGCCACGCCGATTTGGTGAAGTATATGGGGCTTTCAGGCCTTTCAGAGCCTATTGCTGTCGGACTGCCCTCCATTTCCTTTACATGGTCGGAGTAGTTCTTGCCTATGCATATGACATTTCTCCTGGGGTAGGGGATGGGAGCGCATATTCTGACATCATCCATGCTGATTTGCGTGAGTTCGAGCGAATCCGCATGGATGATGTCAGCCAGCAGGCTTTCATTGCACATACCTATGAAGCCGTTCATGTCCTTTGGATATTCATCTTTTCCGAGCGCTTTGAATATGTCGCTCATTTTCACAACGCCTTCTTTGGACAAAATTCCAATATTTTGTTTTCCTTCAGATTCGAATGTCACAAATTTCATAACTTCCTCCAATATATTCAATAAAGCCGAATTAACGGCTTGCCTTATAGCATATATTATACTATAAAAGCAAGCCGCTTGGCATTTTTGCATTCACTTATCTTCTGCTGTATGTTCCGTGTATTTCCGCCTCGGCAATGACATGGCCTTTTATCTTGTCCAGAAGCGATTTCTTTGAAAGCCCGCTCTTTAGGCCGAGCTTTTCATCAAGGGCGTAGAGCTTGAAAAAGTATCTGTGGACTCCTCTTGGAGGGCAGGGCCCGCCGTATCCTATGTCCTTGAAGTCGCTCAGCCCCTGCCTTGCGCCATTTGACAAAACCTCGTCATCCGGAACACCTTCGGGAAGCGCTGTGACATTCACGGGGATGTCGTATAATATCCAGTGTACCCAAGTCCCAGCTGGAGCATCGGGATCTTCAGCTATCAGGGCAAAGCTCTTTGTCCCTTCCGGAAAGCCGCTCCAACTCAGCTCGGGCGATATGTTTTCGCCGTCGCATGTGTATTTTGAAGGTATAGGTCCTTTATCTTCGAATGAACTGCTTTTGATAATCATGAGGCTCAACCCCTTTACGTAATATTTGCAGAGTTCGGTTTTATAAGTGAGCATGTTTCAATCCAATTGCAGGTCAGGCATGGATTTAACTTTGCTTTACTCCGCTGATTTTTTGATACCCCCAAAAAAGCCGATAAAGCAATGCCATAACATTAGTCTCCATACAGGCTTACGAAATTCATAACGTCTATGTTGAACTTGTATATGCTCTGATAGTATGAAAGCGTCTTATCCTGCAGGCTCAGGTACTGCTCCTGAAGCTCATTCAGGCTGGCATGCCCAAGCTTGAATTCCTTGCTCTTGGCTTCAAGCCTTTTTTTCTGGTTATCAATGATTTCCTTTTGCAGTGTAAGCTGCTGCCTGGAATTCCTGAGGCTTGCAACGCTTTCGATTACATTCTTTTCTAGCTCCTTTTTCGCCTGCTCGAGGCTCTCGAGATTCTTGTCGTAAGTGGCCTTTAGAATTCTGGCATCCAGGTTTATGTCGGTATAGTAGGAAACCTGCTTTTCGTATTCGAGCCTCGTTGTCTCAGCCGAGCTTTCAAGATTTACAATGCTCGAATCTGCACTTTGAGCCTTTGCTGTTACTGCTGCGGCATCTATAGCTTCAAGATCGTAACCACTTATAGCAAAGCCTTCCACGGCCGAAATCTGGGTCTCCAGGGAATTTCCCAGGAGAATGTTGAGCTCGTGCCTTGCGCTGTCAAAGCTTATTTGAGCATCTGCAAGCTCGCTGGCTTTCTGACTCTGGCTTAG
Organism: Peptoclostridium acidaminophilum DSM 3953; assembly: GCF_000597865.1. GTDB lineage: Bacteria > Bacillota > Clostridia > Peptostreptococcales > Peptostreptococcaceae > Peptoclostridium_A > Peptoclostridium_A acidaminophilum. The sequence continues at coordinate 463,244 of NZ_CP007453.1, read as the reverse complement.
CAAAATATCTGAGTAGTCAAGCTTTGAGATATATCCAAGCTCGAGTTTTTTTCTTGTCTGCTCCGAAAGCTTTGAGTAGTATTCGCTGGTTTCCCGCTTAAGCGCAAGCACCTGTCCACTGTACGCATAGTCGTATATAGCCCTGCTAAGCTTAATCTTCTCGGACTTTTCCGAGTCATCGTATGTAAGCCCAGCGAGGAGCTCGCTGTAATATATCTGCTTTTCAAGCATTTCAATGGCACGCTCGTCGGACTCGTCAGCATTCTTTAACTTCTTCAGCTCCCTCTTTTTCTTTTCAAGCTCAACCTTGCTCTTTTCCAACTCGAGCTGTGCGAGTATAATGCTGGGATTATCGGATAGGGCTTTTTCAATTGAGGCATCCTCACTCGATATCGTTACCGACTGCGTAGCTTCCTGCGCATGCGCAGGGCTTAAGGCTGTAATGACGGATACTATTGTCAAGGCCAGAAGGCCTACTACCGCTCTTTTTATATTAATTCTTCTTAATGTCATAGCTTTGCACTCCCTGTTGATATATTTTGGTGTGAATAGTATATAACTATAATATTAGTTTTTATGTATTATTGAATTGTGCCGTAAATGTGATGTTTTTGTGAATGATTGACTTTTCCATTTAAAGAGGCAATCATCTGTGCTATATTTTCCTTATAAGATTATCAACTAGAGAATTATTCCTAGCCTTGAGGAGGGATCTGCATGGAAAAATTGAAAATCCTGCTTGTGGAGGATGAAGAGCTCCTAAGAGCTGCTATAAAAAAATATCTTGAAAAGGAAGGCTACGAGGTATACGAGGCCGCTGATGGGGAACAGGCGATCGAAATGTTCAATGATTGGGATTTTAACTTCGTCCTGCTTGACATAATGCTGCCCAGAGTGGACGGCTGGTCCGTGATGCGCAACATAAGGAGCGCCTCACGGGTGCCCGTTATAATGCTTTCCGCAAGGGGTGAGGAGTACGACAAGCTTTTCGGCTTCGAGCTCGGCGTTGACGACTACATGGTCAAGCCTTTCAGCCCAAAGGAGCTGATTGCACGAATAAAGGCCGTGCTTAGCAGAGTATCTCCTGCGGGCTCCAGGGAAATGCTGACCTTTGAGGAACTCGAAATCAACGAGCTCTCCAATGAGGTGAGATTTCGGGGAGAGGAGCTACACCTGACGCCCAAGGAATATGACCTTTTGCTTTTCCTTTGCAAGAACAGGGATGTTGTTTTCTCAAGGCAGCAACTGCTCAGCCAGGTCTGGGGTTACGACTTTTACGGAGACCTTCGCACTGTGGATACGCATGTCAAGCAGCTGCGCGACAAGCTGGGCGAGAGCAAGGAACTGATAAAGACTGTCTGGGGCAAAGGCTACAAGTTCAAGGTGGGTGATTAGCTTGAAAAACATCCTGGCAAAGCTCTGGCTTTGGATTACGGGACTTGTAGTAGTTATACTGACAATCTTCTGGTTTTTTAACATATACCTGCTCGACAGATTCTACCTGGATAACAGGGTGCAGTCCCTTTATGAAAAGGGCGAGACCATATCCAAGGTCCTGGAATCCCAAGATCTTGAGAGTCTAAATCTCAGCCAGGACATACTGTTTGAAATCCGGCCGGATATCGATGATGATTCGTCCTCAGAGGAAAAGCTTGAGGGCATAAGAAACGGAGGCAGAGACAGAATTGAACGTCATCCGCCGGAAATTCTCTATTATATATCACTTGAGGACATATCGGCTATTTCCCACAACGGCAAGGATGCCGGCATCCCCGGATTTATCGCCCAGAACTTTGCAGCCATAGAGGAGAGCATGCTTGGAGGCGATAGATTCAGCCGTCTCATAACCTTCAGAGAAAACGGTCAGGACAATGTGAGTACATTGCTTATAGGGGTTCCCGTGGAAAAAGGAGGTAAGCTGGCAGGTTTCTTGCTGCTGCATTCCCTTTCTTCCAGCATATCTATGACTACGCTGGTGCTCAAGAAGCAGTTTGGAATAATTACGCTTATATCTATTCTAGCATCTTCGCTGTTCGCATTTTTTCTGGCTAAGCACTTCACAAGGCCAATACTCAGCATAAAGGCAGCCTCAGACGAGATAGCCAAGGGCAAGTACGGCGTTACTGTGGATGTTGGCAACAAGGACGAAATAGGACTTCTTGCAGGCAGCATAAACAGGATGTCTTCAGAGCTTTCAAAGATTGAGGAGCTAAGAAAGGACCTCATTGCCAACGTAACTCACGAGTTCAAGACACCACTTAGCGTAATAAAGACATATGCCGAGATGATAAACGACATGGACATAGACGACAAGGATGCCGTAATACAGGATACCCGCGTCATACTCGACGAAACCGACAGGCTCAGCTCTATGGTAGGCGAGATAATATATCTTTCCCGCATACAGTCAGAAAGCGGCATGCTCAGCCTCGAACCTGTTAGAATAGCGGACCTCTTCGATGGCATCAAAAGCAGGGTTTCTCACCTTGCAGACAGCAAAGGCGTCAAACTTGAAACCGAGTGCAGCGAAGATATCGGAATACTGGCAGACACCGAAAAGATATTCAGATGCATTCTCAATTTCGTTGTCAACAGCATAAACTACACGCCGCCTGGCAACAGTGTACATCTTTTTGCCTCATCTGATTCGAGCACCGTCACGATAAGCATAAGAGACGAGGGCAGCGGAATATCCCCTGAGGACCTGGTGCACGTATGGGAGCGCTTCTACAAGGCTGACAGGTCAAGGGCGAAAGGAATTCAGGGCACGGGGCTGGGTATGACTATCGCAAAGGATATACTCGACATGCACGGCTTTGAATACGGAATAGAAAGCGAGATGGAGAAGGGGACGCTTGTATATATAAAGGCTCCTGTGCGCAAACTTTAAAGCATTTCCCAATCCTGCCATTGTATGTACATGGCTGGATTTTTTATTGCCTTTTTACTCCTTTTTCTATCACAGTTCCATCACATTTGCTCCTTAAAATTGAACCATGAGCATCATTATGATATATAGTCGCGGGAGGGAGAAATGCCATGAACGAGCAATTGGATAAACTTAAGAAAAGGATAAAGCCGGGCAGGAAGAGCGTAGTTGCTTTGCTGGCAGTGATGGCTGTGGCATCAGTCGTTGCTTTAATTAAGTTTGGCGGAGGGGACAAAATCAATACTGGAGCAGAAACATTCACCAGGGCTTTTGCTGTCGAAACCGGAAGCATAAAGGATTCATTCACTTCTGACGGCTACGTCGAGCTCTCGACCTACGACATATCCTTTGAAAGGGCGGGGGTAGTTAAAAAGCTTAACGTAAAGGAAGGAGACTACATTGAAGCTGGAACTCTAATAGCCTCACTAAAGGACGACGAATATGAAAGCGCGGTCATTAATCAGGAAAACAATCTCAAGCAGGCCAGGCTGAGCGCCTCTAAAAACTCGCAAACAAGATCTCAAAATATAGAAAGCCTCGAAAGTCAGCTGCAATCGGCTAAAAACACCTTATCTAACGCGAAGTCTGAATACGAGCTTGTTTCATCTCTGCCAGATACATATTCTCAAAATGAAATTGAGCAGAAGCGGCAGGCGCTCGAAAAAACTCAATCGGACTACAATCTGGCCTTAAGCAGCTACAGCCAAAACAGCAGCTCTATTGACAGCCAGTTAGATTCACTATCGGTCGAAAAAGCCCGGGAGAGCCTCAAACAGGCCCAGGACGACCTGAAAAAATCGACAATGTATTCGCCTGTATCCGGAACAATAGTCGAGATAGCCTTCAAGGAAGGGGAAAGGGTCTCGGAGGAGACAACCTTCATCAGAATAGCAAGCGAAAAAGGGCTCAAGGTCACAACTGACGTTTCAGAGCTTGACGTCACAAAGGTCAAGGCAGGCATGAGCGCCCAAATAACATTCAGCTCCATAGACGGCAAGACATATGAGGGCACCGTTGAATATATTGATGCAATTGCAACGACCACAAACAGCGGTTCCGTGACATATCCTGTTACCATCTCGCTCGACACGGACGATTCGATGATAAAAGACAGCATGAGTTGCACTGTCGAGTTCGTGAGCAGCCAGAAGGAGAACGTGCTTGTAGTCCCCAAAAAGGCGCTTGCCAAATCCAAGTACAGCGGCTCCTACTCGGTAAAACTCGTCAGCGACAGCGGCGAGAAGGATCAGCAGGTCGATGTCGGCCTCATGGACAGCCTTAATGCCGAAATAATAAGCGGCCTGAAGCTGGGTGACAAAGTGAAGGTGGAAATCACACTTGAAGACTCAACTCAGGATAAAATGATGATGGGGCCGGGCATGGGCGGAGGAACACCGCCTGCAGGAGCGGGAGGCCCGCCGCAATAACAAAGGAAGGGGCGCACAATATGAGAATAAGTGAAATACTAAGAAGCGTGCTCATCAACATCTTTCAAAACAAGACGAGAGTCATCTTGACTACACTTGGAATAATAGTCGGCTGTGCCACTATAATACTTGTTATAGGCATAGGCAACCAGTCAAAGCAGGATGTTGCGGACAGGTTCAAGGAGCTCAATGCCCAGTGCGTAACCATCAGCAGCAGCCGGAATTCAACGACGAGTCTGACTCTTGATGACGTAGAGTTCCTGAAGAAATATTCAGAAGAGTCCCTAGGCATAACTCTCAGCAACTCATCGAGCGGAACTGCAGCCTACAAGAGCGAGTCCACAACAGCCATGGTAAGGGGAGTATACGATGATTACTTTTCGATAAACAACCTGACGATAGAGTCGGGCCGTCTGCTTTCAAGCCTGGACATAAATGATAAGGAAAAGAATGTTGTAATCGGAAATGATGTAGCCACAGAACTGTTTACAACAGAGAGCGCTCTTGGGAGCGATATCCTGATAAACGGCACCAAATTTACAATTGTGGGAATACTCGAGCGCAACGGAAGCGACAACGTTGACCTTGGCCTTTACATTCCATATGACGTTGTGAAATTCTATCTGGGCGGCTCAAGCGCTTCAAATCAGATAACGGCGCTAGCTATATCTACCGATGAAGTCAGCGAATTGCAAACGGAAATGAAGGGCCTTCTTTCAATGAAATACGATTCAGACTCATTCCAGATAAGGGATGTTGGCACAATACTCGAGGCCGCTCAGGATTCAGCCAATACAATAGCCCTGCTGCTTGCTTCCATAGGCGCCATAGTACTTGTTGTTGGGGGCATCGGGATAATGAACGTACTGTTCGTATCTGTGAGGGAGAGGACTAAGGAGATAGGCACGCTCAAGGCACTTGGGGCTACAAAGCGAGACATACTGCTTCAGTTCCTATTTGAGTCTCTTATCATAAGCTTCATAGGGGGAGTGATAGGATCTCTCGCAACTCTCTTGATTGCACCCGTTCTCAAGGTATTTGAAATGGAGCTGCTGCTTGACGCCAGCGCTTATATAAGGGCCATGGCATTCTCATTGATAACAGGCACACTGTTTGGTTATTATCCTGCTCTTCAGGCAGCGCAGCTTGACACAATAGATGCGCTCAGATACGAATAGGAGGCTGCAATGAACACTAAAGTTATAATTAGGCTTGAAAACATACGAAAGAGCTACTTTGTAGGCAGGCATGAGCTTGAAATATTAAAGGGCATAAGCCTGGACATACACGAGGGTGAGTTTCTGGCCATACTGGGACCTTCAGGAAGCGGCAAGTCCACGCTCATGAACATACTCGGGATGATTGACAGGCCCACCTCAGGAACGTACACCTTCAGCGGAAACGGGATAAGCTTCGAGGACGACTTCAAACTGGCCGGGTTGAGAAACAAAAGTATTGGCTTCATATTCCAAAAATTCAACCTGCTGCCCAAGTTCAACGCCCTAGAAAACGTTGAGATGCCGCTTCTGATACGAGGCTTTACCAGAAAGGAAGCAAGGCCAATTGCAACAGAGCGCCTTGAGGCAGTAGGGCTTGCCGACAGGATGACGCACAAGCCCACGGAGCTTTCAGGCGGACAGCAGCAAAGAGTTTCCATAGCAAGGGCGCTCGTTGGAAGTCCTGCCATACTGCTTGCTGACGAACCGACAGGCAATCTCGATTCGAAATCGGAGGCCGATGTAATGAAGCTTTTCAAGGAGCTCAACTCAAAAGGAATCACCATCATACTTATAACCCACTCAGAGGAGGTGGCGAGGGAGGCCGACAGAATAGTCGTGATTCGCGACGGCGAGATTGCCGACACACATTCTCCTCACCATTTTTAGACAACGCCATAACAATTCTATCACATCCTGGCGGTATGATTATATTGACGGTGGAAATAGTCACCGAAACAAGTATTAAAAAGGGAGAGATGACTATGAAATTCAAGACTATCGACTTTAAGACAAAGGCAGTATTGGGAACTGTACTCGCAGGCCTCATGCTCTCATCAGGAGCCATGGCGTTTGCTGCAAGCGACACTTCTGCAACGGAAGGCTCCAAGGCTTTTTCAGCAGCAGCTGCTGCAATGCAAAAGCCTGACGGTATGCCCGGAATGGGACATGGGCCAGGAGGACATGGAAGAGACAGAGGTCTGTTTGGTCCAGACGCCGAATCCTCACTGGTTGCACTTGTTTCAGAGGATATTATAAGCCAGACAACAGCAGACAAGATAATCGCCTTGATTGAAGCCGAAAAATCCGAAAGGCAAGCTGAGATGGAAAAGGTCAAGGACATGACTGACGACGAGAGAAAGGCGTATTTCGGAGAGAAAAGGAGCAGCAGCAAAAAGCCGGCTGGAATGCTTGAACAGCTGGTTGAAGACGGAATGCTGACTAAGGAAAAAGCTGACGCACTTAAGACTGTGTTTGGCGAGCATGGCGTCAAAGCAAGTAAAGAGTCAAATTAATATGAACGACTTATAACTTAATCCCGCCCGGCGGACTTTCAACGTACGTTAATATTTCGAATTTATCCAAATGTTCGAAATATATGTTGAAAGTTCGCTTTTTTATATGAGATAATACATAATGAGTCTTAATGTCTATAGTCAGTGAAATTGATACTCCATTTGGATGCTATTAAAAGCTGCTTATAGTTTCCAGATGAAATTAGTAGGAGGTGCAGTTGCTTTGGAATCCATTATTAAAACTATATCCGGCAGTATCGACTCAATAAGAGGGCTTTATATTCCTGTCAGAATCAAGTTCTTCATAGGGCATGGCGTGGCGTCTTTATGGGTCGTTTTATCCGTGTTAATTTCATTGCCTTGGCTCACAGACCTTTCACAGCATGTAACACTCCCTGCAGCATTGCTGATTATATCCGGCATAGCTTATGTTCCTGGATATTTGAATGCCATGCTCGTAACAAGTCTGCTAATGGACAGACAGCCCAAATTCAAGGTCGATTCCCCTGGAAACGAAGTCACAGTGCTAATTGCCGCATGGAATGAGGAAGCCGTCATTGAAAGCACTTTAACTTACATAAAAAATCAGGATTACGAGGGAAACATAAAGATTATTGTGATAGACAACAACTCGACAGACAATACCTTTGAAAAAGCCTTTGAAACCGGCAAAGAACTTGACCTGGATTTGTCGGTAATCAAAGAAAGCAATCCCGGAAAATTCAACGCGCTAAACGCAGGACTTAGGCAAGTCACAACAGATCTTGTCCTGACGATTGATGCAGATACTCTGCTTCATAAATCAGCACTGAGACACATTGTGGCACGCATTGAAAGCACGCCATCCGATGTATGTGCTGTGGCTGGCTCAGTGCTTGTCAAAAACAGCAGAGAGAATCTCCTGTCACGTATACAGGAGTGGGATTATTTCCTGGGGATTGCCTCGATAAAAAGATATCAGGGCCTCTACCAGGGAACTTTGGTTGCACAGGGTGCCTTCAGCCTGTATAAAACTGATGCATTAAAGCTTGTAGGTGGATGGCCTGATGCAATAGGGGAGGACATAGTACTTACATGGAACTTCCTTAAAAACAACAAAAAAGTTTATTTTGAGCCCTTGGCTGTAGCCTTCACTGAGGTTCCTTCAAAACTCAAGCATTTTGCGAGGCAGCGCTCTCGGTGGGCCAGGGGAATGATAGAAGCGCTAAAAATAGTCAAGCCATGGCAGCAACCGCAAGCATACACAAAGTATCTTACAGGAGTCAATCTGGTAATGCCTTATCTGGATTTTGTCTACACATTCTGTTGGATACCTGGACTGATTCTATGCCTATTTGGACATTTCTACATAGTTGGGCCGATGACATTATTTGTCTTGCCTCTGACATTCATAAGCTACTGCATACTTTACATATATCAAAAGAACATCTTCAAAAACCTGAATCTCAAAGTGAGAAAAAATGCGGCCGGATTCATATTATTCGTATTGATGTACCAAATTATAATGTCGCCCGTGTCTGTGTGGGGATATTTCCAGGAGGCCTTTTCGTTAAAAAGAAAATGGAAATAGCAAATAATCAGCCATAAATACATACTGTGCATTGAAATAAGAGGCCTTGTAAAAGGGCCTCTTAAATATTCCGCCGGAACTATTCCTTAAATCGACATTTAGAGAATAGTTGTGCATGCTGGTTGGACTCCTGCCCAACCAGCATATTTTGTTGTTTTACTCTTGCATTCCATACCCGCTATATGAATTCTTCTATAAACTTTTCCACTTTTCCCATGTCAGGCTTTCTATCGACCAGCGCCTCGCCGTCTCTTAGCTTAGGAAGCTTATCAATGTAAGTCGGTTCCTCGACCTGATAGAATATTCCGAGCGCGACCTTTTCGGCGGCCTCCCATTCAAAAGCCCTCTCGAGCGCTACAAGCCTGTTTGTCCTGTCATGATCTTCAGGGATCATGTAAACTCTATTATTGAACCATTCGTATGTGTTGATCTTGTTGAATGTCACGCAGGGCTGCATGATGTCCACTATTGCATAACCTTTATGCTGTATGGCTTCCTTCATTATAGAAACAAGGTGCTTTCTGTTTCCCGCATAGGCCCTTGCGACAAAAGTGGCTCCGGATACTATCGAAAGCGCTATGGGATCCCTATGTGTTAGCATAGTTGTCATAAACATCTTTTAAATGTAAAGTAGTATTATAACTAAATTTACGGAGGATGATTATGGCTCACTATAGTAAAGAATTTAAAGAATCTATTATAAAAAGAATGATGCCCCCAAACAGCGAATCAATAGCTTCGATTGCCAGAGAAACTGGCTTATCGGAAAATACACTGCATATGTGGAAGCGTAAAGCTCGTGCCAACGGATTTGCAGTTACAGCCGGCGAAGAAGAATCCGAAAAATGGACAACTCAGGACAAATTCCTCATGGTTATTGAAACCGCAGCCTTGAGCGAAATTGAGCTTGCAGAGTATTGCCGAAGCAAAGGGCTTTTCGTCGAACAAGTGCAAGCTTGGCGTGATGCGTGTATGCAGGCTAACGGAGGCGTTGCGCAGGAAGCCGCAAAGCTGCAGCGTTCCAACAAGGAAAAAGATAAAGAAATTAAAAAGCTTACATCAGAGCTCAAAAGAAAAGAAGCCGCCCTTGCTGAAACTGCTGCGCTTATAGTTCTTAGAAAAAAGGCCCGAGCGATCTGGGGGGAAAACGAGGACGAATGATCAGTGCCCAAGATCGCGCTATAGCAATAAAGCTGATTGAAGAAGCAACAGCTAATGGAGCAAGAGAACACAAGGCCTGTGAGGTTATTGGGATTAGCCACAGAACTTTATTTAGATGGAGAAGCGACACAACCCCAAATGAAGATCAAAGACCTCATGCAAAGCGTCCCACGCCCCATAACAAGCTTACTGAAGATGAGCAAGCAAAGGTCATAGAAACAGTAAATCAGCCAGAATTCAAAAGCCTGCCGCCAAGCCAGATAGTTCCAAGGCTTGCTGACAAAGGCCTATACATCGCATCAGAATCAACCATGTATCGCGTACTAAAACAACACAACATGCAACACCACAGAGGCAAGGCTAAAAAACCATCAAGCCGATCTATTTCAACACATAGCGCTGATGGGCCCAACCAGGTATGGATGTGGGACATAACATACCTTCCAGCTGATGTTAAAGGGTTCTATTACTACCTGTACATGATACTAGATCTCTTCAGCCGGAAAATTGTTGGATGGGAAGTATGGCCTGTTGAAAGCGCTGAAAATGCCAGTATTCTTGTCCGCAGGGCCATTATGGCTGAACGACGAACACGCTCAGGTGTGCCGCTAGTTTTGCACTCTGATAATGGCAGCCCAATGAAGGGAGCTTCTCTGCTTGAAACACTGTATCAGCTAGGAATAATTCCATCTAGAAGCAGAGCTCGTGTTAGCAATGACAACGCCTATGCTGAATCCGTATTTAAAACCTGCAAATACAGGCCCGGATTTCCAACCAAAGGTTTTGCAAGTATAATAGCTGCCCGTGAATGGGTATTGGATTTTGTAACATGGTACAATCAAGAACACAGACACAGTGGGCTTAATTTCCTGACCCCAAAACAAAGACATGATGGACAGTCAGAATCAGTATTTTCAAAGCGTAAAGAAGTATACGAAGCTGCTAAAAAAGCTCATCCTGAACGCTGGTCGGGCAGTACACGCAAATGGGAGCTTGATGAACGCGTTTGGCTGAATCCCGAACGAATTTCCCCTAAAAGCGAGGAAGAAGAAAAGCTTTCTTAGCAAATACATATTTCGATAATTTATGACAACTTAATTGACAAACACCGGGATTGAGCGGCTTGTTTATTACGCCATCGACCTGAACGCTAGTTTTGTGACCTGTCGCGGTTGTGGGCGATGCCTGACCCTTTGTAAGGCCGTATATCTGGTTGTCATGCACAAAATGTGCAATGTCGATGTTTCGCCTCATATTGTGTATCACATGGTTTCCACCTTCTCCAAATGTGTCCCCATCACCGGTGCTGACTATCACCTTTAGATTCTTGTTTGCAACATGAATGCCAAAGGCCGGTGGCAGTGCCCTTCCGTGCAAACCGTTAAAACCGTTAGTTCGTACATAATGCGGCATCTTAGCCGCCTGCCCTATGCCTGACGTGATAACCACTTCATGAGGCAAAAGCTCCAACTCGGCAAGTGCCTGCTTGAGGGCGGCTTGGATTGCAAAGTTTCCGCAGCCGGGACACCATGCAGTTTCCACCGAATCGAATATTTTGGCATCTACAACTTTGTTTTCATTCATTACAGCACCTGCTACTCAAAATATGGACAAATATACCCATATCGAGATTTTTACTGCTTCAACGAACCCTGCCTTGACGATTGCCACGCAATCTGTCTACTACAGTTTGGTATAGCTCTCCACAGTCGTAAATTCCCGAGATAGCCCTCGGTACATATATAAGTGCCTGTTTTAGTTAGGCTATCTTATATTCTTTCGCATTAGCCAAATTAATTGAAGCGTTCAAGTCTCTGTCAATGACAAGCCCACAGGCACACTTGTATGTCCGCTCGGAAAGCTTCAAGTCCTTCTTGTGTGCTCCGCATGCACTGCAAGTCTTTGACGATGGATACCACCTGTCCACGACTCTGGCTTCTATGCCGTAGATGCTCGCCTTGGAGACCAGCTTCATCTTGAACTCATAGAACTTCTGCTTTTGCACAGCTTTGGCTAAATGCCTGTTCTTCATCATGCCGCTTACATTAAGGTCTTCGATTGTTATAAAGCTTGGTTTTTGCTTTACAATCTCATAGACCGTCTTGTTTATGTAATCGGTTCTTATGCTACCTAGTCTTTGATGAAGCTTTTGCACCTTGGTTATCTGTTTTTGGATATTTCGCCTAGTAGCATCTCCTTTTTCAGATTTTTTTAGTTTTTTCAGACTTTCGTATTTCCTCGAAAGCCTGCGTTGCTCACGCCTTAGCTTTTTTTCAAGCTTTTTGACCCTTGCGGTCTTGTTGATGTTTTTCTTCACGACCCCATTTGAGTAGACCGCAAAATCCTTCAGCCCCAAATCAACGCCTATTCCTTCGGTATGTGGTTTTGAACAATTAATGGGTGTATCTTCCTCCACAAGTATCGACACATAGTATCTGTCAGCCTTTTGGGACACTGTGCCACTTGTGACTATTGAGTCTGCCGGGATGTAGCCAAACTCCTTGAGTCTCATCCAGCCCAGCGTAGGAATCTTGACCCTGTGCCTTTCAAGAGTCCAGTCGGTCTTGTTGTTTTTGGGAAAATAGGCCTTCACAAGCTGCTTATTCTTTTTCTTGAACTTCGGAAAGCCCGCCTCCCCTTTGAAGAACTTTGTGAAAGCCTTATCGCCGTTCATAATGGCTTGCTTTACGGCCTTTGACGACACATCCTTAATCCACGCATGGTCTGGATTGCTCGGAATAAACTCGTTGTTGATCCATTTTGAAAAGTCCATGCCCGAGACGAATCGTTTTTCTAATTCGTAAACTTCCTTGTTGTGTGCGATGTAAAAATTGTAGATGAACCGACACACGCCAATGGTTTGATGGATTTTAACCTTCTGCTCTGCAGTTGGCTTAATTTCTATCTTGTAGGCTCTTTTCAATTTCTTCATCCTCTCAGATTTTTTTCTTGTACTTTCTCAGACCATATATTCTACAACTAAATACATGCGATATCGAAATTATATCTTGGACTAGCTCTTCTTGCGGGGACAGACTTTCATTATTGACGACGATTAGCTTGACATCAAATTTGCTTAAAAACCTTTCAAACCAATCGTATCCAAATCTTACAAACCTGACTTTATGGGTTATGATAATGGAATCTATTTCGTTTGTCATACATTCATCAATTAGTTTATTTCATTTTTTGCGATTTTAATTCAGCCCACTCCCGTAGTCCTCGATAACTTCATCTAAAATAATGCCGCTTGCATTTGCATAGTCCCTAAGAAATTGTACTTGATTTTTCAAATCGTCTTTTTGATTGGATGTTGAAACTCGGGCATACAGAACAGTTTTCCTTTCCACATCTGTCGCCTTTAACCCTTCGTACAGAAGATATTGCTCATAGGTATAATATCTTCTGTACGAAGGTGTCCTGTATGCTTTTAGTACACCTTCGTTGTCCCAACTTTGCAGTGTCTTAAACGAGACATTTATTAATTCTGCAAATTCACTTGGTTTATAGTGTTTACTCATATACCCATCACCTCATAAGTATACACCAACACTTTAGTCTATATTTGTCTATATATCATCGAACTATTGCATTCTCCTCATTAAACCTTCTGACTATTTCTTCTGCATTTATCTGTCTGCCGTCATATTTTAAAATGCTGCGTTCTATCAAAATCCCCGTCTCCTGCCGTATAAGCCTTCCGAGCTGTCCTGTGGCATTCTGCTCAACATTCACAACTATCTTTGCATTTTCAGAATATTTTTCAAGCATCTGGATCGGAAGCGGCCATATGTCGCCAAACACCAGTGTGCCAAAGCGTTCTCCCCGTCCGTTCAAAATTTCGACTGCCTCTCGCAGGGCTCCCTCCGTGGAACCCCAGCCAATCAGAAGGACCTCTGGAGAATCTGTGCCGTAATAATCAGGCTCCTTGACCTTTTGCTTCAGAAGCTCCATTTTCCCGAGTCTTTTGTTGACCATTTTAATCCTGGTATTGGCATCTTCCACTATGTGGCCCAGTTCATCATGCTCGTCGCTGTCGACCAACACAGTCTGATTTTCGTTTTTGCCAGGAATAATTCTTGGTGATAAGCCAGTCTCCGTTAGCCTGTATCTTCCATAGTCGCCATACTCAGCCAGAACTGTAAAATCTGAAATGTGACGTTCTATTTTTACTCGGGACATATCGAATTTGTCTGCTGTCTGATTTGAATCGGCAAGATGCTGGTCAGTTAAAATTATTACAGGTATTTGAAACTCATCCGCAAGATTCAGCGCACGCACAGTCTGATAAAAGGCATCCTCCGGACTTCTCACCGCTATTACCATCCTTGAGAACTCTCCGTGGCCTGCATTCAAAACGAATGAAAGGTCGCCCTGCTCCGTCCTGGTTGGAAATCCGGTAGCCGGCCCGGGACGCTGAGAATCCACAATGACAATAGGAGTCTCTATCATTCCGGCAAGGCTTAGAGCCTCCACCATCAACGCAAATCCTCCGCCCGACGTGCCAGTCATCGCTCTGACTCCTGCATACGAAGCTCCAAGCGCCATTTGGATGGCTGCAATCTCATCCTCTGCCTGCTCTACTATAAGATCTGTTTCCATCGTCTTTGCCGCAAGGTATGTGAGTATGCCAGTCGATGGAGTCATGGGATAGGCCGCATAAAACATGACTCCTCCCGCAAGAGCTCCAAGCGCAATGGCCTGGTTTGAGTTTATAAGCATCTGATTCTTTGCAGACGGCTCTTCGAGGTTAAACCTTCTCTGAAGCATACCATAGCCTTCATCAAATGCCATTAGATTGCCCCCTGCATATTCCTCGCCGAAACTGGCATTTATCATGTCTTTTGCAATTTCAATGTCGAGCCCTATTAGTTTACACACTGCTCCAAAAGCAACTGTATTTGCCACCATTGCATTGCCTATTTGCTTTGCAGTGCGGTTAAGAGGCCGGGGCACGAACTTATCCCCTGCAGAAGTAATGCTTTCATCACAAAGAATAATTCCGCCTTCAGACAGTTTATCCTTGTGGACTTCTATCGCTTCCTCGTTCAAAGCAATTATCATGTCAAGACTTTCAGAATGCGAGTACACCGGCAGATTCCCGAACCTAACCTGTGTGAAATTGTGTCCCCCTCTGACTCGTGATTCATAATCCTTGTTGGAAAATATATAATAACCCATTTTGTGTAGTGTTTTTTCTATGCTGCTGGAAAGTGTGTCTATTCCTTGCCCGGCAGAGCCTCCGATTAAAATATTGAAGTTTTGCATATCGCTTGCCTCCTCTTTCTATGACCGACTTTTTCATCCAACATTGCTCTCTCATTTCGAATGATTTTCTATTGTTACTATACCCATACCTCCCTCTGCTGACACTTTGAGGTGAGGTGCCGTATTGAAAATCGAGTAGGAGGCTGACGATTAGTTCATCAGCCGACCTCTCAGTCGAGTAAGCAAGGGGAGTTTCACCCCGAGCTTCTCACAGAACCGTACGTGAAAGTCTCCCTTCATACGGCTCTTATCATTCATAACCGCATTAACTGATATACCGAAGTTTCCAATGTGCGAATAGTCCCGGCTCTCTGCTTTTAACCTCAGAGAGCCATTTTTCTGCCCGTCTTCTATGTCCCCTAAAGTGTTTGAACTTACACATCGCCCACTTTACGAGTCTTCTATCTACGCAGTCCAGGGAGTATTTCATGGCTGACGGATTGTACTTGCTGAAATAGTTCATCCATCCCCTCACTATCGGGTTTATGATTTCAGCTATGATGTTTATGGAACTCCCAGTTCTTTTGTGAATTTCCAAGGCCTTGATTTTATCTCTAAAGCTCTTACAAGACGTTTTGCTTACGGATGCGATGAAGTTATACCTTAGAATTCCGTCCCTGCACTTGATATTCATCGCTTTAAATGTGTATCCGAGAAAATCAAAGCTTCTGACTGGATAGTTTTCCTTCCTGTCTTTATCGTGACAGTAAGCAATCCGAGTCTTTTCGGGATGAAGTTCCAATCGACATTCCAACATTCTTTCCGTCAGCGCTTGCTTCAGCTGTTTGGCTTGTGTAGGCGTTTGACAATGAATAACGGCATCATCGGCGTATCTCTCAAAAGGACATTTCGGATAATTCCTTTCCATCCAACGGTCAAACGCATAGTGTAGGAACATGTTCGCCAACACAGGGCTGATAACGCCACCTTGAGGGGTTCCGGCTTTCCGAGCTATGTGTTGTCCTTCTTTAGTTGTGAAAGGGGCTTCGAGCCATCTCTTTATATAGAGCTTGGCCCACTTTTCATCCACGTGCTTTTCTACCACGCGCATGAGAAGTTCATGGTCGATATTATCGAACAGACCCTTCACATCCAGTTCTATCACGTAGTCGTACTTCCAGCTTCGCTCACGGGCTCTTCCCACTGCTTCTAATGCAGATTTGTTTGGCCTGTATCCGTATGAGTCCTCGTGAAAAATGGGTTCAACCTTAGGCTCGACAATCATTCTTGCTACCATTTGCGCTATTCGGTCGGTGATGGTAGGTATGCCCAGTCGCCTTGTCCCTCCGGTCTTTTTAGGTATTTCAACTGCCAAAACCGGGGCGGGAATGTAGCTTCCTGAGCTCATCCTATTCCATATCTTGTATAAGTTCTTTTCGAGATTTTCATCAAAGACCTCAAAGGTTATGCCATCTATCCCGGCACTTCCCTTGTTTGCCTTCACTCTTTTATATGCCTCAAGTACTACTTTCTTCGGTATTTTGTACGGTTTGCTCATCCGCATCAAATCCTCCTATTTGATATAGTTGTTTTCTGCTTCTGAGCTGAATGATGATGCCCCTTCGCTCCACTGCCATTACAGCAGTTTCATCACTACTACGAACATCTCCGCCCCTGCGAAATGCATCTCTACTTTCAGCTTTGCCTTTCTGTGGCTTAGACTTTTTCGATTACCATCATTCCGCAGGTTCCCATGTTTCATACAGATGCCTGATATATGCTCATGCCGCCTTAATACCGTCCCACAGATAGTCAGCCTTACAGGTATCTTCTATCCTTTTCCTCAATCAGTGGTGAAGAGTTGAGTTTTGCAGGAACTTTACGCTATCGATACTTCATCAGCGGTTCACTTTCGTTCATCTTCACATATCTCACATGACTGCTTGTGCAGCCTTTTCCTTAATCGCTCACTACCACGACTCTTAATCACAGCAGCATTAAGGTTGTTTGACAGGTTTGCCTGTTCAATCCCTGTCGAAGGACCTACCTTCATCATCCGTATGCCTTTCATGGCACACCACCACCGTACGTACCGTTCAGTATACGGCGGTTCAACCGCTTAAGTGCATTTTGCGTAATTGCTCGTACTGCGCCGGAAAGTCATAGTATCCGGCCTGTACGAGCTTTTCATTTGTGATGGAGCGGGATAAAACCGCGCTACCTGCTATACGCCAGTATCCCAGCCGCGTGTTGCCCCATTGGTATGCCTGCCACTCTGGAATGCCCAGTTTCGTCAGGTTCTTCACCCTCGTTCTTGGTTTCTTCCATTGCTTCCAGATATACATGCGAATCCTTCGGCGCATCCATTCGTTCCATTTGAGCAGAGTTCGTTTGATGTCAGCCACATTATAGTATCCAAGCCATCCACGGATGTATCTTTTGACGTTCTCCATGACCATGCGCACATTCCTTCCCTGATTCCTGCGGGTCAGTTCCTTCAACTTTCGTTTCGCCTTTGCAAGGGATTCCCGGTGGGCTCGTATGTATATTCCCTTTCCATTCTTCCCGAGGCAAAATCCAAGGAATTTGAAGTGCTTTCTAGCCAGCACGCTTACCACCTTGCTCTTTTGGACGTTCACTCTGAGTTTGAGTCTGTCCTCAAGATATCTGCTACAGGTTTTCATTAGACGTACTGCGGCTCTTTTGCTTTTCGCAAGCACCACAATGTCATCCGCGTACCTGACTATCTTTACCCCTCGGCCTTCCATCTCCTTGTCGAATTCATTCAGGTAGATGTTGGCCAGTAGAGGCGAAAGCGGCCCGCCTTGCGGCGAGCCTTCCTCAGTTCTGCAGAATACTCCGTTTTCCATGACTCCACTCTTTAGATATTTCTTGATGAGTTCTATCACGCGGTTGTCTTGGAATTTCTTTCGCAGAAGGTTAAGAAGCAATTCGTGATTCAGGGTGTCGAAGTACTTGGACAGGTCTATTTCTACTGCGTATCCGTATCCCTGATCTGCATAATTTTTCACTTTTAGAATTGCTTGATGTGCGCTTCTTTTCGGACGGTAGCCATAGCTTCCTTCTGAAAATATTGGTTCAAAGATGGCTTGTAACTTCTGCGCTATGGCCTGCTGGATGACTCGGTCTATTACCGTGGGAATCCCCAGTTTTCGCACCCCACCATCGGATTTGGGAATTTCCTTGCGTCGCACTGGACTCGGCTTGTAGCTTCCATCCCTGATGCTTTGCAGAAGTTCATCCCTATTTTCCCTTATCCACAAAAACGCATCCTCGACAGTCATTCCATCGATTCCTGGCGCTCCGTGGTTACGCTTGACCTGCTTGTAGGCTCTGTTGAGGTTATCCCGTTCCAGTATCCTCTCGAGCAGGTCGATTGCACCATCTCTTTCTTTGCTCTCCCGAGTGCTGGCGCTCTGCGCTCCTGCATACTCTTCACGTTCCACGCTATCCCTTTGCAGGCAGCCCTCTCGGTATTCTGCTTTCAACGCACCAGCCTCCTTCCGGCTCTTACTCAAGACTTACGATTGTTCAGCCCTTTCCGAAAAAAAAAATCGGTACTATGGCCTCTGCTGACTTCTCACGGCAAGCTTTACTCCGTATTTCAGATTTATCTTACTCAACGTCCGTGAGACCTCCCCGGGTAAGAACGATAACCTTCATCCCATGTAACCGCCGCATTTACCGTGTAGGGTTCGGGTAGCATTGGACTTCGTTTTGAGTTGCAAACTCGTCCGCCCTATTTCGGCCTCAATATGCGGTTTCTGTTCGTCGGTTCGGGACTTTGCCTCCGGCTTCCTTCAGATTCCACCTCGCGATGGACACCCTTGCCTTTGACTAACGCTTCCTGCTACCGAGCGCGTAGTGGACTTTCACCACCAAGTTATCGCCCATGCCGGGCGCACAACAAAAGCGCCGCACTTGTCGTAAGACAAATGCGGCGCTTAAATTCAACAGTATGGCCTGCTATAAATTGTAGTACAGGTTCTCCGAAGGATACTCTGCATCTGATGTGACGTCGATGTCAAGCTTCCTGTATATCTGCTCATCGCTCAGGCTGAGTATAGTAGTCGAATGGGCTCTGCATCCCTTCAGCATAGGCAACTTTTCTATAGCAGCCTTCGCCATAGGATTCGTAGCCGCGCATATGCTCAGCGCTATCAGTATCTCCTCGCAATCTAGAACCGAGCTTCTATTGCCAAGCTTATTGGCCTTGAGGTCTATTATCGGTTCGAGTATCACAGGCGAAATAAGGTGTATCTCGTCAGCCATGTTGGCCATATGCTTTACTGCATTAAGCAGCACTGCCGCCGTGGCATTCATTACATCTGACGTCCTTCCAGTTATAATGGTTCCGTCTTCAAGCTCGATTGCCATCGCCGGACACGCATCATTCTTAGCTGACTTTTGCTTTAGCCTTGCCGAATACTCTCTTGCAGGCATAACCACTTTCCTGTCCTGCTCCTTGAGGTTGAGCTCCTCCATTATAAGTTTCATCCTCTGGGATGTCTCATAGTCAATGTAGCCTTTCTTGTATTCGCAGGCAGTCTTGAAATATCTTCTTATTATCTCCTGTCTTGAGGCATCTTTTACAACCTCGTCGTCTATTATTCCAAACCCTACCCGGTTTACGCCCATGTCAGTAGGAGATTTGTATACAGACTCCTGGCCTGTTATCTTCTCAATTATCCTCTTTAGCACAGGGAACATCTCTATGTCGCGGTTGTAGTTTACAGTTATTTCATTGTAGGCGTCAAAGTGGAAAGAGTCTATCATGTTTACGTCCTTGAGGTCCACAGTCGCAGCCTCATATGCTATGTTAAGCGGATGCTTAAGCGGTACGTTCCAAACCGGGAATGTCTCAAACTTGGAATATCCCGCAACCTTGCCGCGTCTATATTCATGGTAGAGCTGGCTTAGGCAAGTTGCAAGCTTTCCACTTCCAGGCCCTGGAGCTGTCACAACAACTATAGGCTTTGTAGTCTCGATGAACGGATTCTGTCCATAGCCTTCGTCGCTCACTATCGTGTCAACGTCAGTCGGATACCCCTTTGTGGCCTTGTGTGTGTACACCTTTATTCCCCTGCGCTCAAGCTTGTTCATGAACACGGTAGTGGCCGGCTGTCCCTCGTATCTTGTGATTACCACACTGTTTACGTCAAGCTCGTATGCGGCAAGATCGTCTATGAGCCTTAATACATCCATGTCATATGTAATCCCAAAGTCGCCTCTGATCTTGTTTCTTTCGATGTCTCCGGCATAAACGCATATTATTATCTCAACCTTCTCCTTAAGCTTGTGAAGAAGTTTGATTTTTGCATTTTCGTCGAACCCAGGCAGAACTCTCTTTGCATGAAGGTCAAACAAGAGCTTTCCTCCAAATTCGAGATACAGCTTGTCATAGTTATGCACTCTTTCCAAAATGTATTTGGACTGCTCTTCGAGATATTTCTTTGGATCAAATCCCATCTTCATTTCGAACCCTCCGCTCACTCTATGTTATTTATTACACATTAACTAAATTTTATCACAACAAGGTATTATTATCACATAATTCGAGTCTAAAGTAAATATTATTTCGTGTACATTTTTTATACTGTGCGAAGCCTTTTGTATAGCCTGTATTCGTGCCATTAGACCGCTTTCCAAGTACTTATTCAGCATTTTTAAAGGCCCCTTTGAAATTTTGAAAAAAAGCTTCAGCTTATGAGGCAAACTGACCGCTTAGCTGTATAATGTATATGTAGCCTTTTTCAAGGCAGCTGATAAAACATCATTTTATTGCTTATTATATATTACCACGCGAAAGGACAGGATACCATGCCGGGCATAATTACGCACTACCTATGCGGCCTTGAGGCCATAAAGCAGACAAAATCACAAGACATCAAATCAATTGTATCAAGGCATCAAAGCGTATTTAACCTTGGTACGCAGGGGCCCGACTTCCTGTTCTACTACAGGGCCTGGCCCTGGGCAGACAGCGAAGGCATTCCCGATATAGGAAAGAAGCTGCACCGAAAAAAAATCAAAGCCACATTTTCTCAAATGCTTGAATATCTTGAAGGCCAAGACGCTCCAGAAAGAGACATCTTGTCTGCATATCTGCTTGGTTTCATATGCCACTACATTCTAGACGTCCATGCTCATCCGTATGTTTATTATAAAACCGGATTTGCGCGAAGCGAGCAGGATGACGCCATGAAATATGTGTATTACCACAGGCTGTTTGAAACCACTATTGACGTCATAATGCTAAAAAATACAATGAACTTGACTCCGCATAGCCTGAATGTCCCAGAAATAATAAAAGTCTCCGAATATGAATCAAAAATCATAGCCGAGATGTTCGAACATGTAATACTCCATGTGCACGGAGATAATGTCACCGCATCTCAGGCAGCCACCGCAATTAATGACATGTACTCAATTCAGCGAAGGCTTGATGACCCAGCCGGTCTTAAAAGGCTTCTGATTTCAAAACTAGAGCATATTAAAGGCGGGTACCCTCTAATTTCGAGCATTATATACCCTCAGAAAACATCTGACAACCTGGACTATCTCAATCTAATGGACTATCTCAATCTAAAAAAAGGAGTCTGGCGCTTACCTTGGGAAAATTCAGTGGAATACAACTCTTCATTCGTCGAAATATTTAATGATGCAGTAAGCGAAACGCTCAGCATCTACGAGCATTTCACTTTAAATTCTGGAGAAAACCAAAACCACAAAAGGCTTCTTGAACTTCTGGGCAATAGGTCATTTACTACAGGAGAAGACTGCGACTTAGACATAGAGTTCAAGTACTTTGATTGCATATTTGAAACAGTTCGCTAAATACAGCGGGCTGAACATGCTTTAATAAGCTCATCCAATTATTCTTTGCGTTGACATTTGATGATTATTTTGATAAAATTTTACTGTCAAAATTTTAAATTTCAATATGCAGGGATGGCGGAATTGGCAGACGCACTAGATTCAGGTTCTAGCGGTAGCAATATCGTGAGGGTTCGACTCCCTTTTCCTGCACCAGCAAAATCAAGGCTTTCAAGGGCCTTGATTTTTTTATGCTCATCACAAAAGGCTAATTTGCAAAAAAAAAGCCGGGTCTCCCTGGCTTTTTCTACTTGAGGTTTTTCCTTAATTGACTACTTAATATTTTATCTTATTTGTTTGATTTGAGGCTATTGTTAGCGCTTGTTCTTGTGCTTCACAAAATCACGCGCTTTCTTCATTGCCCCTTTTCCACCAAACATGTCCATTATCTTCTCATTCTCGCGCTGTTTGCTGTCGAGTTCCTGGTACTTGAGCTCCTTTTGCAGCTTCTTGAAGCTTTCAAGGCGTTTTGCATCAAGCTCGCCATGCTCTATGGCCTCCCTAACGGCGCATCCGGGCTCCTCTTCATGGCGGCAGTCCTTGAAACGGCAATCCTGTGCGAGCTCCTCTATGTCTGAAAACGTCCTGTCAAGGTCGGCTGCAGCCAGCTGAAGCTCCCTCATTCCGGGAGTGTCGATTACAACTCCGCCTTCAGGAAGCATTAACAGCTGCCTGAAAGTCGTGGCATGCCTGCCCTTGTCGTCATCTCTTAGACCCATTGTGACGAGAATTTCCTCTCCCATCAGCCTGTTTATGAGAGTTGACTTGCCGACTCCCGATGATCCTATAAAGGCTATGGTCTTCCCTTTTGAGATGTACCTTTTGACATCCAAATATCCATCTTCTGCAATGCCGGACGTTACAAGTATGTCCACTCCTATTGCAACGCTTTGCGCCTTAAGCACCCTGCCTTGGACGTCGTCGCAAAGGTCGGCTTTTGTCAGAACCACTACAGGAGTCGCCATGCTGTCCCAGGCTATTGAAAGATAACGCTCCAGCCGGCGCAGGTTAAAATCCTTGTTTAGGGACATACAAATGAACACGGTATCTATGTTGGAGGCCACTACCTGATAGTCCTTGGCGGTGCCTGCCATCTTTCTTTCAAAGCAGCTTTTTCGCTTGAGTATATGGTGTATTATAGCATGGCCATGCTCGTCGCTAGTGCGGTCCACAAGCACCCAGTCGCCTACTGCGGGATAATCGCTTGCATATTCCGCATCGTAGTGCATCTTGCCTGATATCTCGGCAAAGCACTCACCGTCCTCTGTAATAACCTTGTAAATGTCCTTGTGCTGCACGGATACCCTTGCTATGTGAAGGTTTTCATCATACATTGAAGCTTCCTGAATATTTTCCTCCGTTAGCCCTATGTCTTTTAAATCTATACTTTTCATCTATATATCGCCCTCCAGATTCTTATAAATCCAAGTTTCAAGGGAGACTGCATAAGTTACTGGACACACATCTCCCTCTTAAGCACACTCTGCAGGTTCAAAGATATATTCAACATAAATCATCATTCCTTTATAATTTAGTTTTTTAGTTATATTCTACCATATTGCAAGACAGCTTTAACCAATAAGTTTTCTAAAGTAAGAAGCAGTGATGTGCATATATAACTATTTATTTTCAAATTTGTATTCCTTTTTATTGGCATAGGTGGTAATATTATTACATATCAGTTTATGTTAAATATATCACACAATTATTCTTTTTTAGTCCCTGTTTGTCCTTATAGCTTTGCATGCATCTGTATATTTCAGGCATTGCGATAATCAAAGCCGCTTGACTTTGGTTAATTTTCTGACATTGCATATTTGTTTGCAGGGTTGATTAAATTAAATTTAAGGGAGGTAACCAAATGTCTCAAGCAGCAAAATCTGAACCTCAATATGAAGCGCAACAACTTGCATCAAAACAGGCCTCTGCACCAAGCAAAGCACTCCTGGCTTTTTTTCTGTTCATAATTATTGCCATTGCAGTTGCTTTTCTTCCATCTTTCAATGAAAACCTTGTCCAGGAGGCAGTCGACATTAATGCCGCTGGCGCAAATGCATCCGATTCACCATCTGAATACGGAACGATACTTGACACATTGCAGTATGGGCGTTCAATCCACATTCTTGCAATGCTGTTGGTGGGCTTCGGTTTTCTTATGGCTTTCATACGCAAGCACGGCTATAGCTCAATCACGGCGACATTCCTTGCTGTAAGCGTTGCAATTCCTTCATATATGCTAATCAAAAGCTTCGGCGGCGAAGGCTTTGCTATGCCGACCGTGGACATAAAAACTTTTCTTTTCGCCGAATTTGCTGCAGCCAGTCTTCTGATTGCAATGGGAGCTCCTCTCGGGCGCCTAAGGATGGACCAATATCTGTTGATGGGCCTGCTGTTCATACCGGCATACATATTCAACGAGTGGCTCATTCTTGAAAGCGGTTATTTCAAAGGATTTTTCGACACCGGCGGTTCGGTCGTAATCCATGCGTTCGTTGCATATTTTGGAATCGGCGTAATTGCTAATACAATCCATAAATTCGAAAACGACCCCATCTGTGAAAATGATTCCACAAGCAACCAGTTCTGCCTTTTGGGGAGCATGATACTGTGGCTTTTCTGGCCGTCATTCACGAGCGCAATTGTCACTCCTGACAAAGTGGTTCTTACTGCAATCAACACGGTATTTGCGCTTTGCGGCTCAACATTGGCAACATATATATTCTCAACAATCATACGCGGCAAGGTTGAGATTGAAGACATTGCTAATGCTGCACTGGCCGGCGGTGTGGCCATAGGATCTCTCTGCGACATGACAACGCCGGGATACGCTATGCTTATAGGGATTGGAGCTGGCACACTCAGCACAGTCGGATACAGCATACTCTCTGTAAAGCTTGAAAAAGTTATAAAAGGCACGGATACCTGCGGGATCAACAATCTTCACGGAATGCCGGGCATTTTGGGCGGCCTGACAGCTATTTTTGTTGCTGGAACCCCTGGCATTCAAATAATAGGAATAATTACAACAGTTGCGATAGCGTTCGTTGCCGGCAGAGTCACAGGTTTTGTGATAAGCTTGTTTGGGAAAAAAGCTGTTGCGTACAGCGACAAGGATGAATTTGTAACTGAGCATTCTGCATAGGGCCTGACTTTTCAAAATTTCGATGCATCCTGAACACAAAAATCAAAATGAGCAGCAACACTCTTTTTTGTTGGGAGTGATGCTGCTCATTTTATATAAGTTTAAGTTAATGTCGTTGCCTATATGGGTTCTTTTTTAATTATATCTGTCTCTTGCTGTAAATTTCACACCAATCAGTATCAACATTTGTATTGCTAAGACAATCTCAAACACCATAATGAAGTATGGATAAGCCAGCAGGCTTTTGAAAAATCCACTGTTGATTACATACCACGCGACAAGTCCTATTACCGCTGCAATGCCTGCCTGAATTTTTAAAAATCTGCTTTTTTTTCGCCTGACAGCAAAGGCTAGTAGTCCCACTGCAACCGCTGAAACGGCAATAATCGCTATGCTCTGCAGCCTGAGGTTTGCCGGAGAGTATATCCCCTGGGCGTACTTATCCTTCATAAAGTACACATGGTGCATTACACCAGCCTTTTTCGTCGTAAGATTGCTAAGCTGTACGACCGCAGCCACAAGGACCATCTGCACTGTCGCAGCCGCAATATAGACCGCTTTTTTAAATTCGACTCTTTTCATTCTTTCTCACATCTTTCTATTTTGCAGGCTCTCCAGTTTCAATTGGATTGCTTGGGTTGTTGCTCCACTCTATCCAGCCGTTGCTGTATATTGAAACGTTATCTAGCCCCATTGTATTGGCGTATACAAGTATTTCAGCAACACGCCAGCCGCTGCCGCAGTGGAATGAAAGGTGCTTGTTTGTGTCGATGCCAGCTTCCTTCCACATAGCCGCAATTTCATCGGCGTTTCTCATTGTATTGTCAATGTTGCGGTAGTACTGAAGCGAGTTTGAATCGCCTAAGCCTGCATAGCCGTAAACTGCTCCAGGTATGCGTCCCATCTTGTCATGGTAGCTGTACCCAGAAGTCTTTCCTATATGCTCTTCCCATGTTCTGTTGTCTACAAGAGTGAACTTGTCTGGAGTTGCAAGTCCAGCTTTTGTCTCCTCCATAGTGTCAACAAGGTCAGGATTTGCAGGTATCACTGCCCCAAAATCGCTCACTGGAGTCGGCTTGTTGCTTGCAGTTTCAACATCATAGCCGGCAGAAGTCCAGGCTCCAAGTCCGCCGTTGAGCACCCTGACATCCTCAACACCCATGTAACGGAGCACTAGCGCTACGCGGTATGCTGCCATTTGAGCTTCGCTTGTAACTATGACTGTGTCGTTCTTTGTGAAGCCGTAGTCCTTGGCAAACTGAGTTAGCTGCTCGTCGCTTGCAAGCATCCATGCCGGCGGCGGCTCAATAAGGTCAGTGTTTATGTGGAATGCTGTAGGAACGTGTCCCTTGGCGTAAGATGTATCCTCCTCACCCCAGCTGGCTTCAACTATCTTCACTTTCTTGCCTGCCTCGAAGCTCTCAGGCGTCTTTCCGTCAACTATATCCTTAACTGCGCTTGCCGGAACTATCATCTGATAGTTGTCGTATTTAACCATTGGCAGGCTGTTGTCTTTCGCCCACTCCTTGACATCGTAAGTATACAGGTTCTTGTATCCCTTTTCGCTCAGGTAGTTGGCAACCTCAAGCGCGTCCTTGCCGTTTGCATCGTAAAGCACTATATTTTTATCAAGGCTTATCCCTTTTGTCTTCAGCGCCTCGTCAAGCACCTTGTCCTTATCCTTTGCCTCAACCTTCAGCCAGTTGGCGGAAAAATCAACTGCGCCTTCTATGTGGCCGCCTCTGCTCACGCCGTCAAGTTTCCAGCCGTTGAAGGCGTCGTTTATACGGGTATCCACTATTACATACGAATCGTCCTCAAGCTTTCCCTTGAGATCTTCTGTTGATATAGCTTTTGCTGGTCCATTAGTCTCCTGCTGCGGCTCTTCCTTGGCGCATGCTGCGAATGTCAGCATTCCAAGTATAAGTGCGGCAAGCAAAAGAATGTGTTTTTTTGCTTTTTTCATTGTATGCATTCTCCTCCACTATGTATTTTGAAATCCTAGTAACAATATACCTAGTATAGGGTATCAAAAACAGTATTAATAGTAAACAGAATGCGGCCAGTATAAGTTTATTGCATACAATATTAATGTTTTATAAAATTTATTTATATATGAATTCCACCTTGTATAAAAAAAGCCCGCTTATGCGGACTTTTTTTTAACTTAGAACTTTTCCTTTCTGAGCTGAGGATCAGTGAGGAAACATCATTTCAAGCGCTGACCATATTATTATCACTAGACCAACCGGTATGGATAGCAACGTCAGCAGAGCTCTGTCTTTGTTTCTTATAATGGCAATAAGTCCATTAATAAAACCTGCAAACCCCAAGAAAGCGATTAAAAATGTCGGAATCGGAAGTTCCCGCATAATCTTGAGCGACATCAAAATAATAAAAACAATGCTGAATTCAGCAGCCCATTTGCCGGCGCGGCTTTTGGGCGTAATTGGCATCCCCATAATCTCACCCCCCGCAGTATATTATATATTATATGTATCCAATTTCGAGTATATGTAGTACAATTTTTTTGAAGGATTTTTCCCCTAACACATTCTTATAAGGCACTATTTGGTTGCAAGGAGATATTATGAACAACAAAAATATAGGCATAGCCTCTATAACAATACTTTTCTTCGCCCACATGATGAACGATATGTATGCAAATTTCCTGCCCCAGCTTACAGCCGTGCTTATACTCGGCAATAAGCTGTCGGTATCAGCCGGAACTCTTATAATAGCAACGTTTACTATAAGCTCATCAATTGCTCAGCCGATTTTTGGCTATCTCATCGACCAAAGAGGACAACGATGGTTTGTGCACATTGGTACGCTCTGGATGGCTGTGCTGCTGAGCATGACCGGCTATATCTCAAATACGGCGCTTCTAATGCTGGTTGCGGCAGCGGCAGGCATGGGTACCGCCGCGTTCCACCCTCAGGCCGCCTCAATGGTCGGCATGTCGAGCAGAAACAACAAGGGACTTGTTATGTCAGCATTCATTGCAATGGGCAATCTGGGACTCGCCATCAGCCCCATGCTTCTTCTGCCTCTTTTCAGCAACTATGGCGTCGAATATACATGGGTGGCTATATTCCCGGGACTGCTTGCCGCAATGCTGCTATATTTTTATGCACCCAGAATCGAGACATCAAAAAAGCAGGATGCCCCACAGCTAGGGCTGCTTTTGAAAAGCATCGGAAACTCCTCAAATTCAGAGCTTTTCAAGCTAATTGCCATTGTAGTCCTTCGCTCGGTCGTGCATACGGGACTCATGACACTGCTTCCAATATACTTTCTATCCAGAAATTTTTCGGCGCAGTTTACAGGCTCTCTTATATTTGCTGCTCTTACAGCCGGTTCTGTTGGAGGCATTATCGGCGGCTATATATCAGACCGCTTCGGAAGAAAGCCGCTCATGTTCTTCTCGATGCTCCTGGCTTCTGCAGCGTTTTACGGTTTCTTTGCGCTCTCGGGGCCTGTTTCGTTCATACTGCTTGGAATTGGCACCATGGCTCTTTTATCGTCGTTTTCAGTAACAGTGGTTGTGGCTCAGGAGCTCATCCCTGAAAACACTGCCCTGGCTTCAGGCCTTAGCATGGGTTTTGCTGTCGGCATAGGCGGCCTTGCCGTATCTCTCGTTGGGCGATACGCTGACATATTTGGCATTGATGCTGCTATGCAGCTTCTGTTTTTGATACCGTTGCTGGCTGCAATTCTTGCAATTTTTCTCAAAAGTTCGAAAGATATCAGACTAAACGAACAGATATCAGTCCTTAACTCTAATGAAAATAATATTTAAAAACGGCTCCCCTGGGAATTGATGTGACCCCAATAAGTTAGATTTTTAGGTCTAACTTTTGGGGGTCGGTTCATGCCTCAAGGGAGCCGTTTTGTATATTATGCGAAGCTTATTTTAAAACAAGTCTGCAATATTTATTTTTTCCTAAGGCTTTCCGGAATTGTTATTCCTATGCTCTTAGCAGTCTCTTCATTTATCACAAGCTCTGTATTTTCAGGGGCTCCTACAGGTATATCTTGTGGCGCTTCACCCCTTAGTATCCTAGCTGCAATTTTGCCTGTCTGCAGTCCAAGATTGTAGTAGTTTATACCGTCTGTGGCAAGTGCGCCGGCTTTGACTGCAGCTTCCTCTGCAGCTATCAACGGCAGCTTGTTTTCTATACACTTATTGACTACCATGGGCATTGAAGATGATACGATATTGTCAGTTGGCGTATAGAGAACGTCGATTTTTCCCATGACCGAGCTTAGGGATTGGTCAATGTCGTTTGATGATGTTATGCCTATTTCAACTATTCCGATTCCGAATTTGCTTGAAATCGCTTTGGCTGTGTTCACCTGGAAAATTGAGTTTGCCTCGCTTGTGTTGTATAATATGCCCACCTTCTTGGCATTCGGCACTAGCGTTTTCAAAAGCTCGAACTGCTTTTCCGTAGGCGCGGCAGCGCTTATTCCCGCTACATTTCCGCCTGGTTTTTCAAGTGAAGCTACAAGACCTGCGCCTACCGGGTCAGTTACTGCAGTAAATACTATTGTGATCTCCTTTGTCGCATTTACAGCCGCCTGCGATGAAGGTGTTGATAAAGCCACTATCATATCTTTTTTTGCCGACACAAAGCCTTCGGCTATTGTCTGGGCTGTTGGCATGTCGCCCTGGGCATTTTGAAAATCAATTTCGAGATTCTCACCCTCCACAAAACCCTCTTCCTTGAGAGCGTCAATAATGCCCTTTCTTGAATCGTCAAGGGCAGGGTGTTCTACAATCTGCGTAATGCCTATTTTGTAGGTTTTGCTTCCTGAAGCTGAAGAATCAGCTGGAGCCTTAGAGCAGCCAGCCATTAACGAAGTGGACAAAATAATTGAAGCACAAAAAACAGATACGATTTTTCTAACCATACTACCATCCTCCTGAGATTTGAATTTTTAGGATTGTTGCTGCTGATAAGACGCATTTCTACTTGCCCCCAGGGCCTACAAAAGCCTGCATATAATATCAGGCCCTACACTTAAAGCGTCTTATTATTAAATGATTTTAACATGCATCCTTTTATATGTAAAGGATTCAGTCACTTTCTCCGTATAAATACAGCGGATCAGCTAGCAGATGATTCAAAAACGAAAAAGGAGCATTCATATCTCTGTTTATACTCAGCAATACGAATGCGCCTTTAGAATTTGATTTATATTTGATTTGATTACTTTTTATTAAGACTCTCTGGTATATCTAGCCCAATACGCTTGGCAGTCTCGTCATTTATTGAAAGCTCTGTATTCTCAAGGAATCCTACAGGCATGTCCTGCGCCGCTTCGCCCTTTAGTATCCTGGCTGCCATTTTGCCTGTCTGCAGTCCCAGGTTATAGTAGCTTATGCCTTCTGTGGCTAGGGCTCCGCTCTTGACATGGGCGTCTTCTGCTCCTATAAGAGGAAGTTTGTTTTCGATGCACTTGTTGGCTATTAGAGGCATTGCCGATGCAACTATATTGTCTGTAGGAGTATAGAGCACGTCAATTTCCCCCTTTGCCGAGCTAAGTGCCTGATCGATGTCGTTTACCGTTGTTATTCCTATTTCTACTATTTCTAAGCCGAATTTGGCAGAAAGCTCCTTGGCCTTGTCCACCTGTGCAATTGAGTTGGCCTCGCTTGTGTTGTATATGATTCCCATCCTCTTAGCTTTAGGAACCAGAGTTTTCACAAGCTCGAATTGCTTTTCCATAGGCGCCGCATCGCTTGAGCCTGTCACATTGCCACCGGGCTTTTCAAGAGCAGCTACAAGACCTGCAGCTACGGGATCGGTCACTGCAGTAAATACTATGGGAATGTCCTTTGTAGCATTGGCCGCAGCCTGCGCTGATGGCGTGGCAATGGCAACAATCAAGTCTTTCTTGGCTGAAACGAATCCGTCAGCGATTGTCTGGGCTGTTGGCATGTCGCCCTGGGCGTTTTGAAAGTCGATTTCCAGGTTCTCCCCATCCACAAAGCCTTCTTCCTTGAGCGCGTCAATTATTCCCTTTCTTGCATCGTCAAGGGCAGGGTGCTCAACAATCTGTGAAATTCCGATTTTGTAAGTTTTGGATTCTGAAGCTGACAAATCGCCCGATGCCTTAGTGCAGCCAGCCATTAAAGAAGTGGACAAAAGAATTGAAGCACAAAAAACAGATATGAGTTTCCTAACCATACTACCATCCTCCTAAGATTTGTAATTTTAAGTGTGTCTACATCTGCAAGGCACTCTTCTACTCGCCCCTAGGGCCTACTCATGCCTGCCTTTTCAAGCAGACATTCTATTTTATTGCGTGCCTCACCATGACACAATTTTAACACAGGAGGGAGCAAATGTAAATGATTGTAAATATTCAGACTTTTCTGAAAACTATAAGACATCAAAGAAGGATTCAAAAATCCCAATGTCTTTCATAAAAAAAGAGCCTTGTGT
The DNA here is from genome assembly GCF_000597865.1 of Peptoclostridium acidaminophilum DSM 3953. Classification (GTDB taxonomy): domain Bacteria; phylum Bacillota; class Clostridia; order Peptostreptococcales; family Peptostreptococcaceae; genus Peptoclostridium_A; species Peptoclostridium_A acidaminophilum. The sequence continues at coordinate 431,943 of NZ_CP007453.1, read as the reverse complement.
CAATTCATAACACAAAACTCTTTCTTGAACCTTAAATTAATGACATTGTCCAATTGACCGTCCTCATTTTGCCCGCTTCTTACCAATGGGCAACCGAATTCTATTCCAATGGGAAGGACACCTGGAAGACCCCCTTGCCTGCATCAGTCAGTGATACCACCAATCCAGTGTCATTTTCTCCGCCTTCCTTTATGGCTTTCAGGTTCCAGCCGTCATCTAGCTCCGTTTTGCTGAGAATACTCCAGTCAGGGGATTCCTTCAAAAGAGCATCGGCATATGAGTCCATGTCTACGCCGGTCACGTTTTTCAGAAAAATCGAATAGGTAACAATACCCTCCTCCCTTTCCTCCGCTATGCTGTAGATCTCACCCGGAAGACGCGGCACATACGATGGGATATCTTCCGGCCATTTCGTTTGGCCGTCTGTGCCGCCGTCCACATCGGGCGTTTCCGCCGCATCCCCTGTTCCAGTTTCAGTTACCTGTTTTTCCTCTTTAATCATATTTTCTGGTGTCCTGCTGCAACCTGCAACAATCAGCACAGCCATCAAAACCATGCTTGTAAGCATTGTCCTTGTATTGAACTTCATGAGCTTCATTAGATTATCCTCCCATACGTATACAAATAGCTATCATCCTTTTTCTTCATTAATATTCTACTTCAGCTTGCCTCTGCAATCGACAGGTATCTCCTCAACCACTTCGCCATTGGAAATCAAATATGCGGTTTCATGAAGGTTTACAACCGGGCATATGTGGTTTGGTATTATTTCCACCTTGTCTCCAACCTTGAGGGCGTCGTGGAATTCTTTGTTGTATATTATGGCATGCTCGTCGAAAACGTCGAAAATTGACACCTCGGGCCACCCCTTTATAAGCCCTAGTCCCTTTGTGGCTGTTATGCCCTTGCTTCTAGTCTGGGCTGTTATGCCCTTTGCTCCCACATCAGTTATCACCCTTTCTGGAGTCGGAAGGCTTATGACTGTTGTAAGAACAGAAGCGGCGCACCTCTCCAGGCTGCCTATTACGCTGGCCTGTGAGGCGTCCATTAAGATATACGTTCCCGGCCTTATTTCAGTAACTCCGTCAAGTATAGGGAAGTCGTGGAGCATTGAAGGCGTCGAGCCAATGCTTACGGTCTCGAGCTCAAAGCCCATTTCGTAAGCAATTTTTGCAAATTTAAGGGTTCTCTCCTGGCTCCTTAGGTGAATCTCCCTGCACGCCTCTATACTTTCGGCGGCGTAGGAGTTACCATCGTGCGAGAATATCCCCTTAAGATAAATGTTGTTGCATCCCTTAAGGTGTTTAAGCAAAGCTATGTAGTCCTCCTTATCGATGACTCCCGAGCGCTCCTCACCGACCTCTATTTCAATTAGCACGTGCGCAGGCCTTTTGCTGCCTTCAAAAACCCTCTCGACCATCTCCGCCTGGGCTATGCTGTCGAGGCCGAATGATATGTTTACCGTTTCAGATAGCTTTTTGATTCTGTTAAGCTTGATGTCGCCAACGATTTCGTTTGCTATGAATATGTCCCTCAGTCCGTTTGCCGCCATAACCTCGGCCTCTCCGACCTTCGCAACGGCAATACCCTTTGCCCCCATCTCCTCCTGCATGCGGGCAAGCCTCGACATTTTGTGAGTCTTGCTGTGAGGCCTTAGGGCGACATTGTACTTGTCTGCATATTTTTGCATTAAGCGGCAGTTTTCTGTCATGATTTCATTATCAATCAGCAGCGCCGGCGTATCCAGTTCGTAATATTTCATTGCTAATCCTCCTCACATTCCGCTATCGCTTCAATTTCAACAAGGCATCCGCCGTAGAGGTTGTTTGACGGCACTACTATCCTGGCAGGCTTGTGGCTGCCGAAGAATTCCGAATATACCTCGTTCAGGTCCGGCCAGTAGGAGACATCCGGAATGTAGACCCTGCATTGGATGACATTGTCGCGCGATGCCCCGGCTGCCTTAAGAACCGTGTCGAGGTTTTCAAGCGCCTGCCTCGCCTCCGCCTTTACGCCCCCTTCGGGTCTTTTTCCGGTATTTGGATCAATCGACAGCTGCCCTGATATGTAAAGCACACCATTATATACCATCCCCGGGGAGTAGTGTCCTCCGTCTCTTACTGAAAACTCGGTTTCTATTTTTTTCATAGGTTTTGACCTCCTGATTATTCAATGTTCTGTGCCTTCAAGATATTTTTTACCCTTCACCCGCAACTTATATGCAGAAAACCGGGAAATTTATAGTGCTAGCAACGATTTGCCTTATCTGTTGTAAGTGTTTATAGTTTTAGCAGGATTTGTTATAATTGCATCAATACTTATTACAGGAGGCAATGATGAAAACAGTTCTTTGCTACGGTGACTCAAATACCTGGGGCATGAATCCCGAAAATGGCAGCAGGTATCCCAAGAATGTAAGATGGACAGGCGTTCTCCAGAACATGCTCGGAGACTCATATGAGGTTATAGCTGAGGGTCTATGCGGCAGAACTACCGTGTGGGACGATCCTATATCCCTCGAGTGCAGAAACGGAAAGAGGTTCCTGCTCACATGCCTGGCATCACATAAGCCTGTCGATATTCTCGTGATAATGCTAGGCACTAATGACCTAAAGCACCGCTTCTCGCTTGAGGCCGTCGATGTTGCCAAGGGCGTTGAAACTCTAGTGAAAATTGCCAGCTCAAGCTGCGCCGGGCCGGATATGAAGTCTCCAGAAATTCTAGTGATAATACCGCCGCCCACCGAAACGACTGACGACGAAGACTCCCACTCGCAAGGGGGCAGAGAAAAAAGCCTTGGATTATCAAGGCAGTTCAAAAGATTGCTGGAAGACAAATGCCACCTGCTTGATGCTGGCAGCATTATAAGCTCGAGCAAGCTCGACGGCGAGCATATTGACATGCAGTCACATAGGATTCTTGCAGAGGCAGTGTTTGAAATGATAGGAGATATTGCAAAGTAGCAAAAAAATCCAAGCCAGCAAAAAAGAGTCCCGGATATAAGGGACTCTTCTTTAATTACTCGATTTCCAATTTACATATGAATGCTTATCTCCTCGAGGGACTTGCCCATGGTCTCTTTTCCAAAGACTGCAACTACTAATGCTACAGTAGCAAATACAGCCGTAAGCATTAAAAACACATAGCCAAAGCCAGCCTGTGTGCCGAAGGACTTGTAGACAACCGGCACTACAAAGGGCGCCAAAAAGGCTCCAAGACGACCAAAGGCCGAAGCCCAGCCGGTTCCGCTCGCCCTGGCTACCGTAGGATAAACCTCGGGAGTGTATGCGTACACGCAGCCCCAGGCTCCCAGGCTGAAGAAGTACAGTAGGCTTCCATATATTATGACCTCAAGGCTGCTTCCCGCATGGCCAAACAGCCAGGCCGCAAGAGCTGTGCCCGCAAAGTATACAGCAAGCACCATTTTCCTTCCCACCTTTTCAACCAGGTAAGCAGCGCTGAAATATCCAGGAAGCTGGGCAAGGCACATTATAAGTGTAAACTCAAAGCTCCTGACAAGGTCAAAGCCCTTGTCAACTAGCAGCGAAGGAGTCCAGAGCACAAAGCCATAATAGCCAAAGTTGATTCCAAACCATATCACCCAAAGGACAACAGTGCTCCTTATATACTTTTTCGACCACAAGTCTGCAAATGTAATCCGGCCATTGCCTTGCTGGTTTGAATTCTCATTGGCCGTTATTCCAGATTCATAGCTGATGCCGGCCTGCTTTTCCATTATTCCAACAAGCTCGTCGGCTTCCTTGATTCTTCCTGTCAATTCAAGATAACGGGGAGACTCGGGAACAACCTTCCTAAAGTACGCCGCAAACAACGCCGGGAGTGCGCCCACCCAGAACGCAGTCCTCCAGCCGTAAACCGGAATCATTAGATACGCCACAAGAGCGGCCGCTATCCAGCCCCAAGCCCAGAAGCTTTCAAGTATTATTACGTTCCGCCCACGGTCCTTTGTAGGCGAATATTCACTGACAAGCGTGGACGCCGCAGGCAGCTCGCCTCCCAGTCCAAAGCCTGTAAGGAATCTCAGCGCCAGAAGCATCGGATAGCTTGTGGCAAAGCCTGAAAGCCCACTGGCAATTCCGTAAATGATAAGAGTCCACATTATTACCTTTCTTCTTCCCCATCTGTCGGCAGCCATGCCTGAGAGCGCAGCTCCAAGCGCCATTCCAAGCATACCCGAGCTTCCAAGAAGCCCAAGCTGCCCGGTGGTAAGCTCCCAGTCCTTGCCTATTGCTGCCATTACTCCAGCCACCATTCCCTGGTCCATTGCATCGAACATCCAGCCTATGCCTGTCCAGAATAGTATTTTTTTGAGCATAGGTGTAGTCGGCAACTTGTCTATGCGTGAAGTTATATTAAGCATTTTTTTCTCCTTCGTCTTAGCAATTATATTTTCTGGATTGTAATGTATATTTCATAGCGCTTTTTATTGAGTTCTAGAACCCGTGTTCTCTCCAGGCCTTCATGCCGCCTTCAAGCACAAATACCTTCTCAAATCCGGCCTTTTTTAGTATCTGAGCTCCTGTTGTAGCTCTCGCCCCTGAGCGGCAAACAGTTACAATATTGGAATTTTTAAAGCTTTGAAGCTCCCTTTGTTTCATTGCCAGCTCGCCGATTGGAATATTGTGAATCCCTTCAATATGGCCAAATGGGCCTTCAAGCTCGTCTTCCTCACGGACGTCCACAAGCAGCGTATCCTGCAGACCCTCGCGAATCCTTTCATTGAGCTCGTGCGCTGAAATATAATCCACCTCAGTCTCGTTTACGCCCTCCTCCATTGTACCCTTTATTTCGCAGGCCGCAATATCTAAAGGTATCCATGCAGCGTTGGGATCCTGCGAGCAGGCGTAGTTTGCCTTCAGGACATCCTTCATCCACTCTGCAGGTCCAAGGCGCAGGTCTTCAATATATCTAATGAACTCGTCCTTGCTTCGCTTTTGGAGGTGGGGATTAGTCTTGCGCTGAGTTCCCAGATTTGACGGCTGCCTGCCTCTGTACTCATGGGCTGGATAGACTACAAGCTCGTCCGGCAGCTCATCAAGCTTTTTTAGGCTCTCCCAGTGGTCTGCAGGATCTCCTCCCGGAAGGTCGTCTCGCCCTGCGCCGCCATCATCAAGGAAAAGAAAATCACCAGTAAGCAGCTTGTCGCCAACGATTATGCTCACAGCATCCTTTGTGTGTCCCGGCGTGTAGAGGAATTTGAATTCCATGCCGCTTATATTCAATACATCCCCGTCCTCTACACGTATGCTTACGCATTTTGACGGAGCGTTCTCGTGCATAACATACTCGCACCCCGTCGCATCCCTGAGGGCCGAGCCTGCTGATATGTGGTCCGCATGGGTATGGGTGTCAATCACGTGTGTCAGCTTCAGTTTCCTCTCTTTCAACAGCTCGATATAAAATTTGAAATGTTCAATGACCGGATCAATTATCACCGCTGAATTGTCATCATTTGCTATGAGGTATGTTTTGCAGGAGTGCGGATTTAGCTGTTCAAATAGCATGCTTATTCCTCCTTTGTCTTGCGGTTGTTACGCTGCATATAATAATTATATCAATATAAGCTTATTGTAAATACATTATATAATATTTGGCATGAAAATCCACAAAGAATGAAAGCTATTAATGAAAGCTATTGATGAAGAGGAATTCAAAAAGAAAAAGTCTGAGCTCGAGTAAAATCACTTACCGTGACCTGATTTCAATATGCAAAAGCTGGAAAGACTAACAATCTCTCCAGCTTTCTGCTTATAGTATGCTCTTGTTCGCCTTTGGGACAAACATAGGCGGCATGTCATGCTTAAGCCTCCAGACAAAGCTCATGGGTCTGCTCCCTGAGTGGCTTACATAGTCGCACTCTCCAAGGAACACGAAGGGAGACGTATAGGCGTTTTCAGTCTTGTATTCCCTAACAAACAGAGCTATGCGGTTTCCCGTGGCCTTGTGGTTTATATACCTCTTGGCAGTAGCGCTTCCCTCGGCTGTCCTGCTTTGTGTCTGCCAGTGGAACAGCCTGTCGTTTATGGCATAGTCCTCATAAAGCGTCGACGGCGAAAAATCCTTTTCCGACTTGTTGAGGGTGATGAAGAATATGTCGAGCTTCTTGTCGGCAAAGTACTTTACGCCTTCCCTAAAGGCCGGACTGCTGCTTTCATTGAAATATCCAAGGGCCGCAAGCACCTGCGAAGTCGAATAGCTGCTGTGGACACCGAGCGGGCATTCGAATCCCAGATTGCTTTCTATTTCAACAATGTCCATATTCTCGTAGTTGTAATTGAGAATGTCCAGGATTTCCTCCCTCATTTCAGAGCATTCGAGTATCATCCTTATCCCCTCCTCCATGCTGCCAAGTCCCTCCGCATTCGGATGCGAGTTGTAGAAAGAATAATAAAGCATTGAAAGCATCAGCCTCTTCTCTTCCACGTCTGCAGGCCATCCGCCCAAATAAGCTATAAGGAATTCCAAGAGCCGCCTTGAATTCAGATGAAAAAGGCTTGGGAGCCTCTTTGTTATGACCATTTCGGCTTCATAGTTGAAATCCTCCTTAACTCCCGCCTCGACCATCATCCTCCTTAGCGTTCTGTCGCCATTTTTGCCATAAAAATCATATATTGACAGGTGGTGGTGTTTAAGGAAATTAGCCAGAGTTAGCTCCATGCCTGTATCAGCGCGAAAGCACCGTATCTTTTCCACAATATTCTTTCGGCTGCTGGAACTTTCCTTTATGTTTCTGAGTATGTATTCCTTTGCCTGCTTTTCAAGCTGTATGTAGCATCCCTTCGGGAGATTGAAAAAACCGTTCTGAACGTAGTGCTTGACGGAATGCTTTGTTTTACCTGTAAGCGCCCTGAATTTTTCTTCAAAGCTGTAGTTTCTGTGGGCCTGTCCCACAAAGTCGAGTACAGTCAGGCAATCCTTTCCCTCTGACAGCCTAAGACCCCTTCCAAGCTGCTGCACAAAAACTGTAAGGCTTTCTGTTGGCCTCAGAAAGAGCACAGTGTTTATTTCAGGTATGTCAACTCCCTCATTGTACATGTCCACTACAAATATGAACTTTACTTCTCCGCTTGAGAGCATTTGCCTGGCATCAGTCCTAACACTTGCTTCAACTCCCGCAAAAAGCGCAACAGAGGGTATGCCGGCCTTATTGAAAAAATCTGCCATGTATTTTGCATGCTCTATGCTTACGCAGAATCCAAGTCCCTTGACATCGTTTATATCAGCCACATACCGTTTCAGGCTGTTTATGACCTGTTTGCTTCTGAGCTTGCTTGAAGTATATACATTTTCAAGCTCTCTGATGTCGTAGCCTCTTCTGCCCCATTTGAGCCTTGAAAGGTCTTCAGTGTCTGAAACGCAAAAATACTGGAACGGAGACAGGAGCTTTCTGTCTATGGCCTCATTAAGCCTCATTTCACCCGCTATTGTGTCCTCGAAGTATTCAAGCACATTTTTACCGTCCATACGCTCAGGAGTGGCAGTAAGGCCAAGTAGTATTTTGGGTTTGTAATGGCCAAGCAGCTTCTGGTAAGACTCTGCTGCCGCATGGTGGAACTCGTCAACTATTATGTAGTCATAGAAGTCCTCAGATGTCCTTTCATACAGCCTTGTGCTATTGAAGCTTTGTATGCTTATGAAAAGGTTGTCTATCTCCTCAGGTACGCTGCCTCCGACAAGCAAATCCCCGAAGTTTGGATCCTTTAGAATCACCCTGAATGTCCTTAGGCTTTGCTTTAATATTTCTTCTCTGTGGGCCACAAACAGTATGCGAGAAGACGCCTTGCTGGCCTGCCTGAATCTTTTATAGTCGAAGGCCGATATCACAGTCTTGCCGATTCCCGTTGCCGCCACCAGCAAATTTTTGTACCTGCCGAACACCTCGCGCTCCACCCGAAGCTTTTCAAGCATCTCCTTCTGGTAGTGATAGGGCTGTATGTCGAATTCAACGTATGAATCGTCACGGCCTTGACGATTCTTGCTCAGCGCCGCTCTCAGCCTCTGTACCTCCTCCTCGTTTCCCCCGCAAAAGTGCACGAATTCACTGTCGTTCCAATAGCTCTCGAATGTAGCCTCGAATTTTCTGAGTATGTCGAAGGAGTCCTTTTCAGTCACCTTTATGTTCCACTCAAGCCCAGAGGTGAGAGCAGGATTCGAGATGTTCGACGATCCTATGTAGGCTGTTGAAAATCCAGTTTCCCGCTTGAACAGGTAAGCCTTGGCATGAAGTCGAGTCCTGTCTGTATCGTACGAAATTTTGACCTTTGTGTTCTTGAGGCGGCTAAGCTCGAGCACAGCCTTATAATCGGTGGCCTCCATGTACGAGGTTGTGATTACTCTGAGCCTGCCCTTTCTGTTTTCCGTGAAATCCTTAAGCTCTTCTATTATGCATCTCAGGCCGCTCCATTTTATGAACGAGACGAGCATGTCTATAGAATCAGATGTTGCGATCTCTTTTTTGAGCTCCTCTAGCATGCTGGGCTCATAGTGAGAACCTGTAAACAGAGAGCTCTCTGAAAGAGGCGTAACAGGCCTTACTTGCCTTTTATTTCTAAGCCCTCTTATGCTGTTGAGCCTTGAATATATCGATGTCAGGACCTCTCCTTCCTCCCCTATTTTGAGTGAGTCAAACTCGTCTTCCTCAAGCCTTTCGCTGAGAGTAGAAATAACATCGTTGCATGTGGCAATCTGCAGAAGTAGCGCCTCCCGATCGTCTGAGCTGCTGTCCCTTACATACTTGAGAGCCATTCTCGTGACAGCCGAGATGTATGCGGAAAGTGTTTTTCGTGCCTCCTCCACGTCCAAACTCTCCTTGCACACTTCAAAATCGGCAATTTCGAGAGCTTCAATGTCACTTTTTATCTTTTCAGTTATTATTTCTTCATAAATTCCCTCTCTTAGCATGATTCCTCCTAAAAAAATCCCCTGGTTATATGCCCAGGGGATAGCTTGTCTGTTCCTAATCTGTTACTAAAAAAGAAATCTTTGCGTTAACGCGGTACTTAACAATCTTGCTGTCTTTTACAATCGCCTGCATATTCTCAATATATACAGATTCGATGTTTCTCACTGTCTTGGAAACCTCTGTTACTGCCGCTTGCGCCGCAGCCTCCCAGCTTTCATTCGATTCTGCCAGAATTTCAATAACCTTAACAACTGACATATTGCAGCCTCCTCTCTTCCCTTCGGAAACACAAAAAATCAAAATGGTAGGTGTGAAGCAACTTCAACTAGAATTATATTGCCCTTTACGCCACATCATCTAGTAAAATTGTTAGTATCAAGTTAAAAAAATGATGCATATTAAGAATATATCCATACCCGCCTTGAACTAAACTGTTTTCAGAACTATTTTTTCCTGCATTTCACCGCACATATAGTCAAAATATTCCGACAATTTTCCTCTAATTGCTTGACAATTATACATACTGTAATTATAATAAATCTAATCAAACTGATGAAGTGGATATAAAGCCTTTATAAGCGCCTATAGAGAGCAGGGGATGCTGGAAACCTTGCGGAGATGCTGTTTGGCAAATGGACCATTGAGGGCGAGGTGAAAGATTCATGTATACTCTTGAATCTAGTAGCCGAGACGTGTGTTGGCGTTAACAACAGGAAATGTGCTGGCATTTTCGCTTTATGAGAATTGTTCTTCCAATCGGAAGTATAGCTCATATTCAATGTATTAAGGTGGCAAATCAGATGTCAACTGTCCTTATGGTAAGGGCAGTTTTTTTGTTTATAAAAATTTATTTAGAGGGGGAAATACTATGAAAAAATTTATATCGCTTTTACTCGTAGGATGCATGGCTTTGGGAACTTTGGCAGGATGTGCAGGGAAGGAGGAACCGGCTAAGGATGATGTGTATAAAATTGCTATAATACAGCCAATGGATCATCCATCGCTCAACCAGATTCGCGAAACAATAGTATCTGAACTGGATGCGCTGGGTATGAGTGGCAAGGTTGAAATCGAGTTCAAGAACGCCAACGGCGACATGAACCTTCTGCCTTCAATCATGCAGGACATGCTAAGTGATGACGTGGATATGCTCGTTCCAATCGCAACACCGACAGCGCAGGCTGCTATGGCTTCCACTACAACAGTGCCTGTAGTTTTTTCGGCAGTCAGCAATCCTATAGAGGCAGGTCTTGTGAAGTCATTCGAGGAAACAACAGGCAATATTACTGGGGTTTCGAATTCTATAGCAATAGAGGACATTTTCAAGCTCGCAGCCGAGCTTACACCAGATGCAAAGGTCTTCGGCTTTATTTACAACAGCAGCGAAATAAACTCTACAGCGGGAATTGAAAGGGCAAAGGATTACTGCGATAAGAACGGAATACAATACAAAGAGGCTACAATAACAGGAACAACTGATCTGCAGCAGGCGGCTTCTTCCCTCGTTGGCGAGGTGGATGCCTTCTTTACTCCTAATGACAACACCGTAGCTTCGGCTATGCCTACCTACCTTCAGGTTGCAAATGCCGCCAAGCTTCCAATATATGCTGGAGCCGATTCAATGGTTGCCGACGGCGCCCTGGCCACGGTTGGAATTGACTACACCGTGCTTGGAAAACAGACTGCCGCAATGATAGTGCGTATCGTAAACGGTGAAACAATAGCTCAAAATCCAGTTGAACAGATAGCCGAATATTCAAACATGATCAACATGAAAACTGCCAATGAACTGGGCATAACAATACCTGAAGCCTTGAAGGAAAAATTCGTAATCATAGAAGAAAAGAAATAATAGAAATCATAAGAGAGGATGCTTGCTATGACATTACTTATCGGTTCCATACAGCTTGGTCTGCTCTATGCCGTATTGGCCCTGGGAATCTATATAACATTTCGAATACTTAATTTGCCGGACCTGACTGTCGACGGGAGCTTTTCACTCGGTATGGCTTGTGCTGCCGTTGTAACTATAAGTGGCCATCCTTTCCTTGCATTATTCATTGCTGTAATTGCCGGCGCATTAGCCGGCTTGGCAACCGGCCTGCTCCAGACAAGGCTCAGCATACATCCCATACTGGCGGGAATCCTCGTGATGACAGGTCTGTATACAGTTAACCTTGGGATTATGGGCGGCAAGGCCAATCTGTCCGTAGTCGGCAATGAGACTTTTTTTACTGCGGCAGAATCTTTAATTGGAGCTCCGGTCGATATTAGCAGGACTCTTCTTGCCCTGGCAGTATGCATATTAATGACACTCATTCTGGCTGTAGCCTTTAAGACAAGGTTTGGCCTTGCCATACGTGCAACAGGAGACAACGAGGACATGGTTCGCTCCTCATCCATAAATGCCAATGTTTCCAAATGCATCGCACTGTCAATGGGCAACGCCTGCGTAGCCCTCTCAGGGGCTTTGATCTGCCAGTATCAGCTTTTTTCAGATGTTGGCTCAGGAAGCGGCATGGTGGTAATCGGTCTGGCGTCAGTAATCATAGGCGAATCTGTATTTGGAAAGCGCAGCGTTACCATCGGACTCGTTTCAGCGGCCGTGGGCTCCATCATTTATAGGATAATCTTGGCATTTGCTTTGAAAATAGACTTGTTCCCTTCATATTCGTTGAAGCTTATTTCCGCTGTTATTGTAATGGTAGCTCTTTCAGGGCCTGCAATAAAAGCAAACAGGCAGCAGAAAAAAATCAGAAGGGAGGTCAAGAACCATTTGACTGAAAATGGTTTGGAATAATATGCTCGATTTGATAAACGTAACTAAAACCTTTAATCCCGGAACAGTGAATGAAAAAAAAGCCCTAAACTCTGTAAACCTCCATTTGGACCCGGGTGATTTTGTCACAATAATCGGCTCAAACGGCGCCGGAAAGTCAACGCTCTTTAACGCCATAGGCGGAGCCTTCTATATTGACAAGGGCGCCATAATTCTAGACGCCAATAATATCGCCGCAGATCCGGACTATAAAAGGGCGCTTGACATCGGAAGGCTCATGCAGGATCCGATGAAAGGCACTGCCCCATCCATGACCATAGAGGAAAACCTGGCGCTAGCGTATACCAGAAAGGCCAAGAAGAGCTTTTTTGCCTTGAACAAGAGGGATTCCTGGCATTTCAGGGAACTGCTCTCCTCATTAGATCTGGGCTTGGAATACCGGATGAAAACAAAGGTAGGGACTCTCTCTGGCGGCCAAAGGCAGGCTGTCACGCTTCTTATGTGTACAATAGCTTCACCCAAACTACTGCTTCTTGATGAGCATACGGCAGCCCTCGACCCGGCTACAGCCCAGAAAATACTTAAAATAACTACTGAGATTGTTGCTGAATCAAAAATCACGACGATGATGATAACGCATGACATAAAATCCGCACTTTCTACTGGCAACCGCACTATTATGATGGATGAAGGCGAAATCATTCTGGATATAAAGGGTGATGAGCGCAGCAATATGACTGTAGAAGAGTTGCTGACCTACTACTCGAAGGAGAGAAAAAAAGAGCTCATGGATGACAGGATTTTGCTGTCATGATTTGAAAACGAGGGCACGGCATACTGCCAAGGCAGTTTGCCGTGCCCTCGTTTATATTCCCGGAAGTTTTCCGAATTACATAGTATTGCACATTAATTTCCTATTTCTCTGTATAGTATGACGGCTTGCAAATTATTTCATTGATCTTTGTTTCGAATATGCTGCTTGCATGTGAAGGAGTGACTATAACAGCTGTGTCCGCCCCCTTGCCTGAACCTGCCACTGCAATAATCGGTTCTCCATATGGTATAAGCCCGGCATCCAGCGCCATTACAGACACCTCTACGCATACCTTTACGCCTTGGCCAAGCATCCTGAGCGTGTTTGCCATTATTTCCACCGGATAAGTCCCTCCAAAGGCTCTGCTTATGCCTCTTTCGGCGCCGCTAAGTACATGGGTTGTAGACAGCACTTTTATGCCCACGCCTTCGAGCTCGTCCTTGACTTCCTGCTGCATTGATTTTTTGCCCGGCTCTGAGAATCCATTTACATAAGTCACACATACTACATTGATGTCATTCCTATCCTTGAAAAGCCCTGCAGTGTCGCCGCTGGAAGAAGCCACGACAATATTTTTGATGTTTTTCTCTCCTGCCGCCTTTATCGCAAGGTCTACTGTTGATTTAGTATTTACCTTGCCAATCGATTCATAATACATATTCACATCACCCTTTCAAAATTATTGTATAAATATATTTAATATTTTATTATATATTGTGTTTAAAGCATTGCTTGGCGGGTATTTATCTAATATCAATTAAATATACTATTTATCTCAATATAATCATAAAAGGATGTTAAGTAAAGATATAAAATCAGTCATCATCTTAATTTAAGTAAGATGATGGAAGATAACAAAAATATCTTTAATAAATCCTAATATTGATTATACTAAAGAAAATACTATATTTAATTTTTATATAAAAAAATATAAAGGGATGCTATATCCCGAAAGGAGCAGATTCCCAATATGTTTGAGAATTTGTCATCAAATGAAAAAGGACTTATCTTTTAATATCAGTATACTTAAAAAAACTGAATTAAAAGAGAAAAGTCCTTTTTTCATGCGGTTATTTACATGCAGTATGTTTTTTCACAGGAATCCTCCTGGCTACTTTCTCAATTTATTCAATACGAATAAGAATATGAAAGCTCCAAAAGTCGCAACCATTATGCTCCTTAGGTTCAATCCTGTCACTCCGCTGCCACCTACGAATCTCAGTATGAAACCTCCTACAAATGCGCCTATTATGCCTACGACAATATTCGCCAACGCTCCCATCTTTGCGTTGTCTCCAGACATAATACTAGCTAGCCAGCCAGCAATCGCACCTACTATTATCCAAGAAATGAAACTCATACGCTCATCCCCTTTCTCCACAAAAAATATCTTCACTAAAATCTTCTAATCAGCCTTTTCTCATTACATTTATACCCTATTATCCTTCCAATTCCACCATTTTAGAAGCTCTGGATCATGTTTCTCGCCCGAAGCGTAATACACTGCACATCTGAACACATATAGCACGCATCTGTCAATGTGATGTCCTCTCAAAACCGTAAGCCTGCTATACATATCCTCCGGTTCCTGCTTCTTAAAATCATCAAGCCGATTTATGCCTATGTCACGCAAATCCTGCGCAATGCTTTTCCCGACTCCGGGGATCGATTCCAAGTCGTCCTTCTTATTTTTCTTTTTTCCATAATCTCACCGTCCATTCCGGTGCCGAGTTGCCGACTACGCGTTTTAGAAAATAATGCTTTTTTATGCGCTAATCTGAAACATACCCAATTATAATATAATCATACCCACCTGAATCGGTACAATCACCGCATTATCCGAACCTGGCAATTGAGCTAAACCTGCACCAACACCTGCTGTTGCAGCTGATGCTCCATGGATTATAGCACGACATTTTTTCTCTTGAGCAGAAGTCATACTTGTGCCTGGTTACTAAATTTTGTACAAACTTGTACATCCGAAAATTTCGCTGTCGAACCAGGAAAAACAACATACCGCAGGGACTCTCACCCTGTTCCATCAGAAAAGCCAGAGGCCTTGTCATCCGCCTTGAAAAACGAAAGACACAATCCGTGGTTCCCTGTTAAGGACGGCTTGGGGGCAACGGGCAAGTCCTTCTATGGGTTAAACCCGCCGCCATGTATGTTAGAAATTGATAGTGTATTCGTAGTCCATGTACCTAAGCGTTTTGTGGACTACATTCCACACCGACCAGCTATGCTGCTCCTTGAAGGCGTCTATTGTCTTTATGAGCTTTCTTATGTATCTGACACGCTCTTTGCTTAGCTTGGTTTCTTCCTTAGACCTGATAAGCTTTAAGAGGTGTTTCTTTACGCCGCCCTTTAGGGCGAAGATAAGCTCTCTTGGCACTTTCTCGGCAAAGCCCAGACCGCGCCTTCCTATGGCGAATGATGCCGCTTCGTGCACGGATAGGCCGTAAAGCTTTGAATACTTGAATCTGCCTATGACTGATGTATAGGCGGGATTGACCTTTTTAACCCGGAACCCGTTTCGAAGAGCACGCCGTATCAGGCAGTTTTGGATTTTGGTCTTAGCGAAGCTGTGGGTCAGCCTGTTGAATTTATTGTCGGTGTCGTGGTCTTGCTTGATCTTTATGTCTTCGAGCACTACGGCTCCGACATTCTCGCTGAGCAGATAGTCTATGACAGCCTTGGCTGTCTCGCCTGCCACATTGTCGCGCCTGTTTGACGAAACATACTCCATTTCATGGCAGTAGAAGACCTTGCTTTTTCTGAAATTACCATTCTTCGAAAGTATGCTCACGGCGATTCGGTCGATGTTCACATCTATTCCTGCCACAAGATCGGAAGTGATTTGCGCTCCGTACTCCATCTCGCTGCCAGGCACATCCTCGTCCATTATGAGCGTGACGAAATACTCGCCGTTTTTCCGAAGTATCTGGACCGTGTAGGGCTTGTAAACATCGACATGCTTTTTTGCCTTCATGTCGTAGCCCTTGTCAGGCACAACAAAGTCGACTATCTCCTCGAAGAACTTGTCGGGAATGACAAGCTCCTCCCTGATGCGGGGGCTATGTTTTGCCTTGGCATCCTTGCCTATGGTGTCGGCTATCTCGAGGAAAAACCTGCCATCCTCATAAAATATCCGAATATTCAGGTTGCCACTTTTGGACTTGTCACCCCTTGAGTAGAGTTCGTTGCTGCGGATGTCTTTCCACTCGGAGCTATTGAGCTTGCCATTCATCCGGGCGTAGAAATTCTTTCTTCCGCCAAAGATGACCTTTGGAATAGTGCCTTTCTCCATGCAATCTGTCAGATAGGCTTCCCTCGCCCTGAGCTTTTCAAGCCGTCTGCCAAGCCCTTTAAGGCAGGTTTCCAAATCGACCTTTTGGGGCGTTTTCCTGCCGGATTCATAATCCGAGAGCTTTTGCTCGGTCTTGCTTATTTTCCCTTGGACGCCTTCAAGTTGATAGGGCAGCAACTCCTTTTGGCTGCTTATTATGGCTTTCGCAAGCATCGTCGCATCCTCGGCATATCTTTTGTTCAGCTTGAACATCGCAGGGATAGCCTTGTTAAGCTCGTTAGGAGTAAAACCTTCAAGCAACCTGTTGAACGCGTATCTCCTTGACGCGCAAAACTCTCGCATCAAAGCGTCTAGTGCGACAATAGGTGTATCAGGTGTTTTTTTTATTTTCAGGATTCTCGCAGTCTTCATAAGTGTCACCATCCAAACAGAGCATTTTTTTGATGTCCTTGGCGAAATTCGCTCCGCCTCGCTTGCCATAAATCCTTGCTGAAAACGATGTTACAATAGCAATCAAATCGTCTACAAGTTCCTGCTGGGCGTCTATCTCAAGCACTTCGTTCACGATGATTATCCTGGCCCCATTGTCTTCCACATATTTGTTTATATAGCTGTACCCAAATCTGGCGAGCCTGTCTTTATATTCAATAATTATGAAATCAGCCTTCTTGTCGCGAATGCCGTTGAGCATCTTAATCAGCTGGCTTCTGTTTTCGTTGACGCCGCTGGCCACCTCGGAAAATACGCCTACAATGTCATAGCCGTTTTCGCTGGCATACCCGGCCAGTCGTTCCTTTTGCCTTTCGAGATTACCGCCGCCAGCTTGCTTCTTGGTTGAAACCCTTGCGTATATGAACGCCCTGTTGTTTTTCACGAAGCCTTCGGATTCACTCTCGCTAGATAAAAACCTATCTTTTTCTTTGAGTATTCTGTTTATCTCGGAGTCCGAAATCCGTCTGTGTCCTCCGGGAGTCATCGATGTTTTTATGATGCCTCTTGCGTCCCAGCGCCTTATGGTTTTAGTTGAAACGCCGATTATTTTCGCGGCCTTGCTTACCGAATAAAAAAATGGCATAATGCATCACCTCTTACATAATAACATCACACCTCGAGTGTCTAATAATATCCAATATTTATTAAGCTGTTTTTAACCTCCTTCGCCAAAATGCCTCCATCGTCTTTTTCTATTTCCCTGACGATAGAGGCATTCCGCCCTGTTATTTCTTTATTTCCTCGATCTTTTCCTTAACTTCTTCGGCTTTATCTTCTGCCTTTTCTTTTACTTCTTCGGCTTTATCCTTAACTTCTTCAGCTTTGTCCTCTGCCTTTTCCTTTACTTCTTCAACTTTTTTCTTTGCCTCTTTTGCTTTATCCTCAACGTTTTCCTTTATTTCTTCGGCTTTTTCTTTTACTTCTTCCAGAACATCCTCTGCCTTATCTTTTAAAACTTCACCCTTTTCCTTGGCCTTATGGAACATTTTCCCCATTTTATCCATTAATCCGCTCATTGTAAAGCCCTCCTTTATATTCATTGAATACGTACCGATATCTCGATTACTTTAATCAATGTCGAATTTACATGGAAATTTCCGACATTTCCAATTGCACTTTTATGGCAACTGGAATTTAATGTTTTTTAGTATGTATTTATATAATTACCCCAACCATGCAATCATGAAACCTTAGGCTTGAATAATAGCCAGCTTGACTTTATTTTTTAGGATTTGCTTAAAATTTGATTACAACCTGATTATTTTTCTTTTTATCATCTGATCCAAAATCACTCCTGCAAGGAAACCCGCCCCCATGTTTGTTATTCCAAAAGCAGCGGTGACTAGCACAACATAAAAGTCCGATTTTTCTGCGCCGCTGTCCCGCGCGCTATAGGCAAGCTCAATGCCTGCTACAAAAAGAATTACACCTAGTATAGATGGCGGAAGCATCCTCAAAATTCCCACGACAGCCTCTCCAAAAAAAACTGCCAACAATATTGTTACCGAGCCTAATATCACAAGTGCTCCTCCCGTTTTTGCCCCAAAGCGTGTATGTCCCAGCAAACCTCCCGCCCCATGGCAGACTGGTATCCCCCCGAAAATCGGTGAGAACAGATTTATTACTCCATGCGATATACTTATTTTCTTCTCTGTGACAGGTCTTTCAGGGAAAAGCCGGTTATTTTCTGCGGTCAGTGCAAAAATGGCATTCCCCAAAGTCAGTGGAATTTGAGGTATTCCCAGCAAAATGGCCCCCTCCACAAAATCACCCCATGCCATATCCTTTAAGGCGAACGCAGGAATGCGCATTTCAGCCTTGAGCCAGTCACTCTGAAGCAGCTCTGGGTTTTTGACTAATGAAAAAGCAAATCCCAATATTAGGAGCGCAAACATCGCCGGAAATTTTCTGCTTTCCAGCAAATAAAAAGCTATAGCCAGTCCGACCAGTCCTAACAGAAACTCACTTTTCATCCTGCCTATCCCTTCGAGCATGAAAGCCATTCCCAGACCGAGCACTATTCCTCTTATGACTGGTTTTGAAACTATCTTACAAATATGCCTTGTAGCACCGCTCAATCCTACAAATAGCCAGAAAACACCTGTAAACAATCCCGCTCCCCAGATAATTTGAGGCGTTATAGCTGCGCCCCCTGCAATTGCAGCACCGCCAATAGCTTTCATAGGCTGTATAGGCATAGGTGTTTTGTAAAATAGGCCGCTGCAAATCATCATCACGCCAAAAGAAAACAACATGCCCGTGGGCTCTATATTAGCTATTGTTATGTATCCCAATACGAATGGTATAAAGGTGCCCAGATCTCCCAGCGCTCCAGCCCATTCATTCAAGCTGTATTTGTTTTTCATCAATCCATACCACCCTTCTGAATTTGCTGTGAATTGAAAAAACGCCCCGATGATTTACTTATCAGCGAGGCATTTTACATTTCTACTTCCTGTATTTCGACCAGTCAATTTTCTTGTATTCAGGTGATATAAAGTCTTGCACGCAATTATCCCTCAGCCACTGAACAGCCTCCATCTTGCGTGTGAATTTTAGCTCTTTCCCGTTTTCATCCGGCATAAAATCAATGCCCTCCCATAGCGTGTCTTCAGATTCATGAATTTCTGCAACATCAAGATTTCCTTCATTGTTTAGGAATATTTTATAAACCACACCACTTAGCATGCTTAATCCCTCCTGTTTTTTTAAGATGTTTTTTTATATATACCCACTGCAGGGTAGCTGAACAAAAAAATTATTATGGCTCGTTTTTGCCGCGCTCTAAATCTATTTTATTTTTTTGAGTACCATTGCTGTACGGCTTGGCAAATATATTACAATTCCGGAATGGGTATGGTATTTAGGCAGTGTTCCCACTTCATAAACTGTATTGTGCGAAATGCGCTCATAACCTCCGAATCTGTGCTCGTCAGTATCCAAAACAACCTGATAGCTGCCTTCTTCATGTATTGGTATCCCGAAGCCTTCGTGTGATTCGGTTGGATGGAAGTTGAATATGAATACATAATCCCTCTTTCTAAAAGCTATAATCTTCTTTTTCTGATCAAGCCAGAGTGGCTGGGGATTTCCGCCTCCGATGAGACCCTCCTCGCTCATCAATCTTATCATGGCAATGTCAAAGTTTTTAAGGTCTTCGTATCTTAAAAATGGATTGTCCGAAAGGCTCCACAGCCTTCTGCAGTGCTTAAAGCTCCAGCCGTTGCCCTCTCGCGGAAAGTCAATCCATTCCGGATGCCCGAACTCGTTGCCCATGAAGTTGAGATATCCCTCGGAGCCGAGTGAAATTGTTATAAAACGGATCATTTTGTGAAGGGCGATCGCACGGTCTATTGAAATGTTTTGGCTGTCCTTATTCATATGCCAGTACATTTCCTTGTCAGCCATCCTGAATATAAGAGTCTTGTCACCCACAAGCGCCTGGTCGTGTGATTCCACATAGGCTATGCGTTTTTCTCCTGGGCGGCTTGTTGAAAGCTCATGCCACAACTTGCCCAGATCCCAGTCCTCGTCCTTGCGTTTGAGTGTGTTGACCCAAAAGTCAGGCATGCCCATAGCCAGACGATAATCGAAGCCTATTCCGCCATATGCAACAGGAAGGCACATGCCCGGCATTCCACTCATATCCTCTGCTATGCTGATTGCATCCGGCCTGATTTCCTTTATCAGCTCGTTTGCAAACTGGAGATATGTGAGAGCCTCTATGTCCGTATTGAGGCTGAAGTACTTGCTGTATTCGTCAAAAGCCGTTCCAAGTCCATGGTCGTGGTATATCATGGATGTTACACCGTCGAATCTGAATCCGTCAAAATGGTATTCCTCCAGCCAGTATTTTATGCTCGACAGCAGGAAGTGTATGACCTCATGCTTCCCGTAGTTGAACAGCTTCGAGTCCCATGCCTTATGGTAGCCTCGGCCTCCCGAATGGAAAAACTGGTGAGCAGTGCCGTCAAACTCATTGATGCCTTCAGCGAAATTCTTGACCGCATGAGACTGCACTATGTCCATAAGTACAGCTATGCCCATGCTGTGCGCCTTGTCGACGAGAGACTTCAGCTCCTCCGGTGTCCCAAACCATGACGAGGCGGCAAAATAATTGGATACGTGATATCCAAAAGATGCGTAGTAAGGATGCTCCATTATAGCCATTATCTGTATCGTATTATAGCCCATTGCTTTTACCCTGGGCAGAATATTGTCCTCAAATTCCTTGTACGTCCCTATGCCCTCTTTCTCCTGCGCCATACCTATATGCGTCTCATATATAAGCGGCGGTTTTGCGCTGTCAACGCGGAAATTCTCGTCGCTCCATTTGTATGGTTCTTCCGGCTCCCATATCTGGCCGCTGAAATCATGGGTGTTTGGATCCTGGACTACCTTTCTGATGTATAGCGGGATGCGATCGCGATCAGTGCCCTTTGACTTGACACGGACCTTGACCTTGGATTTGTGGGCTAGCGCCTCTTTCCCCGGAATGAATATTTCCCACACTCCTCCTTCTTTTTTTGTGAGAGGGTGCGATTCGCGATTCCAGCTGTTGAAATCTCCGATTAGAAACAATGCCTCGGCGGCCGGGGCCCACTCGCGGTAATACCAGCCATCCTCGCTCTTATGAAAGCCGAAGAAATGATGGCCGTTTGCAAAGTCTTTGAAGTTGCCCTCATCGCCGAGGAGCGAATGCTTAGTCCTTTTATAGCTATTCATGCGGAGCCCGATATCTTTCTTGTAGGGTTTCAGCCACGGGTCGATTTCCAGTATTTTAAGAGTTTCTCCATTGCTTGAAACGTTATTGTAATTGTTTTTTTTCATCATGTCGTCTCCTAGTATAATAATGATATAGCCATTACAGCTATACAGTTTATAAGTTTCCATATCAGATAACAGAAGAAGGTGTTCTTCCTTCATCAGATGTTATCCATAAATATTTGTCATGTTTGATGGCTCCCTAATAGACTCCAGACTTTCCATAAAGTATAATTCTCTAGGGTAGGACAAATAATGTTCGTCTCCTTGGGAAGTCAGTTCCTGCTGACTCATACCTATTAATAAGTCAATTAGTCCATTCAATGAGGTTTTATGATTCGGCTGGTTGGGAGCCTCAGGCTATACCTGTATAACATGCTAGGTTGTGTACTCATTTAATGGAAATGGATTCCTATCAGAAAGGAGCTTTTGCTCATGTCAAACAATCTTTTTGAAAATTTATTTATCTCGGTCGGTATTGATGTTGGTGCGGACTTCAGTTGGATGTCTATCGCACTGCCTAACCAGACCTTTGTGGGAAAGCCTTTTAAAATCATGCATTCCGACCTTAATTCCTTAAGCTTAGTTGTTTCTAAAATAAAAGAAGCAGAAGAGCTGTATTCCTTAGAAAGTCGCATCTTTCTGGAATCCACGGGAATTTATCATTACCCACTCTTCTGCTATCTTCGTGATAAGGGTTTTAACATTGCGGTTATCAATCCTATCATCACTAAGAATAGCACAAACATCAACATTAGAAAAGTACATAATGACCGTTTTGATTCAAGAAAGGTTGCATTGGTAGGTCTTAAACCTGATTTAAAGGTATCACTAATGCCATCTGATCTTGCTCTTGATTTGCGAAATCTTTCAAGAGAGTATTACGATCTGATGGATAATCGCTCTGCCTATGTGAATAAGCTACAGGGAGAATTGCGCATGGTATTTCCACAGTATTTAAAAATATTTTCCAAGATAACCACAAATACAGCTCTGACCTTACTGGAAAAATACACATCTCCTGAAGCATTTCTAAGTGCCTCAAAAGAAGAGATTGTTGATTCTATAAGGTCTACTGCCAGGTTTGGACTTACATATGCTGAAAACAAGTATAATGCCATAATCCAGGCTGCAAATGATGCAAATACCTTTGGGTATTCTGTAAGCAGTAATTTCAAGCGAATACTTCTATATATCCGTTTTATCAGAAACTATGATATTGAAGTGGCCTCTGTTCTTTCTGATATGCATGAACTTGTTGATACGAATGAAACTACTGATTTTGTGAAACAAGTCCGCTTAGTTGAATCCTATAAAGGAGCTGGCTTCTTATCCGCAGTGAGTCTAATGGGTGAGATTGGCGATTTTTCATCTTTTCGTTCACCAAAGCAACTCTTTGCTTATTTTGGGCTAGATCCAGCTGTAAAGCAGTCTGGGCAATTTGAAGGCACAAAGATCTCCATGTCAAAGCGAGGTTCCCGCATTGCCAGAAGAGTTATTCATACAATGGCTCTTATCAGTATCAGTAAGAACAGAGATGGCTCTGCCAAAAATCCGGTCTTGCGTGATTACTATTTAAAGAAATGCCAATCAAAGCCTAAAATGGTTGCTCTTGGAGCTGTTATGCATAAAGTCTGTAACATTGTGTTTGCAATACTTCGTGATGAAAAAGAATTCGCTATCATCACCCCAGAAGATCATCAAATGAATTACTTAAGAGCTAAATGCGATAAAGCTGCGTAAGTAAATCCATGGTCTGATTTTTCACTTTTTGAGATATGCTCAAAAGGCTTATTAAAGTTACTCTTTTTTATCTGAAGAAATATCAAGCATTTTTAAATTTAACTGTAGACATTTCTTAGCTGGACTTGTCATTTTCGTTAATTCATTTTTTCATTTATTAGAAATATTTTAATGGTAATTTCTTTATATTATTTTCATTTCATAATGAACAGAAAAATCACTATTAGGCATGAGTCTAGTGATATTTGGCTTCTCTCTGAATTTTCCCGTACTATCAATAAAATCTGGATTTACAGTCCATGGCTCAATACATATAAAAGGTGCTTTTTTGAGCGGAGGCGTCCATAATCCTATTGAATTGAATCCTTTAAATCTAAATTCAAATCCCTTGTTATTTTTATTTAATAGCTTTAATGAATTCGATTTAATATTGTCTATTATTAAAACATCTTCATCAAATAACGAATATTCAAGTCTAATCACTTTTTTCCCCTCTAACTCCCTTACCCTATCTTCACGGTATATTACTCCGTCATAGTCGTCTGGTCTCATGCGATAGAAAGGACCTTTTTCCATACGATCGAATATGATATCGTACTCGTAAAATTCAGTATTTTCGTATAATGGACAATTGAAGCCTGGATGGCCGCCAATCCCAAATAAAATTTCTCTTCTATCCTTATTAAAGACTTGAAATTCAGTTTTAAATCCATCAGTATAAACAGTATGAATTATCCACAATTCAAAATCAAATGGATAAATAGCCCTTGTTTCCTCATTTGATTTTAATGAGTATATGACATGGTCTTTAGCCTTTTTTATCAGTTCAAACTCGCAATTTCTAGCAAATCCATGTTTTTTCATCTTGTAATTTGTACCATTGATTTCCGTTTCTCTATTTTTCAAGGCACCTACTGTCGGAAATAAAATTGGTGCATGCCCCTTCCAATATTCTGGTTTTCCACTCCATATATATTCGACATCATTATTAATATATGATATCAATTCCCCTCCCATAGTACACATCTTTGCAACGGAATTTCCGTTAATTATTTGATGCTCCATTTGATCATCTTCCCTTCAATATACGCCAGTTAGTTTATGGTCAATGTACTAGGTAGTTTTTTCGATTATTATTAAGTGTTTCACCGTGTCCACACCCATATTTTCTTATTGTTTGTTCACATGGAATCTCCGCTTCATCGAATTAAACAGTCATTTATTAAATTAAAGTTCCAGCCTTAACTCTTCCGCCTTGTCCGTCCTTTCCCATGGAAGCTCCAGATCGTCTCTGCCAAAGTGACCATAGCATGCCACCTGCTGATAAATTGGCCTTCTCAGGTCAAGATCTCTAATGATGGCTGAAGGCCTAAGGTCAAAATGCTTTCTAACTAGCTCCTCTATTTTTTCTTCGGGTATTTTATTCGTGCCAAACGAATCCACCAGTATGGAGATAGGGTGTGAAACACCTATTGCATAGGCAATCTGTATTTCGCACTTGTCGGCCAGGCCAGCAGCTACGACATTCTTGGCTACATACCTTGCGGCGTAAGTTGCCGAACGGTCGACCTTTGTAGCGTCCTTCCCCGAGAAGGAGCCTCCGCCGTGTCTTGAATAGCCGCCGTATGTGTCCACTATTATCTTCTTTCCTGTCAGCCCCGAATCTGCCTGTGGCCCGCCTATGACGAACCTGCCTGTGGTATTTACATAGTACTTTGTATTCTCGTCAAGAAGCTCTACCGGTACTACCATCTTTATAACCTTCTCAATTATATCCTGACTGATTTGCTCCTGGGTTGCAACTTCATCATGCTGACATGAAACCACAATGGCGTCCACCCTGACAACCTCGTTGCCCTGATACTCCACTGTAACTTGTGTTTTGCCGTCAGGTCTCAGATAAGGAATTTCCTTTGACTTTCGCGCACCTGCAAGCCTTTTGGCAAGCTTGTGGGCAAGATATATAGGCATTGGCATTAGCTCCGGAGTCTCATTGCATGCAAAACCAAACATTATCCCCTGGTCTCCTGCTCCAAGCAGGTCCAGCTCGTCGCCAGAACCCTCCTTGTATTCAACAGAAGCGTTTACACCCACCGCAATGTCGGCCGACTGCTCGTCGATTGCCGGCAAAACTGCGCAGGCATCCCCGTCAAATCCGAATTTCGCAGTTGTATATCCTATATCCTTCACTATATTTCTCACAATTCTGGGAATGTTTACGTTTGCATTCGTAGTTATCTGCCCATCTATCAGGATAAGACCCGTGCTTACTGAAGCCTCGCACGCCACTCTGCCGTATGGATCCTGCGCCAGTATGGCATCGAGTATCCCGTCAGTTATCTGATCGCATATCTTGTCTGGATGACCTTCAGTTACTGATTCCGATGTGAAAAACCATTTTTTCATTATATTGTCCCCTTCCAGTATCAAATTGATACAATCGAACAGCTATAACTTTATTTATATCCATTTTTTGATTTTATATTTATAATTTGTGTATATATCAGAATTATCCAAATTAAATTTGATATGAATATAGTTCAATAATGATAAAAAAAGATGTAAATATTTATACGAAAATGAAAAGATTTTCTATTCGAAACAGGCATCAAATGTGCTATTATTGTATTAATACTTTATTGTGCGAAAGGACAGATTTATATGAGCAAATTCTGGAGTGACAGAGTTAAGACAACAAAGCCTTACACTTACGGCGAGCAGCCGAAGGACAAAAAATATATTAAACTCAATACAAACGAAAATCCGTATCCGGTTTCAAAGCTTGCAATAGAAGCGATGAAGGCTGCCGTCAACGACGACCTCAAGCTGTATCCGGATCCGACATGCTTTGAGCTTAGGAGCGAAATAGCAGCGTACTACGGCGTAGACAAGGACGAGGTTTTTGTCGGCAATGGTTCAGACGAAGTGCTTGCATTTTCATTCATGGCTTTTTTCAACAGAGGCGACAAAGTCATATATCCCGACATATCTTATAGCTTCTATGATGTCTATGCGGGTCTTTTGGGAGTGGAAAGCGAGAGAATCCCTTTAAACGAGGATTTTTCGATTCCGGTTGAAAAATACAAAAACAAGAACATAGGAATTCTAATTGCCAATCCCAACGCTCCGACAGGCGTGTGCCTGACCCTTAGTGAAATAGAGGACATAGTCTCAAGCAACCCACACTCTCTGGTGCTTGTAGACGAGGCATATATAGACTTCGGAGGAGAAACAGCCATAAGTCTCACTAAGAAATACGATAACCTTCTTGTATCCCAGACATTCTCAAAGTCAAGATCCCTTGCCGGAATGAGGGTGGGTTTTGCTATAGGTGACAAGAAACTGATAGAGGCGCTTGAGAGGATAAAAAACTCTATAAATTCATATACTATAGACAGGGTTGCCATAGCTGGCGCTACCGCATCAATAAGGGATGTGGAACACTTTGAAGCTACAAGAAGGCTTGTTATAGAAACTCGCGAAAGAGTTGTCCCTTGCCTGGAGAAGCTTGCCTTTACCGTGCTGCCTTCCAAGGCCAATTTTATATTCGCAAAGCACGAATCCATAAGCGGACAGACTCTTTATGAGCAGCTAAAGCATCGTGGAATACTAGTAAGGCACTTTGCAAAGCCAAGAATCGAGGATTATCTAAGGATAAGCATAGGTTCTGACGCAGAAATGGACGCTTTTCTAAGTGTGCTTGAAGACATCGTTAAAAGTTATAAATAGTCAATTGCTTAATTATTATGACCCATAATCCAAACGGATTATGGGTTTTTTTTAGAGATGTTTAAATTCGAGAGAAAAAAGGTGAAATTTGATGATAAGTTAATATATATCACTCCATCGTTAAATAAAAGGCTTAATCAGCGTTTAAAGACGAAATTCAGTTAAATTAAGTGATGGACATATTTCCGCAACCCGAATAAACTAGAGTAATCGTATCAAAAGCAATTAATAATTTCACTGAATTTTAAGGAGAAAAGCAATCATGGAAAACTCATTAATTACTTCAACAAACGAAATTCTTTCGCTATTTGCGATAGTGCTGATAGCCGGAATGGTTCTAGGCAAACTCAGCGGCTTTTTAAAGCTTCCCGATGTGGTATTGTTTCTTCTGGGCGGGATTTTGGCGGGTCCATTTTTTCTAAATCTTGTGCACTCCGATGTGTCACCTATAGGAAGACAGCTTCTGCTTACTTTCGGCTCAGCATTCATTCTCTATGACGGCGGAAGAGAAGTAAGGCTAAGGATACTCAACAATGTCAAATTTACAGTGGGCATGCTTGCAATTGTCGGCGTAGCAATATCTACATTTATTGCTGGGTATGCCATCAAAGAGATTTTCCATATAGACATGATATATGCTCTGCTTCTTGGGGCTGTCATAGCCTCAACGGATCCAGCAACGCTCGTGCCTGTTTTTAAAAGCATAACTCTAAGGGACAGGGTTAAGCAGACGGTAATAAGCGAATCTGCCTTCAATGACGCGGCAGGAGCGATACTAGTTTTTTCAATAATAGCCACCATCCATAGCGGCACGTTTTCGCTGGGGAGCAGTTTGGGTGAGCTTGCAATAATGATTGTCGGTGGAATTACCGTTGGACTTGTCGTTGGAATACTGCTCTCTTTATCTATATCAGACAGAAAATACGGCATACTTCACGAATATGCGCCGCTTGTGTCAATTTTCGCCGTCATAATAGCTTACGTGCTTGCCGAAAAAGTACATGGAAGCGGCTACATGGCTACATTCGTGGCAGGTCTGGTATGCGGCAACAAATCAACATTCAGCCTTGTTGTTCCGCCAACCTCTTCACTTGTTCAGACTCATGTCAGAGAAACGCTGTCAACGCTCATGAGAATGGCAATATTCATAATGCTGGGTACTTCTGTGGATTTCGTGGCACTTTCTCAATACTGGAAGGAATCGCTGATGATAGTGTTCCTGCTTATGTTTGTAATTAGGCCGATATCAGTAATCGCATGTACGCTTCCAGATAGAAGGGCTAGATGGACATTCAAGGAAATACTGTTCATGTGTTGGGTGAGGGAGACTGGCGTTATACCGGCTGCCCTTTCAGGAATGATAGTTTCAATGAATATGCCGCACAGCGGGATAATATCATCCGTTGTCTTTATGACCA
Source organism: Peptoclostridium acidaminophilum DSM 3953 (assembly GCF_000597865.1). Classification (GTDB taxonomy): domain Bacteria; phylum Bacillota; class Clostridia; order Peptostreptococcales; family Peptostreptococcaceae; genus Peptoclostridium_A; species Peptoclostridium_A acidaminophilum. The sequence goes on along the minus strand of NZ_CP007453.1, from coordinate 403,974 downwards.
TACTATTAACGCTCACAGCGCAGGCAACAACTACTAAGCTGCTTGCGAAAAAGCTGGACCTGCTTGATGGATATGAATTTGACAAGCCCGCTATACTCAAAGGCTTGCAGGAAATACATTAAACATCTAACCGCTGTATGTGATAGCCCGCAATTCCTTCAGGATTGCGGGCTATTTTACATAACTCCTCTTGCAATATTTTGCATTATGTCCTATAGTTGTATTTAATGGTTTAAAATATCCAGCAAATATAATTACAAGGAGACTGCTATGGAAACCTCACTAATTGCCTCAACCAACAGTATACTATCGCTTTTTGCCATAGTTCTCATAACGGGTATGATTCTAGGAAAGCTAAGCGGCTTTTTCAGGCTTCCTGACGTCGTCATGTTCCTTATTGGCGGAATTTTGATTGGTCCTTTTTTTCTTGATCTTGTTGGAACTAACGTGTCAACAATAGGAGAACAACTGCTGCTTACATTCGGCTCCGCATTCATACTTTATGACGGTGGCAGAGTAGTCAGGCTAAATATACTAAACAGTGTGAAAATGACGGTAGGCCTGCTGGCCATTCTAGGAGTTGCCCTGACTACATTGATTACAGGCTTTGTCGCTGCAAGGATTTTTTACATCGACCCTGAATACGCACTCCTTCTGGGAGCCGTGATTGCTTCTACAGACCCGGCTACGCTTGTTCCAGTGTTCAAAAGCATATCGCTTCGAGAAAAGATAAAGCAGACTATCATAAGCGAGTCGGCCTTCAACGATGCTGCGGGAGCCATTCTCGTGTTTTCGATAATAGCAGCTATACAAAACGGGACTTTTTCAGTAGATTCAAGCCTGAGTCTACTCGCCTATATGATTGTCTGGGGAGTTATAGTCGGAGCTCTTACTGGTATTATCCTCTCTTTCGCCATTTCCGACGGCAAGGCAGGAATACTGCACGAATATGCCCCGCTTGTATCAATACTTGCAGTTATAATTTCATACGTCCTTTCTGAAAATTTGGGCGGCAGCGGTTACATGGCCGCATTCATAACAGGGCTTGTATGCGGAAACAAATCCGAGCTTGATATTTTTGTTTCCAAAAACTCTTCCCTGATTCAGACTAACGTAAGAGACACGCTATCTACCATGCTGAGAATGGCTATATTCATAATACTGGGAACAGCTGTGGATTTTACTGTGCTTGCAATGTACTGGAAGCAGTCGCTCCAAATAGTCTTGCTGCTTATTTTTGTAGTCAGACCGCTAACAGTTTTATTATGTGCGCTTCCCGACAAAAAAGCGAAGTGGACCTTAAGGGAGATCCTGTTCATGTGCTGGGTTAGGGAGACAGGCGTGATACCCGCCGCACTTTCGGGCATGATAGCTGCAATGCAAATACCCCACAGCGGAATAATATCTTCTGTTGTTTTCATGACCATACTTGTGACGCTTCTGCTGCAGGCCAGCACGACTCAGGCTCTTGCCCAGAGGCTCGGGCTGCTCGAGGATAATTGCGAAACCTCCGAGTCTCATGTGCTTAGGAAGATAATCTAGAATTCTACAAGCGCCAGCACCGGCAGATGGTCTGATGCTATGGAGTTTACAATCTTGTAGTCGAGCGCCCTACATTTTGAATTCAGAAATATGTAGTCTATTCTCGACTTGGGGATATCCGCAGGGAAGGTTAGAGTCAGCTTTCCGGAGTTAGAATGCAGGCTGTCCTTAAAATGCCTGCTAAGGCAGCGAATTCCGGGCGATTGCGGTTTTTCATTGAAGTCTCCGCACAACACCGCCGGGCCGGTATACGAGCTAACAAGCGGTACTATAAAGCCTTCAATCTGCTGAAGCCTTTGCTCCTGGTCCAGTTCCATGTGAGTGTTGAAAATTGCGATTCTGCTTCCCTCAACCTCGACTTGAACCTCCTGAATCGCCCTTTTAGAGCCTTGTCCCGGAAGCCTGTGATTTTTCTGCTGCACAATCGGATGCCGCGAGAGTATGGCATTTCCGTACGCACCGCCGCCGCTGTATTTTATTGCGGCGCCAAAACTATATTCCATACCGAGCAGGCCTGCGAACTTCAGGGCTTGATTAGCATAGAGTGTTCGAGCCCTGTTCATATCCACCTCCTGCAGGCATATTACATCAGCTCCCAAGGCTTCCAGTGCTCTGGCCGTGCGTTTTAAATCAAGTTTTCCGTCCATTCCATGCCCGCATTTAATATTGTATGTTGCTATCCTCAACGTCGGCATAATTTCCTCCCAAATCGAAAGCAAGCAGCTTCTTTGAATTTCTAAGATAATATATGAATCCGAATGCATCGGCCAGCAGCCATCCCGTCGGTATAGCCCACCATATCCCTACTAGTCCAATACTTGTTTGGGTCGCAAGAAAATAGGCGAGAAACACACGAGTGCCCAGCGATATGACAGTCAGCACTATCGACATCCAGGTTTTTGCAAGCCCTCGATATAGGCCGTAGAGCATGAAAAGGTACCCTATAAGACAGTAGAATGCGGCGACTATGTGCAGATACTGAGTTCCTACTGCAATTACATCCGCTTCGGATTTTCTGACAAATATCTGCATGAGATTTTCCGAAAAGAAAAATACAAACAGCGAAGCAGCAATGCAAAAAAGCGTTATGAGTATTGTTGTAGAGCGGATTCCCCGGTGAATCCGTTCTTCTTCCCCGGCGCCCATGTTTTGGGCAGTGTATGTAGAAAATGCATTGCCAAAATCCTGCATAGGCATGTATGCGAAACTGTCGATTTTCACCGCTGCTGCAAATCCCGCCATAACAGTCACTCCAAAGCTGTTTACAAGTCCCTGGACCGTAAGTATGCCCAAATTCATAATCGACTGCTGAACACTAGTCAGCACCGCGTGGTTTGCAATATGCCTTGCGATAACGCCGTCCCAGTTAAAAGATTGGAATGTCAGGCGAATTTCAGGCATTTTGGCAAAGCTGTAGAAGGCTATTGTGACCGCCGATACTGCCTGAGCTATCACAGTAGCCCAAGCTACTCCTTCAACTCCCATTTTAAGACCCACTATGAATATTAAGTCGAGACCTATATTTACGAGCGCGGCAACAACCAGGAATGTCAGTGGAGTAATCGAATCCCCAATGCTACGGAGCACAGCTGCGAAATAATTGTAAACAAATACGAATATTATTCCAGTAAATATTATGAGCAGATACTCTCTTGTGTCTGCATAAATGTCTTTAGGAATGTTTGTCATCACGAGTATGTTGTCCAGCATAACAAGCGCAAGCACATTAATGACCACAGTTACTGCAAGTATGAAAATCATGGATGAGAAAAAGCTTTTTTTGAGTTTTTCCATCTCCCTTGCTCCGAAAAAAAAAGCAAAGACCACTCCGCTTCCCATGCACAGCCCGATTATTATGGAAGTCAAAAATACCATAAGAGTATAGGATGATCCCACAGCTGCAAGCGCAGACGGCCCTATGAACCTGCCCACTATCACAGTATCGACTATATTGTAAAGCTGCTGGAAAATATTTCCTGCTATCATCGGTATTGAAAACAATACTATCGCCTTTGTCTCATTCCCCTTGGTCAAGTCCTTCATCATAGCATCCACCCTTATTGCAATATTTAAACTGCATCCCGATCATGAAAATACAGGATAAACAGCCTTGTAGCAGACTATCTATCCTGTATCTATTATACTATATTCATTTAGAAAGCCGTCCCATGAATTTACATATTTTGTTGCTGCAACATCGATGTAATTCTATGACTATTTCAGCTCATCTATCAGAGCCTTGAAACTTGGAAGCGCTCTTTCTATTGTCTTGTAGGCTACGCAGTAGGCAATTCTTACATATCCTGGACATCCGAATGCCGACCCCGGCACTAGGAGTATGTTTTTATCCTTAGCCTTCGCGCAAAACTCCTTGTCATCCTCAATCGGAGCCTTAACAAAGAGGTAGAACGCGCCCTCGGGCTTTATGCACTCATAGCCGTATGACGAAAGGTTGTTGTAAAGAAGCTCGCGGTTCTTGTTGTAAGCCTCTACATCCACCTCGGCATCAAGACACCTAGCTATCACTTTTTGTATTAGCGAAGGAGCGTTTACAAATCCCAGGATTCTGTTTGCTATGTTGGCTGCGGCAACCACGTTTTCAAAATCTGCAACCTCGCTTGGTATAACAAGATATCCTATCCTCTCGCCAGGCAGAGAAAGGGATTTGCTGTAGGAGTAACCTACTATTGTGTTTGCATAGTACTTAGTTAAATATGGAACCTGCGCATTGTCATATGCAAGCTCCCTGTATGGCTCGTCAGATATTATGTATATGTCTGTTCCGAATTCCTTCTGCTTCTCCTCCAGAATTTTTGCCAGCTTAACTATTGTCTCTTCCGAGTATATTACTCCCGTTGGGTTGTTTGGTGAATTAACTATTACAGCCTTAGTGTTTGGCGTAATCTTTCCTTTGAATTCTTCAAGGTTTGGCTGGAAGTCAACAGTGTTTGGCGATACTATTACGAGCTTGCCGTCAAAGTTGTCAGCATAGGCTCTGTATTCACCAAAGAATGGCGCAAATACGACGACCTCGTCCCCAGGATTCAGCAGGGTTTTGAATACAACGTTTAGTCCTCCTGCCGCTCCTACTGTCATGAGTATGTTCTTGTGATTGAAAGCTGTGCCGAATTTCTTGTTTATTGACTTGGCTATGGCTTCCCTAACATCTTCATAGCCCGAGTTGTTCATGTATCCATGTATGCTCATAGCATCTTCGGAATTCACAATATCTACAATTGCCTTTTTCACTTCGTCAGGTGCCTCAACGCTTGGGTTCCCTATACTGAAATCAAATACATTTTCTGCTCCGTGAATCCCTGCCAGTCTTTTACCTTCTTCAAACATCGCCCTTATTATTGAACTGCTTTGTACCTGTGCTTGCATTTTCTTTGAAATCATAGCTACCAACCTTTCCTTATGTTATATTTTAGGCTCACATCATAACTATTGTGTCCCTATGTAATTTTAACTCTATTTTGATTATATACCCTATGTATAGATTCTGAACATACAAAAATCATTTTTTTCACAAAATACTGCCAGTCTAACTCTCGCTAGAGCTCTATTAGTTTTCCTTCTGTCTAATCATGCTAATTTTTATATATATCATAATTTTCATAAATATTGTAAAATATAAGTTGACCGGCAAGTTGTTTAGGGTTACTATTTTCAAAAGCATATTATTTGGATATATATTTTAAGGAGGACTTTATAAGTGACTGCTGATATTCGCGAGAAAATACTCAAGCTTAAAAAGGAAAGGAACGCCATAATACTTGCACACCTCTACCAGAGGCCAGAGATTCAGGAAATAGCCGATGCTACAGGCGACTCGTACTATCTCAGCAAGGTCGCCAGGGATTGCGAACAGGACGTGATAGTCTTTTGCGGCGTAAAATTCATGGCTGACAGCGCCAAGATACTCTCGCCCCACAAGACAGTGCTTCTGCCTGTGCTTGATGCCGGCTGCCCTATGGCAGAAATGGCTGACACTGAAGGTGTGCAAAGGCTCAAAGAGGAGCATCCCAATGCTACCGTAGTTTGCTACATCAACTCGACGACGGAGGTCAAGGCGCTTTGCGACGTTAGTGTGACCTCATCAAGCGCCGACAAGATAATAAGCAACATAGAAAGTGATGAGATAATATTCCTTCCAGACAGGAACCTTGGCGGCTATATAGCCGAGCGGTTCCCAGACAAGAAGTTCATACTCTGGGATGGCTTTTGCATAACTCACGTCAGGGTCGAGCCGGAAGAAGTCATTGAATTAAAAGAAAAGATTGAAGACGCGCTCGTGCTGGCCCACCCTGAATGCGAAAAGGAGATAAGGGATCTGGCTGACTTTATCGGCAGCACAAGCCATATAATAGACTACGCCACAAATTCCGACAAGAAGAATTTCATAATAGTCACAGAGGAAGGCATCCTCTACGAGCTTAAGAAAAGAAATCCGGACAAGAACTTCTACATTCCTGGCGGCTCAATGACATGCCAGAACATGAAGAAGACTACGCTTGAGGACGTCTACAACAGCCTGCTCTACATGCAGCACAACATAACTATAGACGAGGAAATCAGGGTCAAGGCCCTCAAGTCGCTTGAGAGAATGCACGAGCTTACGAAATAGAAGCCAGAAAGAATAGAGGGAGAGGATAAATATGCTAATGGATACCGTAAGAAAATATAGAGATAAGAGCAGATATGATCTTAGCTGCTCCGAAACTATCATTTACGCTGCAAACGAGGAATACAGCCTTGGCCTAAACCAGCCTGCCATGAAGTCGATGGCTCCCTTTAGCGCCGGCATGTATGTAGAAAGCGTGTGCGGAGCCATGGCTGCATCCCTTGCTGTGCTCGGCGTGCTCTTTACCGACAACGTAGCCCACCAGAGCGAGAATCTAGAGCCCCTTGTAGTCGAGTTCATAGACAAATTCAAAAGCAAGCTCAGTTCCAGCATGTGCGCCGATCTTAAGCCCCTCTACCGAACTGAGGAAGAGGGCTGCAACTACGTTATTTTTGCGGCCGGCGAAGTACTCCAGGAGATTGTGGACAGGGAGCTAGCAAAAAGAAAAGTATAGACTCATTGAATAAATACGCCATCCAAAAACGGCCTGACAGCATTTAGCTATCAGGCCGTTTTTCATATTATATCGTTACATACTAGGTTGGCTTAATAATTTTGAAACAAACTGAGATGTTTCTTCTCTCTTCTGGTACGTGCCTGCTAATCTATTCTTTTTCTGGCTCCTGGTTTTGATTTTTCTTCGCTTCATAGTCCTTGGATTTGACTCCAGACTCTACGTAAGGCTCTATATGCACGATCACCTGTGTATTGTGGTTTATCTCGTCCTTAATCCGCTTCTCTATTCTGTGAGAGAGTACATGGGCCTCCTGGACAGTCATGTTCGGGTCAGTCATAACATGCATGTCGATGTGTATGTCATCTTCCCTTCCTCGGCTTCTTATGTGATGGACGTCCTTTACCTCATCGAAGCCCATTACAATCTCGCAAACCTTCTTGTCGCACACTGCGCTCTTGTCTACAAGTACTCCGCTTGCATGGTTGAATATCTCGTATGACGCATGTAGTATAAATCCTGCGACCACAAGAGATGCTATAGGGTCTATTATCGCTGGCATTCCAAGCTTAATTCCAACAAGCGTCGCTAATACGCCTATTGAAATGAATATGTCGCTTCTTGTGTGGGTCGAATCGGCTACAAGTATATCGCTGCCAAGCTTCCTGCCCTCCCTGAGCTCGATTGTAGATACAGCTATATTTATTATGAGTGTGATCACAAGGGCCACTATGCTTTCGATATTTACCTCCGGCATGACGGGATTTGCAAATCTGCCGAAAGCGTCCAGTATGACCTTGCCCGCTATGAAAAAGAGCATGCCCGCTATGAAAAGTCCAGAGAGCGTCTCGAATTTCTTGTGTCCGTAAGGGTGGTCCTCATCTACAGGCTTTGCCGCTATGCTTATGCCGATTAGGCCGACTATGTTTGACGAGCCGTCAGAAAGAGAGTGGTAGCCATCGGCCGTCATACTCGCACTGCTTATCATCATTCCTATTACTATTTTCAAGACCGCAACAAACAGGTTGGCTAAAAGTATTATCCATAGTATTTTCTTGACCTTCTTGTATTTTTCCATATATCTCAATAGCTCCTTTGCGCAAAATAAAAAATCCATAGGACAATAAAACCTTAAAAATTGTCCCATGGATTTAATCCACTGCTTCGTTCAAAGCCCGACTGCATGCAGCATTGATGCACCGTCTGTTCAAATCAAATATTACATTACTCAATATAATAATATACGATGGGTTTTATGTCAACCTGCTAAAAACATTTATTCTCGCATCTGTCACACATGCTCAGCTTGTCTGCAGCGCTTCCCATTCCAAAAATTACTGCCACTGTTTTGATGGGATTAAACTGGAAATGCGAGCTTATTGTTATGTTGCTTATTTCAGCTTCAAGCGCTTCAAATATCATTTTCTGATTCGATATTTCAAAATCTCTTTGCGAGGGAAAGATCTGCGCAGATATTTTATAAGGGGCAGACTCCTCTTCAATTGCTTCCTTCAGCTGCCGGTTAATATCGTCAAGAGCCACCACGCCTATCTTGTCGAGTATCATTGCCCGTATCATCTCACTACCGATTGAATGCTCATTTATCCGTTTTTCTATCCTGTTTCCTATTGTATAGAGCGCTAGATAGAGCTCTATTGAATCCTCGAGCTCCTGCGCCACATATTCGCTCTGAATTGAAGTAGTTCCACCAAAGCGTGTTTCAGCGCCTTTAATGGAATCTATTTTAAAGCGCTTGACTAATACTTCGGGCTCAAAAAGCTCCGCAGCCCTTTCCATTTCCTCATCGATTTTTTTCAGGATTATAGGAGGGCATGGCTTGCTGGCATAGCCCAGGAATTTTTTCACCTGCTCCTTGTCTATATTTATATCTTTAATTTTTAGTCTCATATCTAAACCTCTATATTGTCAAGCTCTTCATATGACATCCTGCCGGCTCTTATGGCAGCCTGGAGGTTTTCAACAGGCGTGTCATTCATGCAGTTGCATCCGAAGGCGCACATGTAGTTGTCGTACTTCCTCATTTTCTTGAGCAGCTTTATCGTCTCAAGCCTTATCGTATCCACATTTGAGTTGAAGAGAAGCTCAAGAGGGTCTAGATTTCCAAGCAGCACTATGTTTGGAGGTATTCGTTTCATTACCTCCTCATAATTCATTATCTGGTCGAGGCTGAGGGCGTCAACATTGCATGTGAGCATAAGATCCAGCAGGAAATTGGTGTCTCCACATATGTGAAGCGCTTTCCAGCAGTCCAGCTCGTCATATATCCTGTTGAGATTAGGAACTACAAGCTTTTTGAATCTTTCGGGTCCTAAGGTTACCGTGGCCGGCTCTGCTATTGATATATACTTGGCGCCGACTTTGTTGACAGCCACGGCATATCTTCTGACAGTTTCCGTTGTGAATTCAAGCAGATTTTCGACGAACTCCGGGTCTTTTATTACGCATCTTAGAAGATGAGTTGCTCCCGCCAGCTGTACCGCCAGGGTGAATGGCCCTTGTATAGACACGAAGAGCGGCTTGTCAATATTTGTGGCTATCAGCTCCAGGCTTTTAAGGTTAACGGGCATCCTGCCCGATTTATACGGGTCGGAGACTTCAAAGCGTTGGAGTGATTCAATATCCACTATGGGATGGCTCAGCACGCTTGGAAAGTCATAATCGGGCTTCAATATGTCCAAGCCCAGCGTCTCGCAGAATATCGCACCGTCGCACAGCGAATATATGAAGTCGGTTTCAAAGGTCTCATTCATCTTCTTTGCAAGCTCAAGCTGCTTGTTTGGGTCAGTGTAAACCTCGTAGGCCTTGTAGCCCGTTAAAAAAAGACCGTTAGTCCCCATGTCAGGCAGAAAAAAGCTTCTTTCTTCGCTGTTTATATACTCAAGCAGAGTCATCTATTTTCCCTCCTTCAGCAGCCCTTGAACCAGCTTTACTGTATTTGGCGCATTTGAGGCGTAGCCGTCAGCGTTTATTTCAACAGAGTAATTCTTTGTGACGCTTCCGCCGCCTATTATGATATACGGCTTTTTCCCCGAATCCATGGAGTTGAGTTTGTCTATTAGCTTCTTCATCTCACCCCTTGTGGTTGTCATCATCGACGAGAGTCCAATTATCTGAGCGCCTTCCGAAGCGGCCATGCTTATGATTTCATCGACGCTTCTGTTTACCCCGAAATCTACGACATCATACCCTGCCGCCTCGAGCATTATCTTTACTATGTTCTTGCCTATCTCGTGTGTGTCTCCCTCTACGACAGCAAGCAGTATCTTGCCCTTGCTCTCACTGCTGAGGCTGCCGTATTCACTTAATGCCTTTAGGCCCTTGTTTAATGTGTCGGCGCACACTATTATTTCCGGTATGTCATACTGCTTGCTCTCGAAAAAGTCTATGGCCCTTACCATACCTTCGTTAAGACCTTTTTCATATATATCCTGCAGCTGTATATGCTCAGCTTCAATTGCCTGCCTTATCAGAGTGCCTATGCTTTCCTCGTCCATGTTGAGTATGCAGTCGGAAATTTGTCTTAATATATCCATGATTTTGCCTCCTTTGCTCTTTGTTACAGCTTTGAATTAAGCAGGTGCTTCTTAATCAGCGAGTTTCTTAGCTCAGCGTATTCTTTGTATTCCAGCGAATACTTCATCCTGACGCTTCTTTCCGGTACGAACTCCATATCGCACTTACTTCCAAGAAGTCTTTCCATCTCCCTTATTATTTCAGTCTTTGAAATTCCACTTTTCTCAAGCTCCTTGAAAATGCCAAAGTCCTGTATTCCAAACAGGAAGTTCTTCTCCCTCACAGATCCCATGGGCTTCATGTCCTTGCCCGGATATATAAAAAACATATCTCCAGCGTTCCATTTCGGATACTTGTACCTTACATCCTTAAGCGGATTGGTCGGCCATATTGCATATGCCCACCTAAGGAATCCGTCCAGATCCCAGTAGTACGTGAACCAGCCATTGAGCCTGCTTTCAATAAGCGGAGACTTTATGAAAATGTTCAAATCCTCAGGGAAGCAGCATGAAAACCACGTCATTTTTCCGCCTCGGCTGTTGACCTCGTCCTTTATGGAATTGAGTCTTTCCATACTGTTTACAAGCTCGCATGTGTTGAGTGACAGGTACTGTATGTTGTCCCCGTAATTATCAAAAAAGTGCTGGTCGTGTATTGCGCATTTAATATTGATCTTTCGCTCCGGCACTGCCGACTCTATGAGCTCAAGCGTCTCCTTGAAAAGCTCTACATTGTTAGGTTCATCGCTCATAATCTTCACCTTGTCCCACAGCCCTCTGCCCGCAAGGTGTCTGAAGACAGCACGGAGATACTCCCCGAACTCCTCCTTTGACCTTATATAGTCAAAGCGACCCAAATCCTCGTCATAGCAGACAACCCTCATGGGGTCCTTAAGGTCTCCTATGGGGCTTCCAAATGAGTATGCATCCCAGTTGCCTATTATTCCGAATATGTTTATCTCCTCGTCGATGCCGTGGCCAAAGCATATATCGATATACCTGTCCACCGCTGAAAAGTCGCAGGTTAGCCTGCCGTTTTTTCTGCTTACTTTTACTATGTTGAATTCATAAAGGTTTGAAGCGTTATCCTCGAACTGGTAGCATCTTTGGCCCGCCCATGGGTAGTCTGTAATTATCAGGTCCACAACCCGCTGCCCGAGCTCCGACAGCCCCTTTATATAGTTGTCAATTATCTGAAAGTGTTCTTCGGAAAAGTACTCTACATCGTATGCTCTGGCCCAGCTACAAAGGTGCTGCCAAAGGTCCAGATAGAATCCACCTTCCTTAACCGGCCTAATGACGTAGTCCAGCACGCCTATATTGACATCTTCTTTTGCAACCAGCTCTTCCGCTCTATAGCCGTTAGAATGATACGCTCTTAGCTCCAATTCCAAATTAGCTTTTGAAAATCCTTTCGGCACCTTGCCCTGCACCCAGATCATCTGGTATCCGCTTTCGATATAAAGTGATTTTTTCTTAAGTATGGGGTCTGCGACTATGCTTCCATCATCAATTTGCACATATCCGAGAAAACTCATATCTAGTAGACCTTCGTGGCCGGCTATCTCTATGCGGATTCTGTCGCCGAGTCCCTTCCAGTGTATGTCTCTATTCTTTCCGAGCGTGCCAAAGAACGGCTTATCTGCTCTTATGAATATCTGGAATGCAAAGGATTCCTCCTTAGCCACCTCCAGATAAAAATCTCCGCTTTTTATGGTTTCTTCGCTTCCCTTTATATGCTTTACTGATGAATCCAGAATCTTATAATCAAGTTTCATATTTCTCATCACTCCTATTCATAGCCTTCAGATTGTTCCAGGAGCACCAGAATACCTATATGTTATATGCTTAGCTCACTGGATTTGTCGAAGTAGTGCAGCTTATTTGCCTCGAAATTAAATTGCACTTCATCTCCAAGGTCGACAGCCACATCACTCCCAGCTTTTACGGTTACGCTGCCATGCCCGCCTTTTAAGTAGAGATACTTTTCGCTCCCCATGTTCTCAATCACATCCACCTCGGCTTTTATTGGATATGCCTCTTCGTCATGGCCTAAATATACGTCTTCGGGACGCACTCCTATTTTAAGCGCCTTTCCCACATAGCCCTTTTCCCTGAGCCTGCTTTCAGCCTCGCCTGATGGCCTTATTTTCATACCGTCCCTTTTCAGATAGATTTCAGCTCCGTTTTCAACAACATCTACCTCAAGGAAATTCATCTGGGGACTCCCAATGAAGCCGGCCACGAAAAGATTTGCAGGATTTTGATAGAGCTCCTGCGGTGAGGCAAACTGCTGAATGATGCCGTCCTTCATTACTACTATCTTGTCAGCCATTGTCATAGCTTCAACCTGGTCGTGCGTAACGTATATGAAAGTGGTCCCCAGCTTTTTGTGCAGCTTGACTATCTCTCCCCTTGTCTGTACCCGAAGCTTTGCGTCAAGATTTGACAGGGGCTCGTCCATTAGAAACACCTTCGGGCTCCTCACAATCGCCCTTCCGAGTGCAACCCTTTGCCTCTGTCCTCCGGAAAGGGCCTTCGGCTTCCTGCCCAACAATTCGTTTATTCCGAGAATGTCGGCCGCCCTGCTTACCCTTTCTTCAATCTCTTCCTTTGGCATCTTTCTCATCTTGAGGCCGAAAGCCATATTTTCATATACGGTCATATGTGGATAGAGAGCATAATTCTGGAACACCATGGCTATGTCCCTGTCCTTTGGCTCCACGTCGTTCACGAGCTTTTCGTCTATATAGAGCTCGCCCTCGGTTATGTCCTCGAGACCTGCAATCATACGGAGCATAGTCGATTTTCCGCATCCAGACGGTCCGATAAGTATAATGAATTCTTCATGTTTTATGTCCAGATTGAAATCAGAAACAGCCCTGACATTTCCAGGATAAACCTTATTTATGTTTTTGAATGTTAAACTCGACATTTTTTATCTCCTTTTCAGTCTTATTCCTTGTCATCATGCTTATATCCATATACTGACTATTCTTTTACGCCTCCCGCCGACAATCCCTTCACAAGGTACTTCTGTATCATCAGAAAGAGTACGAAAACCGGTATTACGGAAATCAAAGAAGCCGCCATCATGTTGTGCCAGTATGTCTCAAACAGTGAGCGGTATGAAGTCAGAGCCACCGACAGCGTTCTCATTTCGGTGCGGGTGATGAAGGAGTTTGCGAATATAAGATCATTCCAGGAGACGATAAACGCAAACAGTCCCGATGTTATAATGCCGGGAGCAAGTAGCGGCATAAGTATCCTAGTTACCGCCTGCAGCCTCGTGCAGCCGTCCAGCATCGCGGCCTCCTCAAGGCTTGGCGATATGCCGTCTAGATACCCGTACAAAAGCCATACGGTCATCGGCAGTGAAAATGCCGTATTGGGAATAATAAGTGAAAGATGGGTATTCAGCAGGCCCATGTCTCTTATTATTCCATACATTGGTCCAATCAGAATCACTGCAGAAAACATCTGGGTTATTATAACTCCAAAAAGAAAAGGTTTCTTTCCCGCAAACTTGAATCTTGATGCGCTATAAGCCGCAAATGAGCCGAGCACCGTGCACAGCAGCATCGTGCTGAGTGATACTATGAGGCTGTTTACAAAGGCAATTCTTATGTTCCCCGCCTTGCTCCAAACGGTGCTGAAATTCTCCCATTTTGGAATGTCCGGCAGCCAGACGGGAGGCCATTTTGTGACCTCCGCATACGACTTGAGCGAAGTGGATATCATTATGAAAAAAGGCACTATCATCAGCCCTATTATCACAGTTATAATTGCCGTGTTTATTATTTTTAGAATAGGTATTTTTTTTATTTTCATGTCCTAATCCTCATCCTTGTTAATCTGCTTCCAGTAAAATATGCTTAGCGCAGTTAAAATTACGAAAACAGCCACCGACAATGTCGCACTCATGCCCAGATTATACTTGCCGAAGGTCTCCTTGTATATCCTTATCATCATTGTCTCCGTTCCACCCATAGGCCCGCCTCCCGTAAGCACAAATATCACATTGAATGAGTTAAAAGTCCAAATGGTTGTCAAGGTTAGAGCAATCAGGATTACCTTCTTCATGCTTGGCAAGGTTATATGGACGAATTTTTGCAGAGCATTTGCTCCGTCCACCCTGGCTGCCTCATAAAATGAATCGGGTATGGCGCTCAGCCCTGACAGGAATATCATCGTCACCAGCGGAATTCCAATCCATGCATCTACTACGGAGGTCGATATGAATGCCAGTCTCGGGCTTGAAAGCCAATAAATGGCGTTTTCTATGAGTCCCATTTTCTGAAGATAGTAGTTTAGATATCCATACTGTCCGTCGAGTATCCATGCCCAGAGTATAGATACGACAACTTGTGGAATAGCCCATGGAATAAGCACAAGAAATCTGTATATTTTTTTTAAATATATTTCTCCGTTTAAAAACATAGCCAGAATAAATCCAAAGCCAATTTTCAAAGCAACAGTCAACACTGTCCATTTCAATGTAAGTATAAGCGTGTTGTAGAATTTCGGATCAGTCAGCACCCTCTTGTAATTCGCAAGCCCCACGAATATGCTCTTGCTTCCAATAAGCGATACATCCTGGAATGAGTATTTGAATGTAAGTAGAAGAGGGTATCCGTATACTATAATCATGAATATCAATACGGGAGCTATCAGCGCATATGGCGTTGCATGCCTTTTCCTTAGCTCTGTAAACATAACTTCCTCCATGCTCTTGTATTGCAAGAAGGTAGCTGAAATCAGCTACCTTCTTGTTTAGTTTTATTTTGTTGTTTATTTTGTTGTAAGTTCAGCTTCGGCAGCTTTCAACGCATCCTCTGCTGTCGCGTTTCCAGTCAAGACCTTTTGAACGGCAGTTACAAACTGCTCGTTGAAAGTATCCCAAACTGGAACCTGTGGCTCTGCCACACCGTATTGTATCATTTCCTTAAACGGCTTTAGGAAATCGCTGCTATATCTTTCTTCCTTCTCTTCCTCTACTAGTATAGGGAAGAAACCTATCGCCTCGTCGTATGCGTTCTGATACTCGAATTTGCCCATATGCTCTATAAGCTTCCACGCAAGCTCCTTGTTCTTGCTTTGCGAGGATATTGAAAATGAGTCGGTTACTAGTGTTTCAGCCATCTTTGTGCCTGAAGGAAGCACAGCCACTCCATATGGAGCCTTGTCTGCACTCTCATCAAGCGTTTTCTGTTCCCATGGTCCCGATATGAACATTGCAAGATCTCCGTTTTGGAACATTGGAGCCTGGCTTGACCTTGATGTTGAAACTGGATCAGGTATTAGCTTGTTGTCACTGAATTTCTTCAAGAATTCCAGTGTTGCAATGTTTTCAGCTGTGGCCAGCTTTATGTTGCCATCCGCGTCGGTAGCCGAGCCGCCGTTTTGATATATGAAGTTGAACAGCTCATCTGTTCCTGAAGTGATGTCTGTTGGTATTGCAAAGCCGTACATTTCAGGATGCTCTTTCTTGACCTTTTCAGCAGCTGCATAAAGCTCGTCCCAAGTAGTTGGAGGAGTCTGTATAAGGTCAGTTCTGTAGTAAAGAGCCCTTGACGAGAATGCCAGTGGAATTCCGTATTGCGTTCCGCTTATATTTGCAGTAGCCAGAACAGGCTTTACACGACCAGCCTTGAATTCGTCAGTCATGTACTGGTCCAGCTTTTCTATTGCTCCCATCGCCGCAAACTGTCTGAGCGACCTGGAGCCTGTTATCATAACATCCGGCGCCTCATTTGCCTGTATCAGCGAAACTATTTTGCTGTTGGCCTCGTCCCAACCTGCAGGCACTACTTCAACATCTACGCCCTGGTTTTCCTTTTCAAAGTCGTTTATACCCGCATCGTAAAGCCCCTTCCAGAGCTCGTCTTCGTAGCCCGGAATGAATATTTTAATTACCTGCTTTTCGCCAGCTGCCTCTTCTGTTTTCTTTCCTGTGCAGCCCACCATTGAGCCCGCAACACAGGCTACAAGCAACAGTATCAGCGCCGAATAAATACCCTTGAATTTCTTTTTCATATTAGATAATAACCCCCTGGTTTTTATATTGTTTGTCCCCTGCTTTTGAGGATCCGTTTTATAATTATAATCATTTCAAATTGTTTTGACTATATTTATTAATATTTCCTATGATATAACATCGTTCTATTAGTATTTTTTATACATTTGCCTAATAATGTATATTTTAAATTTCCGGCAGTTTGTTAATTTTAATCCCGAATTATTCATGACAACAACAACTTTCTGCCGTAATCATTGATATTGCTTAAATATTGCGATTTTTCACTCTGCACCCAATGAGTGAAAGCCAAAAGTGAAGAGTAGTTTTTTAGCAAATCTAACACTGCATGAATAATTCGGGCTTGATATAGTTTTTTTCTATATCCGATTACATAGCTATTATATTATCTAATGCGCTCTATGCCTATTTACTTGTGTGCAATTGCGGGGTATATATTCATTAGATTTTATATTTTTATTATATTCACAGCTTAAAAGCAACATAAAAGGGGGCTATTATATGGATATTAAGAAACTAAAGCTTCATCATAGACTCGAAACAAACAAGTTAAAAACAAATAAACATTATGAGGAAGAGGTTAAGCTGACTCAGATGGTTCGGGCAGCTGGCTGAGCCGCTAAGCTGGGGCCGGAGTATCTGGCCAAAGCGCTTGAAATAATTCCTCAGGTATTCAACAAGGATCTTTTAGTAGGCTATGAGCACTCAGATGACGCTGCAGTCTATAGGATAAACAGTGAGACGGCACTAATACTGACGCTGGATTTTTTCACACCTGTAGTCGACGACCCCTATCTCTTCGGATTGATTTCAGCCACGAACTCACTCTCTGACGTGTATGCTATGGGCGGCAAGCCACTTGTCGCAATGAATATCGTCTGCTTTCCAGCCTGCAAGGACGTTGGCATATTGGCACAAATTCTAAAAGGCGGCTTTGACAAGGTTCAAGAATCTGGAGCAATTCTTGTGGGGGGCCATTCAGTGGATGACAACGAACCAAAATACGGGCTCTCTGTGTGCGGCATTGTCCATCCAGGCAGAGTGCTCTCAAACTCTGCAGCAAAGGTTGGCGATGTACTTGTGCTCACAAAGCCTCTTGGAACAGGCATAATAAATACAGGAATAAAGGCGGGAATCGTAGGTCAGCAGACAGTCGATGAGGTTGTAAAGATCATGACTCACCTGAACAAGTATGCAGCCCTGGCTTTTGATGATATAAGGGTTAATTCTGCAACGGATGTAACTGGTTTTGGATTCCTAGGACATACTATGGAGATGGCACGGGGCTCTGATGTCACAATTGAAATCACTGTAGCCCAAATACCGTTCATAGCCGAAACAGAGGAGCTTGCAAAATCAGGTATAATTCCAGCAGGAGCATATCGTAACAGGGATTTTGTCAAAAACGATGTCCGTATGGAGGGTATTGCTGATCACATATCCGACATACTCTATGATCCGCAGACAGCCGGAGGACTCTTGGTTTCTGTTCCCGAAAATGACGCCAAAGCTCTTGTAGCGAAGATGCTTGCATACGGCAGCCTTGACGCTAGAATAGTGGGCAGAGTCATACCAAAAGCAGACAAGTATGTTATAGTACGATAGACCATTCGGATAAATTGAAATTGTAAAGCCCCTGATTTCGGTGCTGACGCAAGCTGTCGAGCAAACCTATGTCAGGGGCTTAATTGTGTGTTACTTCAACTTACTATTACAATTAACCGTTATAATTATAATTGCAATTTTCAAAAAAAAATCCTGACAGCCTATTGTCGTCAGGATTTTTTAAATTCAACAACCCGGATTATATTGTACGCTAAAGACCTTGCAAATCTTCTTTGCCCAATACTTCTTCAAGAGCTTGCGGAATGTGCCTTATTATATCAATTATTTGAGTTGCCGGCGTTGGCTTTGCAAGGCATCCTGCAAGTCTATTAACCCTGGCAGCCATCGTCGCTGCCGAGCTTATTTCCATGCCCGAGGCTATCAATGCTGAAACAATTCCAGTCAGAGTATCTCCGGTGCCGCCTATGGCTTCAAGTACCTCTTCGACGGGATTGTTTACTATTGAAATTATTCCATCCCTGTTTGCAATATAATCGGTTTCCCCTTTGACCAGGAGATAGTGCGAAGCGTTGTTATGAAGATACGCTCTTTCTATAAGATCGGGTACGTAATTCTTTTCATCCAATATGAATCCGCGTGTATAGAAAGGATGCGGGGCTTCCTCGTCAGCCAGATATGCAAGCTCACCCGCATCCGGCGTGAACAGATCAAAGGAAGTTGCCAGGCCGCTCATTTTTGCAACGTACATGAATCCGGCATCGGCAATCAAGGTTGGACGGACGCTCATTGTATTGATAGCATCCATAACCTGCTGAAACGAAACTACATAAGGCTGAAAATAGTGGAACGTCAGTGTAGCATAAGCAGTTTCAGGAAGATGCTCTGCTAAATGCTTATAAAGACGAATGCAGCCTTTCCCATTGCCGATGTCTCCAACCAGAAAACAAAAGGGACTTGGCTTGCCAAGATACTTAAGTGTTTCGACAGCCGCTGCTATCATTGCCGGCGTACCACGGCTTATTGCGCAATTCTCGTCTCCAATAACCAGACGGTCTTTTTCCAACAAAACCGTTCCAGCTATAAGCGGGAATTTCTCATTTGGAATAGCTCCTATTATGCCAAACATATTTCCTTCACCCTTTCGTATGCAATCTGAAGAGCGTAAGCGCAGAGAGTATAGCCGATATCACGCGGCTGCGGTGCGTCGCTTAAATGCTTGCTTACCATCTGCTCTGCCAAATACGGCACATCCGGGCAACCACCTCCGGATATGTTTACTATAAGCAAAGTTTCCCTGTCCACAGTTATTTTCATGTTTGCCGCCCTTACCATAATGTATTTCCCAAATTCCTTCTCTTGGCAGAGGCTTACAGGCTCTAACAAAACACTGGTAACAGGTACTATTTGCGTGGGTTTGAGATTGATTTCCGAAAGCCTTCTTACTATAGACATTTCTTCAATAAGAGGAAACTCTATTACAAGGTCGCACCCGCTGCGTATCTCTGGCGGCGGGCCCATAACCCTTATCTCCCATCCTGCATTTTTTAATGCATTCTCAGCCTTTATCACTTCGCTGGTATTTGCAAAAACGAGTATTCCGCGATCTTGTTTTACCATCTCTGGTTCGCTTTTAGTTTTTTTCTTGAAGAAATTAAACATAGGTTTCCTCCTTTCCTATAATATCAGTATCAAATATTATGCTTTTATTAATATCACTCTGTAAGCATCCCCTTCAGATTGGATATTTTTGACCTCCCATCCCTGAGCTTTTGCGGCGCGGCTAACATTTCCCTTTGCTGTGTCCGTATCTACCAGAATAGTCAGTTCACCACTACCTAGCTTCTTCATTGCATTTATAGTCAGTATCACAGGCTGCGGACACGAAAGCCCTCTCGCATCAATAATTCTTTCATCCATTTCTATACCCTCCCATATGCTGCTTAAATAATTAACTTATCTTTTCTCTCATAGTAAATCCAATAAACAGGCACACTATAAACCCTATGATTACTGCTACCATACCATATGGTGTAGCTCCGGCCGGAGAACTTGCCAATCCAAAGTTATGCGCTAAAGCCGCTCCGGTAATCATACCCCATACAAACACTGCAGCGTCACCATCGCCTTCTCCAGCAAGGAAAAGCTGTCTTCCAGGGCAACCTCCTGCCAATACAAAAGCAAGACCGGCAAGAGCCATTCCAGCAAAATTCCACAGATGCATGGTGTGAGCTACAGGCTGCTCAGTGAATCCAGGGTGGAACTGGTTAAGCGCCAGATTTGCTGCAAAAGCTGCAACAACTAATGCCGCAACACCTTTAAAGAGGTGGGCATCCTTGAATAGAATTAGATCTCTGATGGCTCCCATTGTACAAAAGCGAGTTCTTTGAGCCAGGAACCCAACTAGCAAGCCTATTGCAAGGGCTATGAGCAAGGGCGCATGCATTGAGCCTGGTCCCTCTATGCTATAGAATAAAAGCTTACCTTTATCCGCTCCTGCTACTTGAGGGTCAAAGAGCAATATTGCCAGGAATCCCAGCATAGTCAAAGGCATAATCCATCCTGCCGACTTATATGTTTTATAGTTACGGCCAAGACTGTATCCGCTTTGTAAAAATCTCGTTCCAATCCATATTCCAAAAGCGAGACCGATGAGACCCAATATAGCATTCCAATCACCGCCCGCAAGGCGAAGCAGCGCTCTCCATGGGCAGCCAAGAAAAATAAGGGCGCCAATCATTGCAAAAATACCAAGCACGAATCTCACTATTGGAGCTGAGCCCATGCGAGCTTTAAACTCCTTGAACATGTTGGCCGCGATGAACGAGCCCAAGACAAAACCGATAATCTCTGGGCGCATATACTGAACTACTGCCGCCCTGTGCAGGCCAAGAGCTCCCGCGATGTCCCTCTCAAAGCAGGCTACACAAATCCCCATGTTTCCCGGATTCCCCCAAAACTGAAGTAAAGATGCTAAAATTCCGATAATTAGTCCAACAACAACAATTCCCCACTTGCCGCCTAAATAATTTTTCATTTTCTACCACCGCCTTTTACTTTTTTAATTTCAAATAATTCCGATAATTCCGGGCATAGTCAGTTCCTTTATATAAGGAGACTTCGCCTTCGCATGCACAGACTGCAATTGCATATGCTAAAAATATTATACCCACTGACATTTAAATAATTAAAACATAGAATTATATTATGAATTAAACTAATATTATAATTTTTTTCTATATATAATGCCGCCCAATCAGAAGCGATTCCGGCTCAAATACGCTCCGGGTATGAATAATTCAAGTCAATGTACTTTATTTCCATTGAGATTAATATGCTTTTTCTATGACAATTTTCATATCTATTGTAATTTCTTATGATTGTTGTGTTTTGGCGATAGATATGTATAATTATCTATTAGTCATATAACCAATAGCACAACATCTTTCCATTATTGTAAATCTATTACTCAGGCAGGTGAAATCTATGACAAAAAATGAATTCATGTTCAAGCTGAACAGCATATTATCACAGTTAGACTTTGATGTGGAGGCAAAGCATGATGCTTTAAAATATATACCTGCCCATTATGGCTATATTTCCAAAGCTGCTAAAGAAGCATACATTCTTGACGACGACAGCGATCCTATTAAAAAGAGGAAACCCCATACGAAACTTATGATCCTCATATTCAAAATGGTTGAGCTGTCGGATACGTACAAGGAGAAAGGGCTGCCAGAGAATGTGATACTTGACACTCTTTCGGATGTGACACTGCGGCAAAGGCTTTACAAAATGATGCATGGCAAGCTGGGATTGTCCGACGAAGACATTATGTGGCTTAAAAGAATATACCAGCTTAAAATATTCAAGCTGGGAGCGCTGCAGTTTGAAATAACTGACATGAAATATGTGAAATGGAAGGGCATAAAGTATATTGAAGGAGTATCTGAATTGATACCCGAGGGCGTTCCAACACTCAACGTCCACATTAGAAGGGGTGTGGATTTTTCCAGAGACGCTGTCGACAGCTCCTTTCAAAGGGCCGAGAGCTTTTTTGCGGAGCATTTTCCAGGGCATGACTTCGTGGCTTACACCTGCAACTCGTGGATGCTCTATCCGGGAAATGAGGCCTTTCTTGCCCCCACCAGCAACATACTGGATTTTGCCGCCAGGTTCCAGCTTATAGGTGAAGCAACCGACAAGGATATGGCAATTAAGTATATCTACTTTAAAAGGTACAGGTACAAGAAGGACTATCCCCAGGAAACAAGCCTCCAGAGGAAGGTCCTTGGCAGCTTCAACAAACTCGGCGCCGGCTGCGGCATTATCTGGCGTGAAAAGACACTATAATGGAAATAAACTGTCGTTGCTCTGCAATGGCATTTATTCATAAAATCTAGCTTGGGAGGAATTATTATGATGAAAAAAATGAAAAGAATATTGAGTATCGCAATGATTCTTGTGCTCACCGTTTCTTTAGCGGCATGCGGCAAGAAGCAGGAGGAGGCGGCAAAGCCTCTGGAAGGCTCGGAAATAACGTTCATGATTCCGGAGTGGGGTGTTCCTTCTCAGGAGATGCTCGACGAGTTTACAGCTGAAACAGGCATTACTGTAAACGTGGAAACCGTTGCATGGGACGACATACGCGACAAGATAGCCGTTGCCGCCGCGGGCAAAAAAGCGCCTGCCGATGTAATCGAGGTTGACTGGTCTTGGGTTGGGGAATTCTCCAGCGCGGGATGGCTTGAGCCTATTACTCTGACTCAAGAGGATATAGACGACATCCCGAGTTTGTCTTCATTCACCGTTGATGGCAAGATTCTGGGCATTCCTTACGCCAACGATTTCAGAATCGGATACTACAACACTGAAATCTACGAAAAAGCCGGCCTAACAGAACCTAAGACATGGGACGACGTAGCCGCTCAGATGAAAGCAATAAAGGATCAAAACCTGCTAGCAAATCCGTATACATTGCCTCTAACAGCAGGAGAGGGAACTACTACATCTATGATTTGGCTGACATACCTGAGAGACGGCAAGGTATTCAACGACGATAATACACTTAACAAGGAAAATGTAATGAAAACCTTGGAATTCGTTGACAGCATGATCAAGCAGGGCCTGATCAATCCTGTTAACACTACAACTAAAGATATCGACACGTATCGTCAGCTTACAAACGGCGAAGCAGCGTTCATGGTTGGCCCAACTTCCTTTGTGGGAAGAGCCAATGATGAAAAGGAATCCAAGGTAGTAGGAAAAATAATGCCAATTGTGCCTCCTGGCGGAACCGAAAAAGCTACGCAAACAATGGCCCTTGTTGAAGGCATAGGTGTTACTAAGTATTCAGAAAACAAGGAAGCTGCCGAGGTTTTCGTAAAATGGTACACATCAAAGCAAATGCAAGCTAAAATGTATGACGAGCAAAGCGCCATACCTACAAGAACAACCGTGCTTAAGGAGCTTATAGACACTGGAAAGATGAAAAACACAGGAGCTATGCTTGAAACATCCAAGCTTATACAGTCGCCATTCCCTACAGGAGTGCCAAAATACTATGCCGAAATGAGCTCAGCAATATATAATGCTGTCAACAAAATGGCACTAGGCCAATTGACACCTGAGCAAGCCTTTGAGGAAATGAATGCAAAAGTGACCAGCTTGGCTAAACAATAAACCGAATAAATACTGAACAACATCGAGGAAGGGAAACCTTCCTCTTTGACATGTCAAGGAGGCTTTTATGCAGCGAGATGTCCAAAAGGCCTTGGGTTTTTTGATGCCAATGGCCATTATTATGCTTGGACTGGTGTTTTATCCTATTATCAGAACCTTTATTTTCAGCCTTCAGCGGTACAAGCTGACCGAGCCCGACAAAGTAGGTTTCATAGGATTTGAAAATTATGCCGCTGTCCTAAGGAGCCCCGCCTTCCATTATGCCATTGTTAACACTCTTTTAATAATGGGAATTGTGCTCATAGTGGGGCTTTTTTCAAGCATAGTCGTAGCTCTAATACTTTACGGCAAGACTAGACTGAGCGGTCTGCTTACAGCAGTTGCAGTCATACCCTGGGCGCTTCCTCCCGTTGTAAACGGCGTAGTGTGGAAGTTCATATTTTACCCGGGCCAAGGCTTCCTGAACAAGCTGCTCTACAACCTGGATTTAATCGACGAGCCTGTAAGATGGCTCAACACCAGATTTGGAACACTTCTAATCGTCGGCCTAATTGTGGCGTGGCGCACCATTCCGTTTTGCGCCATAGTTTTTCTGGCAAACATGCAATCAATACCGCAGGAGGTTTACGATGCGGCGAAGGTGGACGGGGCAAACAGCAGAAAGACTTTTCTATATATAACAATGCCCCACCTTATGCCCTCGGTGGCTATTGCTTTGACAAATCTAACCATGAGCTCTATAAATGTGTTTGATGAAATAGCCGCATTGGTGGGATTCAGGAACATGGGGCAACCACTTTTGATATACAACTATACAGAGACCTTCTCATTTATGAATTTCGGATACGGCAGCGCGATTACCTATATTA
Organism: Peptoclostridium acidaminophilum DSM 3953; assembly: GCF_000597865.1. GTDB lineage: Bacteria > Bacillota > Clostridia > Peptostreptococcales > Peptostreptococcaceae > Peptoclostridium_A > Peptoclostridium_A acidaminophilum. The sequence goes on along the minus strand of NZ_CP007453.1, from coordinate 379,670 downwards.
TAATGATTGCTTCAGGAGTCTTCGGCTATTTCTATATCCGCAGCCTGCATTTCGGAGGTGGCAAGTCATGAAACTATCCTTTAAAAAATTAGTCTATGGCTTTGTCATAGTCATGTTCCTTTTGTTCACACTAGGTCCCATATTGTGGTGCTTCACCGTAAGTATAAGCCCAGAAAGCGAGATGTTCGGAAACACCACACGCTTTCTGCCCGAAAACCCCACATTCGAGAATTATATTCAGCTCCTGGATTTTAGTTCAAGGCAGGGAAAAACGTTTCTGACAGGGCTAGGGAACTCTATGAAGGCGGTCTCCATGACACTTCTTGTCGGTCTTCCCGTATCACTTATGACTGCCTACGCATTGTCACGCTTTGATTTCAAATACAAGAGAGCTATACGCATGGCGCTGCTCATTACTATTGTAATACCTGTTTTCACAACTATTATTCCCTTGTATGCCATGTTTGCGGAGTTTGGGATACTAGACAACATATTCTGGCTTTCGCTTGTATACGTCTCGTCCTTTCTGCCTATGGTAACATGGGTGCTGTCAAACTATATGAACACAATTCCAAGTGAGCTTGATGAAGCGGCATTCCTGGATGGCTGCGGGCGTATAAAGGTTTTTTTTGTCATCATACTGCCTAATTCCATTGCAATTATTTTCGCAATAGTACTCATGATATTTTTAATGACATGGAACCAGTACCAAATACCTCTTATACTTGCTTCATCACTGGATACGAAACCTTTGAGCATGATTGTGGCCGATTTCACATCCAAGGATTTGATTCAGTATGGCGTTACCGCAGCTGCCGGAATATTGGCCCTTCTTCCGCCTGCTGTCGTGGCCATAGTATTCAGAAAGTCACTAATTTTAGGCTTGACACAGGGTTCGGTAAAAGGGTAGGTTTTCATTTAAAAAATATGCCTGAAACCATCAAAAGGCGGGAATGCTGACTAGAGCAAATTTCCCCGCCTTTTGTAAAATAGTTTGAAATTATGTCCTTGCATGCTTTCCAAGCCTACTTTGCGTTGCACTTGTCAAGAAGCTTGGCCCACTTCCTGTCGACTTCCCTCTGAAGCTCCTCTATCATGTGCTCGTTGCCCTTCTTGAATAGGTGCTTGAACCTTCCCTGCGGTCTTAAAAAATCCTCTATTGGAAGCTTTGTCTTTGGCTCGTAGGAAAGAGTCCAATTACCGTCCTCAACCTCGAAAAGCGGCCAAAAGCATGTGTCCACTGCCAGCTTGCACATCTCCATAAGGTCCTCTGTCTCGTACCTCCAGCCTCTAGGACAAGGAGCCAGTACGTTGAGGAAAGCCGGACCCTTCTTATATATGGCCTTTTCGGACTTCTCATGCAGGTCCTTGAAGTTGCCTATGAATGTTGTCTGAGCAGCGTAAGGTATGTTGTGCTCCACCATTATGTCGGTAAGATTCTTCTTGAACTGCTGCTTACCCTGTATTTCGCTGCCTGCAGGAGTCGTTGTCGTGTCCGCATACTTAGGAGTCGCCGATGATCTTTGTATCCCCGTGTTCATGTAGGCTCCGTTGTCGTAGCATACATAAACCATGTCATGCCCTCTTTCCATTGCTCCCGAAAGTGACTGGAATCCTATGTCATATGTGCCGCCGTCTCCGCCGAATGTTATGAACTTGAATGTATCCTTTATCTTGCCCTTTCTCTTTAGCACGTTGTATGCGCCCTCCACTCCACCTGTCATGGCGCTGGCATTCTCGAACGCGGTGTGTATGAACGAGTCGCTCCACGCTGTGTATGGATACACAAACGATGACACCTCGAGACATCCTGTAGCGCAGCCTATCACAGCCTTGTCCTCTTCCTTTACGGCCCTTAGGACTCCTCTTACTGCCAGCGGCGCTCCGCAGCCTGCGCACATCCTGTGTCCGCCGTTGAACCTATCGGGCTTGCTCATTACTTCCTTGAAATTGTAAGCCATATCGGCACCCCCTATTCCCTAACGCCTAAGTATCTGTAAGTTTCGCCTGCTTCACCTGATGTGGCCATATCCGCAAGGTCAGAATATACCTTTTCGATGTCTCCAGTAGTAACGTCTCTTCCGCCAAGACCGTATATGTAGTTTACAGCCATAGGCCTGTCGCTCGCATCATATAGCGCTGACCTGATTTCTGCAAATAGCGGTCCGCCTGCTGCCGAGAAGCCCTCGCATCTGTCCATGACAGCTACTGCCTTCTTGCCTGAAAGCGCCTTTGCAATCTCCTGCATAGGGAACGGCCTGAATACCCTTATCTTTAAAAGTCCAGCCTTTACTCCAATCTTTCTAAGGCTGTCAATCGCGGCCTTTGCTGTGCCAGCTGTCGAGTTGATAACTACTATTACCAGCTCGGCATCGTCAAGTCTGTACTCCTCGAAAAGGCCATATTCCCTTCCTGACATATCCTTGAACTCTTTTGCCACCTGAAGTATAACGTCTTTTGCCTTTATCATGCCCTCCGCCTGGTTCCTCTTGTGCTCTATATAGTAGGCGGAAGAGTCGTAAGGCCCAACAGCTATAGGCTGAGCGGCGTTCAAAAGATATTCCTCTGGTTCGTACTCTCCCACGAATGCCTTGACCTTTTCGTCCTCTATGAGCTCTATGTTTTCAACGGCGTGGCTTGTTATGAAGCCGTCCTGGCAAACCATTACAGGAAGCTGAACGTCAGCGTGCTCGCCAATCCTTACAGCCTGTATGAAGTTATCATAAGCTTCCTGGTTGTTTTCGCTGTATATTTGTATCCAGCCTGCATCCCTTGCGCCCATTGCGTCCGAGTGGTCGCAGTTGATGTTTATAGGTCCTGTGAGCGCCCTGTTTACACAGGCCAGCGTTATAGGAAGCCTGCACGAAGCTGCAACATAGAGCACCTCCCACATGTAGGCAAATCCCGCAGATGAAGTCGCAGTCATAGATCTTGCTCCAGCTGACTGGGCTCCTATGCAGGCCGACATGGCGCTGTGCTCCGATTCCACAGTTATGAACTCGGTGGCAACCTTTCCGTCCGCCACATACTGCGAGAAAAACTGCGGTATCTCCGTCGAAGGCGTTATTGGAAAAGCTGGAAATACATCGGGATTTATCTGTCTCATGGCAATCGCAACTGCCTCATTTCCTGATAATCTGTCTCTTATAGCCATACCAGCACCTCCTACTTTTCATCCTTTACTATTTCTATGGCATCGAAAGGGCACGCCTTTGCGCAAATGCCGCAGCCCTTGCAGTAATCATAGTTGAAATCAAGCCTTTTTCCGGCTACAACCGGTATTGAGCAATCCGGACATACAGGTGCGCAAAGCAGACACTGCTTGCACTTTTCCTCATTGAATACCGGCTTAATGCTTCTCCAGTCGCCAGTCTTGAACTTGAGCGAATATGCGGCCTCGTAAACAGTTCCACCTGGTGTTATTTCCTTCCAGTTTATTGACTCGTTTATTTCAGGCATTTTTTTCATTATTTGCCCACCTCCGCTATCGCCATTTTGAGTGCGTTCATGTTGCCCTCTATCACTTCGGGCTTCGATGCGAATTTGTGCTCAAAGGAGCCCTGCATCTCTCTGAGGAAGGCTTCATCCTCCATTATGCCGCATATCTTGACAGCAGCTGCAAGCATAGGGGTGTTAGGAAAATACCTTCCAAGGCACTTTTCGGATATCGCCCTTGCGTCTATCGTATATATCGTGCCATTAAATCCCTTGAGCGAATTTTTTATCTCCTCGGCGTTCTTGTCAGTGTTTATGAGTATAGCGCCGCCTTCCTTTATGCCCTTTGTAACGTCGACAGGCTCAAGCAGCGACTCATCCACTACGACAACAAAATCAGGCTCGTATATGTTCGAGTGTATAGTTATCTTCTCGTCGCTAATCCTGTTGTATGCAGTTATCGGTGCACCCATCCTCTCAGGGCCGTACTCCGGAAATCCCTGAACGTACTTGCCTGTGTTGAAAGCAACGTCTGCAAGCAGCAGTGATGCTGTCTTTGCTCCTTGCCCTCCTCTTCCGTGCCAGCGAATCTCTAACATTGTATTACCTCGCCTCCTTGAATATATTTCTATATTTATTAATATTTGGCATCAATGGCTTAAAAAAACCTCCGACTGAAAAAACATAAAATTTTTTCAATTCTTTGTATGGGCCTTTTTATTTGGCAGAGCTTATGCTCCTGTATACAGTGGCCTCTGACACTTGAAGCCTTGCTGATACAGACTTGACGCTCCCCTTTATAAGGAAAAGCCCCTTGCCGTCAAGCTGGCTTATGGCTTCCTTCTTCTCGTCAAGGGACATTCTCTCCACCGGGATTCCAAATCCGGATATTACTCCGTTAATCATCTCCTGGGCTACATCCTCTATGGAGTCGCTTAGTGTCTGAGAGGAACTTCCCTTTGTATATGGCTGCTGCGTATCCTTTATAGGCGGCAGAGTCCTTTGGCCCTTTATAAACTCCTGGATGTAGTCATCAAAAAGCATAGCCTTAGTGACATCCACATTTATGCACAGCAGTCCTGCAAGCTTGCCGCTGCTGTCCTTTATAAAATACGTGGCAGACCTTATTGTTCTTCCGTCAGCAAGCTTGCTAGAGTAATTGACGCAGTAGTTCTCGCCCTCGTATGTCTTTTCCTTGATGAATCTAAGGCCAAGCTCCGTTATCGATCCGCCTATCTTCCTTGCCGAGAAGCTATTCTTTATATAGACTATTGAATTTTCAACGTTGTCTGTATCGTGTAGCACAAGCTCGTAGTCGCTTCCCAGAAAATCTCCAAGGAAATCTATGAACTTTTTATAGATTTCGAAAAGCTGCTGCTTTTCATTTAAACCGCTTAGTGACATTTAAATTCCCCTCTTGTACAAAAGATTGTTTGAGGATTGAATTTTCCGAAAATTCAATCTGAATCTAGCGCTGATTTCATAATACTACTCATGCATTACTTTGTAAATATATTTTCAGAAAATAATTTTTCTTCTGATAAAATATTTTCGCTTCATTGCTAGTAATCATACTCTACAGAATACACGAACTATTATTTAGCCTGTTGACATATTGGTAAGCCTTGAGTATTATATGTGTATACAACATGTAATTCAAGGAGCGCATGACTGGCGGAAAAGTGGAATAAACCACAGGGAGTGCGCATCCTCATATAAGCCGACCGTCTGGGCACCCTAATGTCCAGGCGGCGTTTAGTTTTTGTACCTATTTTTTGCCTCCTGGACACACAAAATGTCGAGGAGGTTTTTTCATGTTCAAGATGTATTGGGAAGGTTTTAAAAACGGAGTTTGGTCCAACGAGATAAATGTTCGCGACTTCATACAGACTAACTTCTCATCCTACAAAGGAAATTCAGAGTTTCTTGCGGGTCCGAGCAAAAGGACAGTTCAAGTTTGGGGAAAGTGCAAGTCTCTTCTTTCACAGGAGCTGGAAAAAGGGGTTCTCGACGTTGATACGGAAAATATATCTGGCATAGACAGCTTCAAACCCGGCTATATAGACGTTGAAAATGAGGTGATATTCGGCTTACAGACAGACATGCCATTAAAGCGCATACTTAATCCCTTCGGAGGCATCAGAACAGCAAAGTCTGCACTCGAAAGTTATGGCTACAAAATGAATAAACAGACCGAAGAGATATTCAGCAAATACAGAAAGACCCACAACCAGGGCGTTTTCGATGCATATACAACTGAAATGAGAAAGGTACGGAGCGCAGGACTCCTAACCGGCCTTCCCGATTCATATGGAAGAGGAAGGATAATTGGAGACTACAGGAGAGCAGCCCTTTACGGCATTGACATGCTCATAGAGAGCAAAAAGGCGGATCTTGAATCTGCCTGTGGCGAAATGAACGAAGAGCATATAAGGATAAGGGAAGAGCTTTCCGAGCAGATAAGGGCTCTTTCAAAGATTAAAGACATGGCCGCATCGTACGGATACGACATGTCCAAACCAGCCGCAAATGCACAAGAGGCTGTGCAGCATCTGTATTTTGCGTATCTTGCAGGAATAAAGGAAAACAACGGCGCAGCAATGTCACTTGGACGGGTAAGCACTTTCCTGGACATATATATAGAGCGAGATATGCGTAAGGACATACTGAGCGAAGAACAGGCACAGGAGCTTGTAGACCAGCTGGTAATCAAGCTAAGGATGGCAAGACACCTTAGAACTCCCGAATACAACAATCTATTTGCGGGCGACCCAAACTGGATAACCGAGTCAATAGGCGGAATGAGTGTTGATGGAAGGACTCTCGTGACTAAAACCTCCTTCAGATTCCTCCATACGCTGACTAATCTGGGGCCTTCTCCGGAACCTAACATGACAGTGCTCTGGTCAGAATACCTCCCTGAAGGCTTCAAGAAATACTGCGCCAAAATATCCATACAAACTGGCGCCCTGCAATACGAAAACGATGATCTTATGAGGCCCATATACGGCGATGACTACGGAATAGCATGCTGTGTTTCGGCTATGCAAATGGGCAAGCAGATGCAGTTTTTCGGCGCCAGATGCAACCTTGCAAAGGCTCTGCTGTACGCAATAAACGGCGGTGTCGATGAAATCAGCGGCAAGAAGGTCATCGAAGGTATTGAACCGGCTGATGGCGATATGCTCTCCTACGAGGATGTAAAAACTAGATTTTACAGCGTTCTTGAAAAGGTGGCGCAGCTTTACTCAAATACAATGAACATAATACACTACATGCACGACAAGTACGCATACGAGGCCGGACTCATGGCACTCCATGACACCGACGTGGAGCGTCTCATGGCGTTCGGGGTTGCAGGCCTTTCCGTGGCAGCCGATTCGCTAAGCGCCATAAAGCACGCCAGAGTAAGAGCCGTCAGGAAAAATGGGCTGTGCGTTGAATTCGAAATAAATGGAGATTTCCCAAAATACGGCAACGACGACGACAAGGTGGATTCAATAGCGGTTGAAATCGCCGAAAAGTTCTCCGCCTGTCTCAAAAGGCACAAAGCCTACAGGAACTCAAAGCACACTCTTTCAGTGCTTACGATAACTTCAAATGTCGTATATGGCAAAAAAACCGGTTCAACTCCGGACGGAAGAAGGAGCGGCGAAGCCTTCGCGCCGGGAGCCAATCCGATGCACTGCAGAGACATATCTGGAGCCCTGGCATCGCTCAATTCCGTCGCTAAGCTTCCCTACTCCGGGGTCTGCCAGGACGGTGTGTCGAACACATTCTCCGTAGTACCCAAGGCTCTTGGGAGCGACATGGACGTTCGAATCGGCAACCTTGTTTCAATACTAGACGGGTATTTTTCTCAGGGAGCCCATCATCTAAACGTAAACGTAATGGACAGGGACATGCTGATGGATGCCATGGCCAATCCTCATGACTACCCTAACCTTACAATAAGGGTTTCGGGATACGCCGTTAACTTCAACAGGCTCACCAGAGATCAGCAACTCGAGGTAATAAAGAGGACCTTCCATGAAACTATGTAGATTGATGAAAGGAAAGATACATTCTATTGAAACTATGGGGCTTCTCGATGGCCCCGGCATTAGATTTGTGGCATTCTTCCAGGGATGCCCCTTAAGGTGCTCATACTGCCACAATCCGGACACGTGGGACATAGACGGGGGCAGCGAGCTTTCTCCTCAGGAGCTTTTCGAAAAGATCAGAAAATACAAGCCATATTTCGACAAATCCGGCGGAGGACTTACCTGCTCTGGAGGCGAGCCGCTTTTACAGCCTAAATTCCTGCTTGAACTGCTTAAACTTTGTAATAATGCAGGTTTACACACAGCGCTCGACACGTCAGGCCACGGACTTGGCATGTATGAGGAAATCCTTGAGTATACAGACCTTGTAATCCTGGACATGAAGCACTCTGACGTAGTGTCGTATAAAAATCTCACTCAGGGAAGCATGGATAAAATGCTGGATTTTTCAAAAGTACTTAAAGCCTCTGATTCAAAGGTTTGGATAAGAAGTGTCATAGTGCCGGGAATTACAGACACCAATGAGCACATAAAAAATGTGGAGGCCTTTGCCGGCAAGTTTCCAAGGCTTGAAAAAGTTGAATTCCTACCTTATCACAAACTGGGAGCTGAAAAATACAAAAATCTTGGAATTGAATATAGGCTTGAAGGCACATCGCATATGTGCGAACATCGCCTAAAACAGCTTACATATAAAGAAGCAGACCCGATTTAAACATGGTTCCTTAAACAACTACAGCTATGCAAATAGCACAAGGGACGGCTCCTCCGCGCCAAACTAAACGCGGGAAACCGTCCCTGAATTATTCTAAAAACACTTTTATTCTTTCACGAGTGCACTTTATGCATTCTCCCTGATTTGATCGAAAAAGCAGTATGTGCCCTTCTGACTACGCTTAATCTCATACATTGCCCTGTCGGAGTTCTTCAGCAGACTCTCCGAATCAAAACCGTTTTCGGGATAAAGAGCGATGCCTACAGAAGCTCCAATGCTGCAAATTTGTTCCTTCAATTTGAATGGCTTCTCCAGCTTTTTTATTATCTTGTGAGCCACCATGGCGGCGTCATGCCTTGCTGCGACGCTTCTGGCAATTACAGTGAACTCGTCTCCCCCAATCCTTGCAACTGTGTCGGATTCTCTTACGCAGGCTGAAAGCCTTCTTCCAACCTCCTTAAGAAGATCGTCTCCAGCTTCGTGTCCATAATTGTCATTTATGCTCTTGAAGCCGTCAAGATCTACAAACATAAGGGCAAATCCGCTCCTGTCCCTTTTGGCCTCTCTTATGCCATGCTTGAGCCGCTCGAAGAACAGCCTCCTGTTCGGGAGCTTCGTCAGCTTGTCGTAGTTGGCCAGCTTCTCCAGTTCCTCCGCCATCTGCCTGTATTTTCTCTCACTTTCCCTTAAAGCTTCTTCAGCGCGCTTTTTCTCAGTTATATCCTCGTATGTACCTAGTATTCCAATATTAACATTACTTCTGTCAGTTATTGGCACCTTGTTCTTGCGTATCCATCTTTCTTCTCCCGAATATTCTCTTAAAAACACCTCATAGTTAAGCTTTGACTCCCCGCTTGCAATTATATCCCTGTCTTCATGGCGATAGACCTCACCCAGGCCCTCGCTCCAACTGATTTTCAAGTCATCAAGGCCCACAATTTCTGATGCATCCTTAAGGCCCGCTATACTTGAAAACACCCTATTGCAGCCAAGATACTCCAGCTTGGAATTCTTCCAGAATATACCTATAGGCACTGTGTCCAGCACCAATTTGAGCATATGATTGGCCTCTTCGAGCTGTTTTTGTTTATCAACAAGCTCAACCTCAGACATTATCCTGGCGGTAATGTCCCTTGCAGCCGCATACACAACCCTGCCATGAGGCTTAGAGCGCCATTCTATATAGCGGTATTCTCCGTCCCTTCGCCTGTATCTGTTTATGAAGTTGAGCACCGTATTTTGGTTGCTCAGCTGAGACATTGCTTCGAGCGTCGCAGCTACGTCTTCGGGGTGCACAAGTTCCAGGAATTTGCTGCCTTCCAGCTCTTCAACCGAATATCCTAGAGCGTATTCCCATTCCTTGTTCACTTTTAACAAGGTACCATCCAAATCTGCTATGCACAGCAGGTCGATGTTTATAGAAAAAAAACTGTCCAGTTCTTTGATCTTCTGCATTTCCTTAGATATGTCGCTTATGCACGTTACAAAATAATTTTTTTCAGGAGAAAACACCTTAACCCTGTACCAGCGCCTTAAAGGCTCAGAAAATTGATCGATCTCCTCGCATCCGCCGTAAAGCGCTATCCCTCCGTAGTACTTTATAAAGTCAAAATCAGAGTTTCGTATGTCGGGGATAACTTCTGTAACTTTTTTGCCAACTATATCTTTTGACATTAAACCAGTCAGTTTTTCAAAAGCCGGATTAACCTCTATGAATTCGTAGTCTGTCGGAACGCCAGACTCATCGCATATTATTCTGTGATAGGCGTATCCCATAGGAGAATTATCTAAAATTGACTTGTAAAAGCAACAATCCATATTCTAACACATCCGTTTCCTGATGTTATTGTTGATTTCCATACTCAAGCAGCCTGGTCTGACTGTTATTTATATTATATCACTCTAGAGTATAATGATAAGCAGTTTTTTGCGTTACTTGACCAACCGGCTATCTTTCTCTAAATATATCAAATATAAAAGGTGGGATTGCATAGCAATCCCACCTTTTTATATCATTTAATTATTTATTTCCTACTACTCAAACCATCTGCCCTTAATCAGGTCCCGTGCTTCTCTTGTCAACGGTATCAGGTCGGTTTTGTCCAAATATGATATGTCGAATTTTCGATTTAGTGCGGCAAAATGCTTTACTCCAAAGGCAAGCTTGTTCAAATATGAGAATACTCCGATGGCTCCTGGCGAAAAGTCATTGGCCTCTTTTCCGTAGATGGCGCGCAAGTCCGCAAGGTCGCCGTAAATTTCTTCTATTGTGCTTCCGTACTTCTTCAAGTTTTCAGGAACATTGCCCGATTTGATCATTTCTCCTATTTTTTTGCCGCTCATTGCCGCTGCCATTGCCGCTCGCCCAAGACCTATAGCGGTTACATCCCCGTCTCCATAGGCTAGAGCCTTGAACACCTGGTCTTCTGAGGCAAATCCTCCTGTCATGGTTATAGCCGGAATCCATAGTCCTTCTTTCTTCAATCGTTCCACAATTCTGCAGACTGCATCCTCCATAGCAACAGTCGGCAACGACCATTCGTTCATCATCTTGCATGGACTGTATCCGCTTCCGCCTCCGGCGCCGTCAAATGTAACCATATCCACACCTGCTTTGCTGGCCAGACGGATTACCTTTTCCAAATCAACAGGATCGTATCCTGCCATTTTAAAGTATATGTTTTTAGCTCCCATGTTTCTTAGCTCCTCTATTCGAGGCACAAGATACTCCTCATCCCACAGAGGCAGTCTTGAATAATAGTAGAAATTAGGACACACGCCATCCTCATAAGCCTTAATAACCTCAGGAGCGCTAGGGTCTGGGAATATCAACCCGCCCAGTTCCTGCTTTTTAAGCGCCTCTTCCCTGTCCTTCAATCGGATGACCGGCTGTGTTCCCTTTGCTCCCTGCCCGAACTTCAATTCAATGGCCTCGGCGCCTTGCACTTTGATTGCATATTCAGGCACACCAAGCATGTCATCCTCTATGTTGCACTGCACTATTATTTGCCCATAGCCGCGGTAGTACTTGCGGAATGCGTCCAGCATGTTTTTAAGAGCCGGAAAATGAACAATCTTGCCGTCTTTGATTTGCAGCTCGGGGTCCTTGTTTCTCGCATCCTCTCCGATAACGCAGCAAACGCCTGCCATGGCAGCACCGCCGAAGTAGTCCTCCCAGTTCATTTTAATCAGGGCAGGCAAAAGCAACGGCATTGCCAGCTTCACCTTGTTGAATTTCCCAAACTCCCCGGCTATCTTGACATTGAATATATTGGCCTCTTCGTATGTCGCATTGGCGCCCACAGCCCCGAAAACTCTACCATTGATGTTGAAGTGGGAGTAATCTATGGGGTAGTCCTTTTCTGAAGCGACCTGATTGGCTCCCGTGTTCGTGGGATAGACAGCTTGAGCCCCAATAACAGCCGCCAGACATATTTCACAGGTGCCTGCGCATTCTTCCGTACAGAAGGAGCACATCCCCGACTGAGGTGAAATGTAGGTGCTGCGGTTTTTAGTGTCGTTGAATGCCGATGATAACTTTGGTGAATAAGTCATTTAAAACCCTCCTTTGAACTAGTGAAAATTATTATGTATTTTAATGTTTCATGAAGCCTGATTAATCTAGTCAGCCTGGGACAGCGCATTGTCTATCGCCTTTAGTATAACCTTGCTGCTTACCGTTGCGCCCGTAACTGTATCAACCTCAAGACTCTGAGCGCTTATAACCCTATCTGTTATCGCTTCAGCTTCTTTACCCCTGCCGTATCTATGCTCAATTAATCTTATGCTGGTTATGTTGCCGTATTCTACCGCAACCTCGACCTTTGCACCTACGTATATAGTAGGAAAATACTCGCCTACATAAACACCATCCTCAATTCTTGATATTTCTATATTCTTAATCTGCATGCTGTCAATTTCCTGCTTAAAGCTCTTAGATCCATAATACAGCAGTATACCGGCCGAAATAGCAAACAATATTATGAATGTAACTGCGACTTTAATTAATCTGCTTTCTTTCATCTGCATATCCTCCTGTTTCGATTTTATAGCTATACTATACCCATAAAAATAAAAACTCCACTCATATTTGAGTAGAGCTTTCCAAGAATATGAATTTACCAGTTCAAAACCACATTTTTACCGATATTTTAGTTATCAGCATCAGCTATGAGCCACTTTTCTCCAGCCAGCTTCACGCCCAAATCACCAAGGGGTGCGGTTATCATAATCGCCATAACCGCTATAGCTAATATTATTTCTCCTGATTTAACTCCTGCCACAAGCGGAACTGCTCCTATCGCTGCCTGAACCGTAGCTTTTGGCACATAGGCTATTACACAAAATAGTTTTTCTTTAAAATTGAAACTTGTTCCAGCTACCGAAATGAAAACTCCAATACTTCTTGCTGTAAGTCCTATCAATATCACAATCAAACCTACAAATCCAGAGTCAAGCGCAACATGTATGTTAACCTGGGCTCCCACCAGTACAAAAAGTACGAGTTCGGCAAACACCCAGATATTGTTGAATTTCTCTGAAAGTCTGTGCGCAACGATGGAATCCTTCTCAAGCAGGACAAAGCCCACTGTCATCACGCCAAGCAGGCTCGCTATCGGCACGATGTCCTTAAGTGAGTCTTCCAAAGCCGTCATTATTATAGCCACACCCAGCAATATGAGTGTTTTCTTAGTGTCACGAATATGATACTTCTTGAACATATATACCATTACAATGCCTATTACTGCACCCAGCAACATGCCTAAGAGTATAGACAGCGGAATCTCAAAAATTTTCACAGCAATATTCACATTCTCTCCGCCGTACATGCCCAGAAAGGTTGAAAACAAAGTAATCGCAAATACGTCATCTATTGAAGCGCCTGCGAGAATCAAAGTGGGTATGCCTTTCTCATGTCCCTTCCTGCGATTTATGAAATCCAGCATTTTAGGCACTATAACAGCCGGAGATACGGCCGCTATTATAAATCCGAGCATACCTGCTTCTAATTTCGGTATCCCCAAAAGAAAGCTTGCTGCAAACATTATGGCAAAGCCTTCGCACAATCCAGGGATGCAACTCATCTTTAGAGCAGGTACTCCGATTTTATTAAGCGTTTCTCTTTTGATTCCCAGGCCAGCACGCAGAAGTATCACCACAAGAGCAATCTTTCTCAGATCAGATGATATTCTTAAAATGTCCTTGCTTATAATATCCAGCCCATACGGACCTATTGCAATTCCAAGAATCAACATGCCTAAAAGTCCGGGCAGCTTCATCTTTTCAAAAATCTTGTTAAACGTCAGTCCCAACAGTAAAATTAAACTCAGGCTCAAAGCCATTCAAAATCATCCCTTTCACATAGCGCTTTAATTTTTTTTGCAGTGTTTCAGCTATTCGCATCAAATCGCTAACCCTCGATTGACCGAAGTCCCCTGAGCAGGTCACCTCTCGTTATAATTCCAACCAGCCTTCCGTCAGTATCCACAACTGGGATTCTGTTTATTTTCATTTCGATCACAACTTCTATCAAATCGAACAAATCTGTATCTTCGCTTACAGTAAAAACGTCTTCCGACATGATGTCTCCGACACTGTTCTCTTTTTCGCGTTCCTTCCAGATATTGAGAAGCTTAACCAAATTCTTTGCGCTGAACATCCTTGCCTTCATTTCCTTGTTTATAACATCCGCCTCTGTGACAATTCCTATTACCCTTTCTTTAGAGTCCACTACAGGTACTCCACTCAAGCCATTAGCCAGTAAAACATCCACCAATTTCTTTATTCCATCATCCCTTCTAACAACCACTAAATTTGTGTTCATAATATCCCTTGCCTTCATTTCATACCTCCCGGTTTTTTACTTAATATTCAATTTTACACAAAAAAATCCTGCAACGAATCGTATTGTCGATTCATTGCAGGAGTCATCAGCATAAATGCGTTTAAAGGCGAACCCCATCACCTATTCTCATTTCATTTCCAATTATATTACTAAAAACAATATTATTCAAGCATGAATTAAAGAGCATCTCTAAGTGTCTTCAAAAAAGGCCTTACCTCGCCTGCTACATCGCCTTTTGCCGCCCCTTGCCCTATTCTTTCTATTATGGCGCTGCCTACTATAACACCATCGCACATGTCCTTAACGCTCCTTGCCGCATCAGCGTTGGATATTCCAAAGCCTATGGCCAGTGGCAGTTCAGTGTGCTTTCGAACGCTCTCCATGAAATCCGCAAGGCCTTCTGAAAATCCGCTTCTTTTGCCTGTCACTCCCTTTGAAGATACGCAGTATACAAAGCCGCTTGCGTCTGACACCAGCTTGCTTATTCTGTCCTCCGATGTCGGTGCCACAAGAGGTATGAGATCGGTTCCGTTGTTCTTTGCGATTTCGGAAATAGCGCCCTTCTCCTCGTATGGCAGATCGGGCACTATCAGGCCGTCTATTCCGCTGCTCTTGCAGCCTTCCAGGAATTTTTCGGCGCCGTATCTGAACACTGCATTGTAGTATGTCATTATGACTAGCGGCAGCTGAGTCTTTTCCCGCAGCTTCCCTGCCATGTCAAATATCATGTCTATATTAGTCCCCTTCTCAAGCGCCTTTTCGGAAGCCGCCTGAATGATCGGCCCGTCAGCCAGGGGGTCCGAATACGGTATGCCTAGCTCTATTATGTCCACTCCTGCCTTTTCCGCCTCGAGCACAAGGCTGTATGTTGCTTCCATGTCTGGATAGCCGCAGGTGAGGTATGCAATAAGCGCCTTCCTGCCGTCCTTTTTAAGCTCGCTGAATTTTTCCGATATCCTACTTTCCATAGCTCTCACCTCCGACATATTTCATTATTGTGTTCATGTCCTTGTCGCCCCTGCCTGAGAGGCACACAACTATTATATCATCCTTGCTTGTCTTCGGCGCCAGCTTCATGAGATACGCTATCGCGTGCGAGCTCTCTAGCGCCGGTATTATGCCTTCGCTCTTAGTCAACAGCTCGAAGCCCTCAATTGCCTCTGTGTCTGTAGCCGGCACGTAGCTGACCCTGCCTGTAGAGTGGTAGTAGGCGTGCTGAGGCCCTATACCCGGGTAGTCGAGACCCGCCGATATGGAGTGAACAGGCATTATCTGGCCGTAGTCGTCCTGGAGCACGTATGTCATCATGCCGTGTATTACACCTATTGACCCTTTTGCTATTGTCGCTGCATGCTTGTCAGTGTCCACGCCCAGCCCCGCAGCCTCCACGCCGAACATCTTTACATCCTTGTCATCCGCAAATGGGTAGAAGAGCCCCATGGCGTTGCTGCCTCCTCCTACGCAGGCCACAAGATAGTCGGGAAGCCTTCCCTCCTTGGCGAGTATCTGCTCCTTGACCTCATCACCTATTACCCTCTGGAAGTCGCGAACTATAGTAGGATATGGGTGAGGACCCACGACCGAGCCTATAACGTAGAAAGTATCGTCGACGTTTGCAACCCAGTCCCTTATAGCCTCGTTTGTAGCGTCCTTTAGCGTGCCTGTGCCCGATGTAACGGGATTTACCCTGGCGCCCAGCATTTTCATCTTGAATACGTTGAGCGACTGCCTTTCCACGTCCTCTACGCCCATGAACACCTCACACTCAAGATCGAACATTGCGCAAACAGTGGCTGTGGCCACTCCGTGCTGGCCTGCCCCCGTCTCGGCTATTATCCTTTTTTTGCCCATCCTCCTGGCAAGCAGCACCTGGCCGAGTACGTTGTTTATCTTGTGGGCCCCTGTGTGGTTGAGGTCCTCGCGCTTAAGATAGATTTTCCCGCCGCCTAGCTTTCTTGTAAGGTTCTCCGCAAAATAAAGCGGGTTGGGCCTTCCAACGTATTCCTTGAGGTAATATCTGTATTCCTCCATGAAGCTCTCGTCGGCGATTGCCTTCTCAAACTCCCTCTCGAGCTCTATAAGCGCATTCATAAGTGTTTCAGGCACGAACTGGCCTCCAAACTGTCCGAACTTCGACTTTGTATTTTGAATTTCCATACTATCCCCTCGCATTCTCTATGAATTTTTTATTTTTAAATAATCCTTCATGCCGTCCGTCTCTACTCCGCTGCTCACATCTACTGCAGCTGGCCTTACTATTTCTATTGCCGATTTTACGTTTTCGGGACTAAGTCCGCCCGCCAATATTGTGAAGTGCTCTTTTGCTACGGTTGCTGCAAGGTTCCAGTCAAACGTCCTGCCCGTACCTCCATGCTGTCCGCTTTCGAAGGAATCCAGCAGCACCCCGTCAACCTCGTATTCTCCTATCTCCTCAATACTCCTCTCGCCTTCCACCCTGAAAGCCTTCCAGACCTCGTATCCCTCGATACTCCTGCAGTATTCTGGAGTCTCGTTTCCATGCAGCTGCAGTACATCGAGTCCGCATATTCTGGCAGTATCCAGTACAACATCTATATCTTCATCCACGAATACTCCGACTTTTTTTATCTCCGGCTTTAGCCGCTGGATCAGGACGGCGGCATCCTCAGGCGCGAGCTGCCTTTTGCTGCTTGCGAACACGAAACCCACATACTCGGGCATAAGCATGTTTGCATATTCAATATCAACACCTCTTGTGAGGCCGCAGATTTTTACCATTGTCATATCACTCACCTCGAAGCTCCGTAAGTTTTGCCTCTATGGAGCCCGACTCCATTAGAAACTGCCCCACAAGAATTGCATCTGCGCCATGCATTCTTACGAATTTCGCGTCCTCTCCAGACAGTATGCCGCTTTCGCTTACTATGATTCTGCCCTCCGGTATAAGCTCTGCAAGCTCCTGAGTAGTTCTTATGTCAATATCAAATGTGTCAAGGTCCCTGTTGTTTATGCCAATAATGTCTGCTCCTGCGTAGATGGCCTTCTCCAGTTCATCCTCGCTGTGCACCTCAACAAGGCAATAAAGGCCCAAGCCTTTTGCAGTCTCGTAGAAGTCCTTGAGCTCCTCAGCTGAAAGTATCGATGCTATAAGCAGCACCGCATCCGCCCCTATGGCCCTTGCCTGGTATATCTGGTACTCGTCTATTATGAAATCCTTTCTGAGCACAGGCACAGACACTATGCCCTTTACTACCTTCAGATACTCGTCGCTCCCCTGGAAGAACTTGTCCTCTGTAAGCACAGAAACCGCATCAACTCCTCCAGTTTCGTACGCTCTTGCTATTTCAGATGGATCAAAATCCTCACGTATCACACCTTTGGACGGAGATGCCTTCTTGACCTCGGCTATGACGGCCAGTCTTCCCTTGCTAAGGGATGCTTTGAAGTCCCTGCATGCCGGCGAATTTTCTATCAACGGGAGCAGGCTCTCTAGAGGCGCTTTCTCCTTGTCGCGGGCGACCTTTTCCTTTTTATATTCAACTATAGTTTCAAGTATCATTCGCTCAACTCCCTTGTCAGCCTTGCAAAGCTTTCAAGCTTTTCAAGCGCAAGTCCTCTGTCTATTACGTCCTTTGCTATCGCAACTCCTTCAGCGAGAGATTCGGCCTTCTTTCCAACGTATATGGCTGCGCCTGCATTTAGAAGAACCATATCTCGCTTTGCTCCCTTTTCTCCGCTGAGCACCGCCTTTATAATCTGGGCGTTAAGCTCGCTGTCTCCGCCTACAATTTCCTCAAGCGGCGCTGATTCAAGACCGAAATCCTCTGGGTGTATTTCATAGCTTTTTATATCCCCATCCCTGAGCTCGCAAACGCTTGTGCTGCCATTTACCGTGATTTCGTCGAGTCCGTCTTCACCGTGGACTATAAGGGCCCTTTCGGTTCCCATCTTCCTGAGAGCCTGGGCGAAAAGCTCAAGCAGCTTCCTGTCGAAAACCCCTATGAGCTGGCCCTTGACGCTGGCTGGATTTGCCAGAGGGCCCAGCACGTTGAATATAGTCCTCATCCCAAGCTCCTGCCTTGCCTTCATGACGTTCTTCATGGCTGTGTGGAATCTCGGTGCGAACATGAAACCTATATTTAGCTCGTCAATGCATCTTCTTACAGCCTCGGGAGTCAGCTCAAGGCTGACGCCCAGTTTTTCGAGAACATCCGCGCTGCCGCACTTGCTCGATACGGACCTGTTGCCGTGCTTTACTACAGTCACTCCCGCCGCTGCCGCAACGAACATAACGGCAGTAGAAACGTTGAATGTATTCTTTGAGTCCCCCCCTGTTCCGCAGGTGTCTATGGAATATATCCTGTCCATGTTCACCTCTAGTGCCTTTTTTTTCATAACGCTCGCACCTGCGTATATCTCATCGCTGGTTTCTCCCTTTATCTTCAGTGCCGTCAGAAATGCTCCTATCTGAGCGTCGGACGCCTTTCCGTCCATAATGTCTTCCATTATGGATGTCATCTCCGCTTCTGTAAGGTCTATTCCCGCTGTTACCTTGCTAATTGCCGATTTCATCATCTGTATGTCACCCCTTCAAATCTCGTTTTTATCCCCGTTTTTATGTTTATAGTCCTTCTATTTCCAGGAAATTTCTGAGCATTTCCTTGCCGGAGCGCGTGGCTATCGACTCCGGATGGAACTGAACCCCGTATACATGATGTTTCTTGTGGCGAAGCGCCATTATCTGGCCTGACTCGTCCTGCGCCGTAATTTCAAGCTCCGGGCTGAGCGACTCCCTCTCGACAACGAGCGAATGGTAGCGCATGACTTCCACTGGGCTTTCTATGCCTTCGAACAGGTCCGTGCCGGTGTGGCTCACCATTGACGTCTTGCCGTGTACCGTCTCATTGGCATGGACTATCCTGGCTCCGTAAACCTCGCCGATAGCCTGGTGGCCGAGGCAAACGCCCAGCAGCGGGATTTTGCCTGCAAAATGCCTTATCACATCTTCGCATATACCGGCATCCTTTGGAAAACCAGGTCCCGGAGAGATTATTATGTGGCTTATGTCCATATCCTCTATGTCCTTGATTGTCAGCTTGTCGTTCCTGCAAACCAGTATGTCCGGATTTATCTCCCCGATATACTGGTACAGGTTGTATGTGAATGAATCATAGTTGTCTATTATAAGTATCATTATTTATCCCCCTATTATTGGATCTAGCCCTTTAGCGCCTCGAGCACTGCCTGAGCCTTTCTTTGAGTCTCCTGGTATTCAGAAAGCGGATCGGAGTCGGCTACGATCCCTGCCCCCGCCTGCACATAGGCCATGTCGCCTTTGAAGAGCACCGTCCTTATGGCTATGCACGTGTCCATGTTGCCGTTGAATCCGAAATATCCTATGGCCCCTGCGTAAACTCCTCTTTTTCTGTTCTCGAGCTCGTCTATTATCTGCATCGCCCTGACCTTCGGGGCCCCCGATACTGTTCCTGCAGGCATGCATGAGCTGAGCGCGTCGAGCATATCGTAGTCAGCCTTTATCCCTCCCTTGACATTCGAGACTATGTGCATTACATGAGAGTATTTCTGCACCTCCATAAAGCTGCTGAGCTCAACGGTTCCAAACTCCGATATCCTGCCTATGTCGTTTCTTGCAAGGTCAACCAGCATCAGGTGCTCGGCCCTTTCCTTCTCGTCCTTTAAGAGCTCGTCACACAGTCTCTCGTCCTCAAGCTCCGAAGCTCCCCTGGGCCTTGTGCCCGCTATAGGACAGGTCTGCACCTCGCCGCCGCTTAGTTTCACAAGCAGTTCGGGCGATGAACCTGCTATCTTGTAGTCGCCATAGTCTATATAGTACATGTAAGGAGACGGATTGAGTGTCCTGAGCGTCCTGTAAACATCCAGCGGATTCTTTGTCGTCTTGACGTCGAACCTTTGCGATAGGACCACCTGGAATATGTCTCCATCCTTTATGTGCTGCTTTGCCTTTTCGACCTTCGTCATGAAACTTTCCCTGGTCTCCGTGGCGTGGCACTCAATGTCGCTTGCATTTCCAGCAGGCTCCGGATTTTCGCTGCTCTCTGACTTTTCTATCTCACTTTTTATGGCGCTTAGCCTTGCATTCGCACTCTTCTCCAGATCCTCCTCGCTCACTGTCGCATCAACCAGGAGGTTAAGCATGATCTTTACCTTCTGCATCTCGTGGTCGTATGCAACTATCTCCTCCGGAAAGAAAAGGTGCATGTCGGGCATCTGAAGGTCGTCTATTTCAGGCTCGCCTAGCTTTTCGATGTTTCTTATGAAGTCGTAAGCTATATATCCTACAGCGCCTCCCTCGAACTCAAGTCCGCTGCATATGTTCTCGCAGCCGTGTCCCTTCATTACATTTCTTAGGATTTCAATAGGATTTCCGAAAATATTCGTCTGCACTCCCGCCTTTTCAAGCGTCACCTCGCTGCCTTGCGATTTGATCTCCATGAACGGTTTTCTGCCGATGTAAGAATATTTTCCCCATTTACCCTTCTCCACGCTCTCGAGAATGAATGACTTGCCTTCCCTGCACAGTTTTTTGAATATCGAAATCGGCGTGTGCATGTCCCCTTCCATTTCCAGGGCAAATACCCTTATTTTCCTTTGTCCGTCCATTCCTTAACATCCCCCTTGTGTTTGCCTCTATTTGATTTAATTTATATACCCGTAAAAAGTGAATAAAAAAAGACGCTTCATCCCCCTTGAAGGGACGAAACATCTTAGCTCCGCGTTGCCACCCATTTTAGATCTGTAATCACCTTAAAACCTGAAGCAGCTATATGCATTGAAATAAAAAAGACACCTCATCCCATATAACTATAGGACGAAATGTCGTCATTCCGCGCTGCCACCCATTTTAGAAGGTATTACCCATCTCTCTTTGTCAGGTACAGAAAACAGCTTTGTTTTCGATACCCTGTCCCTTTAACGCTGGACATGCGGCAAGCGATACTCTCCATGTCGTATATGGATTTCACACCGCTTCTCATGGAACCATTCAGCCAGAACCTTGACACCGGACTCCCACCACCACCGGCTCGCTTGGACAACATTGTTGGCCTACTTTTTCCATTCACAGAATTTACTGTATTAAAGTATTAAGCTTAATTTACACTGTTTTTTGAATATTGTCAACATTTTTTTCGGGAAACATCCTGCTCTTGTAGTAACTTTGAGCAAGATAGACTGCAGCCATGGGATTGTGTCCGAGCACCCTGTCCTTGGCCGCTGCGACAGTTACCGGCGCATTGGAATATTTTACAAAAAAAGAGTCATGGCCTACACAAAGGCCAAAAATGAGATTTAAATCAGTTTCCGCCTTGTTGAGCAAAAGCGCCTGACCTGTCGGATTGCACATAGCTTCGAATTCGCAGCCTTTCCTTCTCTCCACTTATGCACGCATGCACAGTGCAAATTCTGCAATTGTACATATTCTTCACATCCTTTTCTCGTTCTATATTCCGCTAATACAAATATACCTGAAAATATTTGTTTATGAATTTGAATACTTAGGGTATAAGTATAATGCGGCATATGCCATTTTACTTTGGCAAGTCCGCAAACAGCCGAATAAAATGCTAGCTTTAAAAATACCCTGCGGACAGACATTGGCATGAGATATTCAAATCTCTTATCAATTGCAATTTTACATATATTGCTTGTGGCTGACTGTTCATCGCAGCAAGCATTCGCACTAAATATCGGTGTAGATGTTTTTTTATTTTAACTTCATATTTGTTTCAAGTACAATATTCAGGGTATTAAGATAATTAATAGGGCTTCAGCCCGTTTTCAATTTATTCTATGGAGGTGGCTATATGCCGCAAGATTTTAAACCAGGCTGCGCAAGACCAAAATCGCAGGTTGAGCTGCCACAGGAACAGCAAACAGTTAACGAAACAGCTTCATTTAAAAAGGAGGAGATGTCTATGGTATCAGTTGGAAAGAAAGCCCCTGACTTTGAAATGGCAGGATTCTATAAAGGCGAGTTTAAGACATTCAGATTGTCTGAATATCTTGGAAAATGGGTTGTACTTTGCTTCTATCCAGGAGACTTTACATTTGTCTGAGCCACTGAGGTTTCAGCAGTTGCTGAAAAATATCCAGAGTTCCAAAAGCTTGGCGTAGAGGTGCTCTCAGTAAGCGTAGACTCTGTTTTCGTTCACAAGATGTGGAACGACAATGAGCTTAGCAAGATGGTTGAAGGCGGCATACCTTTCCCTATGCTTTCAGACGGAGGCGGAAATGTCGGAACTCTTTATGGCGTATACGACCCAGAAGCCGGCGTTGAAAACAGAGGACGTTTCCTAATAGATCCGGATGGAATAATACAAGGCTACGAGGTGCTTACTCCTCCAGTTGGACGTAATGTTTCAGAGACACTAAGACAAATACAAGCTTTCCAGCTTGTACGCGAAACAAAGGGCGCAGAGGTGGCACCATCAGGCTGGAAGCCAGGAAAGAAAACTCTTAAGCCTGGTCCAGGACTGGTTGGAAACGTGTACAAGGAGTGGTCTGTAAAGGAAGCCTTTGAAGATTAGATCAAATAACAAAGCAGCCTGTGTATGGGAATTTTCCATGCACAGGCTGTTTTTCATACCTCTTTAATGTCACATTTTGTTTTCTTAGATTTCAAAATGGGTATCGCTTTTATATAAGATACTTTAAGGGGGCGTTTAGTATGGATTTTGAAAAGGCAAACACCAACGAATATACAAACATAAAAAAAGTTATTGCTATAATGAGTGGCAAGGGCGGCGTAGGCAAATCCTCAGTAACTTCGCTGCTCGCAGTATCACTTATAAAAAAAGGATTTAAAGTCGGCATATTGGATGGAGACATGGGCGGCACCAGCATACCTAAAATATTTGGAATAACAGGTGAAAAATCCAATACCAGCAGCAAAGGCATCGAGCCTGTAACAACACCCTCCGGAATAAAGGTGATGTCCCTGTCATTCCTGATGGAAAAAGAGGACTCTCCCGTTATATGGCGAGGACCTCTAATTTCAAAAACCTTGAGGCAATTCTACACAGATGTCCTCTGGGGAGATTTGGATTATTTGCTAATAGATCTTCCGCCAGGAACCAGCGACATACCCCTCACAATGATGCAGTCCCTACCGGTGGATGGCATAATAATTGTTTCGTCCCCGCAAGATCTTGTAAACATGATAGTCAAAAAATCTGCAGACATGGCCAAAAGAATGGATGTTCCAATTCTTGGGATAATAGAAAACATGAGCTATTATGAATGTCCTGATTGCAAAAAACGAATCAACATATTCGGAAAAAGCAAAACAGAAAAGATTTCAAAGGAAATGAGTATTGAACTCATTGCTCACATGCCTATAGATCCAAAACTAGCGGAATTATGTGACGAGGGCGCAATTGAAGAGTATTACAACATAAACAGGGCGCTTGTAAATTTACTTTCTGATGAGGTTTTAAAAAAATTAAGTTAGTTTTAATTGCCCATATTACATTAATATTGTACGAGACCTTTGCAAAGCTAGTAAAAAGCCTGTGACACTCTTGTTTCAAATGTCACAGGCTGCTTTTATTTTTCGACTGTTCTGCCGCAAGCGGCGTCATTCAATCTATTATACAATTCATCCAAACTCACACTCCGCTCCTTTTCAATGTCCTCAATTGATTGGAAAAGGAAGCTGCACATTATGCAAGTACCAAGCATGCTGTCGTATTCTCGGAATATTGCCTCTGTTTCGGGATACCGCTCAACTATATCTAGCAATATCATCTGTCGTGTAACCATATCTCACCTCGTCGGATAGATTTTTCTGCGACATCGACCTAATCAGGCAAGCCATTTAACTGTTGTTTTCAACACATACGCATTTCATGTTAGGCACTCCAATGTAGTCTGATATCACCGGACATTTTGCCATGAGCACGAAGAAAAGACCATCCCTTTTGATATCACTAAGACCCTCATAGTTGCCCTGTCCTTTGGCAATAACGAGATCCGATTCGTCGAATATGCGCCTGAATTCATCCGACGCTTGGGCAAGAACCGTTCCAGGAGCTTCGGTTCCGTCATCTATAATTATGGCTAAATCTCCCATTCCTACCTGCAGTGCGTCATCCGAAGTCACATCGTTGAGCACGGCTTTTCCTCGCACGCTGAAATATATCTTGATATCACTGAATTCGCTTCTTATCCTCTCTATAAGCAGCTTATCCAGGACAATCTCTCCGCAATTGTCACCGATTACAAGCAGCTGCTTTGAGACTTTTAGCTTCTCATACAGCCTCCTGCTATGGTCTATTGCAAATATGTCCTCGGAACACAAATTACATATTTTTTCATAGCACATTTCCTTGTCGAAATAGTGATTGGCACCAAAATCTATGATGTTGCCCACCGCAGATAGCCTCAAGGCCTCAAAGAAGCCCTCCTCGCCTTTTGACAGCCTCGACTTCAGGAGACCATAAATCTGCAACATGTCGCTGTTGAAGCGCTGCTTTTCGCTCTTATATGGATCTGACTCTCCAAGTCCATCTGTTATTATTCTCCATGTGCCACTCATGATTTCTGGATTTTTCATTTTAAAATCTATATCCGCCAAGTGCTTCAGCACATCCCTTATCACGGGCTCCTTTGCACATTCTGGAGCATTTATATGCCTGGACACCTTATCGACTTGTTCTATATTGCACAGTAAACACTTAAAATTAAATTCCATGTTCATCCCCTGTTCCCGTCAAAATATTGTCCTGCTAACAAACAGCAATTTAAGCTACTTTACATCTTTCTTACAGGAGCTGCATACCCCTCTCATCACTACCGTCACATCATCTATTACATCATTGTAGGTTTCTTCAATATAGTCTCTTTGCATAAGCATATCCTTAAAAATCCGCCTGTCATTGTACTCCTTGATTTTACCACATACGCTGCATTGAAAGTGAATATGAAATTTCTTTTGGCTGAAAATGCTAAGCTCGTAATATCTTTCATTGTTGATAACGACTTCTTTTATTATGCCGATTTTCTTAAAAATCTCTATGCTGCGGTATACCGTGGGGATGCTGACATCTTCATTCCTGACTTTATTATATATATCCTCGGGCTTAAGATGCTCGCTAGTTTGAACAAACAGCCTTACAATCACCTCTCTAGGATGCGTCAGCTTATAGCCATTTGATTTGAGCAACTCTTCAATCTCAAAAATCTTTTTCTCAGTTTCCATGTTTTCACCCTTTTCCTGGCCTTCGCCAGACATGATCCAGCCAAATTATGCCGCTTATGTCTGTTCCCAAGTCTTTTACAATTTCAGCTGACTTCCCGTTGCAAGGTATTCTATCTGTCCGTCCATGACATCCCTTAGCCATCCGTAGGCTTCTATACCTGTGCAGTGACAGGTATAGTACTGCGCACCTGTATTTTTGAGGTGTCTGCCAATTTCCCCTACTGTCTCCTGCGATTCGCTCTTGCCGGCGGACCTGTTGTGAAGATGGAATCCCCCGATCACATGGGTCGGCTCTTCGTGCATATACTCCTTCATATGCTCTATGATATTTACAATGCCATTGTGGGCGCAGCCCGCAATCAGAACCCGCTTGCCTTCTTCGCTTATTATGAGATTCTGCTCATGCGCAAAATCATCAAGAATGAATTGCTCGTCCTGCTTCAATAGCAAATCGACGTTGCCCGAAGGATAAAACTTCCTTCCTTTTACATTGGAGAAAAGCTCCAGTTCCTCATCAAGTCTTAGCTGATCCCCCACAAATATAAGCCTATCACTTTCCATTATGTCCTTATCTAGTCCGATATACGCTCTCTTGCCTCCCTCACGGTTGGCGTAGTGATTTTCAAAAGCCCTCTTGTTTACATACACCTTCGCTCTTGAATTGGCATTTAAAAACGCCTTCAGCCCGCCGCCATGATCATAGTGCCCGTGTGAAATAAAAACAGTATCGACCTGTGTGATATCGACATCCATCTTTTGGGCGTTTTCAATAAAAAGGTCACTGGCTCCAAGGTCGAAGAGTAACTTGTGCCTGTTCGTTTCAATATACAAACTAAGCCCGTGCTCGGTCCTGAATTCAGTTGATACGGCTGTGTTTTCAGCCAAGGTCTTAATTATCATACTTCCTCACCTCTCGCTTTCCTGAAATCCCTTAGTCCATGATATGTTTCTATTTAGTTTCACTCTCATCTTCCGGGTTATTCCACCCGAATCTATGTTTTCTGCACCTTCCTCGGCCGCATCCAGCTTCACTCTCATCACAAAGCTTGTAGTCCCCGCCTTCAATTTTAATGTTCTTCCCGTTTACCAAAGCATCTACCAGCTTTCTCTTGGCCTCGTTGTAAATTCTTTGCGCAGTAGAGCGCGCCACATTCATTCTTTCCGCACACTCTTCCTGATTCATGCCTTCCAGCTCAATCAGTCTAAGTGATTCATATTCTTCCACACTCATCACAATATTTTCGCGATCTGAGTCTTGTTGGTTGAGAGGCCCAAACAGGTTGTTTTCAGGCATAAAGCAAACTCTTCTTCTTTTTCTTGGTCTTGGCACAGAGAATTCACTCCTTTCATTTCGGGCATATGCTTTTTATTCTTCAATTATACTATTTCCAGATCATAAGTCAAATATTGTTTGTTTTTAGAGGATTTTTCTATTTTTCGTACTGCCAGCCATCATCTCCACTGTATATCATGAGCTTGCTCATGCCACCGTCCACTGTTATGTTCTCTCCGTTAATGAAGCTGTTGGCCTCGTCGCAAAGGAACATGACTGCCCTGGCTACGTCCTTTGGCTCCCCTACCCTGCCCGAAGGGTGCTGCAGCATGTCGGCCTTTGAGTATGACGGCTCGTAGCCCTCCTCGTGATATGCCCCCGTGTCTATCCAGCCCGGGGATACGGAGTTCACCCTTACCCTGCCAGAGAGGCTAACCGCAAGGGCGTGGGTTAGAGCGCTTATTCCCCCTTTGGCGGCTGTGTAGCTTTCCGTATCGGCCTGGGACATGAAGGCCCTTGTCGACGATATGTTGACTACCGAACCTTTCTCGTTCCAGTATGGAAGGAACAGCTGAGTCAGGTAGTAGGGCGCGCTTACGCCAATGCGCAGCACATAGTTGAAGTCCTCGTAGCTGCACTGGGAGAGTATTCCTCTTCGGCTCAGGCATGCGTTGTTAATCAGATAATCTATATTGCCGAACCTGGCGATGATCTCATCCCTGAATAACTCGAGAGTCTTCTCGTCTGCTATGTCTCCGCAGAAAAAGAAAGCCTTTCCTCCATTTTTGCTTATGTAATCTGCATTTTCCATGCCTGCTTTCTTGTCCATGTCGATGAAGGCAACCTTAGCACCTGCCTTAGCAAATTCCCTGGTAAGGCATCTTCCTATGCCAAGGGCGCCTCCTGTTATTACGCATACCTTGTCCTTGAGTTTCATGCATCATCACTCCCCTAAATCTTCCAAACAAGACCTGACCATCGAGCGCAGGCTCTTGCTTTTGCCCACATATACGATACCGCCATGCCTATCCTTCATAAAGTAAACTCCAGCCCGCTCTGGGATCTCTTTTATCTTTTGCTGCAAATGTTCTGGAATCCTTGACATATACACACCTCAAACCCATCTTTTAATCCAATTATATACTAAAGCATATGCCTGCAACAAAAAATTGCAGGCGATTCCTCAAGGCTGTATAACTTTCCTCCAGAGATTTCCTGCAATTCATTTTAACTACAAGCATAAGGCGGTTCACTTCAATCTGTACGTGTTATATCCCTTGTAGTTTATAACTTCCACCTTCTCATCCTGCTTGAGCTCATTAAGAAATGCGTCGATGTCGCTGCGTCCTCTGGATGCCAGGAACCCTTCTATTTCGAACTGGTTCATTGGATGGCGCTTTATTATGCTTAGAATTGCGGCATGGTCATCCTCGATTTCGCTGTGGAATCCCTCGGATGAAAGCAGGTCTATTGAAATCCCGCCTAAGAGCTCTGCTACATGATCCATTTTTTCATGGTCGACAACGCTTACATCTGACTCGGCCGGAGGGCGCACAGGCGTGTTCAGATACAGCTTCTCATAGTTGATCCTCTTTAGCATTTCAGCGTACTTCCCAAGGGATTCATCATCATCGTTGACATCCTTAATGAGCATTATTTCAATCCACAGCTGTCCCTGGTATTTTTTCGAAAAATCCTCCAAACCACGCTTTATATCCTCGAATTTCAGACTCCCATGGGGTCTGTTTATCCTTTTTAATGACTCTTCGTCGTATGCATCCATTGTAGGCAGCACTATGTCTGCCTTGCCAAGCTCCGACTGCAGCTGAAGGTCGTATAAAAGCGCTCCGTTTGTTATTACAGCCACCGGCTTGTCCGTTCTTTTCTTGATTTCATCTATAAGCTCGCCCAGACCAAGATAGAGTGTCGGCTCTCCCTCACCCACAATAGTTACAACATCAAAATGAATTTTCTCCCTTAGTACTTCGTCAAACTCAGCCATTATGTCTTCCACCGAAAAGAACATTTGCCTTGTGTTTTTCATGTGATCAGTTCTTCCAAGCTGGCAATATATACAGGAATAATTGCAGGTCTTTTTAGGTATAGGGCTTATTCCCAGTGATACCCCAAGTCTTCTGGACGGCACGGGTCCGTATACGTATTTCATGTCCATTCCTTGACACCTCCGCATTCGTATGTAGTATGCATATTAGCAAAGGAGCAGATTGCCTGCCCCCTCACTCTTAGCCTTGAGATTTTATCTACTGATTTAAAATATACCCCTGACAACTCCTACTTATCTGTTCCCGGTGAATTTTCCAACTGTTTTTTTAGCATTTCAAGTCTTTTTTCAAGTATTTCCTTTTCCTCTTTAAGCAGTTCGATTTCCTCGGCTTCAGTCAATTCCGCCGGATAAAAGCCTCCATAGCCTCTTCTGCATCCGAATCCCAATCCTAACCCCAATCCTCTGCCGAATCCTCTTCGTATACCAGCTCCGTATCTTCCTGAGCCTATCCCTGTGCAGTAACCTAAACCTCTTCCTGTCATTGCTCCTCGTCCCATTGGACCTGTTCCATCTCTTCTTGGCATAATAATCCTCTCCTTTCGATTCAATTAAACTCTTGTCATCGGCGAGCCGCATTTTGGACACTTCATCGAAGTGCAAGGTATTGCTCTATCATGCTTGACTCTGGTTTTGCATTTTGGGCATTCGCAGTAGCCTTCCGGACCCGCTCTAAAAGGTCCGCCCATTCTTCCGCCGCCTCCTCCTGGACCGGCAGGGCCTGTTCCATCTCTTCCTGGCATTTGAATCACTCCTTTTGTTTTGGGTATATGCTCTTTATAATTTAATTGTATTCTCTTTATGGGTATATGTCAATAACTTTTTCTTACATTTTTTCATCGTATTGTTCTTTTGAATTGTGAATGCTCCATATTTCATTGAGCAAGGAGTCATTTTCCTTTTGGGTTCCGACAGTGATTCTATAGTTGTTCTTCAGCCATGTATGGGAGAAATCGCCTATCAGAATATTCCTCTTCCTTAATCTCGATGCGAATTCAGGAATCGAAGTTCTTACAAGCAAGAAATTTGTCTCGCTGGGCGTCACATCAAGCCCGGCCATTTCAAGCCCCTTTCTGAGCCGCTCTCTCTCGTCTATAATCTTCTCAACGTTTCCAAGGGCATACTCCTTGTCCTCGAGGGCGGCAATTGCAGCCAGGCATGCTGGTCTGCCAAGAGCCTGAGAATATGGCGACAATCTGCCCAAGAAGCTATCCCCGGCTATAAGGTAGCTGACCCTGAGTCCCGCTAAAGAGAATGCCTTGTCTAGTGTTCTTGATATGGCCAGATTTGGGTATTCATCAACAAGATCCGCAAATGTCTTTTTTGAAAATTCATAGTAGGCTTCATCTATTACAACCAGATTGTCACTGCTTTTGAGAACTTCTATGAGCTGCTCCCTTTTTATAAGGCATCTCCCCGTAGGGCTGTTTGGGTAATCCGCTATAACAAGCGCAGGCCCCTGGATTGCATCATCAAAATCCACTGTGTATTCGGGGGGAGCCAGTTGGATTTTCAAAATCCTTTTGGCTGTGTATTTTGCACTCTCCGACAATCCCGGGAATGACGGATTCAATGTTATCAAATCCCTGTTTTTAGAGAAATTAAGTATTATATCCCTCAAAATACAATCCGTCCCATGTGCCACTATTATTCGCTCGCTGGAAACGTCATTGTAATTAGATAAAGCTTTTTTCAGCGCATCAATTTCGCTGGGCCTTAGATATCTGTTGAGACTGCAGCTGCCTCGCATTACAGCTTCGATTATTCCTTGCGATGGTTCGTATGGATTCTCGTTCGAGCTCAAATCAATCACATCTGACCTCCATTACAATTTCCTCATTGTACCCGATCACCACATTCATCTTTCCTGTCAGTTCCTTGTCGATTCGGTAGTCCCCAGTATCGACTCTGAGGCATTCCAAGCCTACAACTTTATCCGGAGTGCTTACGATTATTATGTTGTCTCTTTTGACCAAATCTAATACCTGTGGCGATATTTGCTTGCTTCCCCTGCCAAATATGAATCCGTTGCCCCCTATGGGCGTGACTATTATTTTCGCTTCACCGTATTTTTTTATCAGCTCAAGTATTCCTTCTTCGTTTATATCCTTGCCGACAAGTCGCCCGCTAAACACAGCGTCAACGCCCAGCAGCGTCTTTTCAACGCCAAGCCGGTCTGTAACAGCCTTAAGCGTTGTACCCGGCCCCAAAATATAAAGCTCATCGTTTTCCATGCTTTCAACGATGTACTCGGCCACTTCTTTTTTCCTATCTTCCGCTTTCACCTCGACATTTGAAGCAGCTTTGCCTCCCTGAAGCAGCCTGCTAATATCAGGCACTCTTACAAATCCATAAAGCTTTGAAACCAGACGGTTGTTTCTGAAAGCCTCTTCATCTATATCCAGCACGTCCTTTTCTATGAATCTGTCGCCGAATGAATTGATCATCTCAGCAGCCGCATGGGCAGAAAGAGCAAATACCGAACTGAACATTTTCACTCCTGAAGGGATTCCAATTACTGGCTTTTCCACGCCAACTGCATCCAGTATATCCCTTGCAGTACCATCTCCCCCTACAAAAATGAGCAAATCTATTCCTCTAGAAACCATCTCCCTTGCTGCATTTTTAGTGTCAGCCGAAGTGGTTTCAGCAACTGCTTGGCCTATGACATCGTAATCAAATGAGAACTCCCTGATGTAGTCCTCTCCCATACTTCCTGCGGCAACCATGAAATGGATGTCTTTTCTGGTAACGAGCGATAGGACTTCACGTATTCTTTCCGACGTAACCTGCTTTGCTCCTAAGGCAAGCGCCATTTTATACATCTCACCGTCTGTACCCTTTAATCCGACGTTGCCTCCCATTCCCGCTATGGGATTAACTATAAGTCCTACTATTGGCATTTGGACACCCTCCTTCTTTTCAGTTTCCCTCGCAGTTAAAAATATATTCATTATAAGACGACTGTATGTAAAGGTTATATACCCATTATGCCAACCCTCATTCTCCATGAAATATTCCAATTTTTTCTGCTCAGATAAATATATTTTTATCAAAATAATATAATTTTTCGTTGATTAATAGCATATGCCATGTTATTATATGAATTAGCAAGACATTTTCTAATTACAAGGAAGCTATTTCTGAGTAAAAGGAACGACATTTCAAGAAATTCCACAAAATATTTTTTGGGATTTCTGGTTATTTTTTTAACGTTTATGCCGGCTTTAGTTTTTATGCATAGACTTTTCCTTTTCCCCATGGAAATAACTTCCGAAAATAAAATTCGGAGGTTTTTTTATGTCTAAGATGAATCCAAAAGAATGGGCAGCGCAGGTAGTTAAACAAGAAGAAATCGACAAGTATCTGGTAAACGGAAAGGATTTCATAGACGAGTCTGAAATCATAAATAAGCTCGAAACAAATCGAAATCCGGACCCTCAGAGAATAAGGGACATACTCGGAAAATCCCTTTCCATACAAAGACTGGAGCCGGATGAAACCGCTGCACTTCTTAATGTTACGGATCCGGAGCTTTTGAAGGAGATGGAGGAAACAGCGCTTAAGGTAAAACAGAAGGTATACGACAACAGGATTGTATTCTTCGCTCCTCTTTATTGCAGCAACCTTTGCGTAAACAGCTGCCTCTACTGTGGCTTTAGGAAGGAAAACAGCGAGGAAAAAAGAAGAATACTATCTCTCGATGAAGTCAGAAAAGAAACCGAGCATGTAATTGATGAAGGCCATAAGAGGATGATAGTAGTGTATGGAGAGCATCCACTTTCCGACGTTGATTATATGGTAGATACTATAAAGTCCGTGTATAGCGTGCAAAAGAAGTCTCCAAAGGGAAGAGGCCATGGCAGCATAAGAAGAGTCAATGTTAACGCCGCGCCGATGAGCATATCAGACCTTAAAAAGCTTGGGGACGCGGGTATAGGAACATTCCAGGTATTCCAGGAAACATACAACAGAGATCTCTATTCGAAGCTCCATCCTGCAGGACCAAAATCCGACTACAGATGGAGACTCTACGCACTGCATAGAGCGATGGATGCGGGAATTGACGATGTTGCTACCGGAGCGCTTTTTGGCCTGAATGATTGGAGATTTGAAGTCATGGGGCTCTTGTACCATGCTATCGATCTTGAAAGGCAGTTTGGGATAGGACCGCATACCATATCCTTCCCAAGGATCACGCCTGCCTCAGGTTCCGAGCTTAGCACAAATTCAAAATATCTTGTATCTGACGAAGATTTCAAAAGGCTTATCACAGTAATAAGGCTTTCTGTTCCGTATACTGGCATGATAGTTACTGCGAGGGAGGAGCCGGGAATTAAAAAAGAGGTGATAAAGCTGGGATGTACGCAAACTGACGCCTCGAGCAAGATTGGAATAGGAGGCTACAGCGAGTCCCAGGACTGCCAGATTGCCGAAAAACAGCAGTTCACATTGGGAGAGACTAGAAGCCTGGACGAGGTGATACGCGAATTGGCTGAAATGGGCATGATCTCGTCATTTTGTACAGCCGGATACAGATGCGGGAGGACAGGAGACAAGATAATGAACCTTCTGACAGAATGCGTCGAAGGTAAGTTCTGTAAGCTAAATGCAATACTCACTTTCAAGGAATATCTTGAGGACTATGCCTCTGAGCAGACAAAAACTGTGGGTGAAAAACTCATTCAAAAGGAAATAGATGAAGTAAAGCAAATTCCGTTTTTCAAGCAGCACAACCTCATAGAAAAGCTCGAGGAATATTACGGAAGAATATCAAAAGGAGAAAGAGACCTTTATCTGTAAGACCATCAAAAAATAAAAAGCACAGGGTATTCACAAAATAAGAATACCCCGTGTTTTTTTATTTATGACCGTTATATTTCCAGTCCTTCGTTAAGATGCCTGCAGTTTGACGCTATGGCGTTCATAGCCGCTGCGTTTATAGGATATGCTATCGGCGATGCAGAAAGCAACGGGTGCGTTGCCACCTGGAATGTGTTGAGTTCTGTAGCTGTAGTGCCCTTTTGTATGGCCAGACTCAGTATGTTTATCATTTCTCCGACGGCTTCTCCTCCCGATATTTGAGCGCCGAGTATTACGCCGGAGCACTTTGAAAACATCAGCTTTATTGTAGTCTTTTGCGCGCCTGGCAGTGATCCCGGGTGACGGTCCATTGTAGTGAACTCGCCCACCATCATGCTAAAGCCCTCCTGTCTGGCTCTGGCCTCTGTAAGGCCGGCTGCTGCATATGTCCTGCCAAATATCTGTGTGGAAAATGCACTTATTGTTCCCTTATTGGCACGTACAAGCCTGAGCTGGAATGCGTTGCTTCCCGCTATCTTTGCCTCCATTGCGGCAGTCGATGCAAGTAGCACAGGTGCGTCCTGTCCAGTAAAGTAGCATCTTTTTTCAGAGCAGTCTCCCACAGCAAATATGTCAGGATCGTTTGTCCTTGTGTACTGGTCAACTACTATTGCTCCCCTGGCATTGATTGGCAGACCCGCTTCCTTTGCCAATTCAGCGTTGGGCTTTACGCCTAGTCCCAGAATTACAAGGTCTGCAGGAATCTGCTCGCCGTTTGCCAGCTCAACAGCTTCGACAGCCTTATCGCCTATGAATTTTGTAACCTTGGTTCCCGTAAGCAGTTTTATTCCATTTTCTTTTAGTGATGCTTCGATTTCGTCAGTGAAACTTTTGTCGAAAGCCTGCCAAAGGCAAGCGTCAGCCAACTCGATAAGCGTTACATTTTTGCCCAGAATACGCATCTGCTCAGCAAACTCCACTCCTATAAAGCCTCCGCCTATTACCGCCACATTTTCAGCCCCATTAACCTTTTCTAGAACTCCATTCAGGTAGTTCTGGTTCTTCAGTACTCCATATATGTTTTCCAGATCATATCCAGGTATGAACGTTGGTATTATAGGAAGGGAACCTGTAGCAAGTACAAGCTTCTTGTATTCAATAGTTTCGCCGCCCTCGGTTGTAACCCTCTTTGCCTCCCTGTCAACCTTTACAACTCGGTCTATAATAAGGTTTATATTAGCCTCGAGTATGCCTGCATCAGGAATAACGTTTTTGTTTGTGTCATGCAGTGTCCCGAATATGTATGGGATGCCGCAGGGAACCATTACCTTTTCAGTATCGCGTATTATTGTGATGTCAATATCGCCATAAGCTTTTCTCGCAGTTGTAGCACTTAGAATACCGCCTGCACTTCCACCAATCACCAAAAGATCTGTCTTTTTCATTCCTTCGTCCTCCTCAATATAATTTTAATTGTCGTATTAAAATTTCACTTTATATTAAACAGCCTAAACAAAAAACTCATTTATGATAGCTTGCACAAGCCTACGCACTCTTTCGTCATAAATGGAATAAAAAATGCTAGTTCCCTCTCTTCTTCCAGCTATTATTCCTGCTGACTTGAGCTTCGAAAGATGCTGTGAAACCTTCGACTGCGCTTCGTCGAGGCAGTCTTGCATATCCGTAACGTTAGACTCCCCCTTTTCACACAGCGTCTTGACTATGCAAAGCCTTTGGGGGTGTGCCAATGCTTTAAGAATGTCCGCAAGCTCTATAAATGATTCTGGATCCGTCCTATATACGTGCATCACGCATTTCTCCCTTTTTTCGCCGAAATATTACTATATGTTAATATATGAATATTATAATATAAGTGATAATCTTCTGTCAATAATTTTATGTTACGACCCGATACTGGCATATGCTGTTTTTATGGATGAATCGGCCTTTTTGTGGTAAATTATAATTATACAAATTCCAAGGAGGTTATATTAATGGAAAAAATAGAGGTAAGCAACTTTAAGGGTAGCCTTAATCCAATGCCTGATTTACTTGTGTCCTGCAGAGGCGTTAACGGAGATGTCAATGCGCTGGCCGTGGCATATGCCGGCAACTGCAGCTACGCTCCCCCCATGGTAATGGTGGGAATAGTCCCAAGCAGGCACTCCTACAATATGATTAAGGAGACAGGGGAATTCGTTGTCAATCTAGTCCCCGAAAATCTCAGAGAGAAATACGCCTATCTTGGCAGCATCAGCAGAAGAGACGAGGACAAGCTTGCAAAAGCAGAAATGAAACATGAAAAAGGAGTCAAGGTGGATGCCCCTATACTTCTAGACTGCCCTGTCAATATAGAATGCACCGTGGTTGATTCCATAGTGACCGGTTCCCATGAAATGTTCATTGGAAAGGTAGAGTACATACACGCTGACGAGAATCTAGTGGATGAAAATGGCAATATCGACTATTCAAAAATTAATCTTTTGAAATTCAGGTAAAAAGACTCTGTCAGAGCGCAAAAAGGCATGTTCTCATAGGAGAACATGCCTTTTTGCACCCACAAAACCAAAAACGTTATGAACGAGAAGATTTATTTTTATTGATTTTTATAAGCAGGCTTTCTATAATCACTTGCCGCATCCGCACAGATTTGATATCTTGACATCAATTGTAAAATTGCAAATATCATCCATGGCTTCGTAGATATCACTAATCAGCTTAAAAACCCTGTCTTTTCCGCCAATGACAACGGTAGATATAGTTCCAACATCGTATTCGAGTCCTGAATCCTTTATGATATCTAGAACTTGGCGGATTTCAGATAGATATTCAACGCTGCCTATAGGCGTGAATGATATTTGGCATGAAGTTATTTTCTCCACAGAGCACATATATAACCACCCTTCCTTTTTCCTGACAGTTCATTTTCGAGCTTTTCATTGAATTCCGATTCATCCGAAAGCGGTGAAACAAACAGACATTCCCCGGTCTCCATAAGTTTTTCGGGCTTCCATCCCTTCATGTCCTCCAAAGTCTTGAAATTAGCATATCTAAAGATCGAATCCCTCTTATCCTTATTTCTATAAAATTCCCCCCAAGCACTATCAGCAGCAATAGTACCTACTAACACCTGCCCTCCAACCTTGACAACTCTGAAAAATTCATCCAAAGCCTTTTGAGGGGCATCTATAAATTCGAATGTAGCCATTGAAATCACGGCATCGAATTCATTGTCAGCGAATTCCAGTTTGTGAGCATCCATATTTATAAAATCAATATCAAGATTTTTCTCTGCAGCCTTTATCCTTGCAATCTCAAGCATTTTCTCAGAAACGTCGATTCCAGTCACCCGGCATCCCATTTCAGCCAGTCTAATACTGAAATTCCCAGTTCCGCAGCCCACGTCCAGGATTTTCATCCCCTTTTTCATTTGGAACATTTTGAATGCCAGCGTCGTTTCAATCTTATCAATAAAGCTTCCCTTCTTACATTTATACCATTCGTCATAACGGTATGCAAATTCATCAAAAATCGCCATTTATCATGCTTCCTCCATCATCATACTAATTGTCAGTCCATAACATTCACTTGCATGCTCACCTGACAACATTCCCTGATCCTTCTTCAACATAACAAAAAAACAGCACATAGAATATGCTGTGTCGTGTAATCGTTTTGGTTGCGGGGGCAGGACTCGAACCTGCGACCTTTGGGTTATGAGCCCAACGAGCTGCCAACTGCTCCACCCCGCGTCATTACTCAAGGTCTATTTTGACTTTCTTTGACCTTATAATTCAGTATACCACATATTGGATTTATCCGCAATGATTTTTATGCATATTAAAAAACCCTGGAGCAAATTGCTCCAGGGTAGTTATAGACAAGTTTTAATTTATCAATTAAGCAACTGTTACGTTAGATGCTTGTGGTCCTTTAGGGCCAGTTGTTATGTCAAACTTAACTGCTTGTCCTTCTTCAAGTGTTTTGAATCCATCTGTTTGTATAGCTGAGAAATGTACGAATACGTCTTCTCCGCCATCTACTGATATGAATCCAAATCCTTTTTCTGCATTAAACCATTTTACTGTACCGTTATTCATTTATATTGCCTCCATTATTTTACTTCCATTAGAATCCTTTGTGAAAAGATCATATATATATCAAACACAACCAAGGTTCTTATAGATAGCTTAGTTTGTGTTTAATTAAGCGCGAGTTACGTTAGATGCTTGTGGTCCTTTAGGTCCGTTTGTTATTTCGAAGTTAACAGCTTGACCTTCTTCAAGAGTCTTGAATCCGTCTGTTTGTATAGCTGAGAAGTGTACGAATACGTCCTCTTCGCCTTCTACTGATATGAATCCGAATCCTTTTTCTGCATTAAACCACTTAACTATTCCGTTTTTCATTTGTGTATTGCCTCCAAAAATTATATTTCCACTAATCCTTTGTAAAAATATCTCATTCATACATATCAGAGAAAACTTACGATTGTCTGTAAATTATTTTTCCATCGGAATCATGGTACTTGTTTAGTATACAATGGATCTCGATATAAAGCAAGTGTATTTTCCAAAATTTTATATAAATATATTTGCGCCGCTCAGCTTTCCTTATACTGCAAGGATTACAAGCATATTAAAATCAATTGCGGTGCTGTTGGCGCCAGAACCCGCTTAATCGCGCTAGTTCTTTTGCCTTAATATTTCCACAAAGCTTTCATAATATGCAAGCTGCTCTCCCCGCTCTGAAGAAACCGAGCTTGTCAGAAAGTTGGGATTGCCGTGCGACTTGTGCCAGCCTGTGTTCATGTATACGGTTCCCATCGGCACATCCTCGCTCCCAAATATCTGAACAGTTATTTCTCCCGCTTTAGAAACGAGCCTTGCAGTTTCTCCAGAGGCTATGTTCCGCTTTGAAAGCTCCTCCGGACTTGCCAAAGCTTTTGAGATTCCCTCAACTCCAAAAAAATGCTGGCTAAAAAGCGAATCCTTCTCATGAGGCGTTATAAGCCTAAACCCTGCATTCTTTTCGCCCACCAGGAATTCAGGGTGGGCGCATAGGCCGTCAGCTTCCGCTCGTTTTGATACAAACTCATATCGGCCGGACGGCGTCTGAAACTTCATATCGCTCCACGCCACCGAAAGCCCTTCTACGGTCACATAGCCGTTTTTTATATCCTCGAAGCTATAGCCGCAATTTTCAAGAGGCTTTGCAACTTTTTTGAGGTACTCTAGTTTCTCATCCATGGGATAGCCTTTTATGCCCATATTCCTTGCAAGTTCTCGGAAGAAGTAATATTCGTCCATCAATATATTTTCGGGCTCGGACGCTTTTTCGTTGAAGCTGATATATGGATTGTTCATAGAGCTGTAAATAAGGTCTTCCGTTTCGAGCGTGTTGCTGCACGGTATTACAAGATCGCTAAGGCTTGCAGTGTCAGTCATAAACATATCGAAGGTCACCTTGAACTCAACACTTGAAAACGCCCTCTGGGCTCTCTCAAGGTCAGGGAGCTGGTTCATAGGGTTCGCCTTGCTTATCACTATCATTTTTATTGGCGGATCCTTAAGCTCTTCAATTGCATCGCTAAAATCCCTGAGCATGAAACTTCTTGAATTCTTGGCGTGCTCCGCGCTGCCATACGGATCAAGGCTGAGTATTTCTGGATATAGCCTGTTGGCATAGTTGACGCCTCCGCCTTTGCAGCCTATGTAACCGCAAGTTGCAGCCAGAGCGTCTATAGCCCTTATTGTGTTTACGCCGTTTTTATATTTTTGAAGGCCGTAGCCCGGATATATCGCCGCTGGCTTTGCCGCTGCATATTCCATCGCAAGCCCTTTTATCTCGTCACACCCAAGGCCCGTAGATTCAACAAGAGCATCCATGTCAAGGCCACGCAGATAGTCCCTGTACTCTTCAAAGCCGAATGTGTAATTCTTGATGAATCCCTTGTCTTCAAGACCTTCCTCTATTATCATCCTTGTCATAGCCATTGCTAGCGCTATGTCGGAAGACGCATTCACCTGCACATAAGAGTCAGCCTTTTTTGCAGTCTCAGTCCTTATCGGGTCTATAACAATGACTTTTATTCCCCGCTTCATAGCTTCCTGAAGAGCTGCCATCAGATGCACTGATGTCGAGTGCGGATTCCTGCCCCAGACAAGTATGAGCTTTGAGCTATGCATATCGTCCAGGTGATGCCCTTTGACGTTTCCAAAGTCATATGCCTGAGCCTTCATCCCTGCACCCCAGCAGGTACTCCCCTTGGCCTTAGTTATTCCTCCTATGAAATTGAAGAATATCTCCTCCATACACTTGCTCACTCCGCCGGAACCAGACTCCTCATAATGGAATATGCTCTGGCTGCCGTATTCCTTCACGTAATGAGCTATCTTATGCGCCATTATATCCAAAGCCTGCTCAAAGGATATCTCCTTGAAGCCGCCTTCAGTCCTTAGAAGCGGTTTTCTGAGCCTTTGAGAGCTGTAGAGTCTATCAAGGTGTTTTCTTCCCTTATTGCATATGAAACCTTTTGTATACGGATGGTCCCTGTCCCCTTCTATTTTAACTACCCTGCAGCCATCTATGTGAACTTTGAAGGAACAGCAGTCCCAGCAATCCAGAGTGCACGCGTGTTTTATTGTTTTCATAGCCACCTCCGTTTTTTATGGCAAACTTCATTGTGAATATCCTCTACTGCAAGTCGCTGCAACGAAGCTTCAAGTTTGAATTCTCTCAATTTAGCTTATTACTTATTTTACACTTTTTCATGCCACTATCCACAAAATATTATAACTGATTACAGAAGGCATTTTGTGGGAATACTATATAATATACAAATCCATTTTTGAAATCGCTATAAAACAAATAATACAAGGGGGTATTTCCATGAAAATGACTATCGATTTTAACAATATGAAAGAGGTTCAACGATTTGTCAATGCTGAGGACAAGAGGGGGCAGACCGTTGTAATAGACGAGAAATTCATAGTGGAGCGCTGGGGCGAGATACTCTTCCGTAAAGCTGAAGGTGCAACCGACAAGATGATAATGGAATTTACAACTCCTGAAGAGTTCTATTCAGATGAACTACAAAAAAAATACGAAATACCTTTCTGGACGCTGCTCGATCTTGGCAGATACGATGTGTCTTTCGAGTACGTTGCAGATCTCAACGAGCTGCAGGTTGTTTTTACTCCTAAGGCATAGCTGCAAACAACTTCTCTATTGATTCAAACGAAGCCTTTTCTTGATGACAGGAAAGGCTTCATTTTTAGTTCGTTTTAATTTTTTTTAAAATTTCATTTGATACTCAGAGTCAAGCCATTCTAATCTGGGTATATTAAGAAAAATTCATTTTTAGAGAAGAAGTCCAGCTAAGAAATGTCAAGAGTTTAATCTAAAAATATTTGACATTTCTTCAAGGTAAAAAAGGGTAACTTTAATAAGCCTTTTGAACGCATCTCAAAAAGCGAAAAATCAGAATATGGACTTACTTATGCGGCTTTATCGCATTTAGCCTTTAAGTAATTCATTTGATGATCTTCTGGTGTGATGATAATGAATTGTTTTTCATCACGAAGTATTGCAAACACAATGTTACAGACTTTATGCATAACAGCGCCAAGAGCAACCATTTTAGGCTTTGACTGGCATTTCTTTAAATAGTAATCACGTAAGACCGGATTTTTGGCAGAGCCATCTCTGTTCTTGCTGATGCTGATAAGAGC
Organism: Peptoclostridium acidaminophilum DSM 3953; assembly: GCF_000597865.1. Classification (GTDB taxonomy): domain Bacteria; phylum Bacillota; class Clostridia; order Peptostreptococcales; family Peptostreptococcaceae; genus Peptoclostridium_A; species Peptoclostridium_A acidaminophilum. The sequence continues at coordinate 338,546 of NZ_CP007453.1, read as the reverse complement.
CATTGTATGAATAACCCTTCTAGCAATACGAGAACCTCGCTTTGACATGGAAACCTTTGTGCCTTCAAACTGACCAGACTGTTTTACAGCTGGATCTAGCCCAAAATAAGCAAAGAGTTGTTTTGGTGAACGAAAAGATGAAAAATCGCCAATCTCACCCATTAGACTCACTGCGGACAAGAAGCCGGCGCCTTTATAGGATTCAACTAAGCGGACTTGTTTTACAAAATCAGTAGTTTCATTCGCATCAACAAGTTCATGCATGTCAGAAAGAACAGATTCCACTTCAATATCGTAGTTTCTGATAAAACGGATATAAAGAAGAATTCGCTTGAAATTACTGCTTACAGAATACCCAAAGGTATTTGCATCACTTGCAGCCTGGATTATGGCATTATACTTGTTTTCAGCATATGTAAGCCCAAACCTGGCAGTAGACCTTATACAATCAACAATCTCCTCTTTCGAAGCTTTTAAAAACGCTTCAGGAGACGTGTATTTTTCCAGTAAGGTCAGAGATGTATTTGTGGTTATTTTGGAAAATATTTTCAAATACTGCGGAAATACCATTCGCAGCTCGCCCTGTAGCTTATTCACATAAGCAGAGCGATTATCCATCAGGTCGTAATATTCCCTTGAAAGATTTCGCAAATCAAGAGCAAGATCAGATGGCATCAGTGATACCTTTAAATCAGGTTTTAGACCTACTAAAGCAACTTTTCTTGAATCAAAACGGTCATTATGCACTTTTCTAATGTTGATGTTTGTGCTATTCTTAGTGATGATAGGATTGATAACCGCAATGTTAAAACCCTTATCACGAAGATAGCAGAAGAGTGGGTAATGATAAATTCCCGTGGATTCCAGAAAGATGCGACTTTCTAAGGAATACAGCTCTTCTGCTTCTTTTATTTTAGAAACAGTAAGGCTTAGGGAATTAAGGTCAGAATGCAGGATTTTAAAAGGCTTTCCTACAAAGGTTTGGTTAGGCAGTGAGATAGACATCCAACTGAACTCCGCACCAACATCAATACCAACCGAGATAAACAAATTTTTAAACAAAATATTTGACATGAGCAAAAGCTCCTTTCTGATAGGAATCCATTTCCATCAAATGAGTACACAACCTAGCATGTTATACAGGTATAGCCTGAGGCTCCCAACCAGCCGAATCATAAAACCTCATTGAATGGACTAATTGACTTCTTCATAGGTATGGGTCAGTAGGAACTGACTTCCCAAGGTGGCGAACATTATTTGTCCTATCCTAGAGGATTATACTTTATGTAAATCCTGGGGTCTATCAGGGAGCGGTCAGACATTATAATTATTAAGATAACATCTGATGAAGGAAGAAACCTTCTTCTGTTATCGTAAATAGAAATGAAACTTATAAACTATATAGCTCTTAGTGGCTATATCATTATTATACTAGGTGGTATTATTATGAAATTCAAAAAATTAACCGCTATTATACTATCAAGCATGCTCGCAGCTTCCAGCTGCATGCTTTCCCTCGCCGCACAGCCTGATACGGCCGCTGAAAAGTCGAGTAGCAAGGTCAGAATGATTGTAGTCTATAAGGAAGGCACCTCTAGAATTAAAAAATCCGAAGTAGGAAACAAGTATGGACTTTTAAAGATAAGGAACCTAGACTTGATAAACGGCCAGAGCGTGTATGTAGACAGCCGAAAGGTAGCAGAACTTATGCAGGATGAAGATGTCGAGCTTGTTGAAAAGGATAATATTGCAAAGGCTCTTGCAAAGCCAGTAAAGCCTGTTCCATCTCCAAGCCAAACGACGCCTTGGGGTATTGAAAGGGTAAACTCAAACGATGTATTGAATATTGCCACAGGAAACGGAGTCAAGGTTGCTGTAGTTGACACTGGCGTGGATACGGCACATCCTGATCTTTCTGCAAACATAGCAGGAGGAGCTAACTTTGTCTCTACGGTCAGATCTTACAAGGATGACAATGGACACGGCACTCACGTGGCAGGTATAATAGGCGCCAGCAACAACACAATAGGCGTTGTAGGCGTTGCCCCTGAGGCCAGGATATATGCAGTTAAGGTTCTCAACAAGAGCGGCACAGGCTATATCTCAGACATCATAGCCGGCTTACAGTGGTCTGTTTCAAACGGTATGGATGTAGTTAACATGAGCCTTGGCTCAAACTACCCGAGCACATCCTTTGAAAGCGCAATAAATGCTGCATCTGATGCCGGAGTCATAATAGTGGCTGCTGCCGGAAACGACAGCTCATCTGTAGACTATCCCGCCGCATATGATAAAACAATAGCCGTATCCGCAACTGACAAGAATAATCTTCTGGCTTCCTTCTCTTCAAGAGGGGATCAGGTGGATATAGCGGCTCCTGGAGTTTCAATATATTCAACATACAAGGGCAGTGCGTACGCCACAATGAGCGGCACTTCGATGGCAACACCTCATGTAAGCGGTGTTATCGCTTTGATGCTGCAAAGAGACCCTGAAATGACTCTTGATGAAATCAGGCAGCAATTCTCATCAGGCTGCGTTGACCTTGGAGCTGAAGGCAAAGATCCTTATTACGGATATGGTCTTGTGGATGCATCAAGTCTGGTACACTAGAACCAATCAGCCTAAAATAGGCCTTTGAATACTTAAATTTTAGCAATAAAAAACCCTTGGCCGAAAGCGAGGCTACTGAAGAACTTGCGGTTTTAATGAACCTTAAGGTCATAGTAAAAAAAGACGATTTCTCAACACCAGTAAATGGGTATGAGAGTCGTCTTTTTCTCTGTATATGACCGATCGTTGTTGTTTTTTCACTTCATTAACTTTAATATTCTTTTTATATTTACAGTGAATATCGCCATTGCACCTTGTAACTCCATGCCGACAAGACCCGAGGATGTCGCCACATCATACCCGTGTCTGTGTTTCAGTTCGCTGTTCTTTGCCTCAATTTTGTAACGTTCCTTGGCCTTCGTCTTAAAGTACTCAGTCTCCTGGAAAGCCATCTGTTCAGTATGTTCGTCGGACTTTATGCTCACCGAATAGGATTTACTTTTTGCCCCTTCCTTGTAGCAACCTTGACGGCGTAAGCATCTCTTGCACTTTTCCACATCAAAGTAGTATGTATCCGTCTGGTTTGTGCCGATGCCTTTCTTGCCTTGACGGGCCTTTCGGATTGCCATGTGGCCAGCTTTGCAGACATACATTCCTGCATCCTTATTGAACTGGAATTCATCTTCATGCTTACGGTAGCCTTGTGTAACAGACGGGTTAAGCTTAGCCACTAGTTCAACCGTGTTCTCTTTGGCGTAAGTGATGTTATCTTTTTCGGAGTATGCCGCATCTCCGATGACTGTATTCACTTCCATGCCTGCTTGCTTGCTCTTCTCGATTAAGGTCTGCAATTGTTTGCCATCATTCTTCTCACCAGTTGTTACAACGGCTGCCGTAATAATTCTTTCCTCGGTCATAGCAATATGGGTTTTGTAGCCAAAGAACGAAGAGTCCGCACTCTTATGACCGATCATTGCATCTTGGTCTTCCGAGATTCGAAGTTGTTCAAGGTCATCTGCAACGGTTTCTTTCAGTAGATTGAGCGGTTCTTTTATCTTAGGCAGCTCACAAACGCCGCCTTCTGCCTCGACTACCTCGATAAGCTTTTTACAATAGGCGAGTTCGTCCTCTAACATATTGCTTGTATTTTTCGCAGGAAACTTGGCTTTTACAGATTCATCAACCTTGTAGATAGCCTTTCTGAGTTTTCGAGAACGGTCCTGTAAAATTTCACGTGGAGACTTCTGGTTATAACGAGCTTTCGTATGCGTCGCATCTACGATGATGGATTTACTCTGGATAATGCCTTTTTCGATGGCGAGTTCAACCGTCTTGTTAATCAGCAAATCGAGTAAATTCATATCCTTTAACCGAAGTTTTCGGAACTTGGTTAGTGAACTAGAATCTATCACCTGCTCTTCCGGTGCCATATCCAGAAAGTACTTAAACGACATATCATATTTCGATCTCTCGACGATGTCGGCGTCGGACAATTCAAAGATTGCTTTTAGCAGCAGGTATTTAAACATGCGAATAGGGTCAATCGCATTTCTCCCATTGTCCAGGCAGTAATTCTGTTTGAGTTCTTCATATATAAAAGAAAAATCAACAAGCTCATTGATTTGCCGCAACATATTATCCTTGGGGATCACTAGATTGTAAAGCTCCAGATATGGACTTATGACCAATGTTTGCTGTAGCTGAATCAATTAGCACACCTTCTCTCATGTTATACTTCAATTATACAAGAAAAAAGGTACAACCTCCTCAATAATATTGAGAAAGTGTACCTTCTTATTTTATATGGACTTTTTCAGTAGCCTCGCCGAAAGCCGTGGGTTTTTTATTGTACATATTAGGACTCTAGTGACATCTTGAGATTCTCGAGGTATTCCTGCCTCTCAAGCTTTAAAAGCAGCTCCTCCTCAGTCTGCTCCTTCTTGTCCATTATCTCCTGCAGCTTTGAAAAATCACTCGAGCTTTTTTCAAGCTCGTTCTCGAGTTTTTCAAGCAACTCCTCGAGGGCTTCTATCTCGGCGCCTATTCCCTCATACTCAAGCTGCTCCTTGTATGAGAGCTTAGTCTTCTGCCTGGACTGTACCTGCTTTTGCTCACCTTCGTCCTTGGCCTGCAGCTTTTGAGCGCTTATTACATCTGCTTGCTCCTGTTGTCTCTTCTCCGCAAAATCGGAGTAGCTGCCTGTATATTCATCTATAACTCCTCTGCCCTCGAAAGAGAATATCTTGTTGCATACGCGGTCGAGAAAATACCTGTCGTGCGACACCGTTATAACGGCTCCGCCGAACTCGTCGATGTAGTTTTCAAGCACCCTGAGCGTGTCTATATCAAGGTCGTTTGTGGGCTCGTCTAGTATGAGTACATTCGGCGCGTCCATTAGTATCTTGAGCAGGTAAAGCCTTCTGCGCTCGCCGCCCGACAGCCTCGTGATGTACGTCCACTGCATGTCGCCTGTAAAGAGGAACCTTTCCATCATCTGAGAAGCGCTCAGCTTGGTGCCGTCAGCTGTTGTAACGTATTCGGCGTAGCTTCTGATATACTCGATTGCCCTGAGACTGGTGTCCATATCCTCCGACTCCTGCGAGAAATAGCCTATCTTGACAGTCGGTCCTATGTCTATGCTGCCGCTGTCGACCTGAAGCCTGCCGGCTATGAGGTTGAGCAGCGTCGACTTTCCAAGTCCGTTGCTGCCGACTATGCCTATGCGATCATCTCTGAGTACGATGTAGCTGAAGTCGTCTATCAATTTGTTGTCTCCGAAACTTTTTGAAATGCTGTTTATTTCAATTATCTTCCTTCCAAGCCTTGAATGGGCTGCTGAGATTTCGATTTTCGAATCGTCTATGTCAAGCTTCGCATCCTCTATCTGCTCGAATCTTTGAATCCTGGCCTTTTGCTTTGTTGTCCTGGCCTTTGCGCCGCGCCTCATCCACTCCAGCTCGTTTCTGTAGAGGTTCTGCCTTTTTCTTTCAACTGCCGATTCCAGGCTCCTTCTTTCGGCCTTCTTCTCGACGAACTGAGAGTAACCGCCTGAATAAGCATACATATTGCCGCCGTCAAGCTCCATTGTCTTGTTTACTACCCTGTCCAGAAAGTATCTGTCGTGTGTTATCATAAGGAGCGCGCCCTTCCTGGCTGCAAGGTGCTTTTCAAGCCAATCTATGGTATCGTTGTCCAGGTGATTTGTGGGCTCGTCCAGTATCAGAAGGTCGCAGGGAGTTATGAGAGCTCCCGAGAGTGCCACCCTTTTTTTCTGTCCTCCCGAGAGGTTGCCTACCCTCTCGTCAAATCTTGTTATTCCGAGTTTGGTCAGTATTGTCTTGACCTGGCTTTCTATCTCCCATGCATCCATAGTGTCCATGGCTCCAGTCAGCTGCATGAAGCTTTTTTGAAGAGCCTCATCCTCCGGATGCCTTGAAATCTCATCTAGTGCCTTTTCATAATCCCTTATGAGCTTTATTACTGGCGAATCCCCTTTGAACACCTGCTCGAGAACGCTCGCCTCCGGATCGAAATCTGGATTCTGAGGCAGGTACTCTATTTTCATGGAGCTTGGTATGCTTACACTTCCGGAATCTGCCGCCTCACAGCCTGCTATTATTCTAAGGAGCGTAGATTTGCCTGTGCCGTTTATTCCTATTACGCCTATCTTGTCCTCGTCTGTTATTGTAAATGTTATGTCACTTAGAAGCGTTTTTTCTCCATAGCTTTTAGATATGTTTTCAACAGTTAATATATTCACATGAACCATCCTTTGTAAGTCTTTATATGTTTATCTCATGCCTATTTTACCATAAAAAAATGCAGGACAAATATTCAGCCTCAAATATTTGTCCCGCAGCAACTCACTTTCTATCTCGATACCAGCCTGGCTTCAACTGAAACGTCCTTGTCAAAGTTGAACAACTTGTACTTATATACAGCGCTTGTGCTTTCATACAGGAGCACCTCATCATCAGCGCTCCACTCCTCTGCTTCCGCCGAATCCGAAGGATTTACCTCCCAAAGGCTGCCGTCAGCCATCTGAACGTATTTGCCGCTTTCTATAACGCTCTTTATGCTCAGAGTGGTTCCAAGCTCATAATCGCTTTGCTTGTCTTCTTGAGTCTGCTGGACATCCTCTAGCTGCTGAGTAGTTACTATAGCTGCCTCCTGATTCCTAAGCTCGTTATTGAGATTGTCTGTAGCATCATTTTTAATGCCGTCCAATGATTTTACCGATTCGCTCGATAGCTTGACTATCTCGCTTGCCGATTTTAAAATCTGGTCGTAACCGGACTCGCTGGCGTCATATACTTCAAGCACAGTCTCGTATCTTGAGAGCGCATCCTGAAGATATACCTTCTTGGCAGCCACGAGCATATCTCCATTTGACATAGCGTCATGGCTCCAGTTGTATACGCTGAGGCCATAGTCCTCGCTCCACATAGTCTTGCCTCCAAATTCACTCGATACAATGCTCCACGTAAGAGGCAGGTACGCTAAGTTATCCTTGAAAAGCACTGGATAATCCAGCCTGGCATTGTCGATTGCCTTACCGTTGATTTCGATATTGAAATCCGCTATCTCCGCTGATACAGCTTTGCTTGTATCAGCCATCTGCAGGTTGAATGACTGCGGGATTGAATCCACGCTGCTAGTGGTCTTGTCGAGTTTAAGTCCCGACACCTCGCTCCATTGCAGTCTTATTCCCAATAATCTGCAGTTGTCTGATGTAAGCGGAAGATACGTGACGCTTTTGTATTCGAGCATTGGATATTTTATGAGTTTGTTGAAAACCATGGTACCATTTAAAGTTATTCTGTGGTCTGCTACCCTCGCATTAACTTTCTGAGCCGCGTACGATGGCTGAAGCCCCCCTATGAGCAGCGCCGCTGTCAAAAATGCTATCACTCTTTTTTTCATAAAATCCTCTCCTTTCAAATACGTTATTTCTTCAGAGTCGCTTTCATGTTCATATATTCTTCCTCGCTTATTTCACCCTTTGCAAATCTTTCAGCGAGAATCTCTTCGGCGGATCTGTAGCCGCCTTGACCGGTGGTTTGTCCCTGTGAGCCTGCTGCGCGGTTACTCCCAATCATATACGCAATGTAGGCTGCTATCGCGAGTATTATTAGCGGAAACAAAAACATAAATCCCCACCCCCATTCTCCCATCATTCTGTAGTACATTTAACCACCTCCCAGCATTCAAATACTGCTGCACGTTATGAACGTGCCTGCAATTAGTATCATTTCGAATGTTCTTTAGCTCCTACAGTTCATGTATACCCTGCATTCCCATATCCCTAACCATATCTGCTCATCCACTTTGATTTAGCATACTATTTCTAACACTTGCAGCACACGCATGTATTTTCAGCACATCAACTCATTTGTATGCAGCACTATATTTCCCGAGAAAAAAACTATTACTATTTCTTGTGCAATATTTTTTCCTTTTTTGGATATACATAATACATGGCGTACAATAAAGAATGCTGCCAAAATCAGGAGGTGTACTGTGCATATTATCGAAAAAAAATCATATGACATCCATATGTTCCTTTCCATGAAAGAAATCAAGCTTATGGCTCACGCAATAAGGCTTAGAAGCCAGGAGCTCGAGAACAAGATGGGGCTTAACGAGGAAGAACTTGAAGAAAAGTCCATTCTAAAAAGCTTCTTATTAGACGTTGAAAAGCTCATGAAAGAGCAGATGTTCTAACGTAAAAGCGCAAGCCGGGTAAATTCGAGCCTGCGCTTTTTGTTTGTCTATTTTAAACAAAAAAAGATTGACACAAACTAAACTATATCGTAATATTACGATATAGCGATTTATATTCAATGCGCTTTTATTCATTGGAGGAATTTGAATGGAAACATATATGACAAACCCCGAGCAGTATGATGAGCTTTCGGAAATACTCAAAGCTCTCTCTCATCCTGTGAGGCTCTGTATCGTTAGAGGTCTCCTGGCAAACGGAGCCTGCAACGTCAGCGACATGCAAAATTGCCTGAAGGCCCCGCAGTCTACAATATCCCAGCACATTTCAAAACTCAAAGCCTGCGGGATAATAAAGGGAGAAAAAAGAGGCCTTGAAATATACTATTCTGTGACAAACAAGAAGGCTGCCGAATTGATTAATGTTTTGTTTGATTAATATTTTAAGCGGAAAACAGTTGAAAATTAAACGAAATGAGTATAAACAAAAAATAATATTTTCAATACATTCGGAGGTAGATATCATGGGCAAGAAAATATTGATAGTCGGTGGAGTTGCAGGCGGAGCTTCTGCTGCAGCCAGACTTAGAAGGCTTGATGAGGATTCTGAAATAATAATGTTCGAACGCGGAGAGTATATTTCATTTGCCAACTGCGGGCTGCCTTACTATATAGGCGGCGTGATACAAGAGCGCAGCGCCCTTGTCGTTCAGACAGTTGAGGCAACTCAGAAAAAATTCAACATAGACATAAGAAATTTCAGCGAGGTAGTTAAAATAGACAGGGATAAAAAGTCCGTACAGGTTAAAAATATAAATACAGGCGAAGTTTACGATGAGTCATATGACACCCTGATTCTTTCTCCTGGAGCAAATCCGGTGAAACCACCGATCCCTGGAATAGAGAGCGCAAAAAACATTTTCACGCTTAGAAACATTCCCGATACCGACGCAATAAAAAGCTGTGTAGACGAGCAGAAGCCTAAGAGCGCGGTTGTAATAGGAGCCGGCTTCATAGGTCTTGAGATGGCAGAAAACCTGCACGCAAAGGGTATTCACGTTACAATAGTCGAGATGCTCGACCAGGTAATGGCTCCAATTGACTTTGAAATGGCCTCTATAATACACGGCCACATAGAAGACAAGGGCGTGGAACTTATACTCTCCGATGGCGTGAAGTCATTCGAGGATAACGGCAAGAGAGTAATACTCCAAAGCGGCAAAGAACTAAAAACTGACATGATAATACTATCTATAGGAATCAAACCTGAAAACAGCCTCGCTATAGGTGCGGGACTTGAAATAGGTGAGCGTGGCGGCATAAAGGTAGACGAATATCTTAGGACTAGCGACGAGAGCATTTATGCCATTGGCGATGCGATAGAGGTCAAGGACTACGTAAGCGGCTTCCCTACCCTTGTGCCGCTCGCATGGCCAGCAAACAGGCAGGGAAGATCTGTTGCTGACAATATATACGGCAAGAATGTGAAATACAAGGGAACTCTTGGAACTTCTGTAGCGAAGGTATTCGATATGACTGTGGCCTCCACCGGAAACAACGAAAAAACGCTCAAAAGGATTGGCGCAGACTATAAGGTTGTGCACATCCATCCGGGGGCGCACGCCGGCTATTATCCGGGAGCATTCCCTGTGTCTCTCAAGATGACATTCGATCCCAATACTGGCAAAATATTCGGAGTTCAGGGAGTAGGCTATGCGGGCGTCGAAAAGAGAATAGACGTTGTAGCCACTGCCATAAAGGGCGGCCTTACAGTATTCGACCTTCAGGAACTTGAGCTTGCATACGCGCCGCCTTACTCATCGGCCAAGGATCCGGTAAATATGCTCGGATACGCCGCGTCCAACATAGTTGATGGTTCTTCAAGAAGTGTTCAATGGCACGAAATCGACTCGCTTATAAAGGACGGCGCGCTGCTAGTCGATGTGAGCGAGCGTCACGAAAGAGACATGGGTATAATAAAGGGTTCAATGGGCATACCTCTTACCGAGCTAAGAAGCAGACTGTCGGAAATTCCTAAAGACAAACCCGTCTACGTGCTGTGCCGGGTCGGTCTTAGAGGATACCTAGCTGAGAGAATATTGAAGCAGAACGGATATGATGTATACAACCTGGACGGCGGATACAGAACTTATTCTTCCGTATTTCCTGCCGTTTCTGATATGCCTGAGAGCAAATGCCCTATAGAGGTAGATGACACAGGCATAACACACCCATACTGCGGAGACATCGAGTCTCACATCCAGATTAACGCATGCGGACTTCAGTGTCCGGGACCTATAACAAAGCTCTACAGCGTCATGAACGAGGCTAAGGACGGTCAGATAATAGAAATTTCAGTGACAGATCCAGGTTTCGCAAAAGATGTTAAGGCGTGGGCCAACACCACAGGCAATACAGTTTTAAAAACAGACTTTGTTGACAATGCCTTCAAGGCGTATGTAATGAAGGGCCGACAGCCATCGACAGTTCAACAAGATGCGAAAGTTGCTCCTGCAGCTGTGAGGGACGGTGCAACGATTGTAGTTTTTAGCGGAGAACTCGACAAGGCCTTGGCATCATTTATAATAGCCTCGGGCGCTGCGGCTATGGGCAAAAAGGTCACAATGTTCTTTACCTTCTGGGGACTCAATGTACTCAGAAAGCAAGATGCTCCGGCCGTTGAAAAGGATACGCTTGAAAAGATGTTTGGCATGATGATGCCAAAGGGCCCTGGCAGTCTTCCGCTATCAAGCATGAATATGGCGGGTATGGGTCCTAAGATGATCGACTATGTTATGAAGAAGAAGAACGTAGATAGCCTTGAAACAATGATTAAGAACGCGCTTGAACTTGGCGTGAATATGGTTGCCTGCGCAATGTCTATGGACATAATGGGAATAAAGCAGGAGGAGCTAATAGACGGCGTTGAGATAGGAGGCGTGGCCACATACCTCGGCAAGACTGACGATTCCAACCTCAACCTTTTCATCTAATATATACTCAGCCAATACCTTTTGTTTTGTGAGGAATGCTTTTATTGCGAAAAAATCCGCCGAGTTGTTTGACTCGACGGATTTTTTCTGTTTTTAAAGTTTGACACCTATATGAAAATCTTCAATATAGCTGTGGCAAGTATAAGCATGAACGCTCCGCCTATACGCGAGGATATCTGGGCAAAAGGCATAAGCTCCATTCTCTTCGCCGCCGACAAAACCGCAACGTCTCCTGTTCCACCCATGTTTGCCATGCAAAGACCTGCAGTTAGAGACGACTCTATAGGGTAGAAACCGAAGAGATTTCCCATGAATCCGGCTCCCAGCGTAGCCCCTATGACCGTTGTTCCTACTAGTATTACATATTCCAGAGAAAGCGAGCTTATTACCTGGTTGATATCTGTATATGCAACTCCTATTCCCACAAGAAGCGCCGGAGTCAGGTTTGCCATTATAAATCCAAACCACTGGGCCGCTCCCTCTTCAAATTCCCTCGGAAGTATTCCAAGAGCCTTTACTGCCGCCACAGCAAGTATCATCAGAGCAAATTCATGCAAAGGTATGAACTTGGCTAAAACGCAGCCGAGCACAAAGAACGCCGTAGAAATTGCAAGACCTGTTCCCATCATTTTAAAATCTAGCGCGCGTTTGCTTTCCTTAGCATCTGTTTCCATCTCCTGCGATTTCATGAGCTTGCCATCGCCAGATAGTTTTTTGTTGTTTTTGCCTATCTTATCCAAAACACCCGCAACCACTATGGCAAGCGCATTTCCAAGCGCAACGGCTGGCACCATTACTGACAGCATTTCTGCGGGGTCAACCCCGAGTGAGCCTCCGAATATTTGTGCCAGGGGCACTGCTCCGGCGCCCATTCCGCCTCCCATTATTGGAAGCGCAATGTAGAGCATTGCTTTTTTAGCTCCGTAGCCAATGAGGGCTCCCACAAGCCCGGCAAGGCCGAGCGCTGCAACGACTCCCCCTATTATAGCCGGCAGATACCTGACAGCAGCTTTTATAAGCAGCTTTCTGTTCATTCCAAGTATGCTTCCCGTTATAAGGGCTGCAATATAGAAGTTCAAAAATCCTTCGCCCTTCATGAAGTTGGCCATCGTTTCTGACACGGGCTGCGGGAATATTCCGTATGCCGCAAATGCCGCAGATGCGAATATCACTACTATCGGGCCTCCGCCGAAATAGTCCTTGACTATGGGCGTCTTGTTGCCGATTTCGTTGAGAATGGCGCCGACCACCATCATTACAGGTATGGCTCCGACCATTCCGCTTGGAAGAACCCCAGTATATGCTCCCGCAAGCGCAACTGCCGCCAGTATGGCGAACAGCGGAAGCGGAAGCTCCATTATTCTGTATGCTGATTTATTGCTGGCTTTTTGGACAAGCTTTTTTTCTATTACAGCAGCCTCTACACTCATATAAATCCTCCTCACCTGTTATCCTTTAATATTTACAGCCTTGCAACTCCGCTCTCTCTGGCAGCTTTTTCAACTGCGCGTGCGACTTCCTGGCCAATTCTCTTGTCGAGTGCATTAGGGATGACGTAGTCCTCACTCAACTCTTCATCCTTGACTATCCCTGCTATCGCATGTGCCGCCGCAACCTTCATCTGCTCATTTATTTCTCTTGCCCTTACGTTAAGCGCACCTCTGAATATCCCCGGGAAAGCAAGCACGTTGTTTACCTGGTTTGAGAAGTCGGAACGTCCCGAGCCTACTACTCTCGCGCCAGCATTTTTTGCAAGATCAGGCATTATTTCCGGCACCGGATTGGCCATTGCAAATACTATGGCTCCGCTGTTCATGGATGAAACCATTTCTGCGCTGACTACATTACCTGCGGAAACTCCTATGAATACGTCAGCCCCTATCATGGCATCAGCCAGAGCGCCCGTTTTGCCCTTGCTGTTTGTGACCTTTGCAAGCTCCTCCATGTGGGGCGAGTTAAACGAGGCGCCTTTGTATATTATCCCGTATCTGTCGCACATTGTTATGTTCTTTGCACCTATGCTAAAGAGCATTTTCACTATTGCGCAGCCTGCGGAACCGGCTCCGTTTACGACTATCTCCGCTTTACCTATGTCCTTGCCGACGAGCTTTAATGCGTTTATGAGTCCTGCGCTTACAACTATCGCCGTTCCATGCTGGTCATCGTGGAAAACAGGTATGTCTATTTCCTTCTTCAGCTTCTCTTCTATTTCAAAACATCTCGGAGCCGAAATGTCTTCCAGGTTGATACCTCCGAATGTAGGGGCAATCATTTTAACTGTGTTTACAATCTCGTCCACTTCCTTAGTGTCTATGCATACGGGAAATGCGTCCACATCAGCAAATTCTTTGAAAAGCACTGCCTTTCCCTCCATAACCGGCATAGCTGCCTTTGGTCCTATGTCTCCAAGTCCCAGGACAGCTGTTCCGTCAGTCACTACAGCAACGAGATTTCCTTTGGAAGTGTACTTGTAAACGTCTTCCTCGTTTTCATGGATTCGTTTGCATGGCTCTGCGACTCCAGGCGTATAAGCCGTGCTGAGGTCGTCCCTGTTTTCAACTCTGACCTTTGAAACAACCTCGATTTTGCCAACTTTCTCCTCATGCAACTTTAAGCTTAATTCTGAATAATTCATTCCAATCATCCTCTCTTCATTTATTCTGAATTTTTGTGTTCCTGTTTGTATTGTAAATATACACCCCGGGGCAAAAAAAAAGAACATTTAGAAAATAACCTAAATGTTTCTCAAATAAAGAAATTTCTGATATTTTTTTATCATTCAACGATTTTTGTCAAATATGCCTGTACATGTTGGTAGGCCTTCCAACCGCGCCGTATTCGACCTCTATCTCAATTTCACCTATCGACTCCAAGTATTCCAGATATCTTCTCACTGTGACCTTGGTAATGCTCAGGGCCGTTGCGATTTCATCTGCTGTAATGAGCCTGCCTTTATTCTTGAGCATGTAGCCCCTCACCCTGCTCAGCGTCTTTATGTGGAGTCCCTTCGGGGTTGATTGCTCCTTCTCCGACCCGCAAGAGAGTGCTATCCTGTCAATATCCTCCTGGCCTATAATGTCCTTTTCCTTGAGTATTTTGCGCCTCATACTGTAGTGCTCAAGCGACTTCTTGAATCTTTCATATTCAAACGGCTTTACAAGGTAGTCGACTGCTCCATAGGCCATGGACTGGTCGTAAGAGTCTATTTCCTTTGCAGCTGTGACGAATATTACATCCGTAGTCACATTGTTCTGCCTGAGTTTTTTGAGAAAGCTTATCCCGTCTATCCTGGGCATATACACATCCAATATTATAAGGTCGACATCCCTGTTTCTCATAAGCTTTAGTGCCTCTTCGCCATTTCCCGCAATTCCAATTACGCTGAATCCTTTTATACTTTCAACGTATCTTTTGTTTATTGATGCGACCATAGGATCGTCTTCAACTATCATAACTCTTATCACTTCAGCACCTCCTGTTTTTAGGCAGCTTGACTATGAATTCCGTCCCTATCCCCTCGTAGGACAAGGCGCTTATTTCTCCATCGACGCTTTCCACAGCCTTCTTTACAAGGGCCAGTCCTATACCCCTGTTTCCTTCCTTTGTGGAGTAGCCTCTGCTAAATATCTTTTCCATGTCTTCCTTTTTTATGCCTGCTCCCGAGTCTGCCACTTCTATTTCAATCGACTCGTCCGTCTCCAATATTTTGATGTCAATATTTTTCGCATCGTTAACGCACTCTTGCGCAGAAATTGCATCCAGCGCGTTCTCAAGAAGATTCCCGACTATCGTGACGAGCATGTTGCTCGTGACGCTTCCGTGCTCCTTCCAAAGGCTTGTGGCATCATCTATATTGATTGATACGCCTCTTTCATTTGCTTCGCTGAATTTTCCAAGCAAAAGTCCGGCTATTGTAGGGTCCTTTATTTTTTTTATTATCACGCTCAGTATCTGCTGCTGGTTCTGTGTTACGCTGAGTATATAGTCCTTTGCCTCTTCAACCTCGTCCATCTGGATGAGCCCCATTATAACGTGCAGCTTGTTCATGAACTCATGCGTATTTGCCCTTAGCGCCTCTATTATCTGCCTTACTCTCGTTATTTCTTCGGCAAGCCTTGTGACCTCCGTCTTGTCCCTGAACGTGGCTATCGCACCGGTTATGCTTTCTCCATCCCTTATGGGTACCCTGTTTGTCAGTATTATCGTGTCGTTTATCCTCTGCTCGTCGTCATACTCAGCCTTCCCGGTGCTTATAACCTCGGGAAGATGGCTAGTGGGGAAAATGTCAGTTACATTCTTGCCGTGCGCATACTCCTCATTGATGCTTAGCATTTTGCAGGCAGATTCATTTATAAGGGTTATTTTGCTGTTCCTGTCGATTGCTATTATGCCCTCGTGTATGGCATCCAGCATTCCCTGCTTTTCTGTATAGAGTCTTCCAATCTCGCGAGGCTCCAGGCCTAATATTGATTTCTTGACGTTCTCAGCAAGCACGAAAGCGCCTGCCAGACCTATTGCAAGGCCAAGCATTGACACTGCAAGCACCCCAAGGATTGCCTGCTCCTTCTCCTTTTGAAGGCTTTTTATAAGTGTCCCTGTCATTACAAAGCCGACCTGTCTTCCCTCGTAAAAAATCGGAACAAACACCCTAAGTGAATCTCCCTGTGTCCCCTGTGCCTGCGAAAAATAGGTTTCCCCGTTTTCAATTACTCTTTTTTCATCTCCGCCCACGAATCTGCGGCCTACATTCTCAGGGTTCGGATGCGCATACCGCATCCCATCCATATCCGCAACTACTATCATATCTATCCCTTTTAGGTATGACATCTCTTCCATCACATAGCTTTGTATGCTTCCCTCGGCATCCTTTTCGGCAAGACTCTTTTCAATGCTTGGGCTTTTGGCGATCATTTGAGCGACGTTCGTTATATCGACCTCGAGCTTGCCCTGTATGGTGTTTTGGGTGATTTCACTTATAAGATATGTTATGTTGGCTATCGCCATTGCCAAAACTATTGTTATTAGTATTGTAATCTTGGTTTGGAGCTTAAGCTCAAATTTTTTCATATTTGCCACCCGTTCTTATAATATTTTCAATAGTATATATTCCCCTCTACTTATGAGTCTATCACAAAAAAGGACTCTCAAAGGCATGAGCTGTCTTGAGAGTCCTTTTTAAAAGCCAGGCAGGCATGTCCATTTGTCCAGAAAGCCGCCAATGCCGGCTTTTTCTCACTTATAAAAAATCTGCCGGCTTTTCTGTTATTTTCTTATTAGTGAAAACATCAGAAATAACAGTATCGATGCGGTCAGAAAAACCGAATAGTTCACGCTCTCCATCCTCACAACCAGCTTGCGCGTGACTTGCGACAGATTCAGATGCAAATTGCTTTCTTCCCCGGATTCAGGCTTGTCTTCCCTTGTCCGGATTTCCATGCTGCAAATATTCCTGAAGCCTTCCGAAACATTCTCAGCGGCAACTGTAATGAACACGTCCAAAAAACCGAATATTTTCTTTAACGCTCCGAAAACAGCGCCGAACAGCGGGAGGTAAAAGCTTTTTTCAAGGCCTGGCCATTTATTTGCAATATCAATGTAGCAGAGCGCACCGCCATCGGCTTTGACAAGCAGCTTAGCCGCTGCCAGCCTGTATAGCGCCACCCCCAGAAGCATTGATATGGCGGAAGATTTAAGCGAATCAAATGTATAGAATTGAGCGTGCTCTGTCGATGGATTTTCAAACAGAAGGCCGGCCCCGACGCTTATCATATGGATTGCTGCCTGGGGCATCATGGATGCCAAGGCAATTACACCCGCGACCACAAGCATAGGGGTATAGGCCGCAATCGAGCCTGTTTCCATGCTTTTGAAATTCTTTTTTTCCGTTCTTGGGAAGAGAGCCAGATACAGCTTTATTGAATAAGCAACCGTAAGTGCGCTTGACACCCAATATGCGCACTCCGCAATAGCTTTGACACCCGGCATATGAGAGACAAAAATGCCGCCTATGGCATGGTGTATCAATGTCTTGCCTGCAAATCCTCCAAATCCGGGCATCCCCATATTCGATAGAATTCCTATTATTAATAGCATCTTGAGCATGTTGCTTTTGGCGCTAGCTCCCACAGAATTGAGGTTATCCGAACCCGCATCTGCTATCATGACACCAGCCGCCATAAAAAGAAGCGTCTTGACGAGCGCGTGGTTCACGGCATGGTAAATGCCTGCCGAGACAGCCGCGTCAGCATGCGTTGCCGCAAGCCCAGCCGAAGCCACAGAGAGCAGCATATATCCTATTTGGCTCATGCTGCTGTAGGCGAGTATCTTTTTGACCTCGATATGCATAAGCGCCAGGAATCCCCCGAGCAGCATGCTTGAAAGCGCAAGTGCCATGAGAGATATTCCAAAAGCATTATCCCAGCTCATTATATATCCGATGATAATTATCCCGAAAAAACCTGTCTTTGCAAGTATTGCCGAAAATACAGCTGTAGCAGGCACAGGAGATTCAGAATAAGTCTTAGACAGCCATATGTGCAGCGGGAACATGCATGCCTTGGCTGCAAAGCTGCAGCCCATAAGAAGCATGGCGGCGTATTTGATTTGCCCCATTTCAGCCACAGCCTGCGGAAGCCTCGAAATGCTCAGTTCTCCTGTATATTCATATACTATGAATATGCCCATTAGCGTTATCATTCCAGTGACAATGGAAATAATAAGATAAAGTTTGCCGGCTTCATGCGCCTTTTTGCTTTCGCTGTGTATCACAAGAACGTATGACGTAAGCGCCATGATTTCAAAAAACGTAAAGAGATTCAGAAGGCTTTCAGAAGTGAACACTCCCATCACAGCCGACAGAGTCACAAGAAAGTATATTGAGAATCTCGCTGGCTTGCTGTCTTGCCTGAAATGCCAAATCGAGTATATCGCCGCAAGCAGCCATATGAAGCTTGACATGCACACAAATATATATCTGAACATGTCCATTTTAATATATAGGCCCGTACCCATGATGTGGGGCATATACAAGCTTATATCCAATCCGCCAGTCGAAGGCGCCAATGCCATAATGGCTGCCAGCTCAACCAGGCAAAAGCCTGCAGTCATGAGTTTGACATGCTGTTTATACTTGAGTCCGGCAAAATACACAATCAGGGCAGCTGACGCCGGAAATAATAATATGAACAAAATCAGATTGCTCTCCACAAAATCACCCCTTCAAAGCGTTCTAAAATGAGATGTCCGAAACTATACGCTCTATGAAGCCAAGCACTATGGATGGGAAAATGCCCGTAAGAACTATTACCGCAGTAAGCATTACAATCGGCGCGAGCATTTTGCCTTCAGCCTCTTTTTTTACCAAAGTGCTGCCGCTGTCACATTCATCACTTGAAAAAAACGCCGCAATTATTATCGGGAGCAGATAGGCCGCTGTAAGCACAGCACTCAAAAGAAGAACCACAGCAAACCAGACTCTCCCAGCGCCTATGCTTCCGATTGCCAAATACCACTTGCTTACAAAGCCGCTTGTAGGCGGAATGCCAATTAGCGAGACCGCGGCTATGGAAAAACACGTCATTGTCACCGGCATGCTTTTCCCTATGCCCTTTAATTCAGATAGTTTTTTCTTGTGCGTATTTACATATATCGCACCCGCGCAGAAGAAGAGGACAATCTTTATAAGAGCGTGGTTAACAAGATGCAGAAGACCTCCCTCAAGCGCCTTTTCATTGAGCATGAAAACTCCCAAAAGTATATATCCAAGCTGGCTTATGGTTGAATACGCCAGCCTTTTTTTAAGATTGTCGTGCGTCATTGCAAGCAGCGAACCCATTAGTATTGTCACGGCAACAAAGGCTCCTGCGTAAATCTGCCCGTTTATGTCCCTTACAGCATCCGCTCCGAATATGAAAAATACGACTCTTATTATGGAAAATACTCCCGACTTAACAACAGCAACTGCGTGCAGCAGCGAGCTTACAGGCGTTGGCGCCACCATTGCGCTTGGAAGCCATGAATGCAAAGGGACTACCGCCGCTTTTACTCCAAATCCTATAAAGAGCATCATGAACGCATACAAAAGCGTAGCCCTGTCCTCCGGCGCATAAGCCATGTTGCCAGCCGCAAAATCCAAATTTGGACTTATGCTGTATAAAAGCGCCATTCCAGCCAGGACCAGCGCCGCGCCGCCAAATGAATAAGCAAGATATCGCCTCCCGCTCTCGAAGGCCTCCTCATTTTGAGTGTGTATCACGAGAGGGTATGTGACAATCGTTAGGAGCTCGTAAAACAGGTATAGAGTCATTAGGTTCCCTGAAAACGCTATGCCGCTCGTTACGCCGAGCGTTGCCGTGAAAAAAGCAAAAAAACGCGTCTGCCCCTCTTCATGCTTCATATAGCCCATCGAATAAAACGCTGTAAAAAGCCAAAGGCTCGATGCCAAAACGGCAAAGAGTGCCCCAATCCTGTCTATGTCCAGGAATATCCTGAGATTCTCGTTTAGCCTCACAATTTCAATGCTCTTTTGAAAATCCATACCTAGAATCAATACCAGAAATATCAAGTTCAATATGACAGCCGTGCCGGCTATGGTGTTGACACAACCCTTGCACGCATATCGCTTTGAGCCGATAAGAGCTGCAAACGCGAAAGGCAACACTACCGGCACTGCCATTAGAAAGCCGCCCATGCTGATAACCCCTCCTTTATTACATAAGTTTGGAAAATTCCAAGCGAAATGCGTCCATTATTTCTCCCGACAAAATTCCGATGCCAATGATAGCAAATGACAGAAGCGCAAGCGGCAAAATGCCCAATGCTGCCTTGTCGTGCCTGCACAATTCAATTCCAATGCCTGCAACTTCATTTTTTTTGAAATATCCTTTTATGGCTACAGGAAGATAGTAAATGCAGTTTAGGAGTGAGCTTATTATTATGGCAGCCAGCACCATATTTCTTCCCGCTTCGATGCTCGCGATTGAGAGGTTCCATTTTGAAATAAATCCGGGCAGTAGCGGGATGCCGGCCATGGAAAGGGCTCCGACAGTATATATGCCAAGCGAAACAGGCCTTCTCCCTCCCACCGCCTCAAGCTCATCAATTCGCTCTTTGCCTTCGGCTTCCGTGAGATTGGCCGCGCTCAGAAAAAGCGACGCCTTGGTGACTGAATGGCCTATAGCATGGAACATTGCAGCGGCCAGCCCCAATACATTACCCATACCTATTCCGAGAAATATATATCCCATCTGCGCGACGCTCGAATAGGCGAGCATCCGCTTTATGTCGCTCTGGAATATTGCAAATATCGAGCCCATTATCATGCCCGACACTCCGAGCACAACGAACACATTGAGCAAACCAGACTGCGCCACAATGCCTGCGCCGTACATCGAGTAGAGCACCTTTACTAGCAGGACCACTATGGCCTTAGCCCCAATCCCTGCAATAAGTGCGCTTGAGGTATGGTTCGCAAATGCGTATGCGTCTGGCATCCAAACATGGAGCGGGAATATGGCACCCTTTATTCCAAGCCCGAAAACGAAAAGCGCCATCGAAATCAGGACTACGTTTTCGTACTCGAGCCACGCCGCCGCCATTTCAGAATTTATAAAGTCTATGTTGAGGTTTCCAGTAACCGAATACAAGAAAGCCATGCCCATGAGCACAAGTCCAGATCCTATGCTGCTGTATACAAGATATTTTATGGCCGCGACTATGCTCTGCCCTTTGCCGTTTGCAGCTATCATACCGCATGCCGCAAGTGTGCTGACCTCTATGAATACAAACGAATTGAATATGTCGTTTGTAAATACCATGCCAACGAGCGATGCATAGAATATATTCACAAGCACGAAGTAAATTTGTACATTTCGGTTTCCAATCTCTTCTTCAATGCGGCTTAATGAATTCATTACAACCAGGAATGTAACAACAGTGAATGTCAGCGCCATTATGGCTTCAAACGGCCCAACCTTGAACTCTATGCCAAGCGGCGCTTCAAAATGACCCATTTTATACTTATAGGCTCCGTGCACCACGACATATTTCAGCGTCAGAGCACATAAAGTCATGGATGCCCCGCTGCTTGCTGCAGAGAGTTTTTTTATTGCTCTGTTGCTTTTTATCAGAGGCATCGCAAACGATATCATCAAAGGCATGAGCAACGCGAAAACCGGAAAGCTTTTGCAGTATTCCATATCCATCTACGCCTCCCTCATCCTTATAATCTCGTCAAGCTCAATAGTGCCGTACTTTTCATGGAGCCTCACTGTAAGCGCTAGCGCCAGAGCAGTAGTGCTTACGGCGACTACTATCCCTGTGAGCATGAGCGCTGTAGGTACAGGGTTGATGTAAGCCGATGCCTGCTCGAGCTTTCCAACCACAATCGGAGCCTGCTTGCCGCTAATATATCCCTTAGCTATAAAAAACAAGAATACCGCAGTATCCATTATGTTGAGACCAATTATTTTTTTTATCATGTTGTTGTGCATGAGAAGTGTCATGAATCCCACTCCAAAGAGTACTATTGCACATACCTCGACATAGTTTGTAATGAGTCTTTCCATTTATATTTCTCCTTCGCTGAACAGGGCGTATAAAAAGTACATTGCAGAAGCGACTATGGCTCCTACAAATATGTTGAGAGGCAGAAGGTATCTTCCTGATAATATATCTCCGGGTGTTCCTATGGGAAGATCGTACATGTGGAGATCAAGGCCTCCGTTTATAAACGAATAACCCTTGATTAAGCCGTAGGAAATGAGTGAAAGACATGTCATTTTAATGAGTCGCTGGTATGGATACTTCTTCTTTGCGGCATCGCTGCCTCCGACTATTCTGAAGAGTATAAGGCTTACGCCTATTATCGTCCCTCCCGCGAATCCGCCCCCTGGAGAGATGTGCCCGTTTACTATCACGTAAATGCCAAATAGCTGTATGAAGGGTATCACCATGCTTGAAACCATACTAAGAATTGTGCTGTTCACAGTCTTCACCTTCTTTTCTTAAAAGCAGGAGAACCACCATGGCTCCCGCAAACATGACCGTAGCCTCTATGAACGTGTCAAAAGCCCTATAGTCCAGTATTATGCCCGTTACAATATTCAAAGCTCCAGTCTCGTGCATAGTCTCTTCAAGATATGTCTTGCTTACGTAGTTATGCGCCGGTGACTTTTCACTCCCGAACTCCGGAAGCTCGGAAACCGCGAAAAGCAAAACGGTTATTATGCTAAGCGTAAGAATCACTGATGCGACTTTCCTCAACTCGTCCCCCCCTTTATCCGCTTGAGCGTAAGTATGAAAAGAAGCGTGGTAATTCCAGCTCCAACGGCCGCCTCGGTTATTGCAAGATCCGGAGCGTTGAGTTGCTGCCAGAGTACGGCCATTATCAGGCTGTATGCCATGAAAACTATAATTGCACTGAGTATGTCCTTAATAAGTGAGACGGCTACAGACGAGCATATTAAAAACAAAAGCATTATCAGGCTAAATATTTTCATTCCCACCAGCTCCTATTGCGTTTTTTTCAATTCTTCTTCTGTACTCCGCCCTGGATATGATGTGAGTGGCTACAGGATTTGTAATCCAGAGTAAGACTATTGCAAGCATCAGCTTTATGCTTGAGATTGAAAAGCCTCCGTATACGGCAAGCGCGCTCAGGCTGAGAACAGCGCCAAGAGTGTCGCATTTTGCTGCCGCATGCGCCCTTTCGAATGTGTCATTGAATCTTATAATTCCTACAGTCCCGACTGCAAAAAAGAAAATCCCGCCAATTAACAAAAGAACAATAATCGCCATTTTCATGCCTAGTCATCCACCCTTCCTTGAATGAGTTCCGAAAGCCCCAGTGATGCTACAAAGCTGATCATCGAGTATACGAGAATCACATCTATGAAGTACGTCTCATTCATGATAAACGACGCAAACGCTATGAGGACTATCGTCTTTGTTCCTATAACATTCACAGCTATGAGCCTGTCCACAGTCAATGGGCCCTTCACGGCCCTGGCCATGCACATGATTATTGTAAAAGAAAGAGCTATGCTGGATATCGTCAGAATATTATTCATGGCTTCATCCCTTCAATTTTCAACAGTATTTCTTCGAATCTCGAATTGCCCAGGCCTTTTCCGAACTCCTCCCTGAGGCAATGCACAGTGTATTTTCCTTCCTGCATATCAATAGTTATTGTTCCGGGAGTAAGCGTTATAGAATTTGCAAGTATTGTCCTCAAAAAGTCAGACTTCAGCCTGCTCTCGAAGCTCACTACGGCAGGCGAGACGTCCATATTTCGACTGAGGACAATCCTGGCAACAGCAACATTTGCTGCCACCACTTCTTTCAGCAGCAAAATGACATATTCGCAAGCATAAAATATTTTTCTAGCCATTCTCCATCCCGCCTATTTTGAAATATAGTCAAGCCTGTTGAAACAATAAACGCAGCTGCATGCAACAGCTCCCAGAAGCATTATCTCCAAAGAGAATTTACCCTCCAAAACCAGCCAAAACATACCCAGCAATATCATAATAATCGGCGATTTCACAGCTTTCTCCTCCTTTTCACATGTAGACCTTTATACAAATATACACTCAACCAGACTTAGCATAAATGTTAAGTACTTATTTCTAAATATTTGTGTCAATTTAAAATATTTCGATATTTTTTTATCATTCAACTTTTATTAATTGCGTTGTAATACCTCGTATATATTTTTCTGCAATCAAAAAAGCTCCAGACCATATATGCCTGAAGCTGTTTTTTAATATT
This sequence comes from Peptoclostridium acidaminophilum DSM 3953, assembly GCF_000597865.1. Lineage (GTDB taxonomy): Bacteria > Bacillota > Clostridia > Peptostreptococcales > Peptostreptococcaceae > Peptoclostridium_A > Peptoclostridium_A acidaminophilum. The sequence goes on along the minus strand of NZ_CP007453.1, from coordinate 314,511 downwards.
TTCTATTTATTAAACGATGAAACCATGTCGTACTTTGCCTCTATAACAAGGTTGCCCTGCTTGTCCACAAAACCCCATTTGCCTCCGATTTCAACTGCTGCAAGACCCTGTGAAAAATGCATTGCATATTCGTATTTAGGGCTTATAACCTCTTTTCCACTCTTGTCTATAAAGCCCCACTTCCCGCCTATATTGACAGGCGTCAGACCTTCTGTGAAGCCAACTGCAGAGTCAAATCTCGGCTCTATGACCATCCTGCCAGTTTTGTCAATGAAGCCGTATTCAAAGCCTACCGCTACTGCTGCAAGACCGTCTGAAAAGTTCCAGGCCAAGCCATACTCCGGCTTTATGACCATATTCCCCTGTTTGTCAATGAAACCACACTTGCCATCTACTATCACCGTTGCCAAATCCTCCGAAAAATCTATTGCATATTCAAACTGCGGCCTGATGTATTCGTATTGCGCTTCTATAACCATATTTCCCTGATTATCTATGAAACCGCATTTGCCGTCTTTTAAAACAGCTGCAAGCCCCTCTGAAAATTCCTTGGCCGCATCGTACTCAGCTTCTATAGCAACTTTACCCGCTCTGTCTATAAATCCCCACTTGTCTCCAAACAGAACCGGAGCAAGACCTTCAGAAAAACTACTGACCGCTTCATACTTGTAATCTATCACCATATTGCCCTTATTGTCGATGTACCCCCACTTTCCGTCCCTGCCGACTGCTGCCAGTCCCTCCGAAAAATACGCGGCATTGTGGAACTGAGGATATGTCAGAAGGTTGCCCTCCATGTCTATATAGCTAAGACCGATGTATTCGTTTCCTTCGAAAAACGGCACCGCAGCCAAGCCTTCGCTGAAATCTCCTGCAACTGGCAGCACTGGAGGTATTACTACATTCCCCGATTTGTCTATGTAGCCCCATTTGTCTTCAATCATGGCCGCTGCAAGCGCTGTCTCCTGAGCTTCAGCCGGTGTAATTAAAACAGTCATGCTTTGCGAGTCCCAATCTACGCTTGCCCCTAGACTTTCAGATACAAATCTGACAGGAACCAAAGTCCTTCCGTTAACTATTGTTGCCGGTACATCAAGCTTCACTTCCTTGCCTCCGACGTTGGCCTCAATGCTGTCTATTAGGAGCTTTATTATACTTTCACCTTTTACTGCAGTCACTGTTCTAGTCTTCTCATCCCATTCCACGCTTGCTCCAAGAGCCTCAAAGATCGCTCTAAGAGGCACCAGCGTCCTCCCGCTTTGTATAATTGGAGGCACCTCCATCTGAAGATACTGCTCGTTTATCTTTACCCTGACGGAGTCGGCGTATGAGATTCCGGATGATGCAATACCCAGACACAGAAGCAAGGCTAAAAGCTTTAGAATTTTCCTCATTATATTGTCCCCCAAATTTAGTCTTGATGCATTTATACCCCTGCTGACAATCCGCCGAACCAGTTTTAACTAAATTTAATTTTTCGTTATATTTTTATGCAAATTTGCGCCCCAGTATCCTTGCCGAGTTGAATATGGCAAGAAGCGCCACGCCCACATCGGCAAACACTGCCATCCACATAGTCGCAAGCCCGAAGACTCCAAGCAGCATTACTGCTCCTTTTACACCCAGTGCCAGGACAATGTTTTGTAGCACTATCTTTTTTGTATATTTTGCGATGCTTATGGCTGTGGCGATTTTGGATATCTTGTCATCCATTATGACTATGTCGGCAGCCTCTATAGCCGCATCGCTTCCGAGGGCCCCCATAGATATTCCTACGTCAGCCCTCGCCAGCACGGGAGCGTCGTTTATGCCGTCCCCAACAAATGCGACCCTTCCTCTTTTCCCCGACGCAGCCTCAATATCATCTGAAAGCTTTTCAAAAGCCTCAACCTTGCCATTAGGGAGCAGCTCGGCCCGGAAGCCATCAAGCCCTATCTCCTTAGCAACCGCCTCTGCGGCAATCATTCTGTCCCCGGTGAACATCATTACGTTTTCAACGCCCATTCCCTTGAGCTTTGCAACGGAGTCAGAAACTCCTTCCTTGAGCTCATCTTCAATAACAATATATCCAATGTACCTGCCATCGCTTGATACGTGTACAATTGTTCCATTTTCCGAATACATTGGCAGCAATATACCATTTTGCGCCATTAGCTTGTTGTTGCCCGCCAGAACCACTTTTCCGTCTATAGTTGCTGATACTCCTTGCCCTGCATGCTCGCTGTATACAGTGATGTCTCCCATATCCAAATCCCGATCATAAGCCCTTTTTATCGATTCCGCTATAGGATGGTTCGAATGCGACTCAGCCCTGGCAGCCGTTTTAAGAAGCTCATCCATGCTGAATCCTGAAAACGGGACTATTTTTGCTACCTCGAAGTTCCCTTTTGTAAGAGTTCCCGTCTTGTCGAAAACCACCGTACCCACATAATTGAGAGCCTCCAGATAGTTTCCTCCCTTTACAAGTATGCCGTTTCTCGAGGCAGTCCCTATCCCTCCGAAAAAACCAAGTGGTATTGATACCACAAGCGCACACGGGCATGATATTACAAGAAATATGAGCGATCTCCTGATCCATTCAGGAAAGCCTCCAAATCCGGCAAGCGGCGGAATCAGAGCTATAATCACTGCCGCAGCCACTACAAACGGTGTGTAATATCTCGAGAATCTCGTTATGAACTGTTCCGTTGGCGCTTTCCTTGCTCCTGCGCTTTCCACCATCTCCAGTATCCTGCTTACCGCCGAGTCTTCAAACTCCTTTGTCACCCTGACTTCAATCAGAGAATCCTTGTTTATAAAGCCCGAGAGTATGCTGTCTCCCTTTGAAACTCTCCTGGGAACAGGCTCTCCTGTAAGAGCAGAAGTGTCGGCCATAGAGCTTCCGCTTAACACCTCGCCGTCGAGAGGTACTCTCTCTCCCGGCCTGACCACTATGATGTCCCCCGGATTTACACTTTCAGGACTTACGCTCTCTACTTTGTCATGCCGCTTAATGTTGGCATATTTGGGCCTGATGTTTAGTATTTCCTTTATTGATCTTCTTGAATTGTTCACTGCATGAGACTGGAAAGCCTCGCCAATCTGATAAAAAAGCATTACTCCTACTGCTTCCGAGTATTCTCCCAACATAAAAGCTCCAATTGTAGCTATACTCATAAGAAAATTCTCATCGAAAAGCTTTCCCCTTGCGATGTCCTTGGCGGCCCTTAGAAGGACCCCTGAGCCGGCCAGCAAATAGGCGAACACATATATTAATATGTCATATGGCCAGCTTATCCTGGCCGTATTAAGCAACACTAGAAGCAATGCTCCTGCGGCAATTTTATAATGCCTTTTCCTGGCCTCCTGGGAGTCCCCGTCATAGTCTTCTTCGCTGTTATCTTCCGTTTCCCGGTTTTCTTCGCTCCGGCTCAGGTTTTTCTGCCTTAATTCACTAACTACAACGCCGTGTTCAATGCTGTCGACTATTTTGCTTATTGTCTTGACCATATCTTCATCTTCAGACAATGAGCCTTCCGCAATATCCAGCGTCAAAACCCCGTTTGCGAAGCTGTAGCTTGCATCCTCTACAAAATCGAGTTCGCCGATCTTCTTTTCTATCTTGGCCGCGCAGCTTGCGCAGTCAAGGCCTTTCAAAAGGAATTTTTTCTTCATGCTATCTCCTCCCGTTGCTGCATCTGCTTGTTTTATGTATATGGCATTTAGAAATTCTCCAAAATGATTTTCATCTGAATACTTGTTCATATGTTAAATTATAATACTACATACCCAACGCTGCAACACTTTTTATATAAAAATATCTTATATTTGAAATTTGATTTATCTAAGGTTTTAATGAAATATTTATTATCATTTACGATATTATTATTTAAGATATTTTATTCAAAATAAAAACTCCCGTTTATGAGGCGGGAGTTTTTATTTGACGGCATTATCTGGAATTTATTTTTGTTTTTAATCTTTAATTTACTTTTCTATAGAAGTGTATGCCCAGAGGATCCAATGAGTGCAAGCATTATAGCACTTGTTCCAATCAACAGACGAAATTTCTTCATGATGTCACCCCCCAAATCAGTAGTTTTCTTATCTCATATTTACGATCCCTCCAGGCTCTTTGTCAATCGACAATTATCTATCAGGGCGTTTGCTTATAAGCTTACTAATACCCCCTGTCTATGTATTGCAAACAACCAATAGATTTTTTTGACTTTGAATCATTCCCGCATATCGACAAATTTCCAAAATAAGTCCTTACAAGGCAAGCTCTTATGTGCTATAATCATATGTGATTTGAAGTCCATTCTTTTTTTAGAGAAAGGACATGAATTTAATTATAAAGTGTTTTCTTGGTTACCCACTTTTCAAAAACAAGAAGGATAGTATATCTGTGCTTGTAGGTAACTCTGTAAAACATAACTGTTTATGTTGAAGGGAGTTTTTTTTATGCAAACTAAAAATCTTGTAAAAACAGCAATTGTAGCAGCCGTGTACGCCGCACTTACAATGGCGCTGGCTCCAATAAGCTATGGTCAGCTGCAGTTCAGATTCTCGGAGGTCCTTACGCTGCTGGCATTCATAGACCCGCTTTTCATACCCGGTCTTGTCATAGGCTGCGTTATAGCCAACCTTGCAAGCCCGCTGGGCGTAATCGACATAGCGGCGGGATCATTTGCCACTCTGCTGGCTGTGAATGCAATATACCTGACCAGGAAATACATGGGCGAGAATCTCAAGTCCCTTTTCATAGCAAGCCTTTGGCCTGTTGTCTTCAACGGCCTTATAGTAGGCGCGATGCTGACATACCTTTTCCAGATTCCCTTTGGCCTATCGGCGCTGTATGTGGCCGCAGGTGAATTTGCGGTCGTAAGCGTAATTGGCGTTGCAGTATTCAAGCCATTAATGGGCAACGACTTCATGATGAGTATGTTGGAAATAAGCAAAGACTGATACCGAGAAAATGCCGCAGCTCAAACGAGCTGCGGCATTTTCTTGTTTCTATATTGGCTATTATCGAAGTTGTCTAGTAGTCGCTTCTTTCAATTACAACCTCGTCAAATTCCATTCTTGAAATCTTTTCGTCATCCGCGCCTATATCCAAAAAAGCGCTCTTTACAAGCACGATCCTGCCCTCATCCTTAAGGGCTACAAGCTGATCCATGTGAAGATTAGGAAAAGGAAGCCCCGCTTCGTCAAATAGCTGCTCTAGGGCAAAATCCCCGTCCTCTATTACTACGTCTTCCCCCACTCTATCTACTTCGCCGTCTGTATTTCTTTTCAAAAAGCTAGCTCTGTATATCATGCTTATCCCCCCGTCTGACAGGCTAATATTTCATTCAGCGCCCTGAAAATCAGGTATATATTACTTATACCTAAAATGGAGAATCTGAAGCATTTGAATGTAAATTAGCATCTTTGAGCTTCAGAATCCCGTCAGCACGCAATATCACTTCAATCTAGTCAGTATCGACTTTGCTTTTTGATATTGATTCATTAGTATTTTATGCCCTTCCAGTAAACCGGAGAGTACACTTCTGCGGTCTCTGGGAGATATACATCCTTGAGAGCCCATTTTTTGTATTCTTCAAAGCCTGTGCGGTCTATTATATAGCCTATGTGCTCCTTGCCGCCGGGCGCCTCCCTATCTATATACTGCTTTACGTAATCGTACGTGTTGAGAATTATTTTAATTATACTCTCCTCGTCTACCCACTTGATGAAGTCCTCGCCCAGGCGCGGGTTTTTTTTGCCCGTCCTGCCCATAAGAGTAAGACGGTACAGCTTCTGCTCGCCCCTTGTCCACGCGCCTGTCGGGCACGCCAGCACGCACTCGCCGCAGCCTATGCATCTTTGTGCGTTGCGCTCAACCTTGCAGTTGACAGTCTCAAGTACTGAAACCGACTTTCTGGTGCACGCCTTGACGCAAGCTCCGCAGTTCACGCAGCGGTCTTTGTCATACTGCGGCTCGGTCATGCCCATTATCCCAAAGTCATGCATTCTTACCTTTGCGCAGTCATTCGGGCAGCCCGTAAGCGCTATTTTGAAATGAAGGTCGTTTGGGAAAACGGCCTTTTCCATTCTCTGCGCAAACGCTGTTGTGTCATAGCAGGCGTATGGGCAGACGCGGTTGCCTATGCATGCCGTGATATTTCTAGTTCCTGCGGCCGAGTAGCCCTTCCCGGGAATCGGCTGATTTATGTCGAGCCCCTCAATGATAGGCTGAAGCAGCCTGTTGACCTCGCTCATGTCCTCGAAGGCTATGCCCGGAATCTCAAAGCCCTGCCTGCTTGTAATGTGGATAGTCCCGTTCCCGTACTTTTCGGCTATATTTTGAAGCATCGACAGGTATTTCGCCTCCAGATGTCCCCCCGGAACGCGGACACGCGACGCAGTGACCCCTCTGCTTTTGGTAATTCGGAATGCATTCTTCTTTAGCTGCTTGGTATTTATATCCATAATCTGGCCTCCCTTCCTAATCGATGAGCCTGCTGCCCTTTGTGAAGTTGAAAACCGGACCGTCAAGGCATACATAAGTGTCGTCTATCTTGCAGTGGCCGCACTTTCCTATGCCGCAGCACATCTTGCGCTCATGTGATATCCATATGTTTTCCTCTTTGAAGCCCGCCTCTAGCAGTCCTTTGGTTGTAAAATGCATCATTGCCGGAGGGCCGACTACTACCGCCACCGCCTCGCCTTTGTCCTTGACCGGGAGCTTTGGTATGTACTCTGTAACAAGACCTATCTGGCATGAAAAGTCGCCGTCCGAGCAGTCCACCGTGAGTATTACCTCCATGCTCTTTTTCCATCTGGCGAAATCCTCAAGGAACAGGATGTCCTTTGGAGACTTGAAGCCGGCCACAAGCGTCATTCCCTTGACCTCTTCCGGATGCTCCGAAAAATACTCGACAACTCCCCGCACAGGCGACAGGCCAGTTCCTCCCGCTATTACAACAAGTTCCCTGTCCCTGTAGTTCTCGACGTCAAAGCCGTTTCCGTAAGGACCCCTCAGGAAGAGCCTGTCTCCCGCGTAGTGCTCGAATACTTCGTCTGTCACCCTGCCTACCCTGCGTATTGTAAGATCGACAGTGCCGTCCCCTATGCCGCTTACTGAAATGGGAGCCTCTCCGTATTTTGGTATTGATACTTCGAAAAACTGTCCCGGTTTTACTTCCCCCTCGTACTTCATTCTGAATGTGTATTCGATGTCGGTATGCTTTATTACTTCTGTTATCTCCGAAGCGAATGGGATATACTCGTTTTTACTCATTGCCGCTACCCTCCCTCAATGCGCCTTCAAGCTTGTTTATGCAGTCTGAAAAAGAGATGTACTCAGGGCATGCATCATCGCATCTGCCGCAGCCTGTGCACATGTGGTATCCGAAGCGCTCCTTGAAGTCGTAAACCTTGTGGAGCACCCTAAAGCGCATCCTCTGGCCGTTTTTCTTCCTGTACGAGCCTCCGCCGGCCACATCTGTATAGCCGTCCACCATGCAGGATGCCATTACCCTTCTTCGCTCGCCCACCTTGCCGTTGTCCGTATAGAAAACGTCCTGCATGGTGAAGCACGTGCATGTTGGACATACGAAATTGCACCTGCCGCATGCAATGCAGCGGCCATCGTAATCGTCCCACATTTTGGCCTTGGCTACGTCTATCGAGAGTCCCTCAGGAATGCTAACGCGCACCTTTGTTTCCGTAACATATGAAGGAGACACCTCTTCCTGAGTTTGAGAGCTTCCCGCCAGCAGCTCCTCCCATTCTTCACAGCGGTTGTCCATTACGTAATCGCCGCCCTTTTTATCTATGCTGGCGTCATAGGAATCTATCCTGTTTGTACCCATGTCAACGCAGAAGCAGTTTTCAAACGAGCTCTTGCAACCCATCAGGACAAACCTCACATTGTCGCGCATGCGCTTGTAGTAGTAGTCCTCAAAGCCGTTGCGCAGATATATCTCGTCAAGACGTTTTACGGCATGCAGGTCGCAGCTTCTGAGAAATATAATGGCTCTCTTTTTGGGTCCGTCCGCTTCTTTCACATGCTCCTCAGTAAAGAAAAACAGCGTTTCGGAAAGCGGAAGAAGTATCTCTTTGAAAGAGTATTCGGATTTTTCGTCGAACACTATTTCTTCTACAGTGGCTATTTCACCGTATTTTATGGAGTCAGTGTCCGAAAAGGCGCCTCCGCCGACTGTTCTTGTTGGGGCGTAAAGCAGATAGTCCCTTGAAAGCTCCTTTAAGACCTTGTCTATGCCTTCCTTTGTAAAACTATAGCCCATTCATATGCACCTCTTTCTCTTTGAAATTCAAACTTGTCTTCCATGATTTATGCGATTATAGCAAGCCATGGGATATTTTTCCGTGACGCAAGTTACTGCTTTAAAATATTCCTTGCGCTGTGTGTACCTATATCCAGACCCTGTATAAGGCGATTTCTCCACCCAGAAATCCCATATTGTTATGTTACCCATTGATCCTCGGCATATAGATGCAAAAAAAACCGCAAAAAAAAAGAGGCTGATTTCCTTAATCAGTCCTCCCGTGTTTCAGCACAGCTTTTATTTCATTATTTTTGCATTGCTTGATCTACTTGAGCTTTATTTGGCAGCCCTTGCACTGGTGCGAACAGCCACCGGAGCAACCCGGGCAGGTGTTGTTTTTCATGCTGCTAATAGATTTATATGCACCATATCCTACGATTGCGAAAAATATTCCGCCTACGATAATGTTAGCCATATTTCAGCGCTCCTTTCCTAATTAGACGGCAGCTTTTCTAGTTTTTCAACGTTGTTATCACTTCTTCTTATCAAGTAGTAAACAAGAGCTACCAAAGCTGCTGCAATTGCTATTGCCGGGACAAAGCCTGCTGCAGGCTTCCCATATACAAGCAAAGTTCCGATTTGAGTAATGAGCATTGCCAGAGTGTATCCCACTCCCAGCTGGAACACTATAGCCCTTCCCAGCCATTTGCGGCCGCCTAGCTCCGCATTCATGGCGCCTATTGCAGCAAAGCACGGAGGTATGAAGAGGTTAAATACCAGGAACGCCACACCTGTAACAGGATTGAAGAACTGTGACAGCGGGCCTCCGGGAGTGCTCAGGGAAGCTTCTGAAGTTGAAGCCAGAACTATTGCCAGAGTTGCAACTACGTTTTCTTTGGCTACAAAACCTGTCAGAGTCGCCGCTGCCAATTGCCATCCTATGAACCCAAGCGGAATAAGAAGTGGCGAAATCACTCCGGCTACAAGTGCCAGAATGCTTGCTCCCTGATCCTCAACAACCTGAAGTCTGAAATTGTATGTCTGCATAAGCCACACTAGCGTATTCATTACAAGTATGATGGTTGCGGCTTTTATAATAAATGCCTTTGCCTGCTCCATCATCTGCCTGAACGCATGCTTGAGGCTTGGAACCTTGTATTGCGGAAGCTCTATTATGAATATGGATGTACTTTCAAACTTTAGTATTTTCTTGAGCAGCAGACCGCCTATGACAATCATGCAGCCAGCGATCACATACATTCCCGGCAGCACCCATGTGGCTCCGGGGAAGAATGTCGCCGCAAAGAGAGCTATGACAGGAAGCTTGGCTCCGCACGGAACGAAGGGCGTGAGCATTACCGTCATTCTTCTCTCGTTGTCATCCTCAATTGTTCTTGCCGCCATTACTCCAGGTATTGAGCAACCCGAGCCCACTATCATTGGTATGATCGATTTGCCCGACAGGCCTATGCGCTTGAAGTAACGGTCCATTATAAGTGCTACTCTGGCCATATATCCGCTGTCATCCAAAAGAGCAAGGCAGAAGAAGAGCAGCATTATAAGCGGTAGGAAGCCTATGACAGCACCGACGCCTCCGATAGCTCCGTCAACGATTAGCGCCTGAAGGAGGGGGCTAACCCCTATACCCTCCAGAAAGCTGTTGGCGGCGTTTGGGACTATTTCTCCAAACAGCGTGTCGTTTAGATACCCTGAAAGGTATCCTCCAAGCCCCCCGATAGAGAATGTGTATACAGCCCACATGATAAAGGCGAAAATCGGCAGTCCCCATACCGAGTGTGCCACCACATTGTCTATCCTGTCACTGAGCGTCAACTCGCTCGAGCTGCGGCTCCTTGTAAGATATGCTTTTGTTACGCCTTTTATATATTCCTGTCTCAGCTTGTCCTCTTCTGGGGAGCCTTTGCCTTGAAACTCCGGCGCTTGCTGAGTCTTCGCATTTGCAGCGACTGTCGCTTTGGCTATGAGCTCTTTTAGCCCCTCACCCTCATTGGCGATAGTCTCGACTATCTCACAGTTGAGCTCCTTAGACAGACCCTCAACATCGATCTTGTTTCCATGCCTTCTTATGACATCCTGTTTGTTTAGAGCTATGACAACCGGGATGTCAAGCTCAAGGAGCTGAGTTGTGAAAAACAGGCTTCTCTCGAGACTGCTTGCATCAACTATGTTGATGATTACATCCGGCTTTTCGTCTATTATGAAATCTCTTGCAACCGCTTCTTCGCTTGTAAAGGGCGCTATTGAGTACGCACCCGGCAGGTCCACAACCCTTACCTTGTTGCAGCCTTTGCAGCAATTGCCGGCGCATGCTTTTTCTTTTTCTGATACGGCTTTATACATTCTCTTGAGGTTCGCCTCTTTTTTCTCAACGGTTACCCCGGGCCAGTTGCCTACATACTCCGCCTTGCCGGTAATCGCATTGAATAATGTGGTTTTCCCCGAGTTAGGATTACCCGCTAATGCTATCTTCATACTCTAGTCCTCCAAAACGCCTTTTTTTATTGGTTTATTAGTCGCACTGATAATCATTATCAATGCCAGGTAATTTTAAAAGCAGCTAGGCTGCTTTTATTGTCAAACTGAAATTTATACAAGTTCGATGGCCTTGGCCATGTTCTTATCAATAGCATATCTGCAGTCCTTTAGACTGATTATATAATTCCCTGCAAGTACGGAAACAAGTGTGATTTCTTCTCCCTCAGAACAGCCAAGTGTGAATAAAAACTTTTTGACTTTTTCACTTCCTGACACGTTCTTAACCTGTCTTACATTTCCTGGCTCAGCTCTAAATAGCGACATACTCATCTCCCCTTTTCTATTGTTTTATCTGCAACCATTCTTGATACTGATAATCGTTATCACCTAAGACAAATATACATTATTTTTTTATCAATGTCAACAACAAAATATTCGGTTGAACCTCCTCAGCTTTGATCCTTATGGATAATGAAGCATGGGATTCCTAAGAACACCGCTGCTCTAGCGGTTTTTTATTAGGCTAGCCCCGTAGTTCCTACGGTTAAAAGCTTTGCGGCTTCCTTTTTGAGATTTATGCTTTTGTTAACATCACTCTCATTGGCTGCTTTTCACTCGCTGCACAGCGACTCCCAACAGATTGATTATAAATTCATTATACTTGCAGGAACAGTTAGAGCCTGTTGGACTTGAATCAAAATCAATAGCCGCAGTTGCAACTTTCCTGCCATACCATTTTGCTTTGTATTCAAGCATACTTTTAAATTGCCTCCAGGAAGCATCATATACCGACTTAGCCCTGCTGCCATTCTTAATCATGTTGTTTGCCTGCAGATTTTCTATACCGATGATTTCGTGGTTTTTGACTATCTCGGTAGAGATTTTGTGCAGGTAGTCCGCTCTGATATTGGCTATGCGCTCTGATATTCTTGCTACCTTGATTATTTGCTTTTGGTAGTTTTTCGCTTCGCACATCAGCTTATTTTTCTTCAAGGCTTGCTCTTTTCTTCTCGATAGCACTCGCTGCTCTTTTGCAAGCCGGTCTTCAAGCGTGCTAAATAATTTTGAATTCCAACGTGCTGAGCCGTCAAACAACATGGCAAAGTCTTCGCGAGTGACATCCATGCCACATGATGAACTGGTCTTGGGAAGTTCCTTTACATCAGTTTCAACAAGCAAAGACACAAAGTACTTGCCTGACGGATTGCGCCTTACAGTGGCACTTATAATCCTGCCGTCAGCTTCCCTGGATTTGGCAAACTTGACAAGTCCGAGCTTTGGCAGTTTTATTTTGCTGTCTATTATAGCAATATTGCCTTTTGTCTTTTTTGTGGTATATGACTGCTCTTTGTTTCTTTTTGATTTGAATCGCGGCACGTCATTTTGCTTTTTGAAGAATCTTTTGAATGAATCATCAAGATTCTTGAGTGAAGATTGCAAAGCAACGCTGTCTACTTCCCTTAGCCATGTGAGTTCCTTTTTCAGCTGAGTCAATTGTGCAGAACAAGCATTGTATGAAAGTCCCTTTCCACTATGCTTATACGCATCGTTCCAGGCATTCAAAAAGTGGTTGAATACAAATCTGCTGCAACCCATTGTTTTAGCTATTAGCTCTTGTTGATATCTATTTGGGTAAATTCTAAATTTATATGCTTTGAGAATCAGCATCAGAGTTCACCTCCCTGTAGTGAAACATCACTTAGAAGTCATTTTTTTGTAGTTTAATGTTATTTATTCTATATTATTGTATATATTGTGTCAATGTTTCTGACGGATTCGACCAGTAGTTTACATGTTTTGTTGCTTATTGTTGTGTCTTGTTATGCAGTGGCGGCTGGTTTTTATTTTGGTTATCTGTATTGCTTTTTTGTGCAAAATGTAATTATATTGGTATATAGATACTATGAAGAACAAAAGGAGCATTAAATGAGCGAAAATACAGCATTAACGCCTCAAGAAGTTGCTGACATCTTGAAAATCACTAAAAATACAGTTTATCAGCTAGTCAAAAGAGGCGAACTCAGTGCCTATCGTGTGGGTAACAGGCTGCGCATAGATTATCATGATGTCCTCGCATACAAGAATAAAACTATCAGTTTGCGTTCTGATATGTTTGAGAATCCACCCTCAGATCAGATTAAAACTCAGGCCAAAGCTCATATCATGACATCAAATTTAGGCGTAATGGTCATCTCAGGCAAAGACATACTTCTGGATATCCTGGCCAGACATATTGAGATGCATCCCAATGGCTTTCCGGCCTTGCGTTCCTATACAGGCAGCTATAACGGCCTCTACGCTTTATATCAAGGCAATGTACATTTAGCAACGGCCCATCTATGGGACGGGGATACTGGTGAATACAACACTCCCTTTGTTCGCAGAATGCTTCCCGGGATTCCAGCGGCAATAGTCCATCTGGCTTGCCGCATTCAGGGGTTTTATGTGCAGAAAGGAAATCCCAAGGGGATAAAGGACTGGCTGGACTTCAAACGAGATGATATAAAAATAGTAAACAGGGAGAAAGGAAGCGGGACGCGTGTCCTGCTTGACGAAAATCTAAGGCTGCTGGGAATACAAAGGAAAACAATACGGGGCTATGAGCATGAATGCACATCTCACTTAGCTGCAGCAAGTACTGTAGCCCGCTGCGAAGCCGATATCGGCATAGGCAGTGAAAAAACAGCCCAGCAAGTCGGAGGCATAGATTTCATCCCCATACAGAAGGAAAAATTGGAAATGATTATTATAAAAGAGGATTGGGAACTGCCTGCTTTCCAAACAATACTGCAGATTGTCCGCTCACCCGAATTCAGAGCTGAGTTGGAAGGCATCGGTGGATATGACCTGAGCCAACTCGGAAAGATAGTTGCGGAGACTTAATATTGTTCTTCAACCCGAAGCGCTTCATCAGAGTCTGTCAATAATTATGTGTATGATTCCTTAAAAAAGATATATTGTTTTATTGGTTGGTTGCCTGGAAAGCTTTTAAATATGAGCCTTCCAGGCTTTTTATTACTTAAATTAAATATTTTTCCATTTGGTGAAAATAACTAGAGTGCCAACATTTAATGGTCTTTTTTTTTACAAATACGGGTTAATCCTGTCTTCAAAATATATGCTTAACTGGGCCAGAATCAGGTGCCAGTCTCGCAGTTTTGTACACCATTTCTGGGTGATATCAGCCGTTGCAAGGTACAGGCTCTTGAATAGAGAATCATCGCTTGGGAATATACTCTTGCTTTTGGTCACTTTTCTAAGCTGCCTGTTGTAGCTCTCCATGGAGTTTGTCGTGTAGATTATTTTTCTGATTTCATCAGGATACTTGAAATAAGCCGAAAGCTCATCCCAGTTGTTTCTCCATGATTTTAGGCTTATATAGTATTTTTCACCCCATTTTTCTTCGAGCTTTTCAAGCTCTATTAGGGCTGTTTGCTCGTTTATGGCCGAGTACACTTCCTTGAGCTCTTTTGCGAAGGCTTTTCTGTCCTTGTATGATACATAGCTTAGCGAGTTTCTTATCTGATGGACTATGCATCTTTGTATGTCCGTGTTTGGAAAAACCGCTCTTATCGCATCAGAGAAGCCGTTTAGCCCATCTATTGATGCTATAAGGATGTCTTTTACGCCCCTGTTTTTCAAGTCGTTTAGAACCTGCAGCCAGTACTTGGCTGTCTCGTTTTCCCCTATCCAAAGGCCAAGTACATCCTTTTTGCCCTCGATGTTGACTCCTATTACTGCGTATGCGGCCTTGCAGATAACCTTGCCATCCTGCCTGACTTTATAGTGTATCGCGTCCATAAATATAATCGGATAAATCGGCTCTAGCGGCCGATTTTGCCATTCTTGAGCAAGTGGAAGGATCTTATCTGTTATCTTTGATATTAGTGTGGGAGAAGCATCTATCCCGTATATCTTTTCTAGCTGAGCTGCTATGTCTCTTGTTGTCATGCCCTTTGCATACATTCCTATTACTTGGTCTTCTATTCCTGATACGCTTCTTTGATGATTTTTTACAACCACAGGCTCAAAATCACCGTCCCTATCTCTTGGCACCTCGATTTCAAACTCCCCAAGGTCTGATAGTATCTTCTTGCTTCTTTTGCCGTTTCGGCTATTAGTCGTTTCCTTGTTTTTATAGTCATATTTTGAATATCCAAGGTGCTCATCAAGTTCAGCCTCAAGCATCTCCTGGATTGTTTCTGAAAACATGTCCTTAAGAGCCTCATGGATGTCCTTTGCATCCTTGATTCCGTAATGCTTTATCATTTGTCTTATTTGATCTTTACTTAAAATCCCCATATAAAAAGTGCATACCTCCTTGAATGATAGTTTGATTATATCAATTCCAAGGAAGATACACACTTTATTTTACACACTCCTTCATCAGGTACAGAGCATGATTGCTGCTTAATTGAACTACCGCCACCTACACTAACGCTTAGAGGTGGACGGATTCCTAAGAATACCGCTCCAACGAGCAGTTTATTATTAGGCTAACCCCGTAGTTCCTACGGTTAGAAGCCTTAGGGCTTCGTTTTTAAGATTTATGCTTGCGTTAATATCTCTGTCATGGTTTGCTCCACATTCTAGGCAAGTCCACTCTCTGACAGAGAGATTCTTAACGTCTTTATTCTTGTAACCGCAATCAGAGCATAGCTGACTTGAAGCAAAGTTCTTAGCTACGGCGACGACTTGCTTACCGTACCAATTGGCTTTGTATTCAAGCATTGTTCTGAATTGTGCCCAAGACACCTCGGATATCGCTTTAGCTAGCTTGCCGTTCTTGAGCATGTTGGATACCTGCAAATCCTCAATGCCGATGATGTCGTGGTTTTTGACTATCTCGGTAGAGATTTTGTGCAGATAATCTGCTCTTGCATTGGCTATATGCTCATGTATTCTGGCAACCTTGACTCTTTGCTTATGCCAGTTATTTGAGAACTTGGTACGCTTTGATAGTATGCGTTGCTCTCTTGCAAGCTTTGCTTCAAGCGTTCTGAAAAACTTGGGATTCTCGTATGCTGTGCCATCTGAAAGTATGGCGAAATCTTTCAGGCCTACGTCTATTCCGCATGAAGAATTCGACTTGGGTAGCTCTTGCACTTCGCTTTCAACAAGCACAGATACAAAATATTTGCCGGATGGATTACGCCTTATAGTGGCACTCAGAATCCTGCCATTTATTTCTTTAGACTTAGCGAACTTGATTAGACCAAGCTTAGGCAGTTTGATTTTGTTGTCTACTATGGCTATATTGCTATTAGTACATTTTGTAGTATACGATTGCACTTTGTTTCTTTTGGATTTGAAACGTGGAGCATCATTCTGCTTCTTGAAGAAACGGTCGAAAGCATCACCAAGATTCTTCAGGGAGGATTGCAGCGCTATGCTGTCTACTTCCTTGAGCCACACAAGTTCTTTCTTGAGTTGGGTCATTTGCGCAGAGCAATAATTATATGTCAAGCCCTTGCCTGTTTGTCTGTATTCGTTATTCCAAGCATTCAGGAAGTGATTGAACACAAAGCGGCTACAGCCTATTGTTTTGGCTATCAGTTCTCTTTGCTTGCTATTTGGATATATACGGAACTTGTACGCTTTGCTAATTAGCATTGCTTTTCACCTCCTAGTGTGACATATAAGGCTGATTTCTGCTATTATATGTATACCCCTGGAGCAGACACAAAAAACACAACTTGAAAACATTAGACGATTCATCCCCCACCTAAGAGGAGGAGGGTATTCTCGCCCTAATATTGATAAAATTTCACAGACAAAACAAAAGACGCAACTGCCTGCTTTTAAGGCTTGTTGCGTCTCTATATTCACTATTATCCTCAGCTTTCCCCTAACCTACTGCTGGCTTTCTTTGTCAGCTACTGCAGTCCCCAGTTTTATAGTAATCTTCTCAAGCTCCAGTGCCAGATTTGAAATCTCTATAAGCTTCTCCTTCGTCATTTTTTCATCCAGCAGAAGACTTGTGTTTTTAAGCACTGCGCCAAGTTCGTTTCTCACATTAGCCAGCTTGCCCTTTACTTTTAGCATCTGCTCCTTGTTTTCGATTGCGCTTTTGAAATCTTCAGCTCCAACCCGCTCGCCTTGCTCGAGATTGTATTCCGAGACGTCTTCGACAACAGTGCAGTCATATCCAAGTTCATCCTTAACCGCGTAGGCAAATGCCTGCTTTGCTTCCGATTCCCCGTGGACGAGGAATATTCCGCGCGGCGCCTTCTTGAAGCCCGAAAGCCATTCAAGAAGATAATCTTTGTCGGCATGAGCAGAGAAACCCTCGAGCGAGTGGACCTCAGCCTTGACGCTTATATCCTCTCCGAATATGTCAACGTGCCGGTCTCCGTCGAGAATAGATCTTCCAAGCGTTCCTTCAGCCTGATAGCCCACAAAAACTATGCTCGATTTTGGATTCCACAGGTTGTGCTTTAGGTGGTGCTTTATTCTTCCGGCATCGCACATTCCACTCGATGATATGATTATTTTCGGCGACCTGTCGTAGTTGAGCCTCTTAGATTCCTCTATTGTTCTCGTGAATTTCAGGTTTTTAAAATCGAGTATGTCCTCTCCTTCTATTATGCGTTTTCTGGTTTCTTCGTCAAAAACCTGGGCGTTTCTACGGAAAATTTCAGTGGCGCTTGTTGCAAGAGGGCTGTCTACGTAGACCATGATTTTGTCCAGTTCCTTCCTGTGTTCCCTATGCTTCTCGTAAAACAGCTCAAGCTCGTATATGAGCTCCTGTGTTCTGCCGACAGCAAAAGAAGGAATGACAACATTGCCCCCGCGCCTTATGGTCTTTAGGATTATCTGCATGAGACGCTGCACGCTCTCCTTATTGCTTTCATGAACGCGGTCTCCGTATGTAGCCTCCATTATAAGATAGTCGGCCTCCTCTATAATTGTCGGATCGTTAATTATCTGTTTGTTCTTCACTCCCAGATCCCCTGAATACACAAGCTTCGTCTCCTCTTCACCTTCCCTTATCCAAAGCTCTATGATTGATGAGCCGAGTATGTGGCCCGCATCACTGAATCTTACTGTGATATCTGGATTTATCTGTATAACCTGCCCATAAATTGCGGGACTGAACTGCGCCGCGCAAGCTGCAGCATCTTCCTGGTTGTAAAGCGGCGTCACCGTATCTTTGCCGGATCTTTGGGCTCTTCTGTTGCTCCACTCGGCCTCTCTTTCGTGTATATTGCCGCTGTCTTGCAGCATGATATCGGCAAGGTCGGCTGTCGCGTCAGTGCAGTATATCCTGCCTTCAAACCCCCGCTTTATCAGCAGCGGTATCCGGCCGCTGTGGTCTATGTGCGCATGGCTTAGGAGCATGAAGTCGATTTCCAACGGGTCGAATGCGAATTCCTGGTAGTTAAGCTCCTCCATGGCTTCGCTTCCCTGGAACATTCCGCAGTCGAGCAGTATCTTATACTTGTCCGTGGTGACAAGGTGGCATGAGCCTGTGACAGACATGGCGGCTCCTAAAAATTTTATATTCATATAATTTCACCTCTTTCGAAAGAATAATAAGCTGTTTCGAAAAATCATTCAGCTGCATCACTAATATATCGTTAATATGTTTACCCATTCACGGTCAGTTGCTGCAAGATTTTTAGTATCATTGAATAATCTCCCCAATAATTGACATATGACAATCATTTCATTATAATTATAAACAGGAATATGCAGTTTACTACACGAACACAATATGCCGCACGAGCTTTTATATGAGAGGACTGATTTTATGAAAATAGCACTACCATCTCGCCAGAATCTTATAGATAACCACTTTGGCCACTGCGAGTATTTCACTGTTTTTACAGTTGACACAGGCAGTAAGAACATAGTAGCCGAGGAAACAGTAGCTTCCCCAGTAGGCTGCGGCTGCAAATCGAACATAGCGCAGACTCTTTCGGAAATCGGGGTTAAGGTCATGCTTGCCGGCAACATGGGCGACGGAGCCGTAAGAGTACTAAACGACTCGGGCATCGAGGTGCTCCGCGGATGCTCAGGCGATGTCAAGGCTGTAGCGCTTAAGTGGCTCGAGGGAGCTCTTGAAGACTCAGGCGACTCCTGCCATGAACACGGACACGAGTGCAGCCACTAAATGCCAGCAAAATAAATTAAGCCGAGGGGTCTCATTGCAGATCCCTCGGCTTTGTTGTGTACGAATATTAAATTCTTATTGGAATTAACTCTTTTTTCACTAATACTGTTATTCCGCAATTAGCCCTTCCACCACATGCTTCCAGGTGTCCTCTTCCTCGTATCCCAGCCTCCAGGCAGCTACCCCGGCAAGGCCGAGTTCCTTGACTATTCCCGCTCTGCCTTTGAGGGAAAGCTCATCCTCCATCCAAATTTTTGTAAGGCTTCCGTCACTGTTTTTGTAAACAGCAAGATTCTGTCCGGTTTCATTATCCAAGGCTATATCCGGGGAGTTATCCCTTATGATATTGCTTTGAATTCTTATGGCATATGCCTTCGAGGAAGCCCTGCCCTCTTCGCCGTAGTCTCTGACTCTAACATAGTCCGAATGCACATACGCTTCTTTCCCGTTGAAATTTATCTTGTGCCATACATCTGCTTTGCCTGCCTTGTCAATGCTCATGCTTTCCAAAAACTTGTAGAATGACCCCTTCTGCGCCGCGCCAAGCTTCTCGCCATCTGTAGACGGCTCGCTCCTGACGTTGACATACGAATTGACAACCTCCACGCCTTCACCTTCGACTACTCTCCACGCCCTGGTGTAGAAGGGTATGCCAAGCACCAGCTTTTCTGATGGAACCTCTTTAAGTGTCTTTTCGACATTTCCCTTCACCCAGCCCAGCGATGATACCGAGCCCGCGACAGTGCTTCCTGACCAGTGCTCGTCGTACCCCATGAGCACTATATAGTCGCAAGCCTCTGCCAAGGCAACCCTGTCATAGTAGGATGAAAGACTGTAGGTATCGTAGCCTGTAACGTCTACACTCGTCACCTTCCCGCTTTCACTTAGCTTCTTCGAAAGCAGCGTTACAAACCTTGTAAAACCTTCCCTGTTTTTTCTTCCGTCCCCTTCAAAGTCTATGTTGACTCCGTCGATATCCTTTTTTACAACATCGGCCACTATGCTGTCTATTATACTGTTCATCTTGTCTTCATTTTCAAATATTAGCCTGCTCCTTGACGGCGAAAAACCATCAGAAAGCATCGCCCACACCCTGTAACCATTTTCATGCGCAATGCGTACATATTCGCTGTCAGAAGTCATCTTAAGGCTCACTCCGTTAATGTCAGTCTTGCTGCCCTCTATCTGATACCAGAGCGGTGCCACTGTATTGTAGCCCGACTTTGAGGACTTTTCAGAAACGAACCTCTTGTCCGAAACATAATCCCATCCCATTATCACGTGCTCGAAGCTCCTGACTTCCTCGCTGATTTTCGTTTTTTCAAGCATGCTCCTTATCCCAAATACAGACAGTGTAACAAAGCAGCCTATAAGCACTCCAATTAAAATCCCTTTTTTCTTTTCTCCCGTAATAGCGTCCGCCTCCTCATTGCATATCAAACTATTCCCTCAAAATGATTTTCACATTGTAGTTTCTCAAGGTGTGTAATAACTCTTGATATCTTTATACCCAATTAACAAATCAACAGCAACCTCACAATTAAATCATTCAGCGACTCTTCCTGGTGGCACATATTGACAAAACCCGAAAAACATGAGATACTACTAAAGTCATCACAATTATAAGGAATTTAATCAATACCCTTGTTGCTCGGACAGGGGTATTTTATTTTTTTGAAAGGAGAAACAATGATAAATACTATGATCAATCTACTAATAATATTCTTATTAAATGTATTGGGAACCTGTCTTGGAAATTTAAAAACGACTTTCTTGGCACAGAAGGCAATCAAACCTGTTTATGTGACCACTTTTATAGATGCCATAATATTCGTTTATGCATTTAAGCTTACAACAACTTCATCCGGATATGGATTTGTTTTAGCTTTTGCTGTGGGTAAAATGTTTGGAGTCTTTTTAGGAAGTAAAATCGAAAAGAAACTGGCATTCGGCCTGTTTGAAATAGATGTATACAAGCATCCAATTCCAGGCAAGCTTCTGGCTGACAATTTGCGTGTTCAGGGCTATTCGGTAACTACAACGTTAGGCTATGGCATAGAGGGCACTGAAAGACTGATACTTACAATCATATTGCCTCGTAATCACTTTTCCGATTTCCATGAAATGCTGAAACAGCACGGCAATGTGAACATGTCTGTTAAATCTATATCCCAGACATACGGCAAAGTCGGCGGCATGAATTTCGCAGCTGAGTAATCTCATAGCTCTATGAGCCCCTGATTTTAGTCAAAAAAACCAAACCCCTTGAAACCAAGTGGTTTGGTTTTTTTGATATTGTGATTGTAAACGGCCTTGATTACATAGTGCTGCGGCGCAGCTCGTAAAAATACTGCACAATCGGGTGTTTCAGCTTCATCTTATCCTCCATGCCCAGTATTCGCTTTTTCCCCACGCGCCTGTCCACCAAGGCGAAGACGTTGAGTAGAATGTCCCCGCTTTCAAGGCTTTCCTCTATTGAACCTGACAGGAAATCATTGGCCGCGGATTGGAAATTGGATTTGCTCAGCGCCGCCTGAGCCGCCATGACTTCCTTTGCATAATCTGCTATTTTGCGGCTCCTTGCAATCACAGCCAGACGTTCCTCCGGGACTGTCCCGCCCGTTTCTTTCCTTACCTTTTCTATATCCTCTTCGCTTAGCGGTATTTTGACATCGGGGTCGCTTTTTATCTCCTGCTCCGTCTGGTACCACCTAATCGATGCAGCTCCATCGCTCATGTTGAAGACCTCTTTTTTGTCTACCGTGATATAACACTGCGCCGCCTTGCCCGGCATGTAGCGATAGCCTGTTGCTCGGTATTCCACCCTGCCCACAAGGCCGGGACAAATAAAACTCTCAAGAATCTGCTTCATTTTACTCCAGACCATATAATCTTCCTCCATAACCCGTTCTTTTTATCTTTTCAATCGTTCTGTTTATATATTGTGTCAATTTTTCATCGAAAACATCTTCTGTTATCTCGTGATTTTCTATCATGAAAAGTCCCTTTTCCCAGCTGGCGGTGAGTATTGGATTTAGGAGTTCCTTTGCTGTAAGTCGTACAAGCTGAACTATTGCCTCGCCTTTCGGCTCCGGCGTGATTATCTGCGTCTTGGGGTTTATTTTTATGTGCCCGATGTCCACAAGCTTCTTGATTATACCCGCGCGTGTGGCCGAGGTGCCTATGCCGCATGTTTTTATCTGTTCCCTTAGCTCCTCGTTTTCGATGTATTTACCAGCCTTCTCCATCGTTATTATGAGTGAACCGTCTGTGAACCTCGACGGCGGTCTGGTCTCCTTTTCCTCGAGCTCGAAGCCTGTCACATCGCATTTTTCCTTCTTGATCAGCTTTTGAATTGGAGAGTCGGACAGCTCCTCCTTTTTCGAGGAGGTTACTTCGTATACCTCTTTCCAGCCCTGCACGTTCAGCACTTTGGAGTTGGTAACGAATATCTCCGAGTCTATCCCTGTCTCTACCCTCACCGTATTGTATTCAGCCGGGGGATAAAAAATGGCAAGAAATCTTTTTACTATGAGACTGTAGACGTTTCTTGTGTCCTCATCCAGCCTGGCAAGCTCAGTCGTAACGTAGGTTGGAATGATAGCGTAGTGATCCGTAACCTTGCTGTCGTCCACATAGCGCTTTGTTTTCTTGTCTATTGCCAGCTTTCCAAATTCCTTTATCCTGAGCGTATGAGCCCTGAAGTCGGCGTTGCCGTAAAGGCCGTTTAGAATCCTTGGCAGCTCGGGCACGACATCAGTTGAAAGCACACGGCTGTCGGTTCTTGGATAAGATATGAGCTTCTTCTCGTAGAGGCTCTGTGCGATTTCAAGCGTCCTGTTTACGGAAAGTTTGAACTTCTTGTTGGCCTCCGACTGCAGCTCTGCAAGGTTGAAAAGCAATGGAGCCTGCTCCTTTTTCACTTTTACCTCGACCTTTTTGACAATGGCCTCCTTGCCCTCGAGCTTTTTGATGATGTCCTCCGCTTCGTCTTTGCTTATATATTTATCTTCGTCCTCTTGATCCTCAGCCGGATTCTTCTCTTTCTTTTTCTTTTGCTGCCATCTGCCTTTGTAGCTGATCTCGCTGTCTTTTGAAAGAAAAGTGGCCGTAACTCCATAATAAGGCCTTGGCACAAAATTCCTGATTTCAAGCTCCCTGTCTACAATAAGGCCAAGCACGCAGGTCATAACCCTTCCTATGGGTATGACGGCGGATTTCTCTTCTTTTAAAAAAGCCGACAGTTTCCTGCCGTACTGACATGTGTACATCCTGCTGAAATTCATACCAAAGAGCCAGTCCTCCTTGGCCCTGCAGTAAGCTGCTTTTGCAAGGGAATCGTACTCGCTTATGCTCTTTGCCTCCTGGATCCCTTTTTTGACTGCATCCTCTGTCTGGGATGAGATCCAGACCCTTTTAGCAGGCTTGCTTGAACCGATTTGATTGTACACCAGCCTGAAAATGTACTCGCCCTCCCGGCCGCTGTCTGTGCAGGCATATATGATGTCCACATCCTCCCTGGACATGAGCGACTTTATAACTTCAAACTGCTTAACAGTACCTTTGTTGTCTATAACCACGTACTTGTATTCCTCCGGGATAATCGGCAGATGCTCCACCCGCCAAGACTTGTAGGCAGGGTTGTAGGCATCGGGATAAGCCATAGTAATCAAGTGGCCAAAGCACCAGGTTATTATGGCGTTTTCCGCCTCGGCGTAGCCCCTGCCCCTGTCTGACTGCGTAATGTTAAAGCCCAGCGCATTAGCAAAACTATTTGCAACAGACGGCTTTTCAGTTATATATAATTGCTTGCTCATAGTTTCACCCTTTCTAAAAATCGAAACCTTTATTTATTATATTAGGAAAAATCCCATAACAAAATAGTTTAATACCAGAATAATCACAAGTGAAACAAAGAACTTCCAGTACTCCCTGTACAAATCGGCGGTAGGCACTTGAAGATATTCGCAGGTGAAGAGTTGACACAGATGCATCGGCGAGAAAAAATATCCGACAAATCCCCACATAAACGTGAAATGACAATAAAGCAACAGCTGATTGTCCGATAGCGGGAGCGTTATAAGTATAGGCAATACGACCCCCAAAGCCGTGGGCTGGTAGCCCGTCGTTATCCCAAAGAAAAAAGATGACGCTATTATCCCAAGCATCACTGTGCTTGGATTAGAGAAAACCAATGTCAGGAATAAAGTCAGCTCTTCCATACTGCCGATGATGCCCTGTATGAGATATACTCCAATCAGCGCATAAAGCACATTGAAGTTGAATGCCTTTGCTGCATCGACAAGGAATGTCTCAGTCGGGCGCAGCAAAAATAAAACAAGCAAATTCGCCAGCATTCCCATATAAAAAGGAACGCCCAGCATCAAATTCAACAGCACTGCCACATATATGGGCGAAGAAAGCTTGAAAAAACTGAACAGGTTTCCCCAACAGAAGATATGCTCGGAAGCTTTATGGTTTTGAACTCTCCTGATATATAAAAAGTATCCGGCTACTACATACATGATTACAAAAATACTGTTCAGCAACATGAGCTTGTAGATTGAAATTTGGGGCGCCAGCGACATCACAATCAAAAAACCGGTTGCATACGGCATAATATGCATGGAAATATGGCGATAAATCAAATTGATTATCGCCCTGTGAGACTTAGTCAGGTTCGATTTTTCACCCAGCTGGTCAATAAGAGGCGCTGACATCATAGCTCCACCGGGCACTATAAGCATTCCAATCAAGGCGGGTATGAACATCAGAAGCAGCCTGTTGCTGCTAAAAACTCTTGTCAGATGGCCGAGCAACTCGTCAATGATTTTGTATTTCTTGAGCAGGACACCTATAACAGCTACTTCCGATACTATTATGAACTGCTGCAATTTATTAGGATTGAAAAACGTATTCAGTATAATACCGATAAAAGCGTCTGGTCCGATTCCGCCTGCTATTGCCATAATCAGTGCACATGCGCAAATCGAAATGCCTATTGGCACCTTTCTTCTACTTAATACCGGAATAATTAAAAATGAAGCTATAACAACCAGAAATTCTCGCATTTAATCCACCCTATACTATATTTTCATGCTATATGGCACACCATACTATTACCTTCTCCTACGATACGCTAACGCAATGCTAAACTCTGGCTGCGTAGAGAAGTTTAAATTCAATTATACATCAAATGGCAAAAAAAAACCTCCAAACCGATTTAAAATATGTTCGGCTTGAAGGTTTTCAACAGCTTTTGGATTATTTCGCGAGCTCGTATATTGCGTGGCCGTAGATTTTGGCGTTTAACACGAGCTCTTCAATCTCAATATATTCATTAGCCTGATGTACAACATCAGGCTTTCCAGGGAATGCCGGTCCGAAGGCTACTATGTTCGGCATCTCCTTGGCGTACGTTCCGCCGCCTATTGCAAGGAGCTCCGCCTCCATGCCTGTCTGCTCGGCATATACCTTCTGCAGCGACTTTATGAGAGGATGGTCTTCCGGAAAGAACAGGGGCTTCTGGTGGGACATGTTCTCTAACGTTATACCCGCTTCCTCTATTCTCCTGCTGAAAGGCTCCATCATGTCCTCGTATTTGAAGGTCACAGGGTATCTAAGGTTAAGTCCCATCGACACCCTCTTCGCATCCATAGCTATCGTCCCCACGTTGAAGGACAGCTTTCCTGATTCCTTGTCCTCGAGCCCTATGCCCATGGATTTC
This sequence comes from Peptoclostridium acidaminophilum DSM 3953, assembly GCF_000597865.1. Lineage (GTDB taxonomy): Bacteria > Bacillota > Clostridia > Peptostreptococcales > Peptostreptococcaceae > Peptoclostridium_A > Peptoclostridium_A acidaminophilum. The sequence continues at coordinate 288,917 of NZ_CP007453.1, read as the reverse complement.
CCGTCCGTTTCAAATCCCACATGCCTGTTGAAAAAGCCTATGTAGTCGGCTATGTCGCATTTGCCAAGAGGAAGCTCCCCGAGAAACGCAAGCATTTGCATTATGGCGTTTTTTCCAAGATGCGGAGTGCTTCCGTGGGCGCTTCTGCCTGCTGATTTTACTATGACCTCATTGCCATTTGACTCGGCTGTCACATCAAATGATGTTCTGCTTTTAAATCTCTCTGCAGCCTCTATGACTTCCCCTGCGTTTTTTGCCTGAACAAGGGCCTCGCAGTAGTCCGGCACCATGTTCTCCCTCTGGCCGCCCTTTATCGATTTTATAATCACACCGCCCGAGCACTTGTTTTCCAAATTCATGACAGCATCGAACGTGGTTATTCCTTTTTCCCCGTATATTATAGGGTAGTTGCCGTCAGGCGTAAAACCAGCCACTGGGGCCTTTTCGGTTTTGAAGTAGTAGGGCACATCAGCGCAATCAGTCTCCTCATTGGTTCCAAATATTATCCTGACCCGCTTTGACAGCTCAAGACCCGAATCGACGACAGCCTTAAGGCCATATAGCGCTGCCATAATAGGGGCCTTGTCGTCCATTGTTCCTCTTCCATGCATCCTGCCGTCGTGGATTTCGGCGCCGTAAGGAGGATGCAGCCAGCCGCTTCCTTCAGGCACTACGTCGAGGTGACCAAGCACCGCAACGTAGTCTTCGCCTTCGCCGTATTCGGCGTATCCTATATAGCCGTCCATGTTTACCGTATTGAAGCCGAGATTTTTTGATATTTCAAGCGCCTTTTCGAGTGCACGAGCCACACCTTCGCCAAACGGCATGCCTTCCCCGGCTTCTCCTTCTACACTCTTTATCTTTACTAGCTCCTGAGTTGAGCTTATCAGGTCGCCTCTGAGTTCGTCTATCCTGCTATTTATCTGCATGAGTGAGTCCTCCTGTTTTGCCAAGTTCTATACAAAAGTATAGCATGTATTTTTCAATACATGCTATGCCATACTTATCTTATTATTCGATTATGCTGTTTTTTCAGTGCTTTCCTTGCTCGATTCAGATTTCATATTGTTTTCGTATCTAGAATACATAACCCATGCCGCAGCACCAAATATTATTGGTCCGGCCACGCTCCACATTGTTGTAAGCATGTCTCCCTCTAACGCCGGCTGTATTATGCAGAATACGTTTGCAAGACCAACTGTAAGCAGCACTATGGCTGTCCATATTTTTACTGCTCCCTGAGTTTTGAACACTACAAACGGCTTCTCGATTTCAGCTTTCTTCTTGAAGTACGGGAATGCTGCTGCTATGAACATATACGGCAGGGTCATGGCTACGTTAGTCATTGAAACAAGTATGTTGAAGAAGCTGGCCATTGAATTGCCGCCAAAAGCCACAAGGAATATCATCACGCATACTATTCCGGCCTGAATCCACATTGCATTTACTGGCATTCCGTTTTTGATCTGTCCCATTTTGCCAGGCCAAAGCTCTGCAGGAGTTCCTTCGATCAGCTGCTTTAGCGGTGAGTACATAAGTGTGAAGAATGCGCCTGAAAGTGCAAGGAACATTGAAAGTCCCACGTACCTTGCAACGCCGTGCGCCATAGCCATAGAAGCCGCCTCGCTTGCTCCGAAAGCGCTGCCTAGCGAATAGCCCAGGTTTGACATGACTATATAGCTGGCATTTCCAAGGTTTACGTTTTCAACACTCATGACGCTTGACCAGTTGGTGAATACCCCCACAAAAAGTATTCCTATTGAATATCCCACTGATATTATTGCTCCCGACAGAAGTATTGCTTTAGGGAACGTTTTCTCCGGGTTCGCAGTTTCGTCAACTAGCCCTCCGACAGCCTCTATTCCGCCGTAAGCAAATATTGCGTACACTACGAATGCGAGCGCTGCAACAATGTCTCCAATATAATTAGGATTTGGCGTTTGAGTGAATGAGCTTAGCCCTGTTATAGGCTGCGCAAGCTGGCCGTGGTTTCCTATGAACACTGCAATGGCTCCAAGCCAAAGGAAAATATTTATAAGTATAACGGCTGTTCCTCCTATTGAGGTCACCTTTTTTATCTTGTCGAGACCTTTTGTTGATGTGAATGTTACAAGCAGTATCCATGCGATTCCCAGAATTCCCAACACCTTAGGTCCTTCAAGTCCAAGCATGCTCCAGCTTTGAGTCGTGTCTTTCCCGAAAATGGCGTTTGATACAGGCACCCAAAGTCCGGATGCAACATTTACCATCCATATTACATATGACGCGTACCACATGAAGGTTCCCATGAATGCGAATCTTGGACCTACCGACTTCTCCATCCATGAATAAATTCCGCCTTTTTCCTTCCTGAATGCTGTGCCGAATTCGGCTATCATAAGCGCAAACGGTACGAAGAATGTTATGCCTGAGAGCATGAACCATGGAATAGCCGCATATCCCATCTTGTAGAAAGATCTCGGGATATTGTTGAATCCATAAACAGAAGTGAAAACCATCAACACCAAGGGTATCAATGTCAGCATTTTTTTTGATTTAGCGCTTGAAGACATATTTATCCTCCTCTTATTTTGAGTATAGCTTTACAATATTTATTATTACTTCCACTGCTTTTTCCATGGAATTAACAGGAATATACTCGTATTTACCATGGAAATTGTGACCGCCTGTGAATATATTCGGCGTTGGAAGCCCCATGAATGAAAGTCTGGCGCCGTCTGTGCCTCCCCTTATAGGCTGCACCTTTGGCTCCACGCCCGCTTCCTTCATTGCCTGAAATGCGGCGTCTACTACATGCTTTACAGGCTCAATTCTCTCCTTCATGTTTCTGTATTGCTCCTTGATTTCTATTGCTGCAGTTTTTGGCCCGTATGTCCTGTTGATATCTTCTACAAGACCTGATATGAATTGTTGCCTCTTTCCAAAGTTCTCCTCGTCGAAATCCCTGATTATGTAGCTAAGGCTTGTCTCCTCGACACCTCCGCTAATTGAAACCAGATGATAGAAACCCTCATAGCCTTCTGTCGCCGCAGGCGTTTCATTCTTTGGAAGCATTCTCATCAACTCTCCGGCAATCAGCATAGAGTTGACCATTTTGCCCTTTGCGCTTCCTGGATGGACATTCCTGCCCCTGACTGTTATCTTGGCGCTGGCCGCATTGAAGTTTTCATACTCCAGCTCCCCTATGCCTCCGCCGTCTACAGTATATGCAAGCTCAGCCCTGAACTTTTCGACATCGAAGTGGTCTGCTCCTCTTCCAATCTCCTCATCAGGAGTGAAGGCGACCTTGATGGTCCCGTGCTCTATCTGCGGGTTTTCAATCAGATATTCCATTGCAGCCATTATCTCTGCAATTCCTGCCTTGTCGTCGGCTCCAAGAAGCGTTTTCCCGTCGGTCGTTATGAGTGTGCTTCCTATATAGGCTTTTAGCTCGGGAAAATCCCTGGGCGACAGTACAATGCCCTGCTCCTTGTTCAATACTATGTCGCCGCCATCGTAATTCTCGACGAACTGAGGCTTTACATCCTTTCCGGAAACCTCCATGCTCGTGTCCATGTGGGCGATGAAACCCAGAACCGGAGTTTCCCTGTCCATGTTTGATGGCAGAGTCGCCATGACATAGCCCTTTCCATCTAAAGAGACATCCTCAAGACCCATCGCCTTAAGTTCCTCTGCCAGCTCCTTTGCCAGTACAAGCTGACCCGGAGTCGAAGGCACGCTTGCCGACTCCTCATCTGAAGTTGTATCAAAGCTTACATACTTTAGAAATTTTTCTACTACTTTCGACATCCTGCCCTCCTTGAAATATAAATACTCTGCAGAAATATTTTTAAGATTAGCTGTTTAATTGCAAGCTGCATATATGCGGCGCATGTGCTGTGATTGTTCTGTTATTTGTACAATATATCATTTTTCTCAACATTCAAAATCCTCTTAAAGTATTATCGTCAGGGTTGAAAAACGACATCCAACTAATCATACTTTAGGCTTATATTGAAAAACTACAAAAAAAACCGGCATCTCTTTATGATGCCGGCGTGCTTTAGAGTATTCCAAGCTCTTTTGCCTTGGCTACAGCCTGGACTCTGTTGCGAACCCCCAGTTTGCTGAAAATGTTGAGTATATGGCTCTTGGCAGTGCTTTCTGTGATGAAAAGCTCCTTTGCAATCTCAGAATTCTTTGCACCTTTTTCTATGAGCATCAGCACCTCTTTCTCCCGTTTGCTTACTATTTCGAAATCCTTATCCTTTGAATATTGGGCAGCTATATTGTTGAGATATTCGCTCATTTTATAATAGTCCTTGTTGAACTTCATGCTTCCTATCGTTTTTATAAGCATTCTGCTTGTCTTTATGCTTTTGAACATGAATATTCTTATAAAGCCATTTTCGTATCCTATTGTCAGGGCTTCCCTGAGGTCCTTAGTTGCGTTTTCATACTGGTCTTCCTGTGAGAAGATTTCTGCTCTGTATATGTGAGCCTTTAGCCTCAAATACTGGTTTTCTTTGTTTTCTGATATCAGTATTTTATTGAGAAGCATAAGGGCGTCATCGCTCTTCCCTTTGTCAATCAGTGTCTTCGAAAACATCACAAGCTCTTGCGGGATTTTATAGTCCAATTTCGAAATGTATTTTTCGACAATGTTAGCCTTCCCCGCTTCCATGAATATTTCGATTTTGAACAGGTCAAAATAGCTTTCCAGCTTGTTCAGATAGTATAAGTCCGGTATCCTTTCGTATTCAATCCCTTTGGAAAGCTCCTCTATTTTCGTGCAGACCTTCTCAAGCTCGGCTTTATTGTTTTTGTCCAGCAGAATTCCCGCATAGACGTATAGCCCTGTATACAGAGTGTAGCAATGCTGCATGGGCTTGCCTTCCCTCTCAATCAGTTCAATGCCTGTGCTCACATACTCCTCGGCCTTGCCGATATTATTCCTTTCATAGTAAACAAGCGCCAGGATTATATAGAAAATAGACATAAAGGAGGATTTCCTCAATGCATCATTCATCCTGCTATTTATGCACACGCCACATATGCTTTCACACTCGACAAGCTCCCTCCTGAGGAATTTAGTGAATACTGTAGTCCTGCAAACAACCAAGTACATTATTTCATCTTGGTATGACTGGCTTAGCAGCAAAGCCTTGTCGAAGTATATTTTCTCACCCTCCAGATCATGCATATAAAAATGAGCAACCCCAAGCTTAAGATTAATTGCAATATCATATAGGGCTGTATTTCCTGGAATGGCTTGAGCCTTTTCATAAAGTCCTATGCTTTTTTTGTACTCCGATTTGATGAAATGCCTGTCACCCTCAGCAATTGTCATCAGCCTCTGGCATTCTCCCCTGAAATCCTCATCTTCGTAGGATTCCAAAGTTTTGATGGCAAACTCACGATATTTCGAGTAGCTTATGTCGTCACATATATGAATGAACATATTTGCTATGCACAGCCTTGGTTTTTTTAGGATTATGTCCTGCGGAATGCTTTCCAGCCAGTGGAATACCTGTGATTGCTCACTGCAAAGGACCATTCTTATGCATTCGGACTCTACAAGGTCAATGACTGGCTCCAAATTCCCAACTTCTATATACTGGTTGATGGCTTTATTCAAAACTCCACTTTCTCTGTACCATTTAGCAGCTCTGTTGCTGGCTTCGTATACAGCGTCCAGGTTCATCCCCTTTGATTTGCAAAGGAGGAATTCCTTGAAGAGCGTATTGTATCTGAATATCTTCTCGTCATAATCCTGCTTGTCTACGAAGAGATTAGAATCATATATATGCTCAAGAAGCTCTTGGCTGTCCTTTCTGCCGCTTACTGCACTGCAAAGCCCGGGAACAAGCTCGTCCAGAATACATGTTTTGAGCAGAAAATCCTTAATTTCTTCAGGCTGCTCATTGAATATTTCCTCGCTGAAATAATCCTCAACGTAGCCGCTGCAACCATTGAATTTCTCCTCGAGCTCGGCCAAGTCCTTCTTCTCCTTCAGAGACAGCATTGCCATTTGGATTCCTGCCGCCCAACCCTCTGTGCGGTCATTAATTAGCTTCACGTTTTTTTCAGATATCTTAAGCTTTGTGTTGCTCCTGAGAAATTCACCTGCATCACGGTAATCGAATGCCATATCTTTTCTGTCTATCTCGGTTACTTCCCCGCTGAGCCTTAGCCTTGCAAGGCTCAGATTGACTTTTGTCCTGCTTGTTATTATTATGTGTATATTGCTGCCCATATCGTCAATCAGGTGTTTTATGTCCCTTAATATTTCTGCATTTTTTATGAAGTGAAAATCGTCCATAACAAGCAGGAGTTCACTGTCTGACTCTGAAATCGCATTTAGAAAAGCTTCAACAGATGATTCGTTTCCCGGCTGCGGTTCGTCTCTCATGATTTTTCCCGCTGCATATTCAAAGCAGCTCCAGAATAACTCCGGGTTGTCATCCCTCTCGTCAAGCGATATCCAGGCTGTCTTGCCCTCCAGGTTTCTCGATTCCAGCCATGATACTATAGCCGTGGTTTTCCCGCTCCCTGCCGGTGCCCATAATATTGTGAGCTTCGTACCTAAGGCATTGTCCAGCTTGCTTAGCAGTGATTCCCTTTCAACCATTTTGCTCTTGGTCCTAGGAATCATGAATTTGTTTTTATTTAAATTTGCCATAATTTTTATTCACTCCCGGGAAACTCTGAGATATTTTACATTTCCGCAAACAATTCAACTATCTTCAGTATTACTTCAACGGATTTTTCCATTGCATAAGTTGATATGAACTCATACTTGCTGTGGAAATTGTGGCCGCCTGCAGAAAGGTCCGGAGTGGGGAGTCCCATGTGTGAAAGCCTCGCGCCTTCCGTTCCTCCCCTTAGCGGTTCTACATTAGGAAATATATTTACTTCCTTCATGGCTTCGCTGGCTATGTCGACTACATATTTTACTGCTTCTATCTTCGCCTTCATATTCCTGTACTGCTCTGTCATTTCCAGCACGGCCGTGCCCTCGCCATATTTTTTATTGATAGATGAAACCGTGTCCTCAACAAATGACTTCCTGTTTTCGAAACCCCTGTCATCGAAATCTCTTATAAAATAGTGGAGCCTCGTTTCCTCCACCTTTCCGCTAAAGGAGGCAAGGTGATAGAAGCCCTCGTAACCGTCTGTGTGTTCAGGAGTTTCATCATTCGGAAAGTGATTGATAATTTCCCTGGCAACGCCCATTGAATTCAGCATTCTCCCCTTAGCCTCACCGGTGAAAACAGCTTTGCCGTATATGTTTATTTTGGCACTTGCGGCATTGAAATTCTCGTATATCAGCTGCCCTATTCCCTCACCGTCGAGAGTATATGCCAGGTTTGCGCCGAAATTTTCAACGTCGAAATATTCGCCGACCTTCCCGATCTCTTCATCTGTTGTGAATGCCACTCTTATTCTGCCGTGTTTGATATGCGGATTCTGAAGGAGAATTTCCATAGCTGTCATTATCTCGGCTATTCCCGCCTTGTCGTCCGCTCCAAGAAGCGTGTTGCCGTCCGTTGTGATTAAAGTCTTGCCAACGTAATTTTTAAGCTCAGGAAACTCTTTGGGCGAGAGAATTATGTGCTTTTCTTCATTTAGTATAATGTCTTCTCCGTTGTAGTTTTCCACGAACCTTGGATTTACGTTTGCTCCCGATACCTCGGGACTTGTATCAAGATGTGCTATGAATCCTATGACAGGAACGTCCTTCTCGACGTTAGAAGGGAGCGTAGCCATTATATAGCCATTTTCATCCAGAGAAACATCCTCCATCCCCATATCTGACAATTCTTTTGCCAGCGCCCTCGCAAATACCATTTGTCCGGGGGTGGTTGGTATTGTATTGGAATCTTCGTCTGATCTTGTATCGTAGGCAATATATTCAATGAATCTTTCCACTACTTTCGACATTGTTTCTCATCCTTTGTCTAATGTATTCAACTAATAATCATACTGTGATTCTTAATGTCATACTAAAGTACGATTATATCTGCCGTATTATTTTATTTTATCATAAAAAAAAGGTGCAAGGCAATTAAACTATTAGTTTTTGCCCTGCACCTTCTAGCAATTTATTTTGTAGTTATTCTTCTCCGTTCCAGCAGTATGTGCACAGCTTTTCCTTGCCGATACCTATCGCATCCCTCATATCATGGATGTTCTGATATTTAAGCGTGGAGAAATTGAGGCGCTTTTTGATGCACTCAATCATGGCGTCATACTTTTCAGAAGCCGGATCGCAGTACTCCTTGAGTGACTCTGGTTCCTTGCCTTCAAGCTCAATGATGGCCTGTCTTGCCACAAGGTCCATTTCCGAACGTGAAGTCGAGAAATTAAGGTATGGGCAACCAAACACAAGCGGAGGGCAAGCCGAACGTATGTGAACAGTACTTGCATTGCAGTTATACAGCAGGTCCACAGTTTCTCTCAACTGAGTACCGCGGACAATCGAGTCATCGCAAAACAAGAGTCGCTTGCCTGAAACCAGCTCAGGAATCGGCATCAGCTTCATTCTTGCAACAAGATTTCTTATGTCCTGATCCTGCGGCATAAAACTCCTCGACCAGGTTGGTGTGTATTTTATGAAGGGACGACCAAAAGGTATTTTCGATTGGTTCGAATAACCTATGGCATGCCCAACACCCGAGTCTGGAACCCCAGCAACCATGTCGATTTCTACATCGTCATTTTTGGCCATTGACGCACCATTTCTGTAACGCATGAGTTCCACGCTAACTCCCTCATATGTTGAGGATGGATAGCCATAATACACCCACAGGAAAGAACAAATTTTCAGTTTATCCTTAGGTGGCGCAATTTTTTCAACACCGTCGGGACTCAGAAGAACTATCTCTCCTGGTCCAAGCTCGGAATCATAGATATATCCCAGATTTGCAAAGGTACACGATTCAAAAGATACGCAGTATGTGTCCTCTTTCTTGCCTATTATAAGTGGAGTTCTTCCGAATTTATCCCTCGAGGCATAGATCCCCTTCGGAGTCAGAACCAGAATAGAACAGGAGCCTTCAATCAGTTCCTGTGCTTTCAGCAGGCCTTCCTTGAACGAATTTTCCTGGTCAATGATTGCGGCAACAAGCTCAGTTGGGTTTATAACCCCTTTGCTTGTCTCCATAAGATGTATTATCTTATGTTCAAACGCCTTGGCAACTATCTCATCCATGTTGTTGATTTTGCCGACTGTACATATTGAATATTGACCAAGATGTGATCGCACAGTCAGAGGCTGAGCCTCAGAATCGCTTATACAGCCAATGCCCATATTGCCTTTGAATTCCAAAAGCTCAGCTTCAAATTTTGCCCTGAACTGAATATTTTCGATGTTGTGGATTGCCCTATTAAAGCTGCTTCCAGACCAGATAGCCATTCCGCCCTTTCTTGTTCCAAGGTGCGAATGGTAATCAGTTCCAAAATATACGTCTAATACGCAATCCTTTTTTGAAGCAACACCAAATAATCCTCCCATAGAATACACTCCTCTTCAATTCGAAATATTTTCAACAATATCCGTCCATCACTTCTACTTTTATATAATACCACAAATAATTAATCACATCCACGAAATTAATATATGTATTTAGCTTAACTTTATTTGATTTATAATTAAAATCATTCCGAATCAATAATGTGAACATGTTCCTCAAATTTACCGATTGTCATTCGTGTTTTTGTCGGTTTTTCCCATAAAACGACAAAAACCCTTTAAAAAAGGGTTTTTGAATATAGCTATATTAATCTCTTTACCAATTCGATTTGTTTACTTTCTCTTTACCTGCAATGATGCTTGAGTTATAATTTCCAGCATTTCCTTGTAGCTAATTCCTGCTCCCTGCACTCCTTTGGGAAATATGCTGTTTTTAGTATGTCCCGGCAGTGTGTTAAGCTCAAGCACATAAGGCACGCCCTCACTTATTATCATGTCAACCCTGCCCATAACCTTGCATTTGCAAACCTTCCAGCATAGGTTGGCCATATCGAGAATTTGATTGTGCAGCTCAACAGGGAAACGTACTACCGTTTCTTGAGTTCCGCTGTCCTTATACTTGGCCTCATAGTCGAAGAATTCCGCATTATGCTTAATCAATACAACTGATACGACCTTGTCCTCGAGTATAACGCAGCTTATCTCATCTCCCTTTATAAATTTTTCTATGATAACTTCGTTATCATACTGGAATGCCAATGCGACCGCATCGTCCAGGAGCTCTTTTTTCTTGACAAGGTTGGTTGCAACACTTGAACCACCGCAATTCGGTTTGACAACCACAGGATAGCCCATGCTGTCAACATAGTCATAATCTATATCTTCCATCGAAGCCACCGAAAGCCATGGCGCTGTGTTTATGCCTGCGCTCTTTAATACTCTCTTTGTTATGTCCTTGTCCATGCAGAGTGCGCTTGACATAGGGCCTGAGCCTGTATAAGGTATGTTGTAGCTCTCGAGAACACTCTGAACCATGCCGTCCTCTCCAAACCTTCCATGGAGAACAATGTATGCAAAATCCAGCCCTTTGCATTTGGCCAAATCTTCCATACCATCTATCCTAATCTTCACTACGTCATATTTTTCCTTGTCAAAGGCAGCAAAAACTTCTTCGCCTGAATTCAGCGAAACTTCTCTTTCCGCAGAAATACCGCCGTATACTATACCAATCTTCATAAACATCACTTCCCGTCTGCTTTTATCTGAATTATTTTAAACGCAAATTCAATATCTCGAGCCAATTGACACTTCTTACGCAATTGAGTTATTGCTGTAGGTTTTATCTATACCCAAAATACGGTAAAGAAACGCGCCCAATTTTTTGGATTTACTTTTGTGGTTGTTGTAGTGTTTTTAATTGCAAAACGGGTAATAAAACTATAATTAACGTGCAACCTGAATTTATGCCGAAAAACAATCAATTCATCTTGAAAGGAGGCTGTTTATGAAAACGAGAGTATTGTCGCTTGCTTTTTCAATTGTTTTTGCGCTTGCAGTGCTTGGGGGATGTTCAAATCAAGAGCAAACTCAGGAGCCACAAAACCAGGCGCAGGAGAACGGTCAGGAGCAGGGCGCTAATGAGGCCGGCGAGTCTTTGGAAATCACTTTGGATGAACTGGCAAAGTACAACGGCAAAGATGGAAATCCTGCATATGTAGCAGTTGACGGGATTGTTTACGAGGTTACAGAGCATCCCAACTGGAATGAGGGCATGCACGGGAAAGTCTCGGCAGGCCAGGACATATCTCAGATGCTGAAGGATGCCCCTCATGGATATTCAAAGCTTGAAGGCCTGAAGGCAGTGGGTAAGATAGTTGAATAGCTATGAAGTGCTGAAACTCTTGGGATGGATTAACATAATTCTTGCAAGTACTCAGGTGAGTATGTATATAGTGAGGAGGATAAACAAGCATCTTTTTAAAAATAAAAGCGAGACTCTGAAGAGAAGCGCAAAGCTCCTAAAAAAAATCCACCCTTATATGGGTGGCATGCTGGCTGTAACTGCAACAATTCACGGCTACATGCTGCTTGGAGGCTTCAGGCTGCACTCTGGATATTTCGCGTGGCTGATAATACTTGCAGTCGTTTTTTTCGGCTGGGCCGGCCCAAGGTACAAGATGAAAAACTGGCTTAAGATACACAGAGCTCTGGTTTTGGTTCTTGTCGGAGCAGTTTTATTCCATGTTCTTAAAATGAAATCTCTGCTTTTTCAGTATCCATATTATTTTTCAGCAAGGAAATCAAGAGCGAACTGCACATGCAGAGCTGTTCCAAACTTGAGCATATCCTCGTCAATCTTATACTTCTCATGATGCGGGAAGTATACGGAATCCTTCTCCTTGTTGTAATAGCCCAGGAAAGCATATGCTCCTTTTGCATGCTGGAAGTAGTAAGGCATGTCCTCTGAACCCATAAATCTTGGCAGAGTCTTTCTTTTGCCTTCTCCAAAAATTTTGATTGCAGAGTTCTGAGCTATGGATGTTATTTCTTCGTCATTGTAAAGGCTAAGAGCACTCTCTTCTATAACTACATCTACTTTTATTTCATAGGCGTCAGCTATTGCCTTTGCATGTCTCTTTATAGCTTCATGAACTGTTTCTCTAACTTTCTGATCGAAATATCTCATTGAAATATCAACTTCCGAATATTTAGAAATGATGTTCGCCTTTGTTCCTCCGGCAATCCTTCCTACTGAAAGTACAATAGGCTGCTGAGGATCTACATTCTTTGTGGCGATTCCCTGTAAATCTGTTACAAACAAGCAAGCAGGGTGTACCGTATCCTTTGCAAGGTTTGGTGCTGAGCCGTGGCCCGAAACGCCTTCAAACTTGACGTATATAGTGTCGCACCCAGCCATTCTATATCCAGGAGTCATATCATATTCGCCAGTTTCCAATATTTCATTTCCAAAGAAAGGCATTCCATGCATTCCGAAAACCGCGTCAACTCCATCCATTCCACCGGCTTCTACTATTTTCTTCGCACCAGAGAATGTCTCTTCCCCTTCCTGGAAGAAGAATCTAACTTCGCCTGCTATATCAGCCTTCATATCTGAAAGTACCTTGGCGGCTCCAAGAAGCATTGCCGCATGGGCGTCATGACCGCAACCATGGAATACGCCTGGATTCTTAGATGCATACTCAACTCCAGACTGTTCCTGCATCGGCAGAGCATCTGTGTCTCCTCTTAGGGCTACTGTTTTACCGCTTTTTTCACCTTTCAGTGTAGCTATCACAGAGGCGTTTCCCGCTTTTTCATAGGGTATTCCAAGCTTGTCGAGCTCCTCCATGATCCTCCCTTGCGTTCTTATCTCCTGTCCACTGAGCTCAGGATGCTCATGCAGGTCTCTTCTGAAATCTATGATATACCCTTCAATTGCCTTCGCCTTATCTAGTATGCTTGACATAATACAAGCCTCCTCATTTTGGTTCATTTTATTTGCTTTCATATATATTTCAGTATCTATTTGCTTTCGTAGACATTCTTTGCATTGGTTTCTGTAGCGAAAAACGAAGCTACAAGACTTATCGCAACTACTACTATTAAAACGAAATACGCCTTTTGGTATCCTATCAGAGGATTCGCCAGGTTGGCGTCCAGTATTTTTCCCATATAAACAGGTATGGTTGCCGCTCCCGCAAAGCCCACGCAGTTTACAACACCAGTTGCAATTCCAGCAAGCCTTCTGTCGTTTACCTCGTTTGCTATTGTCCATGTCATAGTGAAATTCGTCATAACGAATCCGTGCATGAACAGGAACGCAGGAAGCATGCCAACTGGCAATTTGAAGTATATGAACACTATCCATGCCGCTAGAGTTATTGCGCTTAGAAGAACAAGCACAATCTTTCTCTTCATTATTTTGTCAGATACATAGCCTATTGCCATTGCGCCTACAGCCGAGCCAATAACAGCCGAAATTATGAGGTTTGCCGCCTGGACCTTTTCGAGTCCGTAGCCTGTCATAAGGTAAGGAACCCCGAATTGTCCAAGCAGGACAATATAGCCTACATACATTCCTATGTTTACTACCGATACAGTCCATGTCCTTGGATTTGAAAGTACGGACTTTAATGCCTCTCCAACCTTTAAATCAACCTTGACTGCAGGTCTGCCTTCGAGCTCATCCATGCCCGGAAGCCCAATGTCAGTCGGATCATCCTTTACAAATATCATTGTCAGTACAGCGAAAAACACCATTGCGGCTCCAAGGTATACGAATGTGCTTCTCCATCCAAATGCGCTAGCTGCATATACTAGCGGCGTCTGAGCAAGGAGCGCTCCCGCGTTTGCCGCCAAGCCTACGAAACCAATCATAAGCGCAAAGTTTTTCGAATAGAACCAGCGCGACTGGATTTTAATAAGGCATATGAAAACAACCGATACTCCTATTCCAACAAGGAACCTTCCAATATAGGCAACTGTAAGATTCGGAGCCAATCCGAATACTACAGAACCTACTGCCGCAAGTATCGAAAACCAGGTTACTGTTTTTTTAGGCCCTATTTTGTCTGCAAGTATACCCGATGGTATCTGCATTAAAAAATATGCGTAGAAGTACATCGACCCTATGTTTGCAAACTGAGCGGCCCCTATTTTAAAAGTTTCTTCAAGATCACTCTTTACAACCCCCGTAGCCATACGGTGGAAAGTTACGAAGATGTACATAAGCGCCAGTATGGTCCATACCACCCATCTGTAGCTTTCAACCTTCCTTATGTCTTCCTGTTTGATTTCCATATAATTCTCCCCTCCTGCAATATTGTGCAATCGTTATCCTTGTATTTATGATAACATCTCTCACAATCGCATCTCAACGCAAATACTTTTCTTGTTTTTTTGAAAAAATGTGCACCTGAAAACATTTTCTTCTCAAAGTGTAAACCGTGAAAATGTTTTCATGCAATCTCATTCGAATTTTTCAAAAAACAACAAAAAACCTTGAAAACCAAGGTTTTTGTTGTTTTTTCTCTATTGCTTTTATAAACAGAGCTTATTCTTTTACGTATTTGAAGGCGATATATTCAATTATAATCCCGTATATAATTCCCGCAGCAAACCCCACAGAATCATAAAAGCCTGTAGCACTATAAAATGCAAATGAAACAAGCAATCCAAAGAGTGCTCCCCTTATGATCGCCTTTTGAAGATTTTTGACTTGTTCTGCCAGTCCTACCACAACTCCCATAAGCAGCCTGTTATACCAAAACGAAAACAAATATACTGCATCCTTTTCAAAGCCCGATCTTATCGAAGCACCAATAATGCAAAACAAGCCTAGAACTGCTCCTGCGGCAATACATATTTTCATTCTGCCTGTCAGCATGATATCGTCCTCCCGAAAGCCAAACCGCCTAAATTTTCCAGATATATTCCTTTTTCATGACAATCCTCATAAGCAAATCAGCCATGCAATCTCTGCCTTCATAATATGAATATTTCTCATCATCCTCTGGGCTCATGTCTTCTAATGTATAATCGTACTTTGCATCCAGCTCATCCAATACCTCTTCACTTGCTTGCATTTCGACCCTTAGCCAAATTTTTAAATATTTACGGTTTACAACAGCCATTGATTTCAGGATCTCCTCAAATTCTGATCTAAGCGCCTCGTGCCCCTTGTCATGATTGATCCAGTATGCTTCGTTCATGGTTTCTTTATGGTCTATCAGCCTCGACCTTCTGCACTGTTCCAGCAAAAATTTTTTAGTCATATCCATTACCCCCTCTAATTTTTTATTACTGCATGTCTCCAATATCAATCGCCCTTGCTTTATTTCATATTAATACCCATTGCTGAGACTCATTCACTTAATAGCTTCTTCAATTCAAGCCTTAGTATCCCCAACTTGAACTGGAATATCATTAAATTTTAACGCTTTGACTCCTCTTTATTCTAGTTGAATATCAAAGGAAAAGTAAATGTAACAAGGGCCGCCCAAAGCCCATAGACCGGCAAATATTTGGTAATGGAATCCTGGACGCTCGAGGGTCCCGTTTTATTGCTCAAAAAGCCCACGTACGAAACCATAATCCAAAGCAGATTGGCCCAGATAAGTATATTCACTCCTAAAACAGCTATTCTATTGGGCGTTATGCCATAGGAAGAAAGCCTGAACACTATGGCTGATAAAGCCACGCTGTCAATTACAAGAGCGAGTACAATCAGAGCAAAATTAATATAATCAGAAATATTCTTCTTTTCATCAGCGCCGCTACCGGTGATTGAGAATATGGTTACGGCCAGTGCGCTAAGGAGTATTCCGTTAAATGATATGAGGAAATTGCGGTCCAGAAACGGATTTTTCCCTGCCACGACGACAGTTGCAAGGTAGGCTATCAGCGTAAGCAGCACAAGTGGACTGAAAATTTTGGCTATATACGGCGCAATGTTTTGGGCAAACTTCAGGTTTTTTGACACCAGGTATGTGGCAACAACAGAGAGAGCGGCGGCGCCAAATAAAACGACATTTTTAAAATAAAATTCGGATATGTCCATGCCGACAAAGCTAAACAGCTGCATTGTCAATCCCGTTAGCAGCATACCACTGATTGCCATGCTGGCGTAGACTATGCAAAATTCCCCATTGAATTTAAGATATGCTAATCTTGCGCTGCCTATGCCATATTCATCTCCTGTAAAGGCAAGACCTAGCAATATCCACATGAAAACGGGAAGGTGCAGATAAGCCATTATAATGCTGTCGGTTAGCTCCAGCGGCAGCAGATTAATATAAAAAACAGGTATCAGGAATAATGCTGCAAGCATGGACATAACATTTTTCTTTGGAGTATTATTGTATACAAAATAGGCGGCAATAAAAGGGACTACCCCAAAAACAAGGTTGATAGGGGCTATCGCCTCCATTTCCACAAAGTGGAGAATTATCCTGGTGCTTATACCGGCCAGAATCGCCAGAATGCCCATAAGCAGGAAATCCTTCTTGAGCAATGAAGCTTTTTCTGTATTTGGCGTCTCTTTGAAATTCAACCTTTCATGCCAAACGGCAAGCACCTGTGAATCAGGGTTCTGTTCCAAGGCGTATGAGAATGACCTAATGAAAGCCTCGGGGTCATCTCTGTACATCTTCTCCAGTTCATGCGGGCTATCAATGTTTTCAATAATCAAATTGTCTATGTCCATTTTTCCCCCTCCTTAATGACTTTCACATAGAATCCAGCTTTCCTATTTTTTATACCCATACTGCATAAATAATCTCTACCTCGTGCAGATGACCTTTCCACAAAAAAAATATTCCCCCAGAAAAAATTCTGAGGGAATATCCGCTCTTTATATATCTATTTTATTTCCTTAAGTACTGCCGCCAAGTAGTTCCATGTCCTCTCGGTTGACGAAATGCTCAGATGTTCTTTGGGCGTGTGCACGTCATAAATATTCGGCCCGAATGATATAAGATCAATATCGCCATTGAATTTATCGCTGAAGAGACCGCACTCGAGACCTGCGTGTATAGCCGTTATTTCAGGCATCTCTCCGTACATTTCACTATAAACCTTCTGGAATATAGCCCTTATATTTGAGTCTGGATTATACTGCCACTCAGGATAGTCCGACTCGAATTCCACTGACGCTCCCGCCATCTCGGCAAGTACAATAGTCTCCTCGCATATGGCCTCCTTCAGAGACTTAACAGAGCTTCTGATTGCAGAATCAAACTCCATATTTTCCTCGCCAGTAGTCACAACGCCTATGTTTGTGGAGCTCTGAACAAGTCCCGGGATAGCCATGCTCATGCTCTTGACTCCGTTAGGTATCATGATAAGCACCTGGAGCGCTCTCTTGGCGGTGTCATCGGAGAAAACCCGCTCTGCCTTCTCGCCCAGGAATTCAACAGAAATGCTTACGTCAGGATCGATTCCCAAAAGCTCGTTTTTGAATATCTCGTTCCACTCCGACGACTTTTCAAGAACAGCAGCCTTGTCCTCTTCCCTGAAAAGTATTACTGCATCAGCCTCGCGAGGAATGGCGTTGTTTTTTGAGCCGCCGGCTATTGAGCTTATTTTGAAATCAACAGCGGAGCTTAAATCCATAAGAAAACGTCCCATAAGCTTGTTGGAGTTTCCTCTTTCCTTGTCGATTTCCATGCCGGAGTGGCCCCCTAGAAGACCTCTTATCCTGACAGCGCAGTTTACAAGACTCTTATCAGCAGTCTCCCAGGCTATTGGAAGCTTTATTCTTCCTCTCACGCCCCCAGAGCAGCTAACCAACAGCTTTCCTTCTTCCTCTGAATCTATGTTTATGAGGGTTCTTCCCTTTAGATTGTTAGGATCAAGCCTTTGGGCTCCGCCCATTCCCGTTTCTTCCTCCGTAGTAACAAGAAGCTCTATCGGCGGATGTGGCATGTCTTTTGATGCAAGCACCGCAAGGCCAAAAGCGACAGCTATGCCGTTGTCTGCCCCAAGAGTTGTTCCGTTGGCTCTTAGTATGTCGCCTTCTACTATGAACTCTATCGGATCCTTTTCGAAATCATGAATGGTGTCTACGTTCTTTTCGCATACCATGTCCATGTGTCCCTGGAGTATTGTTACAGGGGCATTTTCATAGCCCTTAGTGCCGGGCTTTTTGATGATTACATTCAGCGCTTCATCCTGAATGACCTGGAGATTATGCGCTTTTGCAAAGCTAACCAGCCAGTCGCTGATTGCCTTCTCATTGCCGGAGCCTCTTGGGGTCTCGTTCATCTCTTTGAAATATTTGAATGCCTCAAATGAATTTAAATCTTTTAATTTATCCAACATAACCATCATCCTTTCCTCTAAAAAAAGATGGCAACTACAAAGCAGTGCCATCTTTACTTTTTAAAAATTTATTTTTTCTATATAGTGACAATTGACCTCGATATGGTTCAAGAACAGCAACAGTCTTTCATAAAGCGGTTGAGCCTTGTCGCCATACTTTGCCTCAAGCTTCTCTCCAATGTCCTTTACGGTTTTCATGCCGTCTATCTGCAGGAAAATATAGCTCCCGTATTCGTCCAGAGAAATCCTTTTGTACTTCGGAATATTGAACCTGAGTCTCCTGAAGAATTTTTGAACCTTGTGTTCTTGTTTTTCAAGTATGGTTACAATTCCTTCCGGACTCACTTCATATTCCAAGCCTTCTAAAATTCGAAAGACAATGCTTAAGACCTCTTGATTGCTAGTGGGCATCTTTTACCCTGCTTTTCATAATTGTAATTACTGTAGCTATTAGCAAAGCAGCCAGCAATACAAACGCCATTCCGTTAGATGCTGCAAAGCCACTTGGGCCAGCTCCGCCTATAACACCTGTAACCTGGAGTATTATGCCTATAAGCCCTACTATTGAGCCTCCTGCTACAAGTCCTGACGACAGGCTTATGCCGTTTGAAACCTTTGTTTCTTTTTCTATTTCCGATTTGCTGGTTTTTTCCACAAGAACTCTAACTAGTGCACCAAGCAATATTATTGAAGTTGTTGATATCGGGAGATAGAAGCCTATGGCCACTGTCATTACAGGGAGGTTAAGCATGAATAAAACAACACCCATAACGGCACCTACAATTATCATAACCCATGGCAACTCTCCTGACATTATTCCGGCAGTCAATGTCGCCATAAGATTTGCCTGAGGCAGCGCAAATGTAACATTGTCTCCAGTCAGCGAAAGCTGGCTTGAAAGCAGGAGTATTGTACCAACAACTACAGCAACGCCGACTACTCCGGCTATTGTAAAGTATCTTTGCATTTCATTTTTGTTGCCGCCTATTATGAAAGTAACCTTCTGAGACTGTGAATATCCTCCAGCCATTGCTATTGCAGTGACTATGAAGGTTGCAAACAGAAGGAGCGATCTGTTGTTTTCAGGGTTTACCCATCCCATAAGTACGAACAGAAGCGTTACAAGAACCAGTGAAGCTATAGTCATACCCGACACTGGAAGGTTAGATGTTCCAATTGTTCCAGTCAAACGTCCCGCGACTATTACAAACAGCATAGACAGGAACAGCGCCAGAATAGAGACTGTTACAGCCATAAATACATTGCCGCCGGATACTACGAAGCCTCCTATGAATGACACAACTATGCCGCCAAGCAGTATCATCTTTCCGGCTGATGAACTCTCCTCACCCTTTGCAGTTTTAGCGCCAAGAGTTTCTTTTACGGATGATATTATGGTAGGTATAAGCTTTATGGCGCCTATTAGTCCACCTGAAAGCATCATTCCCGCGCCTATATATTTCACATAGCTGCCGGCAATATTGGAAACCTGCATTGAATTGATTGCAACGTCTGGATTGTTCCATACGTTTGCGCCTTCGCTTCCAAGCTCGGCAAAATATC
Source organism: Peptoclostridium acidaminophilum DSM 3953 (assembly GCF_000597865.1). Classification (GTDB taxonomy): domain Bacteria; phylum Bacillota; class Clostridia; order Peptostreptococcales; family Peptostreptococcaceae; genus Peptoclostridium_A; species Peptoclostridium_A acidaminophilum. Next base: position 269,080 of record NZ_CP007453.1, on the reverse strand, counting down.
CAATAAGAGGCATAATGCCGAAGTTGGCCAGTATTGAGCCCGCAAACATGGTTATGGAAACATTAAGTCCTACTATAAAACCAATACCCAAAAGCAACGGACTGACTTCTACTTCAAGCTTCCACTTGTAGAAGGTTTCATTTACATAGCTTATAACATTGTTTGCCACATTCAGGAACGAACCTGTCACAACAGTTATGATGCCGCCGATTCCAAAACCTATGCCCATATACTTCATTGATTCTCCGGCGCCTTCAGAAGCCACTAGCGTTTCCGATATAGCCAGCGCCTCAGGATACATCAATTTACCGTGCTCTTCGACAATCAGATAATTGTGAACCAGGGCTGCTGCCCCTATGCCAAACAGAACCCCGCCTATACCAACTACAAGGCCTTCAATAAAGGATACCTTGGAGCCTATTAGCAATACTGCCGGTAAAACAAATATTATACCGCTGGCAACAGATTCCCCGCCGCTTGACATGCCCTGAACTATGTTTTTGCCGAGTATGCCCTTTTGCCTTGCGAATGCGGCTATGAACGCCGAGCCTATTATTGATCCAGGTATGCCGGCCGCAACTGTAAGGCCCGACTTCATGCCTGAATAGGCAGTTGACGCTGCGAATAATGCAGCCAAAATAATACCGATTATTAATACTGCAACGTTTCCACCTGAATTGGAGCCGCTGGAAACGAAAGGCACGTAGTCTTTGCCGCCTACGCCGCCGTATGCATCTTTAGATAATTTTTTGTCCATAATTTTATCCATAAGATGAACCTCCTCTTTTTTATTTTTTCAACAACATGTACTTTATCACTTTTTATAGTTGCAATAACCCTCTAAAAGTATGACTTGCCGGGTTGAATTTTTTTTATCAATCATCATACTTTAGTATTAGTTGTCATCTTTAAGCCTTTGCCATTCCTTTCCATATTTCTGGAGTAAGCAAGCCAAATAAGAATCAACAGCTTATGAACCTCCCCCACTTAACTCCTAACGGAGCTAGAAGCTGGGGGTTTCTTGCCATCGAAAACCCTTTCTCCCACACGGACACGCAGGTTGGCTGCGTGCCCTCACAGCATCGCTGCGGGGGCAGATTGGGGATTCTAAGCAAGCAACATCCTTTCGGATGGGGCGGAACAGCCCGTCTACTAACTTCAAGCACAGGATGCCCTATGCTATCCGTAGATACGTTGTATTCTCAATGTCGGCTACATACGTTATCCTCCCGCCGTTAATGTGCTTGGAGAGGATGTTCCTTGCCCCATGTATGTCACGGTGGCAGCTGTAGCTGCATTTGCACTTGTACGTTCTGCCAGAGGTCTTCTTCCTCTTGCCGCAGACAGGACATGTCTGCGTTGTGTAGCTCTCGTCAATCTTGGACATGGCTACGCCGAAGGCTTTGAGCTTGTACTCCATGTATTTTTGGAGTCTGCTGAACGCCCAGTTTGAGAGCTTTTGGGCTTCTTTTTTCCTGAGCTTGCCCTTTGTATTACGCTGGACGCCTTCGACCTTGCCCACGGCGACTTCGCCCACGGCATTGGCCAAACACCAATCGGCAAACTTCCTGCTGGACTTGTGCAGGGCGTCCTTTAACTGTTTTTCGGACTTGGACAATATGTACTGCTTAGCCTGGTTATAACGTCTCCACTGGCGTGAACCCTTCTTGCACCTGCTCATGAGCCTTTGAAGCTCTGCGAGTTTCTTATTTCTGAGCCTGTGTATACTTCTAAGCTTTCTGCCTGTTACGATTAGGCTCTCGCCGTTTTCACAGAAGGCGGCGATGGAGTGAATCTCGCCAAGGTCAACGGCAACCCTGCTTGTTCCTGAAGCTTTTGCTTCAGCGGCGTAGTCGTCGTAGCTTATGGAAACCATAAGCCCGCTGTCGTAGACAAGCTCGATTTCCTTGATGTCCCCATTGGGGACATACTTACACCAGATGGTTATAGGCTTTTGCCTTTTGCCATCGAATATGCCCATGGAAAGCTCTACTTTCCCGTTTGGGAAAACCTTGAAAGCCTTGTCAACCCATTTGGTGTTGTAGTTTTTCTTGGTCTTGTAGGGGTACTTGGTCTTGTAACCCTTGAGCCTGGCGGCTCTGGCCGAATCCCTGGCGAACAGGTACTTGTGGCAAACGGCTTGCACCGACTGGCTGTGAAGCAAGAATCTGCCCTTCATTTCGGCTTGAAGCTGAGACGTTCCTATCCACTTTCCGTCGTTTGCAAGGGAGTAGTCCTTCGCAGACAAAAGGCAGGCGTTCCAGATTTCAGCCGAAAGCCTGTTGCACGCAAACAATCTGTCGGTGTCGGTTTTTGTGGCATAAAAATTGGTCTTGTGGCATCTAATCATTGGGAATGCTCCTTTCACAAACATCCGAAGAACATGTGTTCGTTGATTTGATTATACCCGATTATTTGCTCAAAACCCATGATTTTCAAGAAAAAGACATAAATAATCAGCAATTCAACCCACCGCCTATGCTACGCTTAGAGGCGGGAGAATTCTTGCTGAAAAATCTGTTAAATGGAACGTTGAAGTACTGCACTTCCTGCTATTCGCCAATAACCTAGTCGAGTATTACCCCATTGGTATGCTTGCCACTCTGGAATTCCAAGCTTCTTCAGGTTCATCACCCTCGTCCTTGGTTTCTTCCATTTCTTCCAAATATACATCCTGAATCTTCGGCGCAGCCATTCATTCCAAGACCTCAGCGCCCGTTTGATGTCGGCCACATGATAGTATCCGAGCCATCCTCGAATGAAGATTTTCACTTTCTCCATGACCACTCGCACATTCTTGCCCTGATTTCGGCGTGTCAGTTCTTTCAGCTTCCTTTTCGCTTTTACAAGGGATTCACGGTGAGCCCTTATGTAGATGCCCTTCCCATTCTTCCCAAGACAGAACCCAAGGAACTTGAAATGCTTTATTGCCAATACGCTGACAACCTTGCTCTTTTGGACATTCATTTTCAGTTTCAGCTTATCCTCCAGATATATACGACAGGTTTTCAGAAGGCGTTTCGCCGCCCGCTTGCTTTTTGCAAGTACCACAATGTCATCCGCATACCTGACTATCTTCACCCCTCGACTTTCCATCTCCTGATCGAATTCATTCAGGTATATATTGGCCAGTAGAGGCGAAAGCGGCCCGCCTTCCTCAGTTTTGCTGAATACGCCATTTTCCATGACTCCGCTCTTCAGATATTTCTTGATGAGTCCTATCACGCGTTTGTCTTGGAGCTTCCTACGCAGAAGATTAAGAAGCAGTTCGTGATTCAAGGTGTCGAAATACTTGGACAGATCTATTTCTACTGCGTATCCGAATCCTTGTTCTGCATAGCTTTTCACTTTCTGAATCGCCTGCTGTGCACTTCTTTTAGGTCGATAGCCGTAACTTCCGTCTGAAAATGTTGGTTCAAATATGGGTTGTAGCTTCTGTGATATGGCCTGCTGGATAACTCGATCTATTACCGTGGGAATCCCCAGCTTTCGCACACCACCATCGGGCTTGGGAATCTCCTTGCGTCGCACCGGACTCGGCTTATAGTAGCTTTCCCTTATGCTTTGCAGGAGTTCATCCCTGTTTTCCCTTATCCACGAAAGCGCGTCCTCGACGTTCATTCCGTCGATTCCTGGCGCTCCGTGGTTACGCTTGACCTGCTTGTAGGCTCTGTTCAGGTTGTCCCGTTCCAGTATCCTTTCCAGCAGGTCGATTGCACCGTCTCTTTCTTTGCTTTCCCGAGCGCTGGCGCTCTGCGCTCCTGCATACTCTTCACGTTCCACGCTATCCCTTTGCAGGCAGCCCTTTCGGTATTCTGCTTTCAACGCACCAGCCTCCTTCCGGCTCTTACTAAAGACTTACGATTGTTCTACCCTTCCTGAAAAAAAACTTTCAGTACTATGGCTTCTGCTGACTTCTCACGACAAGCTTTACTCCGTGTTTCAGAATTCTTTTACTCCACGTCCGTGAGACCTCCCCGGGTAAGAACGATAACCTTCATCCCATGTAACCGCCGCATTTACCGTGTAGGGTTCGGGTAGTTATAGGACTTCGGTTTGTATGGCAACCTCATCCACCTGGTTAAGCCTCAAATGTGATTCGTGTACCTCAGCTCGGCACTTTGCCTCCAGCTTCCTTCAAATTCCACCTCACGATGGACACCCTTGCTCTTGGCTAACAGTTGGCACTACCAGCCCCCGTATCGGACTTTCACCGACAAGAGTGCGCCCATGCCGGGCACACCATGAAAAAAAACGCTGACTCCATATTTGAAGTCAGCGTTTTTTTCTAGTAGTTTGTTTAAACAACATCTGATTTTACAGCTTTTTTAATAGGCTTATTTTAAAGGCTTTAGAGTTGGGAAATATTGACAGAAATCCATATGCAAATAATCAGCCAAAGCCTTCATTTCTTCTATTGTCTTGTCATTGACAGGAATACCTTCCTCCATGCGTTTTGCATAGGCTTCCACTTCCTTTTCGCCGTGAGTGTATATGCGCTCCCTTCCGGTAGCCTTTTCCGAATTGCGGATTTCATCGAGGTATGATTCCAGATGCTCCTGAATTGCACTCGGGTCTCCGAAAATCTTGGGATCAATGGCAGCGATGAAATGGCAGATGCCCGACTGGCCTTTTTCTTCCATGATGTGGTTGGACGTGGTGCCCATTGAAAGTATGGAGCAGAATATCTCTACAACCATCGAAAATCCGTAGCCCTTGTGTCCTCCGAATTCTTCAGTTCCACCGCCTACTGGATGCACACCTGATCTTCCGAAGGGGATGCCTGCGAGAATTTTTGCAGGATCTGTCTCATCCAGGCCATCCACGTTCATTCCCCAACCAAGCGGAAGCTGCTTCCCTAGCTTGTTATAAAGCTCAACCTTGCCTATTGGCACGACAGAAGTAGCCACATCGAAGTTGAATGGCTGAGGCGTCGCAGGTATGCTGATGGCGAAGGGATTCGTCCCCATCATAGGTGTTTTCCCGAAAGTGGGCAATACGGATACGCGGGAATTCGTCATTGAAATCCCAAGCAATCCTTCCCTGCAAGCCATCAAGGAATAGTATCCCGCAATTCCATAATGGTTCGAATTGCGCACAGTTACAAGGCCTATGCCGGATGTCTTGGCCTTTGCAATAGCTGTTTCGGCAGCATAACACGCCACGAGCTGCCCCATGCCCCTCTTGCCGTCGATGACAGCTGAAACCGGCGTTTCCATAACAATCTCTGGCTGAGCTTCTATGTCTATATTCCCATCCTTTATAAGCTCGTGGTACATCACGATGCGATTCGTGCCGTGGGAATCTATGCCGTACAGATCTGACAGGAGCAGTACGTCAGTAATGACAGCGCTGTCCTTTTCGTTGAAGCCGAAGCCTCCGAAAGCTTCCTGGCAGAAATGCTTCAATTCATCATAATGTAGTACATTAGAACTCATATGTAATCACCTTTCATAATTAGATTTTTCTTGTGTAATATCCGTTTAAAATTATATAAAAAATCATCCTTTGAAAATTCAAAGAATGATTATTATAATGTTACCACATAAGTTTGCTAAAATCCACGCTCATCAGCATTTACATTGCTGTTTTGTCATCTTTTTTCAGAATTATTTGAATTTTTCATATTTTTATAATATATTTAAATTACAAATAAAACAGCTTAAGTGTATAAGTTAGTATTTATATTATATGGGAGGCTTTAAAATTGAAAGCTACAGAAGGAAAACTCGGCAGGGTATTTGTCATTAGACTTGAAGAAGGCGATATCGTACCAGATTGCATAGAGGAATTTGCAAGTGAAATGAATATTTCCATAGCTCACTTAAGCATGCTTGGAACATTGATGGATGGCGAGATAATAGTTGGGCCGCGAAAAACATCTGAAAATCCGCCAAACCCAATGGCTTTACCTATATACGAGGCACATGAAACCATCGCCACAGGGATAATAGCGCCTGACAAAACTGGAAAACCGATTCTGCATATTCATGGCGCACTTGGCAGGTCAGGAAACACAATCACGGGATGTCTGCGCAATGGCGTTAAAGCCTGGGTTTGTTGCGAAGTGATTCTACAGGAAATAATAGGGGTTGACGCAAGGCGACTATTTGATGAAAAAACCGGTTTTACATTATTGAATTTGGGTTAATCAAAAAAAGCGCGCACAGTTGCATTTTCTGCATTGTGCGTGCTTTTTCACTTCCTCCCATTTGCTCGACAGCTTAAAGAAGCGTGTTCCTTGCCAATTCCAGGCACTCGTCAGCCCTGAGCAAATCGCCCGTGCATTGAAGCAGATAGTTGTTTCCTCCGCCTTTGCCGTTAATCACTGCTTTGCACTGTTCAAATATGTTTTTCATGTCAAGACTTAGATTTTTCGACTGGCCCATTACCAAATTGCAGGTATTGTCGCTTTCGGAAACCAGAACAGCCGCATAATTATCGGTTTCTATGAGCTTTGAGCAGATAGATCTCAGGTCCTTCACATCATTGTCTGACTTGTTGAATACAAAGCTTACACCATCCTTTACAACTGCATTGCTTGTCAGTTCTCTTGCCTTGTATTCATTCAGCTCGCTGCCCAAGGTGCTGATATCCTTTGTGAGCTTCTTGTTTTCATTCAATATCTTTTCAATATTCTCCTGGAGCATATCTGCTCTGCACGTCAACAACGCCGACAAATCCAATAAGCTTTTATTTTTCACTATGTAATCATCAAGAGCTCTTCGTCCGCAGAGAAATTCAACCCTGGTTCCGCTTTTATATTTTTCTTTCTTTGTTACCTTTATTATTCCTATTTCACCCGTATAATTCACGTGTGTCCCGCCGCAGGCATTGTCATCGTAGTTTTCAATGCTGATTATTCTCAAATGGTCAAGCTCAACGGGCATCTTGCTAAGATTCAATTTCAAGGCATCCTCGTATGCATATTCCCTGGCAGTCACCTTTTTGTTTTCATATATTATCCTGTTGCTCAGCTGCTCCGCCGCAACTACCATTTCATCCGTCAGCAAAATGTCCAGATCTATGGTGGTATAGCTCTCGCTCAAATGAAAGCCCACCGTATTACCGCCGAACAGCTTTGCGAGAGCATATGAAAGTATATGCTGGCCTGTATGCTGCTGCATATAGTCAAACCGCGTGCCAAAATCTACGGAAAGCTTCACAGTACCTTCCACGGGCTCCTTGAGAAGGTGCACTATTTCATCGCCGCGCTCGAGCACATTGATAACCTTGATACCGCTTATTGTGCCTTCATCCTTCGGCTGGCCCCCGGACATGTGGGGATAGAAGATTGTCTTATCAAGTATGACTTCGTAGTATTCATCCTTTTGAACACAGCTTGCCACCTCGGCTTCAAGCTCGGTAATATATGAATCATCCATAAATATTTTTTCGCTAGTCATAAAATGCATCTCCTCAATTTATTCTTGTTATATTTTCACAGCATTATCCCTTGTTCGATAAGGCTTGTTCTTTGGACTTATTACCATATAAATCACCAAGCGCTTCCATATCATCAAAGCTCAGTGTCTTTAGCATCTTAAGATGAATAGTTACACCTATTCCAACTGCAGCAAGGAATATCCTGATATGCAAAGATGGCATAAGGAGCATGGAAATAATCAATGTTGACCAAAGAAAAATCAATGTGCCGATTTTTGTTTTCCTGGGGATAGCCCTATAAGTCAAATAGCAGTATATATATGTTCCAAAAATTCTATGATTTATCAGCCAATTATACATTCGCTCCGAGCTTCTCAGATAACAAAAGGAAGCAAGCAGAAGAAAAGGGGTGGTTGGAAGCAGCGGAATAAAAACGCCAGCTATCCCTAGAGCTACAGATATTGATCCCAGAAAAATCAACAAATATTTTTTTATCGAAGACAATTTCATATATACCTCCCCATCCTTTTGCGGTGCAAGACGTATACGAGCCCCATCAGATCCGCCACATATAATTTGCTTTATAATAATACCCGTCTTGACTAGTTTTATCTCAAAAGCGCTCCCTTCTTACAAAGAAGAGCTTGCTCCATAGGACATACAACATCTGATTCAAGCTCTTATCTATTTTCGAGGCTAATCCCCTACTATTAATACTCAATAGGCAGCGGCACGTTCTTCCCCGGGTTATCGATTGCAATAAGATTGAGCAAGGCCGCCCTCAAGATCTCCCTTTGCTGCAAGGGATTGTTTGGAGCGCCGGCATTTGCGCCAATTGGCACTATGGGCGATACGCTCCGCGGAGCGCCGCAGCGGATGGATATAGCGGGCAACGCGGAAATGATAATGGTAGGAATCCCCGATTCCTCTAACGCTCTTTGAACAATCACTGAAGAGCGGTGACAAGTGCCTCAGCCGGCAGTGAAAACCGCAGCATCCACACCGTCTTTTTTGAGTATATCAGCAATAGCTGGGCCGGTTTCATTAGCCAGCGCTTTAAGGTCGCCTCCTCCTCCCATAAAACCTATGTGCCGCGGTGCAACTGCTGCGATCAAACCTTCCTCAGCCAGCTCACTCAGCCTGTCAAGAGGAAACATGCTGTTAATGTCAGCTAGCGCGTCTGTATTGTCGTATCCGCCATGACTTACAGTCAATCTGGCAGTAAGAGCATCCCCTGGTATAATGCGGAAGCTGCTGTCACAGCTCAGGTTAAAACGCTTGTCATCCCGCAAATGCACACCTGTGCCTGTAACTAGTGCGATTTTCATTTCTGAAAGGGGCTTTGTGACCGGAGTCCAGACGATGGACGGCATTGTAGCCGTGGGTATTTCCGATTGGAAAATTCCTTGTCCGCCCTCCTTCATCTTGGAGATATTTTTCCTCCTCACAGCAGTATCCCAGCGCTGTGGCGGCGCAGACACGCGCTTACCGGAGATGACCGCCTTGAGCATTGCAATTACAATCTCGGCGTCCTCCTCGACCATAGTGTTGTCTGCCAAAATACTGTTTTCGAGGCCGGTGGCTGACTTTGCACAGTCAACAAGGTGACAAGTAAATTTATTGCCGGTGATCAGCGGACCGAAATTGCCGCAAAAGGTTGCGCCTGCAGCGGGTATGCCACGCTTGCCGATAGCCTCCAGATAGGCTGCAAAATCAATATGGTTATTGCCATAGCCCTCAGTAGCTATGATCACGCCATCAGCGTCCATAGCCTCGGCGAGCATGCCAAGTCTCTCGGCAATCATATACTTTTGCTGACTGACTGCAGGACTTCCCACAAAAGCCACTCCGCACATGTCAATATCCGAGTCAGAGAGAGCCTGCATCACCAACGGATCACGGAAGTAGTGGCGGCTTGTCTCCTTGGTTGACGGACCAACGCAAGTAAGGGCATGAACTCCTCCATCTATGGCCTCAAGAGGCGAGAGCACAAGTGGGATATTGCCCATATCTATATTGGAGCGCGAACCAGTAATGCCGCAAGGCTGAAGAGGCAGAAGCAGCTTTTCATGCATGGCTCCCTGCCCCATGATTTCCTTTACCAGAAGCACCTTCGGCCTGCCCTCATGGCGCGCATAAGTGAATTCCTGTTCATCTGCGCACCCGGCTGTGAAATCCTCATCGCCTAAAGCCAATACGGCTGATCGGATATGCTCACTTATATATTCAGCCGCCTTGTGGCATGCCAAAGGTCCCGAACGCTTCATCCTTTCCCCTGATTTGATCAGACAATCTATCTTGATGATTATCTCTCCGTTGTCTATGGACCCGGGCCTGTTGAAGCGCACACTACTAGAGAGTATTCCTTCGCTGGAGCCTGCCTCGCTGATTTGTTCTCCATCATCATCCTTTCCGCAGAGCATCATGGCAACTCCGGAAAGAGATCGTGTGGCGCCCTCTCCCAAAACAGAGCCTTTTTCTTTAACAGCAAACGGCTGTACATCGAGAATCGTATCTGTATAGCAGCCGTACTCCCCCGCATTTATGATGCTTATGCTCATATCCAGTACTATATCCTTATTTGCATTGCCCAGGGCTTCTGCACAAATACCCCGTTCAATGTAAAGTATATTGCCTTCGATCTTTGTTTTCTCAGCAAATTCCACTTTGCTTATTTTGTAATTTCGTCTCACTAATGCACTCGATTTTTTCGTGTTGGCCATATAAATACACATCCTTTCATTTCTGTCTAAATCTCAGATACGCATACTAACCTTTTTTCCTAAGTCCCGCCAAAGACAGTATGACAAGTCCTGAAAAAACCAGGAACATTCCGATTTGAGAAACTAGGGACAGCTGTTCTTTCAGCAGAAACACGCCAAGGGCAGCCGCGGTAAGGGGCTCTGCAAGTGACAGAGTAACCGCTTTAGGAAATGGTATTTTTGCCAAGCCGTGAGAAAACAAGACATATGCAAGAGCTGTAGCCATCAGTCCCAAATGCATGGCAACACATATGCCTTGCATGCTTTTAAGCCAATCCAGGTCCAGAATAAATAAAAGAGGAGAAAGAAACAGCGCGCCTATAAAGAACACGGCCCCGGTAACCGCCTCAGGAGGATGCGAATCCAGCAGCTTCTTGCTGGTGGCGGCATAGAGCGCATACGAGGCTCCGGCGCCAAGGGCAAGTAAAACCCCAACGGAGTTGACCTCCAGTCTCTGACCGTCTGCAGCCAGCAAGACGCATCCGACTATCGAAAGCAGCGTGGCCGCCGCCCATTTGAGTCCGGGATTCTCGCGCCTGAAAATAAGTGATATTATTCCGGCGAACACAGGCGCGCTACCTATGGCCACCATAGTCCCTACAGCCACGCCGGTCTTTAAAACTCCGGCAAAAAAGAAAAGCTGGTAGGCAGATATGCACCCTGCGGCCAAGAAAGTACTCCACTTGCGCCAAATCACTTTATCTCCCAAGGCTCCCTTCCATAGAGCAAAAACCAAAAGAGCCGTCCCTCCTACAGCCAAACGCACAGCCCCTATAGACAGAGGCGAAGCGCCGGAGGGAGCAAAGGATTGGGCTGTGCCTGTGGTACCCCAAAGCAATGCTGCAGCCAGCACCAGCATAGTATAGAAAGTCTCATTATGTCTCATTTAGTCCTCCCCTGCTTGTTTGTAAATATTTTATTATTCATAGTCGTCTCCTTTTATCTGCCAAACGTAACATCTATATAAAATATAAATCTTCTTGTTCATACTCTTTTATAATATTTTAGCACAAATTGGGAAATTTAATGCACAAACTATTGTCTAAGCAGCTCCGAATCACCTGTACAGGATTAGTTCATTTTTAAGAATATTTCAAAAATTCAATTGTCATTCATTTATAAATATGATACAATATCGACAATTTCTTAATAATCATGATTATATATTAATCGTGTTTTATGATGAGGCTTTTGACTATCACTTGAATTGAATATGAGAAATGGAGTGATTCTGTTATGGAGAAAGTAAGTATTAGAATTGATGGAATAAGAGTTGAAGTTCCAAAGGACTCAACAGTTCTTCAAGCAGCAAGGAGCATAGGTATAAATATTCCTACACTTTGTTACCTTGAAGGCGTCAACAAAACAGGTGCCTGCAGAATGTGTCTTGTCGAAATTGAGGGAGAAAGAGGATTGCAGACCTCCTGCACGCTGCCTGTAAAGGAAGACATGTCGGTTATTACCCGCTCCAGGCGAATCAGAGAAGCCAGAAAGGAAAATATGCAGCTGATTTTAGCGAACCACAACAGCGACTGCCTGTCCTGCTCCAAAAACACAAGCTGCGAACTTCAAAAGATGTGTGAGGATCTTGGAATGTATGGAGTGCTCATGCGCATGCAGGCTCTTAAGCCTGTTGATGACCGATCCCCTTGTATAGTAAGGGATCCAAACAAGTGCATACTATGCGGCAGATGCATAGCAGTCTGCAAGAATGTCCAGGGTATAGGTGTGTTATCCATGGCAGAAAGAGGCCTCGATACAGAAATACTTCCCGCATTTGGAAACAGCTTTGAAGAAGCTCCCTGTATTTTCTGCGGACAGTGCATAAACGCATGTCCTACAGCAGCTCTGACAGAAAAAAGCGAGATTGACAAGGTATGGGAAGCTCTTGAGGATAAGGATTTACATGTTGTTGTGCAGGTGGCTCCAGCAGTCAGGGCGGCTCTCGGAGAGGAATTCGGCATGCCTATTGGTACAAGTGTTACGAGACAGATGTATACATCCCTTCGCATGCTCGGGTTTGACAAGATATTCGACACAAATTTCGCAGCAGACCTTACGATACTTGAAGAAGGTACAGAGCTCCTTGAGCGCATAAAGAGCGGCGGCAAGCTTCCTATGATAACATCCTGTTCGCCGGGTTGGATAAGGTACATAGAAATATACCACTCGGACCTTTTGGAACATGTTTCGAGCTGCAAGTCACCCCAACAGATGATGGGCTCGGTTCTGAAAACATATTATGCACAGCTTAACGGTTTGGATCCAAAGAAAATATTCTCTGTATCAGTAATGCCTTGCACGGCCAAGAAGTATGAGGCATCCAAGGAGGAGATGGCAGGCGACCACGGCAGGGATGTAGATGCAGTCCTTACCACAAGAGAGCTTGCCCGGATGATCAAGGAGGCTTCACTGGACTTTGCTTCTCTTGAGCCATCAGACGCAGATGAGATATTCGGCGACTATACTGGAGCGGGAGTGATATTCGGCGCGACAGGAGGTGTTATGGAGGCTGCCATCAGGACAGTTGCCGACATACTAGAAGGTGCTGAAATCGAAGATATAGAATATGAAGCCGTTAGGGGGCTTGAAGGAGTAAAGGAAGCCAGCGTTGCTGTTGGCGGTTTGACGGTCAAGGTTGCTGTTGCTCATGGCACGGACAACGCAAGAAAACTTCTGGAGCTTATACGGGAAGGCAAAGCCGACTACCACTTCATCGAGGTTATGGCTTGCCCGGGAGGCTGCGTAAATGGTGGAGGACAGCCATATGTATCCCCGTTTGAGAGGGAAAAGTTCAACGTAATGCAGCTTAGGGCGGGAGCGCTCTACAAGGAGGATGCTGAGCTTCCGCTGAGGAAATCCCACCTGAATCCATCTGTACAAAAGCTCTACAGCGATTTCCTGGGAAAACCGGGAAGCCACAAATCACATGAATTTCTCCACACATCATACAGGAAAAGAAACCAGTTTTAAATTTCCACTTCAACATGCCTTGTCCATAAGCATATATTAACAGACTGAATCGGAGGTATTTAAAATGCTAAAACCTTTAAAAAGCAAAGTTGAGGAAAAATATCAGGAGCTATATGAAACTGTCGGCAGTGTTATTGATAAATGGGGCAACTCAAGGGACAATCTAATAGCAATCCTGCTTAATGTACAGTCGAAAAGCAGCCGTAACTTCGTTTCAAAAGAAGCCATGCTTGTCGTATCTGAAATAATGGGAATATCGGCTCAGGAAGTATACGAGGTGGCGACTTTCTACCACGCCATAGCTACTGAGCCTAGGGGCAGATTCCTGGTTCAGCTCTGCCAGGGTACTTCCTGCACTGTCAACAAGGCTGTAAATGTTAAGGACGCTCTGGAGGCAGAGATTGGAATCAAAATCGGCAGCACAACGCCTGACGGCATGTTCACATTCGAGTATACGCCTTGCTTTGGCGCGTGCGATGTTTCTCCGGCAATGAGGCTAAACGGCAAGGTTGTCGGCAACCTCACCCAGGAAAAGATAAAGCAGATAATAATCGAGTGCAGGGAGGTGGCTGAAAATGAGTAAAACCGTAAGCGTTATATCCAAGAATTTCTACAGTGTCAATCCTGATTCTATAGACGAGTACATAGCTACGGGCGGCTTCGAGGGCCTCAAAAAGGCCGTTTCCATGAAGCCTGAGAAAATAATAAATATACTCGACAGGTCCGACCTTCAGGGAAGGGGCGGTGCCGCCTTTTCCGTTGCCAAGAAATGGACCCATGCTCTGCGTGTTCCCGCTCCCGTTAAGGGAGTAATGTGCAACGCCGACGAAGGCGAGCCTGGAACATTCAAGGACAGGGCGCTGCTGGAGCATAATCCGTTTGGAGTAATTGAAGGTATGATAATCGGTGCATACGTGGGCGGCGGCTCGCAGATGAACCGCGCCAGGATATATATAAGGGAAGAGTACTCATACCTCCATGACAGGATGAGAAACGCCATAAGGCAGGCTGAAGAGAGAGGCTTTCTCGGAAAAAATATACTTGGCAGCGGCCTTAACATGGAAATGAATGTGGTTTCAGGCGCAGGCGCATACGTTTGCGGCGAGAGCTCTGCACTGCTTGAGTCCACCGAGGGCAAGGCCGGAAGGCCAAGGATTAAGCCTCCCAGGCTGAACAACGTGGGCCTTTACAACCTGCCTACGCTTCTAAACAACGTGGAGTCCTACAGCATAGTGCCAATACTAGTCAGGGACGACAGCGAATACAGAAGCTACGGCACCCACAGGAGCATAGGCACAAAGATGATAAGCGTTTCGGGCAAGGTGAATAAGCCCGGCGTTTACGAGATACCTTTTGGAATCACCATTAAAGAGGTGGTATATGACATTGCAGGAGGGCTCAACTCAGACAGGCTTCTCAAATTTGTACAGATAGGAGGCGCTTCAGGCGCCATAGTGCCGGCAAGCCAAATAGATACACCGATTTCCTACGAAGGACTGGCCGAAATCGGAGTTGCAGTAGGTTCGGGCGCTATTGTAGTGGCCGACGAATCCAACTCCATGCTTGACTACTTTGAGTCTTTAGCCCACTTCTTCGCCCATGAGTCCTGCGGCAAGTGCACACCTTGCAGGGAGGGCAATAGACAGCTTGTAAGAATTGTTGAACTCATGAAGTCAGGGAATGCCACTTCTGCCGACTTCAAAAGGCTCTCAGGCATACTCAAGCACATGAAAGGCTCATCCTTCTGCGGTCTTGGCAAGACTGAGCCCGCCCCTTTCCTTTCAGCAATAAAGCATTTTGAGGATGAGATAAAGGGATATTTTAAATAATCAATATAAAAAGCCTGGAAGGCTTATGGTCAAAGCTTTCCAGGCAACTAAACGCCAGAATATTATTTTTGTCTAACCTATCATCTTGTTTCAATTAAAAAGATGGATACATGCCATCCCATACAGTACTTCTATAGTTCTCCGGATCAGTATCCCCCTCAGTGCTTATTAGGAGTATCTTTGAATTCTTATCAAGCTTAAGCTTCGAGGCCATATCCTTTAAGTCCTTGTGCTCCATCAGCAGGCTTAGCATCCCAAGCCCAACTGCTCCGGACTCGCCCGAAACAACCTTAGGGTCATCACCAAGAGGATTGCCCAGTATCCTCATGCCCCTTGCAGCAACAAAGTCAGGACAGGATATATACATATCCGAATAGTCTCTTAGTATTCCCCAGCTGACAAGGCTCGGCTCTCCGCAGGCAAGTCCTGCCATTATTGTAGGCATGAAACCCGTCACAGCGTGAGGCTCTCCGTCGCTTATCTCGGCTGACTTGTATATGCATGCGGCCGTATCAGGTTCAACTATAGCAGTGATTGGCCACTCATTTCCTAACTCTGACACAAGGCATCCGAGCATGCTTCCGGCAAATGATCCAACGCCCGCCTGAAGGAACATGTGCGTCGGTTTTTCATGGCCCGACTCCCGGATCTGCTCGATGGCTTCATCCATTATGGTTGCGTACCCCTGCATAATCCAGGTAGGGATTTCCATGTACCCCTCCCAGGAGCTGTCCTGCACCATGACACCGCCGTGCTCCTTTGCGTATTTGTCGGCCAGCCTCACTGCGTCATCATAGTTTAAATCTGTTATGGAAGCCTCTGCGCCCTCTTTCCTTATGTTTTCCAATCTTATTTCAGAGGAGCCCTTCGGCATGAACACTACCGACTTATGGCCAAGCTGGTTGGCCGCCCAGGCTATCCCTCTGCCGTGGTTGCCGTCAGTGGCAGTGACGAATGTTATGACGCCCAGCCTCTTCCTTATTTCTTGAGATTTGAGCCTTTCAAAGGCAAGCTCCGAAGCATCCACGCCGAGCCTTTGCGCAATATATTTGACCACCGCATAGGAACCGCCCAGGACCTTGAAGGCGTTAAGGCCAAACCTGTAGGATTCGTCCTTTATCCATATGTTGCTTACTCCCAGATACTCCGACAGCTTGTCTAGACTAGCCAGAGGCGTTTTTTTGTATTGGGGAAAGCTCTTATGGAATTTTCTTACTCCCTCCACTGTCTCCCTGTCGAGAAAATCCACCTGGGCTTTACGATCCCTTTCTTTTCTTGAGCTCTCGTTCACTACATATTTGATTGATTCAACATTAACCACACCATCATCTCCCTATAGTATAGTATTATATTTTGATGTTCCTGTATTCTAGTATGCTACCCCTATTTCTGCTTTACATTCACAATAATCCAATATCAGGATATTTTCAGTGTTTTTCCCCTGACTAGTTTTAAAGGACTGCGTTAATTTCACAGTGGATCAATCATTTTTTTGAGAAACAGTAAACGCTATCAAGCGCAGATACCATACCAAAAGCCGCCAGGCTCATCCCGGCGGCTTTCATTGTACAACTGCTATATGAGCTATTTTGTATATTTGAATATTTTGTAAGTCATCCAAACAGCAGATACTGCGAATACTATCCATATCAACCATATGAAGCTTAATATGGTTTCAGTAAAATACACACCTAGCAGTATGCCGCATGTTATCATAAGGAATTTAAAAAAACCATAATCTAATATAGTATACTTTTTTGTTGCATCCATGACTTTTTTAACAATGTTGAAATTAATCATAACAACCACTCCTCTTATATGTCTCTGATTGCCCAGTCAGGTCTTTCCATCACATCCGTATTTTCTCCCACAACTGCCGCAGGAAATCCTTCCACTATCTGATTGTCTGAAAAAACGCTTCTTTGCTTTACAAGACTTCCCGATTTGACCAGCACGTTTCTTCCAAGCCTACTGTAATCGCACACTATGGCCCCTGACTCTATTACCGTGTTGAAGCCTATTGTGGTGCCGTGTATTATGCACCCTGGACCTATTGTTACATTGTCTTCGATTATAAGCTCATTATCAGGCAGCAGGTGAAGCACAGAATTTTCATGTATTTGAACATTGTTGCCTATTCTCACAGGGCCGTGGGTGTTGCCAATTATTCTGACTCCTGATGCCACAACCGAATTGCTGCCTATTACAACATCACCTGTGATTTCCGCCGAATCGTATATGTATGCTGATTCATCAATTACTGGAACTTTTGTGCCGAACCTATATATTTTTCCCACTTTTCCAGCCTCCCTTGACTCGGATTTTATTATATGTTCCGTTAGAGGCTTGAGACTCGTATCGTAGCCCCGCATTCTTGAAATCATATCAGCGTCCTTATCTGTCAGCTTCCTTATTATGCGCCCAGGCCTTCCGACAACTACAGACTCGTCGGGAATAACTTTTCCTGGAGGTATTATTGTTCCTTCTCCGAATATGCACCAGTTGCCCACCCTGGAGCCAGGAAGAAAAATTGTTCCGTTACCTACTTCACACAGGTCCCCGATTTGTGCGCCTATGACTATACACTTATGTCCAAATACGGTTTTGCTGCCGATTTGGACAGGCTGCTCCGGCGATCCTACTATGACGGAATTTTCAAGAACCCAGCTCCCATTACCTATGCTCAGCGAATCGCCTGTTGATCGCAAAACAGCTCCCTGCGCAACATATGCATCCACTCCGAATCTTATAGTTCCGATAAGCCTGGCAGAGTCGTCAACCCTCAAATTCTTCATATGCTTCCTCCCATGAGCGCAAGCCCTTTGCTTTCATATACTTATTTATACCCTGAAAATTATTATGCAACAGTTTTTACTCTATAAAGCAATTGTACTCTCTTTATTATCCTAAGCTCAGCTCCTTACCCTCGCCGTGCTCTTCAAATACCAGCCCTTCCCGCACTCTATAAATTCTCTTGAATGTAGGGACAATCACTTCATCATGGGTGACTACAATTATTGCCGTTCCATATTGTTTAGCCAAATCATTCAGCAATTTAATTACCGACAGCGAACGCCGGCTGTCAAGCGGAGCCGTGGGCTCGTCTGCGAGTATCACTGGCGGATTGTTAGCCAATGCTCTGGCGATAGATACCCGCTGAGCCTGTCCTCCGGAAAGCTGGTACGATTTAAACTCCGCTTTGTCTGCTATATCCAGAGTAGTCAGCAATTCCATAGCCCTATATCGTGCCTCTTCATAAGGTCTTCCCGCCAATAGCATTGGCATGGCCACATTCTCAATATTTGTCATAAAAGGGATTAAATGCGGAGCTTGAAACATGAAACCAATCTTGTCTCGCCTAAGGGCACGTACATCCTTGATTAACCAGCCGCCATCATAAATCGCCTCATCTCCAAGTTCAATTCGTCCAGCAGTTGGATCAATAATTGCCCCCAGACATTGCAGCAATGTTGTTTTTCCAGATCCGCTGGGTCCTATAAGTCCAATGACTTCTCCGGGAAAGACAGCCATATTCACGCCCCGCAATGCATCTACTGCGGTTGCTCCTTTCCCGTATCTTTTCTTTATTCCTTCCATCATAATCGCTGGTTTCATTGTTAACCTCCAATTGCCGATGCCGGTTCAACTTTTATAGCTGCCCGAATGCTGATTATACTCGCAAGAGTGCATATTGCCATCGTTATGGCAAATGTTATCACTCTAATGTCGGTACTGTACACTACATACCGCGGGAAAACCGGAACCCACAGCGCAGAAACGATTGCGCCTATTGTATAGCCGATAATTCCAATACCCCACGATTCCTGCAGTATCATCATCATTATCAGACTATTGTTAGCACCAATCAGCTTTAAAACAGCAATTTCCTTCAATTTACCCATGGTCATAGTGTAAATTAAAAGAGCTACTATGGCGGCGCTTACAATTTCTAGAATCACCAGAAAAAGACCGATCTGATTGGCAGCCTTTTCAATTGTTTTCGACAATAGTATTTGTTCCATTTCCTGGTATGTATACGCTTCAAAATGCTTCCACTGTTTGATGCTTGCAGCCACCTGCTTTGGGTCCCACCCATCTGCAGCCTTAACTAGAATCGCATTGGCTTTATATTTGGCAAACTCATTACTCTCATTTTGATTACTTCTCTTCCGGTCATTGTAAATGGAAGTATTATCTTCATCGAATTGAACCTCCTGTGCGTCTTTTAATCGAAGGAATACAATAGGGTCTCCGCCCGTGCTTGTCATTCGTTCGGTTAAACCTACAACCGTATACTCGTTGCGCCGTATCAAGAGCTTGTCACCTATTTCAAATCCGCTGCTTGCGTCGGCCACAGCTTCGTATTTTGATTTGACAATTGGCCGTCCTGCAATGATACTAGTCGGCTGTCCAATTTTTCCATCCTCATATCCAGCAATCATGACCCTAACATCATCAGCTCCCCTCTGCACCTGCAAAGTGAAATAGAGCACATTGGCAGCTTCTGAAACTCCTGGAAATCCCGCTAACCCAAGCTGCTCATCAGAATAAAGAGAAGAGGCTTCCGCATATGGCCCCAGTGTGTCCTTTTGTACAACCCATATATCAGCACCCGACTTTGCAGGAAGTGCAACCGCGTCAGCAACCATGCCCCTGTAAATGCCAAACATTGTAATTGTAGTTGCAATCAACAGCCCCAGAATTATTCCGGTAAGAGAATAACGCCACCAGCTGTGCCGAATGTCACGAATCGCCAAATTTATCATAGCGCCGGCACCAGCCTGACCTTTGTTCCCTCAACAAGCTGAGCCTTGCTGTACGTAATGACAGTTTCTTCCTGAGCAAGCCCCTCCAAAATTTGAACTTCGCCTTCTACAGTCTGAACTCCGGTTTTTACTTTTCTACTATAGACTTTTTCATTTTTCACCACCCAGACGCAGTCTGCACCGTCAATTGTTTTAACGGCCGCCGCCGGAACATACAGCGCGTTTTCCGCCACAGGCAGCTGTATAGTCACATCAGCCGAGTCCCCCAAAAGAATCTTCGCAGACGCACTATTAAGTTTGACATCAACAAACCTTTCTTCAGTCACTGTATCTCCCTGCACCTGAAGGCGAGCCACTTCCCCCTGCAGAGCCTCTTTATGGGAGCGCAGCCTGATTTCTGCTGTTTGTCCAATCTCAATGCCACTGAAACGTGATTGATCAATTCTAGTCTGTACCCAGAGTGTTTTCGGGTCAATAATATTAAAAACGGTTTGCCCTGCAATCACTGTGCTCCCTTTTTCAGTTTGCCGCGAAACTACAACGCCGTCCACCGGGCTGATCAACAAAAGATCCTTTTTCTGTTCAATCATTTTTTGATGGTCTGCAACTGCTTGAACCACCCTGCTTTGAGCCGCCTGGTAAGTCGATATCGCCGAATCCAAAGATGCCTGCGCAACCTGGGCATCTTTTTCTTTAGATTCCAGCGATTCTCTGCTTATCGCACCACTTTCAAAAAGTTTGGCATGGCGCGCTGCCGTCACCTGCGCTAGTTCATTAACACTCTCCGCAGCTTGAATCTGCGCTTTTGCAGTTTCCGCACTGTACTGACTATTAACTAGCGCCGCATGAGCGCTGGCTATATTCTGTTCGAGATCACCAGGGTCCATTTCTCCGATTATTTGACCTGCTTTGACATAATCCCCTTGGTCTACATATAGTTTTAGAATTTTGCCCGATTGGGTCGGCCCAACGTTAAAATTCATCTTTGCATTAACTGTGCCAATTCCAAACACCGTCGGTTTAAGCGTGCCTACTGCGACTTGCGCTCCAACAACCTTTTGCGGCCCAAACACGCCTTTCTCGTAAAGAATATACGAAACCACGAAAATCAATATTATAGCTAGCATTCCAAACTTCAAATATTTTCTTGATTTCATCTGACACGCCCCCCTGTTTTTCCTAAAAGTACCACTCTAGCGGATATTTTATTATCATATAGCTTTGTAATCCCTAATGAAAAAGCTTTCGAAGTTGTCAAATAACATCGAAAGCCTTATTTTTTATACAAGCCTTATTGCTCTATTAATTTTTCGGAGCAGGCGCCTTTACTACAATAAGCTCCATGGTTTCATCGTGCAGGTTTCTAACATTCATTTTTGTCTGAAACGGAATTTTCAGCAAGGTGCCCGCCTCATATTCATGGATCTCCTGTTCATCAAGAGCGATAGAGAGTTTTCCTCGAAGAACAGTCATATACACATTTGAGTTAGAGAAGTGCTCTGGCAGCCCCTGGTCCTTGTTGAAAACCATGTGAAGATAATGCACGTTCTCGTCAAATATCACTTTTTCTACAGCCATCTCATCATTTCTTGACAATTTGAATACCTGTTCTACCATAACAAAATACCTCCTGTTTTACTGAATTTGCCAGGCAATACCATAAGCCAAACGTACTTTATCTGTTCTTGCCAAGCTATTTATATTCTTATTATATCGATAAAACATAAAAAAAGGTGTTACCAAGGTAACACCCCAAAATAATCTTTTGCTTTCTTTTTTGTCATTACTTATGGTTTTTTTGTCGTTAAGTGAAATTTACCGATATTTAAGTGTCACCGAAAAATACTTCTACTGAACGAATATGTTTTTCATGCTTAATGTTTCCTGAAGATTATTTATTTCCTTGCAAATCTTCGGTATCTCAGCTATGTCTAATTTCCTTATATCTTTCAATACGAGCTTCTGCTCGACAGCTGTTGCTGTCCTTTCAAGTACCATAAGTATCTGTGCAAGGTCTTGATCTGACAATCTCAAATACTCTCTTACTTCAATATTCCTGCCTATCAGGTAGCTGATATGCTCCAGCGAAGCAATTGCCGGCCACATGAATTCAAGCTTTTCCTGATTCCTTGGTATCTCACCCAGTGCTGTGTTATAAGCAAGCTTTAGGTTTCCAAGATTTATTTCCATTTTTTCCTTTATCCACTGCAAATCATGAACATTGCCGTTCTCTTTATCAGCCTCGAGTCTTACTATTGCCCGTGATTGACTGCGGATTAGTTTTGTTATAAGTCCGGGCAGTCTGCTTGATGCTGATTTACGTCCCATAATATATGTTCCGGCAAGACCAATCACAGACCCTACTATCGTAGCCGTAATACGCACGGCTATAAACTGAGATGGTTCAATGTTCTTCGTGGCCGCCTCTGCAAGCATCAGTGCATTAGGTGTGATAAACATTGCTACAAGTGCATAGTTTCTTACTACTACAAGCTCTGTTATCACAGTTAGAATCATATTGATTATTGCGACAATAATTCCCGCTGGATGTAAAGAAAGTATGCAGGCTGCTATCAGGGTTCCTATTATGCTACCGAAGCATCTCAAAATCGCCCTATTGAAGGTTGCCATAATAGTAGTCCCAAACATTACAGCCGCACAGGATAGCGGAATCCAATAGGGCCTTGTAAATGGAAATGAAAAAGCTACTATGGCAGATATGCAGAGAATAACTCCGTATCTGAGCGAATTGACAAAAACTATAGAGAGTGTGTAAAATAAAGTGTGTATCTTCCTTGGAATTGATATAATCAAACTATCATTCAAGGAGGTATGCACTTTTTATATGGGGATTTTAAGTAAAGATCAAATAAGACAAATGATAAAGCATTACGGAATCAAGGATGCAAAGGACATCCATGAGGCTCTTAAGGACATGTTTTCAGAAACAATCCAGGAGATGCTTGAGGCTGAACTTGATGAGCACCTTGGATATTCAAAATATGACTATAAAAACAAGGAAACGACTAATAGCCGAAACGGCAAAAGAAGCAAGAAGATACTATCAGACCTTGGGGAGTTTGAAATCGAGGTGCCAAGAGATAGGGACGGTGATTTTGAGCCTGTGGTTGTAAAAAATCATCAAAGAAGCGTATCAGGAATAGAAGACCAAGTAATAGGAATGTATGCAAAGGGCATGACAACAAGAGACATAGCAGCTCAGCTAGAAAAGATATACGGGATAGATGCTTCTCCCACACTAATATCAAAGATAACAGATAAGATCCTTCCACTTGCTCAAGAATGGCAAAATCGGCCGCTAGAGCCGATTTATCCGATTATATTTATGGACGCGATACACTATAAAGTCAGGCAGGATGGCAAGGTTATCTGCAAGGCCGCATACGCAGTAATAGGAGTCAACATCGAGGGCAAAAAGGATGTACTTGGCCTTTGGATAGGGGAAAACGAGACAGCCAAGTACTGGCTGCAGGTTCTAAACGACTTGAAAAACAGGGGCGTAAAAGACATCCTTATAGCATCAATAGATGGGCTAAACGGCTTCTCTGATGCGATAAGAGCGGTTTTTCCAAACACGGACATACAAAGATGCATAGTCCATCAGATAAGAAACTCGCTAAGCTATGTATCATACAAGGACAGAAAAGCCTTCGCAAAAGAGCTCAAGGAAGTGTACTCGGCCATAAACGAGCAAACAGCCCTAATAGAGCTTGAAAAGCTCGAAGAAAAATGGGGTGAAAAATACTATATAAGCCTAAAATCATGGAGAAACAACTGGGATGAGCTTTCGGCTTATTTCAAGTATCCTGATGAAATCAGAAAAATAATCTACACGACAAACTCCATGGAGAGCTACAACAGGCAGCTTAGAAAAGTGACCAAAAGCAAGAGTATATTCCCAAGCGATGATTCTCTATTCAAGAGCCTGTACCTTGCAACGGCTGATATCACCCAGAAATGGTGTACAAAACTGCGAGACTGGCACCTGATTCTGGCCCAGTTAAGCATATATTTTGAAGACAGGATTAACCCGTATTTGTAAAAAAAAGACCATTAAATGTTGGCACTCTAGTTATTTTCACCAAATGGAAAAATATTTAATTTAAGTAATAAAAAGCCTGGAAGGCTCATATTTAAAAGCTTTCCAGGCAACCAACCAATAAAACAATATATCTTTTTTAAGGAATCATACACATAATTATTGACAGACTCACTATAGAGTCCCTGTCCATCGCCTTTACAAGCCTCATTCTCCGCGAGGGCCTTACTGATTTGGCGACTTCAGCTTCAATATCCTCCAATGGCATATTAATAAGCCCTTCAATAGCATAAATACCATCCATCAATCTGCTGTATTCACTTGCCGGCTCTTCAAAGAGTCTCTTAATGTCTATTTTATCTTCTTTTCCATTTTTACAGCTTATAAATTTATTCAATTCTCCTATCCTATGTATGATTTCCTGGGGAACCTTGCCTGATCTATAAAAGGATACTTCAATAAGTTCAAGAAACAGATCGTTAGCATATTGATTTAAAAGCACAAGTCTGTCGAATTGCATCTTATTCCTTTTTAATTTGACTCCTGAAGAAAGAGTTTCCTCTCCCCTCCTTAAAGCTTCAAGCGCCAGCTGTCTTTTATTATTCATGTCTTTTGAGCCAATAGCCTCGCAAAATGCTCCCAATGATAAATATATGTCTTCGACAGCCTTTATCTCGGCCCTGTGGGGATTTTTAAACCAACCCGCCATGCTAAGAGCCCACGCAAACAATCCGCTTGATAATACCACAATAAAACGCAATGGCGCCTGTGTTGGGTTGATTGGCATGCTTGTTGTTATTGCAAAGCTCAGTATGAAAAATATAGCCGCGGGCCCTGGCACTTTAAATACCCCAAATATAAATGTACCCGCAAAGCCAATGAGCCCTATAATTAAAATTACCAGCCAAGGATATGGCGCCACAATAGTTCCCAGCCCTACAAGGAAGCTAATGGTAAGAGCAACCAAAAATATTTTTTTTATCCTGGATGCATATGTTTCATTGAAAACATACAGATACGTAAACCCGCCTACTCCACCAAGCAATCCTAGTTCAAAATTATCCATCAAAATGCCGAGCAGCACAGGGAGTCCTGCGCACAAACCGGCGCAGAAGGCCTTTCCCCATGGTGTAGGACCTTTTCTTAGTTCAAACAACTGCTTTATCATAAGCTTCATATCTATTTTGTAATTTGCAGAATTATTCTTTTCTTTTTTCAAATATACTTCTCCCTTTTTACCTAAAATTATTCATCAATTTTCTAATCGTCTTATTAAATGCCTCTAGCTCTTCCTTGCTGATACCCTTAATAGCTTCCCGCTCTACGCTTTCTCCGTCTTCATAGCATTTGGGAAACAT
The DNA here is from genome assembly GCF_000597865.1 of Peptoclostridium acidaminophilum DSM 3953. Classification (GTDB taxonomy): domain Bacteria; phylum Bacillota; class Clostridia; order Peptostreptococcales; family Peptostreptococcaceae; genus Peptoclostridium_A; species Peptoclostridium_A acidaminophilum. The sequence goes on along the minus strand of NZ_CP007453.1, from coordinate 243,946 downwards.
GTCATAGGCTTTCTCCGTCAGCCTTATAATCCTTTCACGTTTATCATTTCCCTCGCAACGGCTGACCCATCCCAATTCCTCCATTCGTGTTAGAGTCCTCGTTATAGTCGGAGCTTCCACACAAAGATAATGGCTTAATTCAACTTGTGTACATTGCGTTTTTTCGTGGAGATATAAAATTATAGCCCATTGCGAAGAATATAAGCCAAGTGGAGAAATCTTCTCATTTAGTTTTTTAGTAAAGTGCCTTGCAAGCTGATTTATTTTATGACCAAATAAATCCATATATTCCACCTCGATTGATTATTGGGACAATAGTTACTTAGGTAAGTATATGGCAAAAAAAGATATTTTTCAAGGTTGTGCTCCTGAAAATTTAAAGCTTTTCAAACAAAACACTGCACAGTACACAAAGTTTCTTTCATGAACTTGCCCCCATAAAAGAGACTCTAACAACCATCTACTTACAGGATTTGCAGCGATAGAATTTGTTTATGCTGAAAGATACGATGGAGGAAATCGCAGCGCTGGCGGAAAGCTTCCCCAAAATAGTATTGGTTTTATTCGGAATGAATGGGGCCAGAGTCGACACCGCGCTAGGTGCTTACCAATCAATGGTCTTTTGGAGCAATCTGCTGGCCTTTTTCTTCGCAGGTTTTTTAGGGGTATACTCTGTTGCCAGAGAAGAAAAGTTTGGGACAAGTGAGTTTTTGTTTTCAAAGCCTTATAAGCGTTCAACCGTTGTTTGGGCAAAAATATGGGCGTCAGTAACAAATCTTTCTATATTTGCTCTCTCCTCTGGAATAATGTCCTATTTGTTCATAATCCTTCCGCTGGGAGATATGAGCATCGTCGGCACACACATTCTCACAACTGCCGGTATGTTTATCACTCAGATTGTACTGTTCGCCATAGGTCTTTTTATTTCAGGCTTTGCCAAAGACTATAAAACCGCAAGCCTTTTCACAATGCTTACGGTTATAGTCTTTTATATGATTAATTTCGTGCTTGATTATACCGGAACAATGGATCATCTGAATTTCCTAACGCCGGTGAGATATTTCGATGTGGTATCTGTTTCGAAAAATGGGTTAAACTTTTTTTACATCTTGCTTTCATGCATGATTTTTTTACTTAGCTGTTCAATTGCGAGCAGACTTTACACAAGAAAAGATTTTCACTCTTCATTAAAATTAGAGTATTGCAACGTGGCTAGTACGCAGAAATATATTACACATAAAGTTTATGACAGTCATTGGCTAACTAAACAGTCCAAATGCCATTACAACAAGATATATTCCAATTACCAATGAAACAATACTATGGATACTGTAAAAAGCAGATTTATTTAAGTACTCTATCAGCTGAAGTATCACTTTGCGTGGGAAGAAAAGATAAATAAGTGATGAAAATAATAGAGACCACCCTATGATTGTAATAATTAACGGCCAGGCTATTGCCCAAAGGGGATGAATGAATACAATGGTTAAACTAACGGGAAGTATAGCTATTGCGACAACGTATAGCGCTGCCGGATTATCCTTAAGTTTGTCAACCATATCCAAACACTCTTTTCTCCTGGCCATTAGGAAAAATGCCCAGATTATAAGAAACACTCCAACAATTCTACCCAATAATAATGAAATTAGTGGAAGATTGTCCATAATTATTCATCCTCCTGATCGACTTTTAAAAGGTTAGCATATCACAATGCAATTTTTTTAGAGTCTGTCAATAATTATGTGTATGATTCCTTAAAAAAGATATATTGTTTTATTGGTTGGTTGCCTGGAAAGCTTTTAAATATGAGCCTTCCAGGCTTTTTATTACTTAAATTAAATATTTTTCCATTTGGTGAAAATAACTAGAGTGCCAACATTTAATGGTCTTTTTTTTTACAAATACGGGTTAATCCTGTCTTCAAAATATATGCTTAACTGGGCCAGAATCAGGTGCCAGTCTCGCAGTTTTGTACACCATTTCTGGGTGATATCAGCCGTTGCAAGGTACAGGCTCTTGAATAGAGAATCATCGCTTGGGAATATACTCTTGCTTTTGGTCACTTTTCTAAGCTGCCTGTTGTAGCTCTCCATGGAGTTTGTCGTGTAGATTATTTTTCTGATTTCATCAGGATACTTGAAATAAGCCGAAAGCTCATCCCAGTTGTTTCTCCATGATTTTAGGCTTATATAGTATTTTTCACCCCATTTTTCTTCGAGCTTTTCAAGCTCTATTAGGGCTGTTTGCTCGTTTATGGCCGAGTACACTTCCTTGAGCTCTTTTGCGAAGGCTTTTCTGTCCTTGTATGATACATAGCTTAGCGAGTTTCTTATCTGATGGACTATGCATCTTTGTATGTCCGTGTTTGGAAAAACCGCTCTTATCGCATCAGAGAAGCCGTTTAGCCCATCTATTGATGCTATAAGGATGTCTTTTACGCCCCTGTTTTTCAAGTCGTTTAGAACCTGCAGCCAGTACTTGGCTGTCTCGTTTTCCCCTATCCAAAGGCCAAGTACATCCTTTTTGCCCTCGATGTTGACTCCTATTACTGCGTATGCGGCCTTGCAGATAACCTTGCCATCCTGCCTGACTTTATAGTGTATCGCGTCCATAAATATAATCGGATAAATCGGCTCTAGCGGCCGATTTTGCCATTCTTGAGCAAGTGGAAGGATCTTATCTGTTATCTTTGATATTAGTGTGGGAGAAGCATCTATCCCGTATATCTTTTCTAGCTGAGCTGCTATGTCTCTTGTTGTCATGCCCTTTGCATACATTCCTATTACTTGGTCTTCTATTCCTGATACGCTTCTTTGATGATTTTTTACAACCACAGGCTCAAAATCACCGTCCCTATCTCTTGGCACCTCGATTTCAAACTCCCCAAGGTCTGATAGTATCTTCTTGCTTCTTTTGCCGTTTCGGCTATTAGTCGTTTCCTTGTTTTTATAGTCATATTTTGAATATCCAAGGTGCTCATCAAGTTCAGCCTCAAGCATCTCCTGGATTGTTTCTGAAAACATGTCCTTAAGAGCCTCATGGATGTCCTTTGCATCCTTGATTCCGTAATGCTTTATCATTTGTCTTATTTGATCTTTACTTAAAATCCCCATATAAAAAGTGCATACCTCCTTGAATGATAGTTTGATTATATCAATTCCAAGGAAGATACACACTTTATTTTACACACTCTTTTTTTATGATTTTAATTTTTTAATGGCTTTCTTTATTATTACCATATAAGTTATTATACCACCCACTACTACTCCCAGCATTGTCTGCACCAAATCCGAAACATCGTCAAACATTCCGGCAAACGAAAAAGGACTGCTTTTTATTATGACCGTGCTTGTCTGTTCATCCCATTCTACCTGCTTTCCAAACGCCTGCGAAATATCCTTTACAGGAGCGTAAGTTTTACCGTTGTATGTTATTACATCAGCGTCAAGCTTTTGTCCGTCAACCTCTATGCTCGCCGCGTTGAATGCAACATCTATGTTTTGAAAGCTTGTCTGGGCAAACGTAAAGGAAGCCCCTATTATTGCAGTTGCCAGAACTCCCGTTATAAAGACTTTTTTCATGAAAAACACCTCCGTTTATAGTATTCATAGAGATAATTTTAATTACTATCCCTTGATATTGCTAGTTTTCAAGCTAACATGCTTGCTGAGAATCCGGTTTGCAGCAAAGACTTTTTTTTGAATTATAGTTTTTGCTCTATTTCCGTAACACATTCGGTTTTGATTTTTTCCACCAGGAATTGCAGCGCATCCACAACATGAGGTCTTATATCGCCGCCAATCAGTACATACATTATGTCATCACCCACTTCAAGCTGGCCTTCATTAAGCCAGACCTTAACATAGAATATCCCGTCCCTTTTATAAGTTTCCGCAATCGCCTCGTCCACTCTCACTGAATCATAAGCAAATTCCATTCCTTTTACCAACGAACCGTCATCGATTCCTTGTCGGACCATGGCTTTGGGCGTCTGGCGGACAACGCCATTATGAACTAAAAACATCCCTTCCTGTAAGGCCCTTGGATCCGCTTTTGCTTCTTTGAGCCATTCGTCTATGGATGGTGATACTTTTTTCATTTTTTCGTTAATCATAAATCAACACGCTCCCCGTCGAATATTTTTATCTCTATTCCAAAATTTCAACATGACCTGTATTGCCATTAACTCGAACCAGTTGTCCATTTCTAAGCAATTTGTTCTGCATGGAAATCCCCACCACTGCAGGAATCCCATATTCCCTCGCTACAATCCCACCATGGCTGAGTGGCCCGCCATACTCCATTATCAGGGCTTTCGCTGTCATGAAAAGAGGTGTCCATGCTGGATTAGTGCTCTCTGCTACCATAACTTCTCCCTCCAGCAGATTGGAATCATTTGGATCTGTCACAATTCGAATCCTGCCTTCATAAACTCCTGATGAAAGTGGAATCCCCTGAAGCACATTACCTTTATCTGACAACACTTTTCCCGAATAATAGGTTTCTCCGGTATTGAGGACAAACCTTGGAATACAGTTTCTTTTCATTTCCTTTTCATAGTTGTCCTTTGCTGAATTGATAAGGGCTTTTACATCAAGCTGAGCTTTTCTTTCACACGCATTTAGAATCTCATCCCTGTGCAAGTAGAAAATATCATTTTCATTCTCCAAAACGCCTTCATTCTTCATGTGTACACCAACCTCAAGAAGCATTTGACGGGCCACGTCAAGACCCTGAACGATATTAAACTTCGGATATTCTCTCATCCCTGCTGCCGTTCTATAGGTCTGCATCATTTTCTTTAGTCTGACAGCGTAACGTTTCCCTCTTTTGGCTTTCGCAGCTTCATATATTTCCTCGATGAGCTCATCAGCTTCCTTTGCCTTCGATGTGATTTCAGAAATGTTTTTTTCATACGCCCTATCCTTCATATACTGCTTGACTCGATCTATCAAAAATTTAGGGTTCTCACGCCATCTTTCTGTTCCCAAATCGAGCTCTAAGTTTCCTCTGTGTCCAAATTTTCGTAGCATCGTTTTCATACGTTCATCATTAACATCCACCGGCATATCCTTTTCCGTAAAGTGCTTTGCCAGCCTATTGAGTTCTAAGTTCAGCTCCATTGTCACACAATCAGGCAAAGCATATGTCAAAATATCAAGGTTAAATCGATTGCCAAACAAGGCTTTTACCTTCCTCTCAATTTTAGCATAATTCTTCGCCTCAACACAGTAAAGAGCCTGCTTTTGCGACAATATGAATGCTTTCATCATAATTTCATCGCAATAATCAAGTATTTCACGGAGTATTTTCTTTTCCATCGATTGCATCACAATCTCCCGATGAAATTCTTCGCCAAGTCTTCTGACAGCTTCATATTTTTCTTCTGCTGACAGTTTCTTTATACCCTTCATACTGCCTATCATAGACAGGCCATACCTGAAAATACCAAATGGAATTTTAAATCGAATGCCTTGATGCCTGAACGTCTTTCCGTGGTCAGCCAAAAGTTGGTCCATTGTCCGTTTTAGAGGCAGATCTGATCCCGAGAACGCATTCCCGAAGCTTTTCCCAACAAATCTGTTTGACAGCATATATGAAATATCCAGAAATATACGTGCTCCTGTATATGTCACGAAATCTCCGGGTATCTTTTTCTTTGTTGCAGTCATTACCTCCAGAACCGTCGGAAACATTCCCCCATAAATATCGGCACCAAGAGGCGTGAACGCCTCCTTCATCCCTAGCAAAACTGAACTTGCTGCCATATAAGCCCTCAGCTTGCCATCCTGCTTAAATTGATCTATTGGAAAAAGTGCTGTGATATCCCGCGACTGAAGCACAAAAATTTCGCCACCTTTGTTTATAGCAAATTCTATATCCTGTGGTTTTCCAAAATAAGCATGGATCCCTTGAGCAACTTCAACGAGACGCTGTATGTCCTCAATCGAAAGAGATGACTCCATATTACGTTTCGAATCAACCGGGTGCGCCTCTATTCCGGCATTGCCATATGCATATAATATCTCCTTGGTTCCAATAGTTGAACTGATCAGATTTTGCTCCTCTATCGAGTAAATGTATTGATCTGGATTCACAGCCCCCGAGACAACCGCCTCACCCAGACCATAAGAAACATTTATTATGTACTGACTTCGGATGCCATTTGTCGGATTGGCTGTGAACAAAACACCGGCAACCTCCGAATTAACCATTTCCTGAACAATTACGGCGTGCGTTAAATCTTCTTCAAGTCCAAACTGCTTCCTGTAAGTCATGGCACGCTCATTCCAAAGCGACTGCCAACATGCGATTACTTTTTTGAGCAGATTATCTTTTGTAACATTCAGGTAGCTGCTGTATTGCCCTGCAAAACTCATATCCGGCAGGTCTTCAGCGTTGGAGCTGCTTCGAACAGCAACCTGCTGCACGCCCAGGCTGCGTAGCGCACTCATTATTTTCTCTTTAATCTCTTCGGGCAGCTTAGCTACATCAAATAATGCTTTGATCTGCTCTGACTTTGATTTGTCTGTGGACTCCGAATCCAGAATTGCCTTGATCTGAGAATTCAGATTGTTTCTATCCAGATATGATTTATAAGCCTCTGATGATATTGTAAAGCCATCCGGCACCATAAAGCCTTCCCTTTTCATTTTAGACAGGTTTAGTGCTTTGCTCCCGACACGCTCAAGTGTATTCTTCTCCGAATCTTCAAGCCCAACAATCATCTGCGGCTCCTTCCTCCATATGATTTTTTATCTGAAATACAATTCGAAAATAAAGCCGGCGTAACCCCATCTCAAGCTTTATTATCATTTATCGCTAAGCTTCCATGCGCTTTATGACTTTTCCTTGTCGCATCTACTTATAGGGTTATTTATTCCTTAATCATACCATTAATTCCCTACGACAACCATCCTGGCACACAAGGATATTATTATACCAATTCCACTTCATTTGTTCAAAACAAAGTGACCCCTCCAGATTCTGCATAAAATAAATTAACCGCCAGAATAATTCCAGCGGTATCAATTCGTTGCATTATTAGATTTACGTAATTTCAAATAAGCTTTTTATCTTTATTCCTGTTCCTTAAGAATGCTAAAATGAATTAGTTCAAACGCTTCAGCTGCGGTATCTACCTGACGAACCTGTCCGTTATGCATAATGGCATAATTATCAGCAAGCAATTCAGCTTCTTTGGGATCGTGAGTAACATAGAGCACCGGAACCTGTAATTCTTTAAGCGCTTTACGAAAATTAGGTAGAATTCTTTCTTTCAAAACAACATCTATACCAGTTAATGGTTCGTCCATGAGCAATATTTGCGGTTGAGGAACAAGGGCTCGGGCCAACGATGTCCTTGTTTGATAGCCGCCGCTCAACTCCATTGGATGTTTATCCAAAACAGCTTGCAAATCGAGCAAATCAATTACTCTTTCATAAGTTTCAATTGACCCCTTGCCATTGTGCATTCCATAGAGAATATTTTCCTTAACAGTCATATGCTGAAAAAGAGCCGGCCGTTGAGGGACATAACCAACATTTCGCCGTTCGGGAGGCATGGAAGTAACATCGCATCCATTTAAGAACACTTTTCCGCTGTCAGCAGTTATGATCCCAGCTATTATTTTCAGGAATGTGGACTTGCCACTACCGTTTATCCCTATAAGCGCTTTGATTTCTGAATTGATCTCCAGGCTAGCCTGTTGCAGAACATTTTGATGTCTGAATTTCTTGTTGATTTCTTTAGCTTGCAGCATAGCGACGCCCCCTAATACTTAATATCGAAACAATTGATAAGGAAAGGACAACACAGAATACTGCAGCCGTTACAGCCATATCCAGATCACCAACCTCCACTTTGGTGAAGACATAGGAGGCTAGAACCTGCGTTCTTCCTGGCATATTACCGCCAAACATAATAACCGCTGCAAATTCGCTCAGAGATCGCGAAAAACCCAGTACAAAACCAGAAAACAAAGCTTCACCCATCAGCGGAAGAACCACTCGAAAATAAACCCGGCTTGGATTATCCCCCAGCGTTCTAGCTACATCAATTACTTCCGGCTCCATTTGATCAACACCTGAAACGAGCGTACGTGCTGCTAAAGAGTAGGAGACAAAAAACATAGCCAAAATGACAGCAAACAGTGTGAAGGCCGCACCAGTTTCTCCTAAAAACCCACAGGTTTTTCTTCCAAAAGCTAAAAGCAAGGCCAATCCTGCTACAGTGTGAGGAAGTGCAATAGGTAAGTCATTGAATAAACTTGCAACTTTATATACTATAGAATCACGATGAAACAAATGATAATAGGCAAAACCTACCGCTACAGCCATAGCCAGAACAGAAGCTAAAAACGCTGCTATTAGCGTGTTTTTAACACAGTTCCAGAAAAAAGGGTCTGCCATGGTAGCTGAAATCCCTTCAGCCGTTAAGTTAAAAACCAGTGCCAGAACGGGAAAAAGTATTAATATTATAAACAATGGAAGAAAAACAATTTTTATTAATTCTTTATTCATAAGTGGATTGTCAACACTTAATTGGACAGTATCTTGAAAGTCAGGTACGCTATTAGACTCGAGTAGAACTAGCCATAGGTTGTCCAATCACAGGATACTTTATGTCATCACCAACTTCAAGCCATCTTTTGCTCACAATAAAAACATGCTATACTCAAGTTGGATTTGATATTCCGAGCAGACAACACTACAATTGCATTGTGTTTCAAGAATTTTGGAAAGGATGATTTTTGTGTACGATAATTCACACCTAGACCACATAAAAAAATTCAGAAAAAGCATGGGATATGACTTGTATCGCGAGGCTGACAAACTTATAAAGCCTGAGTATTTTAGAAAACCAGGCGGAGTACATGGTACGCTGCATGCTAAGAGAGTTTTGCTGCTGGCTATGCTTATGTCTGAAGCCGACAACCTTCCTAAGTACGAAAGGAATATTCTTGCAATTTGCAGCGCATACCATGACATTGGCCGGGAGCATGACGGACACTGTACCGTGCACGGGATATACAGCTTTAATAAAGCGAAAAAACTCGGTTTGCTTAACGATTTGAATAGCTATGAACTGCGCCTGGTTAGATACATAATAGAAGGGCACTGTATCGATGACAAAAAAGCGAAAAGTGGATTTTCAGATGATGAATCAGCACTCAGACTTTATGATTACTTCTGCGACTGCGACAGTCTAGACCGAGTGAGACTCGGCACGCTGTATAGGCTTGACGAGTCGTATTTGAGAACCAATACAAGCAAATCGCTAGTTGGAGTTGCTTACGGTATATACAAGGATTGGGATAAAGTATATGCCGAACTAATATAAACAGTAGAAAAAAAGCGTATCGTTATAACGATACGCTTTTTTATAGCTTCTCTTTAAAGCTTCCTAAATATTTAATTATTCACTTTGCTACAATTATTGACTTATAGCATTTAAATGCTTATTACTTATTATTTTTTAACCAATTGAAAGCACACTGAGCGTTAACTGCAGCGCCTATTGGGAGTACGTCTTCATCAAATACTACCTTTGGATGGTGATGAGGGAATGCCCCTCTTTCGTCCTGCATCTTACAATTGAATTGGAAGTGAGCCGTAGGAACTAGTTCTGATATGAATGCAATATCGTCTGTTGGAGTAGCTCTTTGATCCTTCAGTAGAGTAAAGTCTGCATCCATCTCCTTAACATAACCAAGCATTTCATCAAGTAACTCAGGATCTGTATAAAGTGATGGAACGTTTGACAACACCTCATACTCAAAGCTTGCTCTGTATTTCTTGCAAGTAAGGTCAATTATTTCCTGCATTCTATTAAACAGGTATTCGCGAACTTCTTTGCTGTATGTTCTCATTGTTCCCTGAAGAACGCAAGTATCCGGAATAATATTAGGAGCCGCACCTGCTGAAAACTGTCCAAGAGTTATTATTGCAGTTTCAAATCCCGAAACTTCCCTTGCAATAAGCTCCTGAAGACCAAGGTAAACATGAACTCCAACATTAATTGGATCCACGCCCTTCTCAGGCATAGCACCATGGCATCCTTTTCCCTTTATTGTAATTTTAAAACCATCAACAGATGATAAAGTATATCCATGCTGATATCCTATTGTGCCAACCGGAGCATTTAACATGGTGTGCATTCCTATTGCAGCATCAACCTTTGGATTTTCAAGCACACCTGCATCTATCATAGCCTTTGCGCCTATGAAGTACTCTTCCCCTGGCTGGAACATAAGCTTGATTGTACCTTCTATCTCATCCTCGCGCTCTTTAAGCATTTTTGCTGCTCCAAGGAGCATGGCTGCATGGAGGTCATGTCCGCAGGTGTGAGCATATGGAGTAGTGGAAGCAAATTCGAGTCCGCTGTCCTCAGTCATGTTCAAGCCATCCATATCTGCACGAATAAGTATAGTCTTTCCAGGCTTTTTACCTCCTAAAAGAGCCACAAGTCCCGAACTGATGATTTCCTGTGCTTCGATGCCCATTTCCAGAAGCTTCGCCTTAACATATGCTGTAGTCTTAGGAAGATCATTCATTATTTCCGGCATGGAATGAAGATCTCTTCTAATAGCAATAATCTCTTCCTTGAGCTCGTTTGCTCTCTTCATAAACATATTCATCATCAATTTACCCCTTATCTTTGATAATTTTTCCCAAGGCATAGTACCTTGAAACCCAATTATTAATTAGTGTTTTCGATATTTCAACTTTACCACTCCAGGAAAACCTTTTCAACGCAAATACTTTCGTAATTTTTTTCAAAAATTATATAAAGGAAAACATTTTCTTCATACAGCAGAAGCAGGGAAAATATTTTCATTCTCCAAATGGATAAAACAAAAGGCTCTCGACGTTGGCAAATAACATCGAAAGCCTTATTATTTTTACAGGAACTCTTTTACGTATTAATTTTTCGGGGCAGGCGCCTTTACTACTATCAGCTCCAAAGTTTCCTCATGCAGGTTTTTGACATTCATTTTTGTCTGAAACGGAATTTTCAGCAGAGTTCCTGCCTCATATTCATGGATTTCCTGCTCGTCAAGTCCAATGGAGAGCTTACCTCGAAGAACTGTCATATACACATTCGAGTTGGAGAAATGCTCCGGAAGTCCCTGGTCCTTGTTGAATACCATGTGCAGATAATGCACGTTCTCATCGAATATTACTCTTTCTACAGCCATTTCATCATTCCTTGACAGTTTGAATACCTGTTCAACCATAACAGAATACCTCCTAAATATTTTTAAATAATTGATTTTTAAATGAACATCTTTGAATTGCCACATCATACTTCGCCATGCCAAAAATTCACCAATTATAGCAAAGCAAATAATTATTTGCCGTAGTGGATAGCGCTCTTGGGACATACATTCTGGCAATTTGTGCATTGATGGCACAATGAAACATCGATGACAGCCCTATTATACTCTGGAGAAACAACTATCGCATTGGAAGGGCAGACTTTCTCACAAAGCTTGCATCCAACACAGGCTTCCTTGTCGACCCTTTCTGACAACCATGCGGATCTGCTGAATACTTTTTGGAGAGCTCCGAATGGACATATCAGATTGTGGAATACTTCCGGCTTATATCTGAGAGTGACAAGCACCGATATGACAAGCCAGAAAAGCATAATAGGCAGGTCCAAATGCAGCAACCTTTTTGACAGAATCATTACCGCTATGCTTAATCCCAAGGCTATCCAGGGAATATACCCTTTTTTCAGCCAACTGGGCGTTTTTGACGTTTGAAACTTTAAACCTTTCGATAAGCGCTCAGCCGGAATCATCAGTGTGTTCATAGGACAGATATAACCACAGTAGACTCTTCCGAATACGAGTGCAGCTATCAGGCTTGCAGCGAACAATACCAACCATAGTTTTACTTTCCCATTTGCAAGCAGAAACAGAAACAGCCCGAAAAACAATATTCGAATTATATTGACTATGTTTTTCATCATATTCACCTCCTGTCGCATCGAATCTCAAGGATAAGTCCATCAGCCCGGTGCATTCTATATATCCTATCTATATATTCTTATTATAGTGATAAAATAATGAAAAAGGTGTTACCTATGTAACACCTTTTTATATTCTTTCAAAAAAATCATCGGGCAAACATTTACTTGAACCATTAACAGATACCCGAATCATTAACAGAGGTATTCATTAACGCTAATCAGTAACTTAATCCACATCGATAATATAATTTGAAAGTTCCTTTTCCAAAATATCGTTCCATTTGCCATGTTCCTTGAGAACCGTTACTGCTGTACTTGGCAGATTCTCTATAGAAGTATAGGATACTCCTGTATAAATGGATACAAACATTTTTACTGAACCCGTTCCTAGTTCAACATCGTCACCCAAATAGGAATATTTTGTTTTTACATCCATAGCCTTTATAATATCTGGATTGTCTGTTTCAAAATTAAATGCCCTTGCCAATGTAGCAGATTCTATTCCAAATGCTTTTTCAATATCCAGGAAGGTATAGGAACCCTTTATATCTTCCGGATTCGGCAAGCCCTCAGAAACTCCTTCTTCTATGACCGTAGGTACTTTCGAAGATTGAGTTTTCCAAAATCCCAGTTCGTCTGCAGCAAGGATACCTCCAAAAGTTATTAGAATAATAGCTATAAAAAGAGTTCTGCTTTTCATTATTTTCCCTCCCCATAGTTTTTAAACTTAAGCTCTACAGTTGAAGGTACAGGACAGGCAAATTCTGAAGTGCATTGTCCGCAACGTATACACTGATGGTCTGTCACAATGCTTTTGTTTGACACATCAATATTCATAGGGCAAATCCTAGTGCATTTTTTACAATTGATACAAGTAAGGCTGTTTCTTCTGATCTTAAATATACTAAATAGGTTTGTCAGACCAATAAGCGCACCGAAGGGACAAGCATACTTACACCATGGTCTTTCAACAAAAATGGATAGTGTCAACGTGGCTGCCAATACAAGCAATCCCCCAAGAGTTGCCTCATCAGACCAAAAGTTGAATAGAGCATAGTAGGGATCGACTTCAAGGAAAACGAGTTTCAGTGAATTAGTTGTCAGGTAGACAACAAAAGCAAGAACCCCATACCTTAAATATCGAAGAACCTTGTCTATAAATGTCGGCATAAAATTATTGTATTTCTTCTTGAAAAGTTTCTTTCCTATATTTCCTATCCACTCCTGAATCGAGCCAAGCGGACACATATAGCTGCAAACAACAGGACCAAATAATATGCCCATAAAAAGAATAATTAGCATAATAACAAATGATGAATTGTGAATTTTGGGAATCATAACATCATACTGAAAAAGTGCTAAAAATGCTGCTACGCCCCCAAATGGACAGATCGCATGTAACGATGCTGCTCCTATGAAAGGTATCTTTGTTCCTATGTCGTCCAAATAGTGATTGAGACTTATCAATCCAATTAAAGCAAAAAATAATACCTGGCTTGCCAACCTTATGGTAATCTTTTTTTTCATGATTTCCTCCATTATTTTTTAATTTTTACTGCTATTATATAATGACAATGTGACAGAATTGTGAATGCTTGAATACTTTTGAAATAATACATCATAGGACGAGTCGTCTCTATAATCAAGGCGACCACTGGAACACCTCCTGAAATCTTCTGACGTAGAAATACCCGGTGACCTCCACTACTATCAGGGCCGTTGACGGCGACTTGACGAAGTGACTCAGGTAGGGGTGCTTGCAAAGTAGCAGGCCCGACCACAACTCAATAGACTCCTCATCCGACAGCGCTTTTGCCTTTCCGGTTATTGTCAAGGCGCTAATACTGTTGAGGCTGTTCGGCTGGCTGGACCTGTTGTCAATCAGCATGGAAATCATCTGGTCGCCCTGTATAAGACTGTACTTTCTTGTCTGAATAGGTGTGGCGAAGATAGCGTATTTCATATCCGGACTCGTCGCAAAGCTTATCAACGTCGCATAGGGCTGTCCCTGGCCCTGGGTCGCCAGAACTGCAAAGGACTGCTCATCGCAGAGGTTACGTATGGCTTCCTCTACGCCTGCAGGACCTTCCTCCTCTTCAACTCGTCCCCTCTTAACATCTATGAACATCGGTTCATCGTAATTATTTTTCATCGCGCACCTCCAATATTAGCTCTACCAGAATTCTACATACTCTTTTCCCTCAACCTTGAAATTTTTTTATCGATTATGCTTTGTTGATATTATTTATACGCATTTACCGGCATCATTAACAACGGAAAGTCGGTTTGGGAATTATCCGCCGTTTTGGGTTTGGCAATTTAAAAACTCATTTACATACTCACTTAATTAACACGTCTCAAATCAAAATGCACACCCTTGTCTATTTCGCGGTGATGCATAGACGAAGGATGTGCATTTCGTTATATGGTATTCAGATTCAGTCAAGAAACTTCTATAGCCATTAGATCATGCTGCTTTTTAAAACTTGTACTACTTCATCAAATGTTAAGACTTTATATCCGCCCTCCAAAATGAATGAACCTTTTGCAATGCCATCAAGCATTTCCTCAGTTACACCCAAATCCTTTATACTCATTGCGAGGCCAATTTCTTTCATGTAAGCCTCCATCCTGTCGAGCCCTTCCTTGGCAATCTGCTCATCGGTTTTCCCTTCTGGATTAACTTCCCACACGTTGATCGCGTAGCGCCTGAATTTTTGAAGTCCGTAAGGCATTATCAACCTGTAATACGGAATTGAAACGGCCGACAGCGTCATTCCATGTGTTGCATCAGTATAAGCGCCTATGGACTGTCCGATCATGTGAACCATCCAGTCTTGGGATTTGCCTTTACCAACAAGTGTATTGAGCGCCCATGTGGAGGTCCACATTATGTTGCTTCTTGCTTCGTAGTCTGTAGGGTTCTTAACTGCGATCCTGGAGCTGTGGATCAGGGACTTCAGCAAACCTTCCATTAAATAGTCAGAGGTGTTGTCGTCCTCGCCGGAGAAATACTGCTCCAGAATGTGGGACATTATATCAAAGAAACCGGCGACCATCTGGTATTGAGGCAACGAAAAAGTGTATACAGGATTCAGAATGGAGAATTTCGGGAATACATTTTCACGGAACACATGGCCTATTTTCAGCTTGGCCGCTTGGTTGGTAATTACGGAGCCACCGTTCATCTCAGAACCTGTGCCTACCATTGTCAGAATGCAGCCTACCGGAATGATTTTATTGTCCACATCCTCCATACGCATATAGTATTTGTCCCATGGGTCCTCCTCGCAATAGGTGGAAACCGACACGGCTTTTGCATAGTCGCATACAGAGCCGCCTCCTACAGCCAAGATCAGATCCACATTGTTGTCCTTGGCTCTCTTGCAGCCTTCGTAAAGCTTCTCGACAGTAGGGTTTGGCATAACGCCTGCATCCTCGAAAACCTCTTTGCCATTCGCCTTTAGTATTTCCACAACCTTGTCGTAAATGCCGTTTTTCTTGATTGAGCCGCCTCCATAGACAAGCAGCACATTTTTGCCGTAGTTAGGCAGCTCCTTATTCAGATACTTCAGAGAATCATCGCCAAAGTACAGTTTTGTTGGGTTAGAATAGCTGAAATTTCCTAGCATTAGTATTATCCTGCTACTCAAAATATGGACAAACATATCCATATCGAGATTTTTACTGCTTCTACGAACCCCGCCTCAACGATTGCGACACAACCTGTCTACTACAGTTTGGTATAGCTCTCCACAGTCGTAAATTCCCGAGATAGCCCTCGGTACATATATAAGTGCCTGTTTTAGTTAGGCTGTCTTATATTCCTTAGCATTAGCCAGATTGATTGAAGCATTCAAGTCCCTGTCAATGACAAGCCCGCAGGAACACTTGTATGTTCTCTCTGATAGCTTCAAATCTTTCTTGTGTGCTCCGCACTCGCTGCAAGTTTTTGACGATGGATACCATCTGTCCACGATTCTTACTTCTATGCCGTGGATGCTCGCTTTGTAGGCGAGTTTCGTCCTGAACTCGTAGAACTTTTGCTGCTGCACTGCTTTGGCTAAATGCCTGTTCTTCATCATGCCGCTTACATTGAGGTCTTCAATTGTTATAAAGCTTGGTTTTTGCTTTACAAGCTCGCTGACCGTCTTGCTTATGTAGTCGGCTCTTATGTTTCCCAGTCTTTGATGAAGTTTTTGTACCTTGGTTATCTGTTTTTGGATGTTTTGCCTAGTAGCTTCTCCTTTCTCAGATTTTTTTAGTTTTTTCAGACCTTCGTATTTCCTCGAAAGCCTTCGTTGCTCACGCCTTAGCTTTTTTTCAAGCTTTCTGACCCTTGAGGTCTTATTGATGTTTTTATTGACGGCTCCGTTTGAGCAGACGGCAAAGTCTTTTAGTCCCAAATCCACACCTATCCCTTCCGTATACGGCTTTAGACAGCCAGCTTTGGCATCTTCTTCCACGAGAATTGATACGTAATATCTGTCTGCCTTTTGGGATACCGTGCCACTTGTGACTTTTGAACTTGTCGGTATATAGCCAAACTCCTTGAGCCTAACCCAGCCTAGTGTCGGAACCTTGACCCTGTGCCTTTCAACAGTCCAGTCGGTATTGTTGTTCTTGGGGAAGTACGCCTTCACAAGTTGTCTGTTTTTCTTTTTGAACTTTGGAAAACCGGCTTCGCCCTTGAAAAACTTCTTGAAAGACTTCTCGCCATTCATTATGGCTTGCTTTACAGCTTTTGACGACACTTCCTTAATCCACACATAGTCTGGATTGCTCGGGACAAACTCGTTGTTGAGCCATTTCGAAAAGTCCATGCCTGATACAAAACGTTGCTTTGTTTCATAAATCTCTTTATTGTGTGCGATGTAGAAATTGTATATAAACCTGCATACGCCAATAGTCTGATGGATTTTAGCCTTCTGCTTGATGGTTGGCTTAATTTCGATCTTGTAAGCTCTTTTCAATCTCCTCAACCTCCCTTATTTGTAGTTTTTCACAGGGACATTGATTAACTCTGCAAACTCACTTGTATTATAGTTAGTGTTTACTTGTATACCTCTCACTTCGCAAATACATATCAATACCTTTGACCACACTTGTCTATATTTTTGTCAACTATTGCTCAGCTCCTCATAATTCGTTATTTATTATTTAATTAAGCCGCACCTATCTTACAAAATTAGTAAATATTTTATCTTCTGCCTCTGGCTCGTTAACAGCGCCCTTGCCGTTTTCGACCAGCTTCATCACCCATGCCATGTTTTTACCTAGTACTCTCATAATTTGAACGCCTTCGCCATCCTGCAACGCTTCACCTGGATTCATTCCATGAATTATATTCCAATAATTTGACGTTGGCATTACCATTTCCGAATAGTTGATGTAGTTGTTTAACTGGCTGAATGTAGCAACTCCACCAGAACGCCTTACAGCCACTACAGCCGCTCCCGCCTTGTGCCTTAGCATGCCGCCATTGACGCTGGCAACGAAGAAGGCTCTGTCCAGGAATGATTTCATCGTTCCTGCCATTGCAGCATAGTGCACCGGAGACCCTAAGATTATACCGTCAGCCTCCTTCATCTTTTGAATCCATTCATTGACTTCATCGTCGAACACGCATCTTTCATTTCTCTCTTTGGCGCAATAACCACAAGCTGTGCAGCCCCTGATTTTCTTGTTGCCAACGTGTACTATCTCAGTTTCTATGCCCTCTTTTTCCAGCTCATCTGTTGCCAATTTTATTGCATGATATGTGTTTCCCTCTTGATGAGGACTTCCATTAAATGCTACTACTTTCATATTTTTTCCCTCCCATCATTGATATGTCCCATTATACATGCTAAAATCTGACTACTGAGTTTGATTTAATTCTACAACTTAAAGCTAACTTTAAGTCAATGCTATTTAGTAATTAATCCAAGATTTTATCGGAGGACTTTTAAATGATATATACAGTCGGTGAAATAGCAAAACAATTTGATGTTGCCGCCTCAACATTGAGATATTATGACAAAGAAGGCTTGCTTCCTTTTGTAGAACGCTCCTCTAGTGGCATGCGCATGTTCAAGGATGAAGACCTGTCATGGTTGAAAACCATTGAATGCCTAAAAAAAACAGGCATGCCCATCAAGGAAATAAAGCATTTTATTGACTGCTGCATGGACGGAGATTCCAAGATAGATGAGCGACTATCCATAATAGAGTCACAGCGTGATGCCGTAATCAAGCAGATGCAGGAAATGCAGGATATGTTTTAAATGCTGAATTTCAAGTGCTGGTATTATGAAACTGCCAAAGAAGCAGGAACCTGCGCAATTCACGATGCTGATAACTTGGAGCCGGAAAAAATCCCAAAAGAATACCATAAATTTATAAACAAATAATAAACTTGATAATAACTCTACTATTATATATATACATCCTTTCAGTTCCCGAATCAGGAATTAGATGTTGGAGAATATAATAGACTTTTTTTAGCCACAAACTACAAGAAGCCCTTATAATCAAGGGCTTCTCATAATATTCTTTTTTAGAAATCTTCCGTGCCGAAATTGCCTTCTCTATAATCTTTGAAGGCCTCGCTAAGTTCTTCCCGCGTATTCATGACAAAAGGCCCTCCTGCAGCAACAGGCTCGTTAAGAGGCTCTCCGCTTAAAAGGATAAACCTGACTCCTTCATTAGCTGCTTCAATCAGTATATCTCCCTCTTGATTCTCAAAAAGAATGAAGTCCCTGTGAGCACAGGAGCTGTCATTGATCTTAGCTTCTCCCGAAATCACCAAAATTCCCGTATTATAATTTCCCGGCTCTCTAAGGGTGATCCGGCCTTGAGGTTTAATGTCTCCAATATATATGTTCATAGGTGAAAAGGTCTTTGCGGGCCCCTTCACGCCTTCATATTCTCCGGCAACTACGTTTATTTCTCCTTGTCCACCAGGCAGCTCAAGCTTTCCCATTTTGTCGTTTGGAATATCCTGGTACCTTGGCTCGGCATATTTATCTCTTTTCGGCAGGTTCACCCATAGCTGCATCATGTGTAGTATTCCGCCCTTTTCGGCGAACTCCTTCTCATGATACTCCTTATGCATTATCCCGCCTCCCGCAGTCATCCACTGGACATCTCCGGTATAAATAATGCCGTGGTTCCCCGCGTTGTCGTGATGCTCCACCGCTCCTTCAAAGGCAAAGGTAACAGTTTCAATCCCCCGGTGTGGATGGGCGCCTATTCCTCTGGAAGATTTAGCCGGCGGAAATTCCTTCGGCTCATTGTAATCCATAAGAGCAAAAGGGGAAAATCTTTCAAGAAGATTCCTGCCCTCGGGAAAGTAGTTGCTTACATAAAACCCACTCCCTACCCAGTGCTTCTTATCAATGGTGTAACACTCTTCAATAGGCCTTAATTCACTCATGTCAGCACCTCTTAGTAAGCTATATTCTTTTGCAAAAATGTTCCTCGATCCAGGTCTTCAAAAGCCTTATTCAATTCAGCCTTTGTATTCATTACAATCGGACCTCCCCAGTAAATTTGCTCGTCAAGTCGAGTTGAGCTTACAAATAATATTTGAGCGCTTTCATCGCCAGCTTTTATAACAACGTGGTCTCCGGAGGTGAGCTTTGCTGCAGTCTTTTCCTTAATCAGCTCACCTCCGACGTATGCATCTCCCGATAGCGTAAAAACCAATATGGAGCGGTCGCTGTCCGTATTTATGTCAATAGAGGCATTGGCATCAAGGTGTATATCATAGTAATCCAAAGGCAGATATTTGCTTTTGTATCCCTGTTTGCCCTCGTACGCTCCGGCAAGTAATCTTAGTTTCCCATTCTCGAACTCTATTTCTTCAATCTCAGAGTTTTTTATGCTTTTGTATGCGGGCGGCACCATTTTGTCCTTCGCCGGCAGATTAAGCCACAGCTTATAATGTGCACGCTTGTCAAGACACGAAATTCGATTTTCTAAGATAAGTCTCCTTTCGTGATAAAATATTAGGCTGCAAGTGGCTGATGTCCGTAATACACATCAGCTGGTGTGCGGTAGTTGTAACTCTGATGCCCTCTTTTGTAATTGTATGTTTCTATGTATTCTTTTGTGAGTGATTTAACTTCATGAACAGTTTCAGGGCACAGCAAATACAAGCGTTCCCACTTATATGAACGGAAAAATCTTTCAATTGCTATGTTGTCAGTTGCTCGGCCTTTGCCGTCCATGCTGATTTTAGTCATTTTTAGATGCTTAATACAATCAATGTAAGCTTGTGATGTGAATTGGCTGCCTTGATCACTGTTAATAATTTCGGGCATGCCGTGCTCCTTTACAGCGCTTTCTACTGCGCGTATGACCATATCTGTTTGCAAAGTGTTGCTAATGGTATAACCTACGATAAATCTTGAATACCAGTCGATTATGGCTGTTAGATATACAAATCCTGTCGGGGTTCCTATATAAGTGATATCAATAGACCAGACTTGATTTGGACGATTAATGTCAAGATGTCTTAAGAGATATGGGTATGTCTTGGATTGTTTTGCACGCTTACTCAAATTAGGGCCAGGATAGAAGCAGGTAATGTCCATTTCCTGCATGTATCGCTTAACCAAGCGTCTGCCCACATGGTTGAATCCGAGTTTGCATAGCTCATTGCGTATCCTTCTAACACCGTATGAAGGTTCGTCAAAGTGAATTCTATCAATGGCATTTTTTATGGTAATCTCATCCTTCGATGGGCTTATTTCAACAGGCTTGTGATATGCACTGGATCGTGGCAAATCAATCAATTCACATTGATGTTTGACTGTTAGATCTGAATCAGTCCATTCAATCAGCGACCTTTTTTCTTCATTTGTGAGATTTGCACCTGTTTTTTTTTAAGCCAGTCTACATCCAGTGTGAGTTCACCAATTTTCTTTATAAGATGCTCCTTTTCATCTTCATGTTCGCGCTGAATCTTTTCAATGTTTTCGTTCTTCTTATCAAATACGGCGGACATGTTGGATAAAAACTCTGCTTTCCAGCGACTAATTAATTGTTGTGATACATCATATTTTTTAGCGATTTCAGCCAATGTGCTTTCTTCGCGAAGGAGTTCAAGCACTATTGCGGCTTTCTCCTCAGGGGTCCAGTTTCTTCTCATTCTGCTCATGTTCTTATTTTATCTTATTTTTTAGAATATGTGTCCAATGCTATGTGTACATTTTAGCTGGACACCAAGCATCCTTTCCGAGGCGGGCAGCCTCTCTTCATGTAAAATCCCAGAGCCTGCAGTCATCCACTGGACTTCTCCGTCGCCAATTGTATCCTCATTACCAAGGCTGTCCCTGTGAGTCATTTTCCCACGGTATACATAGCTGATTGTCTCTATGCCTCTATGGGGATGCAATGGAAATCCTGCTGTATAGTCATCAGGGTTTGTGCTGTCAAAGGAATCCAGCATCAGAATCGGATCGAAATCCTCCACTGTTGCGTGTCCCAAAACCCTTACCAGCTTCACCCCTGCACCGTCCTGTGTTCTAAATCCTGTAACCTGCTTTTTCACTTTTCTTTCCATAGTTTTTGCCTCCTCATCGATTCATCTTATTCCACCTCATACCAGGTCTTGATCAAAAATTAATTTCGGCAGTTGAGTACAATGCAGCTTTCCCGCTCATTTTAACGCGGCTCCCTTCAACCCTGCAGTACAAAGTGCCTCCCCTTTTAGAAGCCTGATAGGCTACTATATCACTTTTATTGAGCCTTTTTGACCAATATGGAACAATGTGGCAATGGCCAGAACCACAAACCGGGTCTTCCGCCACGTTTAATTTGGGCGCGAAGGAACGAGACACGCAATCAAATTCCTTCCCCTTTGCTGTTGCATGTAGAAGTAGTCCGTCCAGCGTCTTAACCTTTTCCATGTCCGGACTCATATTTCTAACATCGTCTTCATTGTCAAAAATACAAAGGAGGTCTCTGGCCATCCAGGCTTCAATGGGGCGTACTCCGACAGCCTCTTCCATAGCATCGGTCACCTCCACTTTTTCAAGCTCATAAGCCGGGAAATCCATTTCAAGCAGCTCCCCATTTTTTTTGACTGTTAGAATACCGCTTAGAGTGGAGAAGCGTACCTCTTCCAAACCCTGCTCCACAAATCTGGTGATGATATACGCCGTCGCCAAAGTCGCATGCCCGCACAGGTCTATCTCTCCACCCGGCGTAAACCACCTGAGCTTGTAGCTGTCCCCTTCTTTAACCGCAAAGGCAGTTTCAGAAAGGTTATTTTCGCAGGTAATATTCATCATGGTTTCATCGTCAAGCCACTTATCCATGACACATACAGCCGCAGGATTACCTCCAAATACTTTATCTGTAAAAGCGTCCACTACATATTGTCTCACGGTTTCTCCTCCTTTTTCTTTCAAAAAACGTTCCGATTAAATTCATATCCCCTTACTGCTGATAAATACCCATTTATTGAACTCATTCACTTTATGTAAATGCAAACTTAATTATAGCTATCCAAAAAACAAGGTTAGCCACCAGATTAATTCCAGTGGCATCAATTCATCACATTATCCGATTCCCTTCACACTCCGCGTAGCATTCAGGTGTGCATTTTCAATGTCTAGAGCTACATTAAGGCTTCATTGACTCAAAAAGCGACAAAAAAATTTGAAATCAAGAGCTTTTTATCGTATCAACATTGGTGTGCTTGTGCCGTCAAGCTTTTCTGACCATCATCACAATTCGAGTCAATAATTCATGCGCTGGAAAATCCGTACCATTATAATAGTTTTCATAAACAGGTCCAGCAGAAGCATACCCATTTTCATACATCCACTTTTGCATTTCCTCATATATTGGAGCCATCTCTTCATATGGTCCCCTGTACATGCAAAATATTCGAGTTCCCTCCGGGATAGTTCCCGGTTTGATATCTCCCTTTCCCGGCAATGGATTAGCTACGGGAAATCCAATTTCGACGTCCAAGTCTTGCATGTCCATGTTGTGATAAGCTACAAATGGCAGATCCGAAACTATTTCTCCCAATTCTTCCATATAGGCACAGAGCTTGCCGTAGCTTTCAGCTATTAGACAGGGCAGATTCTCAACCTTCGTGCGGACACGAATAACTAGTGTTGGCTGTTCATTTTGTTTCAATAGCTCGATGTTTGATACTCTCGGCATTTTTCATCTACCACCTTTCCATTCATTCTGTCATAAAAATATTGAGCACCTTCTGTAGTTTTGTTGGCATCTATTTTCTGTTAATACCCATTGCCAACACTCATTCACTTCATTTATTACTACATCCCTGTGTTCCATGCACCAAGTTTACATATCAATTTTATTGACACAGATACAAACTTCAACATGCAATAGTTCGGCTACACCTCCGGGGTAGTCTGTTTTTTAATAGCGCTCATGACAATTAGCGCAATGTCATTGTTGGTGTCGGAATTCAAAAATTCCACATCGTTAAAACCGAGATTATCCTTTGCCCATTTTGCCCACGGTTGCCATATTTCTTTAGGTTCTTCCATATCATAACAAGCGGTGATTTCGACAATTCCGGTCTTTTCCCAAAGACGCCGCCACCAATTTTTGCTGTGAAAGCTGAACATTTCACCCTCCCAATGCTCTTTAAGCGTATCGGGATATCCTTTATCAAATTCTCTCGTCAAACCCGGAACCACGATGCCAAATTGACCACCGGTCTTTACCAACTTTGAGTATGTGCAGGGAAAATACGTTTCATCTGCTCCATAATATTGGTAGCTGTCTATTGATATTGCAGCGTCGAAGAATCCCTCGGCATAAGGCAGGGCATGGGCTTCCGCATGGACAGGAAAGACCAGTTCGGCTACGCCGGCTTCCTCAAAGCGTTTGAGGTTCTCTGTCGCGCTAATCCACAAGTCGTTGGCAAATACCGTTACGCCAAATTCTTTCGCCAGAAATACTGAGGTAATGCCCTTTCCGCAACCCATGTCAAGAACCTTCATACCCGGCTTCAATTCCATGTGTTCGCACAATTCCTCAAGCAACCACAGCGGATTAGGTCCCATCCAGTTTTCACTAACCCAGTTATTATCGTATTTTTCTGTTCTCGGATATTTTTTCATTCAATTATCCTCCTCACCCTGTCCATAAACAGTATCCCATAACAAAAATAAAACATAGGATATCTCAAAACGCCCTTATTTACTGGGGTTTTAACACATCTCACTCTTTTACCCTTGACCTCAATACTACCGTCTCAACGTGTGATAGAGTGACTAATTTAGATGTCACATCCAATTCATACATGAATGGCCTTGGGACGGCTTTCCCATTCCCAAAGTTCCGGCGTCCAATACCTCGACCACTCTTTCATTTCTGCGTATTCAGGATGTTCCGGATTTAGCATGATATCTCTGAAGCTTACAAAACCACCTACACCTCCAACATCCTCCGGCGGTGTTTTTCCCCTTGCTTCCAGTAGATATGGCAGCTCACCGTCATATTCTTCAATTACTCGAACCAGCTGAATGATATGTTCCCAGTTGTCCCCCATGTCATAGGTATACAGCATTTGCTTATGCTCCGGGAAAAATTCTGCCAAGGTATGTCCTTCCATCAATACAGCACTTTCATCGTACTCCAGATCTTCCTCAGTAGGAACTAACCTGGCTGCCGTATTTTTAGTCTTTTCATCAATAATAGCGAAATCATACAAGTGGTAGTTATTCCAGTTGAAAACATACTGTAACACCTTGTGAAATTGAGCAAATTCCAAGTCCGCAGGAACGATAAGCTTGCGCTCCGCCTTATATACTTCCAGATCAAGGCTTACCATCAGTTCAAATGCACGACATTTGTATGCCTGCATACCCGTTAGTGCTGTCAATGCATCGAACATAGCTTTATACGGATAGAAACCATCATTTGTGTTGCCAGAGTAGTTGACGATTCCATAATTTGATGAAGCTCCCACTGTATCACAGTACATTTTCGCAATGCCATTATATTCTCGTCCAACATGAAATGCGCATTCCAATCCTGCTTTAGTCACCCAGGCTGCTGCTTGTCTGCTGTTGTTTCGCACAAACTCCAATTCGCCCGCTAATCGCATATATTCATTTACAAGCTCTGGATTTAGATTCATTGAAAGAAGTGTGTTTACAATGGCAACCCTCATCATTTTCTCAACATTTTTCAGATCTTTCCGTTTGACCTGATAAATCGCCACTGTAAAGCGTGTAGCATTATTTACTAGGACTAGCATATCCTCTGCTCTACGATTGTCCCATACCTTGGTCCAATTTGCTGTCCATGTAAACAAAGGATTAATGGTTCCATCGATTGTCGGAAGCTTTACTTCCAGTGCATCTGCTAGTTTTTTAGTCAATGCAATTTGCATGTTGTTTTTCACTCCCCCGTCATTATCAAATAGCGCGCTTCAGATTGAGATGCTTTATAGAATATTCCACTCTATTTTATGCTTTTCCTGAAATCAGCAAGAGTATATACCGCTTCAACCATTTCATCCGATCCAAATTGCAATATTAATTAAAGTCTGACATAACAAAATTCCAACAATCAATTGTGTCATTTATGGTATATTTATATTTAAAATTAATATTTCCATTTAATTTATAAGTACCCATTAATCGATTAAAATCTTTCAAATTAAGATTCATTTGAACTACCGCCACCTACGCTAACGCTTAGAGGTGTACGGATTCCTAAGAACACCGCTCCAACGAGCAGTTTATTATTAGGCTAACCCCGTAGTTCCTACGGTTAGAAGCCTTAGGGCTTCGTTTTTAAGATTTATGCTTGCATTAATATCTCTGTCATGGTTTGCTCCACACTCTAGGCAAGTCCACTCTCTGACAGAGAGATTCTTAACGTCTTTATTCTTGTAACCACAATCAGAACACAATTGGCTTGAGGCAAAGTTCTTAGCTACGGCGACGACTTGCTTGCCGTACCACTTGGCTTTGTATTCAAGCATTGTCCTGAACCCAGACCAAGATACCTCGGATATGGCTTTAGCTAGCTTGCCGTTTTTGAGCATATTGGATACCTGCAAATCTTCAATGCCGATGATGTCGTGGTTTTTGACTATCTCGGTAGAGATTTTGTGCAGATAATCTGCTCTTGCATTGGCTATATGCTCATGTATTCTGGCAACCTTGACTCTTTGCTTGTGCCAGTTATTTGAGAACTTGATACGCTTTGATAGTATGCGTTGCTCTCTTGCAAGCTTTGCTTCAAGCGTTCTGAAAAATTTGGGATTCTCGTATGCAGTGCCATCTGAAAGTATGGCGAAATCTTTCAGGCCTACGTCTATTCCGCATGAAGAATTCGACTTGGGTAGCTCTTGCACTTCGCTTTCAACAAGCACAGATACAAAATATTTGCCGGATGGATTACGCCTTATAGTGGCACTCAGAATCCTGCCATTTATTTCTTTAGACTTAGCGAACTTGATTAGACCAAGCTTAGGCAGTTTAATTTTGTTATCTACTATAGCTATATTGCTATTAGTACATTTTGTAGTATACGATTGCACTTTGTTTCTTTTGGATTTGAAACGTGGAGCGTCATTTTGCTTCTTGAAGAAACGGTCGAAAGCATCACCAAGATTCCTTAGAGAAGATTGCAGTGCTATGCTGTCTACTTCCTTGAGCCACACAAGTTCTTTCTTGAGTTGGGTCATTTGCACCGAGCAAGAATTATATGTCAAGCCTTTTCCTGTTTGTCTGTATTCACTATTCCAAGCATTCAGGAAGTGGTTGAACACAAAGCGGCTACAGCCTATTGTTTTGGCTATCAGTTCTCTTTGCTTGCTATTTGGATATATGCGGAACTTGTACGCTTTGCTAACTAGCATTGCTTTTCACCTCCTGGTGTGACATATAAGGCTGATTGCTGCTATTATATGTATACCCTGGAGGAGACACAAAAAACACAACTTAAAAACATTAGGCGATTCATCCCCCACCTAAGAGGATGAGGGTATTCTCGCCCTAACATTGCTTTTACCGTTATCAAAAAATAAAAATAACCACCAGAATAATTCCCGTGGCATCAATTCATAAAATCATTCATTTCCTTTAATCCCAAAAACAACAAAAAACCCTTGAAATGATATGCTCCCCTTATGGTAGAGAACCCTATGTGTTAGCATAGTTGTCATAAACATCTTTTAAATGTAAAGTAGTGTTATAACTAAATTTACGGAGGATGATTATGGCTCACTATAGTAAAGAATTTAAAGAATCTATTATAAAAAGAATGATGCCCCCAAACAGCGAAACAATAGCTTCGATTGCCAGAGAAACCGGCTTATCGGAAAATACACTGCATATGTGGAAGCGTAAAGCTCGTGCCAACGGATTTGCAGTTACAGCCGGCGAAGAAGAATCCGAAAAATGGACAACTCAGGACAAATTCCTCATGGTTATTGAAACCGCAGCCTTGAGCGAAATTGAGCTTGCAGAGTATTGCCGAAGCAAAGGGCTTTTCGTCGAACAAGTGCAAGCTTGGCGTGATGCGTGTATGCAGGCTAACGGAGGCGTTGCGCAGGAAGCCGCAAAGCTGCAGCGTTCCAACAAGGAAAAAGATAAAGAAATTAAAAAGCTTACATCAGAGCTCAAAAGAAAAGAAGCCGCCCTTGCTGAAACTGCTGCGCTTATAGTTCTTAGAAAAAAGGCCCGAGCGATCTGGGGGGAAAACGAGGACGAATGATCAGTGCCCATGGATAGGTTACACTAAACTAGACATAAAACTTAAGGTGCGGTAATCTAAAAATATAAACCAATAGGAGAGATTACTATGCCAAAGAAAGAACGTCGAAAATTCACTGATGATTTCAAGAATCAAATGGTACAACTATATTTAAATGGAAAACCCAGGAAAGACATACTGGCTGAGTATGACCTTACTGGATCAACATTTGATTACTGGGTCCACCAAAGTCAAAATTCTGGTTCTTTCAAAGCAAAGGATAATCGCACTCCTGAAGAAGAAGAACTTATCAAACTACGCAAAGAAAACCAGCAGCTTAAGAT
Source organism: Peptoclostridium acidaminophilum DSM 3953 (assembly GCF_000597865.1). GTDB lineage: Bacteria > Bacillota > Clostridia > Peptostreptococcales > Peptostreptococcaceae > Peptoclostridium_A > Peptoclostridium_A acidaminophilum. The sequence goes on along the minus strand of NZ_CP007453.1, from coordinate 215,929 downwards.
GGAGAATGATATTTTAAAGCAAGCAGCGCTGATAATGGGACGAAAGTAAATGTGATCAAACAGAATGCTCACAAATACAGTGTATCAGCAATGTGTAGAGTCCTTCAAATACCACGGAGCACCTATTACTATGAATCTACTAAAATACCTGCAGAAGATGAAATAACAGATTCAGTAGTTGAAATTTTCAATGCAAGCCATCAGAATTACGGAACACGTAAAATAAAAGTGGAGCTTCAAAAGCTCAATATAACTGCCTCTAGACGAAGGATTGGCAGAATAATGAAAGAAAACGGCCTTGTCAGCACATATACACTAGCTCAATTCAAACCCCATAAAAGCGCTTGTAATGAGTCCGATGTGAACAACGAACTGGATAGAGATTTCGATTCCAAAGCTCCCCTAGCAGCTGTTGTGAGTGATTTGACATATGTTAGAGTCGGCCAGAAATGGAATTATATTTGTATCCTAATCGATTTATTCAATCGCGAAATCATCGGCTATAGTGCTGGTGAGAAAAAGGATGCACATCTGGTAAGTCGTGCTTTTGCAAGCTTCAAAGGCAATTTGAGTCATATCGAGCTGTTCCATACAGATCGGGGCAATGAGTTTAAAAATCAATTGATTGACGATGTCCTTAAAACCTTTAAAATCAAACGATCGTTGAGCATGAAAGGCTGTCCGTATGATAATGCAGTTGCGGAAGCCACTTTTAAAATATTCAAAACTGAATTTGTCAGGAAAAAACGATTTCTAAGCTTAGAAGATCTAAATATAGAGCTATCGAAATATGTAAATTGGTTCAATAACAAAAGAATTCATGGAACACTTGGATATTTAAGTCCGATTGAATATAAATTACAACACCTTAATTAAGTTGTCCAATTAAGTGTTGACAATCCAGATCGCGGAAATCAACGATTTCAGCCTATTCAAGTCTCCAAAGGCCTTTACAGCTTTCTTTGGCATAGATCCATCAGTCAATCAGTCGGGCAAGTTCACTGGCGACCGCAACAGGATTTCTAAACGAGGCACCCGCATTGGCAGAAGAGTTCTCTTCACAATGGCTCTGTCCTCAATAAGAACCACCAGAAACGGCGATTCCATAAATCCGATTCTTCGCGACTACTATTTGAAAAAATGTGTCAGCAAGAAGAAAAAGGTGGCCCTTATAGCCGTTATGCATAAGTTGCTCCACTACATTTTTGCGGTTCTTCGTGACTTAAAACCGTTTGAATTTAGAAGCCCGCAGGAGCACCAAGCATGGAGAAACAACAAGCTTCAAACTGCACCAAAACATGTTGCTTAAAAATTGCTAAAATGTAGCTTCTCCAAGGTCATTGTTCGGATTTTTCAATGGCTTGGTTTCTCATACTCTTTTTTAAGATTGAAAATTTCTAAAGAAAATCAATCAGATTTATTGACTTTTATTAGCTGGTCTAATTATAAATATAAATTTATTTATAATTGTAATTTCGAGGGTCTATTTGCTTATTTCAGGCTAAGGCTTCACGCCTTGCTCTATACCCCTCACAGGTATATAATAGCATCTATGCTTGTACAATACAATGCCTAATTTCTCCTCTGTAAATTTTTTAGTATCATCAATATTTTTTCGCAAATTAAACAGCTCTAACTAAAGCAAAAAACCTCCGGCTATGTGCCGAAGGCTGTTTTACCATGCAATTTTATCTTGTCTGGCCGTTTCCTTGTCCGTTTCCTTGGCCAAATCCACTACCGTTTTTAAGGCCCTGTCCGTTGCCCTTGCCTTGCATTGAACCTTGCCCAAAGCCTGCTCCAGCTGCTTTGCCCAATCCCTGGCTATCGCCTTCGCAGTTTTCCATTCTTTCAATTAAGGCATCCGCTTGCTCCTGTGTCATCTGACCGCTTTTAACTCTTTCCTCAAGAGTTGCTTTTTTGTTCTCCAGCATCTGGCTTTTGAACTCCTCATACTTGCCTGCGTCCTGGGCAAGCTGGCCGTAGTTTTCTCCAGATTCCTGTCTTTCAGTATATGCTTGTTCTACTGTCTTACCTGTCAATTCGGAATATATCTGCGCCGGTGTCTTTGTAACCGAGTCTGCAAATGATACAGCTCCTAGTGAAAGCATTGCAACGGTAGCAGTAGTAAGTAAAGCAGTTCTCTTATTGAATAGTTTCATGATGTTCACTCCTTTTAATTTTATATTGTTTTCCTTGTTATATTGACTATTATGCCCTGATTGTGTGGCATTCTTGTGAACATACCATGAAAGTTTTGTGAAAATATTCTAAACTATGTAAATATGATTGCGACAACACAATCGATGGTTCTATAATAAGATGTGTAGACTAGATTCTAAATTGGAGGTGCCTCTGCAGCAATGGAACGAAAAGTTATCCAAGTTCGAACCTATATGCTCATTAACTATGCTCATTAAAAAAATAAGGGTGGCTGTATACTGCAGAGTCAGCACACCACATGAAGATCAAGTTAAAAGCCTCTCAAATCAGATCTCTTATTATAAAGCTATGGTTAACAATCGTGTGAACTGGGAACTTGTAGACATCTATGCAGATGTGCAGTCGGGTAAAAATACATCTGGACGTCCTGAGTTTCAAAGAATGCTGGAAGACTGCCGCAACCACAAAATCGATATGATTATTACTAAATCGATAAGCCGCTTTGGCTATTATTAAGAAAAACCCTACGAGGAGATGCCACATTGAATATTACAGCAAAGAATTCAAGGAGGCTGCAATCAAAAGATTGAACTGAGCATTGGCAAGCGCTAAGCTGTTCACTTTCTTGAGCCGCTCGGCACAATAATGGAGGTATAATAATGGAACTAAGAGAAATAAACGAACTAAAAAAATCATTACTAAATCTAGTCACTGATCAAAACTTGGTTCAGTTGAAAGAATTACTAAAAAATCAATACTCCATTGATATTGCATCAGCGTTGTCTGATTTTGAAGATGCGGATTTGACGGTTTTACTAGATCTCCTTGATTCGGACGATATTGCATCCATCATCGAAGAATCAGATAACGAGCTGCAGATAAGGATTGTTGGACTCCTCGACTCAAGTAAAACTGCACAGGTTTTCTCGCATATGTCGACTGATGATATTGCCGATATTCTGGGAACACTGAGCATCAATCGGCGTAAAGAATTACTTGAGTTAATGAGAGAACATGATGCCAGCGAAATTCAAATGCTTTTAGGTTTTGAGCCGAATACTGCAGGCGGAATCATGACCACTCATTACATTGCGTTGAGGAAAAATTTAACTATTAAAGAAGCATTACAAAAGATTAAAGTTATAGGTCCAAAAACCGAAGTAATTGAAACTATTTTTATAATCAATCTCAAAAATGAACTTATAGGCACTACTGATTTAAGAGATATTTTAATTGCATCCGATGAATCTAAGCTAGAAGATATAACGAACAAAAATGTTATTTTTGTCTATCCAGATACCGATCAAGAAGAGGTTTCGCTCATCGTATCAAAATATGACTTAAAAGCTCTTCCGGTTGTCAACAAGAAACATTCAATACTTGGAATTATTACAGTTGATGACGTAATTGATGTTATTGTCGAAGAACCGGTGTTTGTCAATTAAGTTGTCATAAATTATTGAAATATGTATTTGCTAAGAAAGCTTTTCTTCTTCCTCGCTTTTAGGGGACATTCGTTCGGGATTCAGCCAAACGCGTTCATCAAGCTCCCATTTGCGTGTACCGGTGTTTGTCAATTAAGTTGTCATAAATTATTGAAATATGTATTTGCTAAGAAAGCTTTCTTTCTTCCTCGCTTTTAGGGGACATTCGTTCGGGATTCAGCCAAACGCGTTCATCAAGCTCCCATTTGCGTGTACTGCCCGACCAGCGTTCAGGATGAGCTTTTTTAGCAGCTTCGTATACTTCTTTACGCTTTGAAAATACTGATTCTGACTGTCCATCATGTCTTTGTTTTGGGGTCAGGAAATTAAGCCCACTGTGTCTGTGTTCTTGATTGTACCATGTTACAAAATCCAATACCCATTCACGGGCAGCTATTATACTTGCAAAACCTTTGGTTGGAAATCCGGGCCTGTATTTGCAGGTTTTAAATACGGATTCAGCATAGGCGTTGTCATTGCTAACACGAGCTCTGCTTCTAGATGGAATTATTCCTAGCTGATACAGTGTTTCAAGCAGAGAAGCTCCCTTCATTGGGCTGCCATTATCAGAGTGCAAAACTAGCGGCACACCTGAAAGTGTTCGTCGTTCAGCCATAATGGCCCTGCGGACAAGAATACTGGCATTTTCAGCACTTTCAACAGGCCATACTTCCCATCCAACAATTTTCCGGCTGAAGAGATCTAGTATCATGTACAGGTAGTAATAGAACCCTTTAACATCAGCTGGAAGGTATGTTATGTCCCACATCCATACCTGGTTGGGCCCATCAGCGCTATGTGTTGAAATAGATCGGCTTGATGGTTTTTTAGCCTTGCCTCTGTGGTGTTGCATGTTGTGTTGTTTTAGTACGCGATACATGGTTGATTCTGATGCGATGTATAGGCCTTTGTCAGCAAGCCTTGGAACTATCTGGCTTGGCGGCAGGCTTTTGAATTCTGGCTGATTTACTGTTTCTATGACCTTTGCTTGCTCATCTTCAGTAAGCTTGTTATGGGGCGTGGGACGCTTTGCATGAGGTCTTTGGTCTTCGTTTGGGGTTATGTCGCTTCTCCACCTAAATAAAGTTCTGTGGCTAATTCCAATAACCTCACAGGCCTTGTGTTCTCTTGCTCCGTTTGCTGTTGCTTCTTCAATCAGTTCTATTGCTATAGCGCGATCTTGGGCACTGATCATTCGTCCTCGTTTTCCCCCCAGATCGCTCGGGCCTTTTTTCTAAGAACTATAAGCGCAGCAGTTTCAGCAAGGGCGGCTTCTTTTCTTTTGAGCTCTGATGTAAGCTTTTTAATTTCTTTATCTTTTTCCTTGTTGGAACGCTGCAGCTTTGCGGCTTCCTGCGCAACGCCTCCGTTAGCCTGCATACACGCATCACGCCAAGCTTGCACTTGTTCGACGAAAAGCCCTTTGCTTCGGCAATACTCTGCAAGCTCAATTTCGCTCAAGGCTGCGGTTTCAATAACCATGAGGAATTTGTCCTGAGTTGTCCATTTTTCGGATTCTTCTTCGCCGGCTGTAACTGCAAATCCGTTGGCACGAGCTTTACGCTTCCACATATGCAGTGTATTTTCCGATAAGCCGGTTTCTCTGGCAATCGAAGCTATTGTTTCGCTGTTTGGGGGCATCATTCTTTTTATAATAGATTCTTTAAATTCTTTACTATAGTGAGCCATAATCATCCTCCGTAAATTTAGTTATAACACTACTTTACATTTAAAAGATGTTTATGACAACTATGCTAACACATAGGGGTACGAAAGTTCATCTAGTATTAGCAGATCAACTTTAGATAGCTGTTTTTCAAGCTTTGCCAGCCTTTTATACTCGCTGGCCTCGACCAATTCAGTTGCAAGTGATGCGGCGTTATAAAACTTGACGGAATATCCGAGGGTGCAGGCTTTCAAGCCAAGGCTTATTGCAAGATGCGTCTTGCCTGTTCCGGGATTTCCTATCATTACAATGTTTTGATGTTTGTCTATGTAGTCGCACTCAGACAACTCAAAAATAAAAGGTTCTTTTACATGTTTAAGCCGGCTTGTATCAAATTCATCAAGAGTCTTCAAATACGGATACTTTGCAGCTTTGATCCGCCTTTTGCGATTATTTCCCTGACGCTGGTCGTTCTCAACTCTTAGCAGCGCAAGGAGGAAATCCTCATAGCTCATATTGGTGTCCATCTGACGGATCATATTTTCATAATCACAAAAGGTAGGGAGCTTGAGCTGCTTGCAGTAAAGAGAAATAGACTGTGCCTTCACGTTTATTTCACCCATTATCCGTTCACCGCCACTTTGAATTTGGCATCATAAGCCGATAGGTCCACATTATCAACTGAGATATCCGTTGCAACCGATATTACGCCGTTTGATACAGGACCATCCAAGTAACTTCGTACCAGGTCGATTGTGGGGCTTACCGTAGCAGGTATTTGGTTTTTAATGCCGATTATCCTGTCAGTGCCATAATCAAGGCACAATCGAAGAAGTTTGACAGTATCCCTGTTTGCATTTGGGAATTTCATTCCCCATTCAAGCAGGTCTCTCTGAATAGCCTGCCTTACAGGTTTGGCGTTGAATACGGAGCGTGGCTTTCGTTCCAGAAGTGGCATGTAGTGCTCCAGAGTATAGCTGGTGTAGCCCCCTGGACCATAGATGCGGTCATAGGATGCCACGACTGCAGACTTGTGATGTATTCTGATTTCGTTGCCATAGGCCTTTATTGTGGCTTCCTGGCCTATCAGTGTTGCCGGAACTGAATAATTGTTTTTATCAAACCTTACTGTGGAGTATTCATTTACTTTTGCAATCGCAGTTTTGCTTGTATCAAAACTGTATTTTGGAAGTGAGTAGAAGTATGATGCTTCTTGAAAGAGCCGCATACCGACAGTTCCCTCACGTCCTTGTATCATATGCTGCTTATACTCGTTGCATTTTTCTGATAGTAAACTATTCAGCTCTGATAAGTTTTTTATCCTTGGAACAGGAACCAGGAAGTTTCTTCTTGAAAATCCTACAAGGTTTTCAACCAGGCCCTTTTCATTTCCGCTTGCAATGTTGCAAAACAACGGTTGAAATGCATAATGGGCGCTAAAGGCCTTGTACCTGTTTTGAATCTTTGCGTATTGGCCAAAGCCTTCTTTTACTGCAACTTTAGCATTATCAAATATTGTTTTATGAGGAATACCGCCAAAGAATTCAAATGCCTTCTGTTGACCTTCCAAGAAGGATTCCTCGTTCTGGTGCTTGAATGCCATTACGAAAATTGCGCAACTGAAGCATAGTCTTGCACAAAAGAGATTGATTTTATTTTTAATCCCGTCAAGATATACGGTGGCTTCTCCCCAATCAATTTGGAGAGCTTCCCCCGGATCGAATTCCAACGGGATAAATGACTTGGGAATACTCCCTTTAATCCTTTTCACAGCCAGTCTTACTGTTGATTCACCGCCCGTAAACTGTTTTTCGGTTACAAGCCGTTGATATATGCGCCTTGCAGTATGCTGCTGTTTGTTTATATTTTCGGATTTGTCTTCCTCGAAGCAATGAAGAATGAACTTTAATACATCGTCAGTCAGAATGTCTGCCTTACGATTGTATTCTTTGCGTTCCCATGGAACGCTGTCACCGTCACAATATTTTTTGACGGTATTGCGAGATATGCCGAGCGTTTTAGCGATAGCCCTTTGAGACATACCCTGGATTGTACTCATTTCTCTAATCTTTTGGTAAATGTCCACGTCAATGATCACACCTTTCATCCTCCCTGCACTAATCTTTGAGATTAGTATACAGGTTTTTTGAAAAGTGGCTCACTTTTTGGTTAGCACAAAGGCACTAAATGGCTCACTCTTATACTAGCATTCACATTTCCTAAAAAATCATAAAAATTCCGTAAATATTATCGCTAAAAAGTGCACACACCTCGCGAAAAATGCACCAGGGGTGTACATACTTTTTAGCAGAAAGGTGTGCATTTGCAATATTTGGACCTATTTTCATACTGCTTTAATTCCAAAAACAACAAAAGCCCTTGAAATCAAGGGCTTTGCATTGTATCAAAATTGGTGTACCTATTTGAGATGATTAGGCTAAACATACATCAATTTTGATACAATTTAGCGTTAAAATATCATACTTGCTACATCAAAACAACGCTAAATTGTAATGCTTCTAAAAAGTACTCTGTCCTTCAATTTTTTCTATCTTCTCTTGCTCACCTGTCATATGCGTATAAGTCTTAATTCTAGTTCTAACTCTTTTCCATAGTAACTCTCCTCAATATCTACTTTCTTGAATATAAATATTTTACATGCCTTTCGGTGTGCCCTTTTTTTATGCCACCATCATATCAGTCATTAATAAAGAGGCTGTGTGTTAGCAGAAATAGGATGCCAATAATTCCAAAGAACAAAGTGCAGTAAGTTAAGATAGCTCTCTCTTTCCTAATTGCCATTATGCTAAAACCTAGAGCCGCCAACTCTGTAAGAACTGCAGTTTGTAATACCAAACCAATTGTTTCGAACAGAAAGAATATCAATAATTAGCTGGTCTTTCATTTTTCGTATAACTATTTTTTGTAGTATTTGTCGATTCCTCCATACCCAATAATTTTGTTTTCCTTTGTTTTTCTGATAAAGTTTTCTAGACGTTTTTTGAACTCCAAAGGACGCTTCCTAGCTCCATCAATATAGGCAATCCGAATCCTTTTGTAGGCTTCCGGAAATTTTTGATAGTTCTCCCAAACCTTTTTTTCACTCCTGATTACCTCAAGAATATCCTCGGGAAATTCGTAGGGTACTCTGATTACATCAAGAATGGTATCTCGGACCTTCGGGTGAATCATCCCCTGTCTCTCAAGCCAAATCAGCCTTTCAATATTTGCTCTGGAGTATTCACTGCCCTTTCTTCTTGGAGAAAACCGCTGAACTCTGTGTAATGAATCTAATTTCTTAACAGTGCTGTCAATCCAGCCGAAACAGAGTGCCTCTTCCACTGCGTCGTTATAGGAAAGACCTTTCTCTCCTGACTCTTTCTTTGGAAACACGAACCATATTTCCTTTTCTTTTTCGAAGTTTTCAGTAAGCCATTCCCTCCACTTCTTCCTTTCACTTGTATAAAAAGTTTTTGAAGGTTCCATTTTTTTCTCCTCCCCGAACTATTTCCATACCTGCAAATGCCTGTGCCAGGCACCAAGTTTATTTTGTCCACTCTTTTAGGTTGAATGGTCAATTTAGATGTTTTTCCATGCACTCAGTGGAAGGATACGCTCATCTTAATAATTCCTGTCGTGTCTTGAATATCTCCACGATACTAATCATCTTTGTCTCATGTACATTTGCGCCAAATTCCAATATTTTGATATCACTATTTCAAGGGAACCTGTAGTTTTTTAATTCTATCCTCCGTATCTATGCCTTCATCATTTTGTGCAATAGCTATCATCTCGACTTCCGCATTTGTATCAGTTCTCTTTACAACATAGGCAGCGTTCTCACACACTATATAATTATCACCATCGATAGCACGTTGCCCATAATGGTCTTTTGACAGCTTGTTTTTATAAATTGCCTTTAAAAACGGCTGATATGTGTTTTCAGAAATCTTTGACTCTGTTGACATAATGGAAAACTCGTATGGTCGCTTCTCAAAATCATCCCAGTAATATTTCCCAAAGCTCCCTGGTCTGAAAAGGTCGTATTTGATGTAGTAATATCGCCACTCATAGTTATTGTTGGTTTCGCACTCATCGATGTAAGTTTTGATGATACTAGACAAAAGTTCGTCATTAAATGAATCAGAGCGAGACAGCAACTCTACGAGGACATCCTTTGTTCTTTCAAATCCGTCATTACTGCTCTTGTGGAACAGATTTCGCCAAGCCTTCATGTTCTTTTTCGAACCTAATTGATGTCTCCATCCATTTTTCTCTCTTTGTCCATAATTACCAATGGACATAAGCGTGCAATCAACAAGGTCCCACTTACAGGAGAACAAAGATTGAAAACGCAAGAAATACTCAGGATGCTCCAAGCCAACAATGCTAATCTGTCCTTGAAGTAAATCATGATCCTCTAATTCAAATAAAGAGTCGGCCTTTTCCGGATTATTTTCAATCCATATAATCTTTAAGGCTTCCTCAGCTAATTGAACCACATTCAGGTTTTTATCTATTGTCTCATCGATTGTGCCGGTTTTGATAATGGCATCAACCTGCTTCAAAATGGCTGGCATTCTATTGCCGCTTGTTCTGAGTTCACTATCGCTGATCTCGTCTTCGGAATTTTGTATTAGATTATTTACAATTCTTAGTCTTCGAGAGAATTCATCATTGGATATTGTGTCTTTATTCAGGATATAGGAGACAATAGCATATAAAAGGACTATCCTATTCAATGGGAACAGTCTGTTACCATTCCCAGATATATCAGCATAATTACGCACACAGTCTTTGAAAATGTTAATTCCGTACCTTTTTTCAACTTTAATTTTTCCCGGTTGATGTTCATGAGAAATAAATCGTTCCAAAAATTTGTCCGGAGTGTTATCGCCCTGAAGGTTGCACCAACAGTCGAAATAATTTTCTAGTGTTTGAATATTAGCCATCACATTTTCATTCTGAGCAGAAAAGTATTCTTTTAATAAATCGAATTCATCGTTGCTCTTGCCTTGAGTTGTCCCCCCATTCTGGTAACAAATGATGTCACAAATGAACCTGAAGTAACGCAGAAACTCATCATCAATCACATTATCGTCGCCGCGATACTTCCAGAGCATATCGGTCCAATCAAGATCGATCTTCTTGATGATACGTTTTGCCGTAGCTTCATCGACCTTCCTAAGTTCACGTTCCAATTCGGCTTTGAAATGCTCGAATTGCGTTAATGGCTTTCCACGCGAATTCATTTTAATATATAATTCATCGGTTAGACCCATATCCTTGATAGGAAGAAAATAGAAGGTTATTGCCTTATCCTTCAACCTCGCCCAAATTCCCTGCGTCTCTGCGAATTCAACCTGAATTGCATCAAGCATCACCAACATTGAGCTGATTGTCGGGTCTTTTTTCCAATCGAGTGGAAACCATGCCTGGTCAACGATTTCGTCTGACAGCTTTTTTGTAAATGATGGCTCAAACTTAATTAGAAAAGAGCAGAAATCGCGCGCGCTGTATCGCGTCTCATAGCTGAAATTCTCCAAAAAAAGATGCTCTGATGCGTCTATATTTTCTTTCTTCGCTGCATACCAATGAAGGAGAAATAGTGCAGTTAGACGTTGCTGACCATCCAGTGGTGTCATAACACCATCAGCATTGATGTCTCCGTAAACGAAATCCAAGGTAATTTGGTCAACCTTTATAGCTTGGTGCAAGGAGTCCAGGAACCGCGCCCGGATTCGGTTCACCTCTGCATCTAGGCGGCCTTGGGCATAGTCGCGCTGAATAATTGGAATTACAATCTTTTTCATCTGGACGGTTTCTCCGCCAACATCGAAACTAGTATTAAATATTTCAATGAAAGTATTAAGAGTTGTTCCCATATTATTCATGCCTCTTTTCTATTGAAATATCTTCAGACAAATAATTTTTAAGCGTACTGTTGATAGCCTTTATATATGCGATTCGATCTTGCTGCCCCCAAAAATGCAACTGATTACCTGCAGATGGCGTATAGTATTTCAAGAAAACCATCTTTGTGCAAAATGGAATAAATTGGCCTTTCTTGTCCATTTCAATAATTGCATTTCGTTTGACATCAAAAGTGGAATTATTTAATGCCGCGTTATCACTCATATTAAGCAATGCTAAGTTTGCTATAGAATGCATGTACTCTGTGTTACCCTGTGCGGATAATTTTTGTATTACTTTTTGCTGGATGTCTTCAAATTCCAGTCGCTCTAAACGTTGCCTATCACAGGCAATTTTCATCTCCTCGACCAGTTTATCGTTCTCCTCGGCGAGGGATACAATAGATGGAATGTGCAATCTCAGCCATTCTTTCCAATCCTCTTGCTTCTGCATACCTTCTGACTGTTGCGCATGTATATGCTCCAAGCTCCAGGAAATTTTTCCTGTTTTTTGAAACTTAAATTTTTCAAACGGAAACCACTGGGTCTGCTCGCCGTTTTGCCGAACTGATTCAACATTGAATAAAAGCAACAGCTTGCTGATTCTTGCATAATCTGTAGACTTTTCATAGCTGAGTTCAGAATAATTGGTGTGTATGTCAATACTTTTCTTAATATAAGCGTCTAATTCTGATTTGAACTGGTTTTTTGTTATGCCTCGCCCGTTTATATTGCGTTTGGACAATGCGAAAATATCCTGCAAAGACTTAGTATTTGAAGAAATCAAGTAGCCAATTTTGTGGTAGAGCTCATGGTCTTCATACCAATCTTTGAGAATTAGAAATGTATGCTGGATTTCCTTCCAAATCTCGTTTAGATTTTCCTTTTGATTCAAGTCATCAAAATAGAAAAATGTGAAGTATTTTTCTTTGTTATCCGCAGACTTAGTCGAAATCAAATCTAAGATCAAGTCAATACGTGTTTGGTATTTTGCATTTGAGTGATTAGTCAAAAAATACCATAAGGAGTTGTTATGCAATTCCCTTTCAATATTATCCCATTGCAGAGATATCTCTTCCTGCTTCTCCCTGTCAATTTCAGAATTATTATCTCGGCTCAGGAACATTGCTTTTATAAGTTCTGCGCTCGTCAGAGGTATTTTGCCGATATTGAGGCGCGTAAATAGTGCTATAGCATCGTCAGACTCACCCACCTCATACCAGATGATTTTAACGCGCTCAGCAAGATACTCATATATTTTATCAGCAGCAATGACATCGTCTTTCTGTCCAATAAACCAGTCATCAATTGTTCCATACGCGCTATATATGTAGAAGAAATCAATATTTGTTTCTGCTATCATCTCATCAATGGAATCTAGAAATGCTTCAGAGTCAGTACGAGTTTCATAGTTTAAAGAATAATTAAGTCTTATCCTTGGTTTATATTCTTTCTGAATGTATTTCAATAAGATGTATAGTGTTGTCAATCTCTGCTGACCATCGATGAGTTCATATCGGTCGTTATGTTTTCTAACCACAACCGGCTGCAAACAGTAGCTCTTTGCACCATTAGTATAAATGTCATCGAGCAAACGATAGACCTGATCTTTTTCCCATCGATATCCTCGTTGATATGAGGGAATATAAAATTTCCCTTCAACTGAGCCAACAAGCTTCGTTTCTAACTTTATATCAGCTTTTGCCAAATTCATCTTCTTAATTCTCCTAGCTATATATTATGGAATACTTACTCCTATTTTTATCTGGAACATATCCACGGTAGTTCTTGGAAACATATCCTCTATTGTCTTTCGTTTATAGGAGCATATCGAGCCTTATTCAACATAGCCTATCTTGGATATACCAATAACTCCACGTCTTAAATATTTAATACCTAAGGAGTCAGGTTGAATCGAATCAAAAGCGAACGTCTCAAACTCAAATGTTTCTGGCTCAAGAGATTCAGGCTGGAAGGTTTCATAGTCAAATGTTTCCAATCCAATATCCTTAATTACATCTTCAGGAAGTGAGTAGTCCTGATCAACAAGCCCAAACATTGTAATGCCAGTATCTACGCAGAAAGATATCACAACTTTGTATCCAGCATTATATGTGAAAGAACCAATCACAGAACCCACTAAACTTCCAATCATATATCCAACCACGGGAAGTTGGTTTAATACAATTTGTCCTACGGATCCTCCAACAATGAATGATGTTGTTACAAACATATCTCTTATTAATTCATTGGATAATTCGATTCGAGTTTTCTTCCCTGTTGCTACCTGATATGCGTTCTTCAAAGTGTTCATTGCAATTACAGTAACTGCACCTACAACACCAGGATTAATATCTTTTAGCGTTTCTCCAAGCAATCCACTTATAATGTGCACGCTTGTCAAGACACGAAATTCGATTTTCTAAGATAAGTCTCCTTTCGTGATAAAATATTAGGCTGCAAGTGGCTGATGTCCGTAATACACATCAGCTGGTGTGCGGTAGTTGTAACTCTGATGCCCTCTTTTGTAATTGTATGTTTCTATGTATTCTTTTGTGAGTGATTTAACTTCATGAACAGTTTCAGGGCACAGCAAATACAAGCGTTCCCACTTATATGAACGGAAAAATCTTTCAATTGCTATGTTGTCAGTTGCTCGGCCTTTGCCGTCCATGCTGATTTTAGTCATTTTTAGATGCTTAATACAATCAATGTAAGCTTGTGATGTGAATTGGCTGCCTTGATCACTGTTAATAATTTCGGGCATGCCGTGCTCCTTTACAGCGCTTTCTACTGCGCGTATGACCATATCTGTTTGCAAAGTGTTGCTAATGGTATAACCTACGATAAATCTTGAATACCAGTCGATTATGGCTGTTAGATATACAAATCCTGTCGGGGTTCCTATATAAGTGATATCAATAGACCAGACTTGATTTGGACGATTAATGTCAAGATGTCTTAAGAGATATGGGTATGTCTTGGATTGTTTTGCACGCTTACTCAAATTAGGGCCAGGATAGAAGCAGGTAATGTCCATTTCCTGCATGTATCGCTTAACCAAGCGTCTGCCCACATGGTTGAATCCGAGTTTGCATAGCTCATTGCGTATCCTTCTAACACCGTATGAAGGTTCGTCAAAGTGAATTCTATCAATGGCATTTTTTATGGTAATCTCATCCTTCGATGGGCTTATTTCAACAGGCTTGTGATATGCACTGGATCGTGGCAAATCAATCAATTCACATTGATGTTTGACTGTTAGATCTGAATCAGTCCATTCAATCAGCGACCTTTTTTCTTCATTTGTGAGATTTGCACCTGTTTTTTTTTAAGCCAGTCTACATCCAGTGTGAGTTCACCAATTTTCTTTATAAGATGCTCCTTTTCATCTTCATGTTCGCGCTGAATCTTTTCAATGTTTTCGTTCTTCTTATCAAATACGGCGGACATGTTGGATAAAAACTCTGCTTTCCAGCGACTAATTAATTGTTGTGATACATCATATTTTTTAGCGATTTCAGCCAATGTGCTTTCTTCGCGAAGGAGTTCAAGCACTATTGCGGCTTTCTCCTCAGGGGTCCAGTTTCTTCTCATTCTGCTCATGTTCTTATTTTATCTTATTTTTTAGAATATGTGTCCAATGCTATGTGTACATTTTAACTCTTACAGCAAGCTGTAAGCGCAGCTGCTACACTACCACGAATAAAACCTTCTGAACTGCCCGATACTGCTGCAAATCCTATCTTCTTAAACTGACCTTCTTCAATCTCACCATTTTTTATTAGATAATCGATTGTTTCATATATTTCGGGACCGACTCTAAGAACAAGTGAAATGACCGCTGCACTCAAACCGGCTTTTAATGATTCCTTCATTACAAGTTCAAGTGATAACACATCAGGTGCAGAAATTCCAAAATCATCGGCTTTAAATTTGCCTTCTTTGGCAATTGCAGCAAGTTTCTCGGAATTTGCTTTACTCAAAGGAATCGATTCGTTTCCCTTATTATCAGCCATTCTATCTCTTAGTAAATCTAATGTTTCTTGATAACGCTTAACCTGCTCTGGACGTCTTGCTCCTTCTGTTTTTATCATGCGTTCCAGCCAATCTGTTGCCTCTGTCAATTGGTCATGTGGTATTATTCTAATCTGCCCTGAATAAATAGGATCATTTAAGACAAAATCCACATCTGAATAATTTCTATCTGCCAGATACTTTTCTAAACTGTCCTTACCGCCTGTGGTTTGATATTCCTTAAAGCGTTGAAACACACTGACCGCCTGTGTGCGAGCACTTTCTTGGCCACTCCCATAGTATTTCAGGCCGAAGTTTTCACCGAAATTACTTGATGCATCAACTGACCCAAAATCATGGCTGCGGTCGACAATTACTCGATGAGCTGATTCATTTGTTGCAGCATTTACATTAAATGTGCCTGCGTGCCAAAATTCAGCAATATCTCCTTTTAACATTTTATTGGGAGTTTGTTTTCCCATAAAATCGTTTATGCTTTTTTCAAGCAAGCTTATTTCTTCGTTAACCGAATCAACATATGCGGCTCTTGCCGTACCAAAATCATCACCTTTAAAAGCACCCATGATGCCCCCGGCATTCTTTTCAAAGTATTCATATCCTTCTTGAAAACCTACCATCATAATTGTTCCTCACTCAATCCTAAAAACTCACTTAATCCTTTCAGATAAAATATAAGAACTAAGCATGAATATTCCTGCTCTTCTATCTTCTTATTATTAGTAACCTTCGTAAACACATTCACTCCTCTTACAGGTGCGTTCACTATAGCAACCGGGATTGCTTGCATAGAGGCCAACAGCTTTTTAAATCCATTTACTTCTTCTTTTTCATTTTCAACGGTTGGTTCCGGCACTGCCATTACATCTGATTTTCTTTCAATAAGCTTTGTAATCTCTGGTTTGCTTCCCTTTGCGTATTCAATAAAATTATCATATTCATCAATGGAAACCACTTTATCAACAAACAATACACTTTGTTTACCAAGCCAACAATATTGCATTCCATATTCAGAAAATTTCTTCTGCATATGCAATCTTTTATCTTTAATCAGCTTACTGTTTCCAATAAACAAAATGTACTGTTCTGAAGATATCTGTGCTGCATTTGCGGTATATTCTTTCTCCGTCCATACTTGAGCTGCTACCACACCATCTTTTACCCCGATAATATCATCAGCTTCATCATCTTCAAGGCTTATAAGTTGAGCCAAGAAATCTCCATACGGTTTAAATTTTTCTTCACATACTATAATTAACTTTTTCACGAAACATCCTCCACATTATCAGTATTCTTTTATGGACAAATAATTCTGCTAAAAGGTGCACACACCTTGAGAAAAATGCACCCGGGGTGTGCATTTTTTGGCAGAAATGTGTGCATTTTAAATATTTATACCTGTTTTGAAACTGCTTTAATCCCAAAAACAGCAAAAAGCCCTTGAAATCAAGGGCTTTGCATCGTATCAAAATTGGTGTACCTGTTTGTCTAATCACCTTGATTTTGATACAATTTAGCATTATTCATTAACGCTAAAAAGTTCGAATATCGCTAAATTGTGCACACTGTCATGATTTTGGCTACAAACCACACCGCTTGTAAAGTTGCGATGCCTTTTTCTTTGATACGTTGAATACACTTTTTCTTACTCCTTTCAGAGTCCCATTCGTGTCCAACTTTATGTCCGCACCTCCAAGAACTTCTGGAATTTTATCCGGCACAATTTTCTATAACGAATCGTTGCGCTTACGGACTTTGTTGATCTAGGTATAAAAGGTATACAAATTAATGCCCCGCATAATCTGATGTTGCTTTGATGCAAAGTTTCCATGCCCATTTAACCGCTTCCCGCCGTTCATCTAAGGTATATCTTTTGGCCATACCAGTATCTCTAAATAAAATCAGTTGGATTTCTCTACTTTTATTAGCTAGTATTAATATTATTTATATATCGTATCGAAGTGTTTTTTAAATTTCTCTAATTCTTTTTTGGTTGTTATTAATTTATCTGGAGAACCTGTACATTTAGCCGTTTGATATATAGCTATATTCCCATTATTATCTAAAATTTCTTTACATTTTCTAAAAACATAATCTATATGCTTTATGTATTCTTTAGCTTCATCATCTATGGGTAACGTACATGCCATCTTATAACAATCTCCAAATCTAACCAAATTTATTCTTCCTGATATATCAAATGATTCTTTCATTAAATCATTCATACACTTACCTCCTTATCTTTATATTTTTGTTTACAAAGTAGAAGATGCTGTATTTATAATGCCCCCATCATTTTTCAAATCATTATTTTGAATAACTCTCATAAAATCATTCTTTTTAATAACTTTTAAGTCATTATCTTTTATTATATCTAAATTCATTATTCTATTAGCTTGATAGGCTATACTTTTTTCAAATAAATTTCTTATTAACCTGGCATTTCCAAAATTCCCACTCTTATTAGTCACTAATTTTGCTATAAATTCTTTTACAAATTTTTCGCTATCATCATCTAAAATATATGAATTATTTTTACACATATAATTCAGAATTTCAAACAATTCATTCTCATTATAATCATCAAAATCTATATATTTATTGAATCGAGACATTAATCCTGGGTTAGATACTAAAAATTTGTTCATTAAATCAGGATACCCTGCTACAATAACAACTAAGTCCTCTCTATAGTCTTCCATCAATTTCATTAAAGTATCGATTGCCTCCTGACCATATCCATCATCAGATGATAGACTATATGCTTCATCTATAAAAAGCACTCCTCCTAATGCATTTTTTACAATTTCTTTGGTCTTAAGTGCTGTTTGTCCCACATAACCTGCTACAAGGCCAGTTCTATCCGTTTCAATCAAATGTCCTCTTGTCAAAAAACCAAGCTCATGATATATTTTTGACGCTAACCTTGCAACAGTTGTTTTTCCTGTTCCTGGATTACCTGTAAATACTAGATGAAGAGATATTGAAGGTATAGAAAAACCTCTTTCTTTTCTAAGTTTTTGCACCTTTATAAAATTAATTATACTATTTATTTCTTTTTTTACCCCATGGAGTCCGATTAGAGAGTTTAGTTCATTCATATACTCATCTAGCTTCTTGATATCTATTGCTTTTTCTAACTTATTAGATATTTCAATTTGATAGGATTTGATTCCATTAATCCATTCACCTTCATAAAGTATGTTTCCTTCTAAGTTATATTCTATTCCTTTTCCATGGTATGTTCCATTAGCCCATTCACCTTCATATTTTAACTCTCCTGTTTCATAGTAAGCTTTGCCATATCCATTAGCTTCTCCATTCTTAACTATTCCTTCAAATTTCAAATTACCATTTTTATAATATCTTTCTTCAAATTTTCCAAACATTATTCTTCTCCAATTTTATATTTATTGCCTACACTCTATTACACTATAATTTCATCTATAACTTGTTTATATATTTTTTTCATATCATTCGCTAAATTAATAAGTCTATAGTCTATTAAATTACTTGTTTTTAAATACTCAATTAAATTGTTAAATCTTCGCTCAAGCCTATCTTTATTAGAATTATATAACTTAAGTGTTAAAAATTTGTCTTTTTCGCTTTCTACATTTAAACTCAAGTCATATAAATCACCTAATGCAAATAATATCTCTGATATCACACTTAAATCATGTTCAATATTCTTGGCTTTAAATCTAGCATTTATATATTTTAACATCTCATCAATATCAGATGCATCGTTTCCATCATCCAATAAAGTGTTAACTAAAGCATTTAAATCTCGTCTAATTTGGCAAATTTCATCTACTATTTGATTGAATATTGTAAAATCCATAATATACCTCCTCGTATACTTTAATTAATGACAAATTTTCATTGGTTTTCTTCATTACGGCATTATATTCTTCTTGACTGTTTGAGCCGTATATATTTCTACCATGCTTTGCATCTATTCTTTTGAGTTTATATGCTGGGTTGTTATAAATTTACTATCCATACTCGTTTATCTTGGTTGCATATTGACCTTGTCCCCTATCGTGCAGTAGTCATTGCCCCTGAATCATGAGTCTGAACTTGGTTACCTAATGTAAATGTTTACGTCCTTCTGGCTTTACCACCCTGCTTATGTTTTAGCCATTTCAATACTTGTAATGTTGCTTTCGTACTTGAATGTTCCTTTGGCTTCAGAGCCCGTGACTATACCTGTACGGTACAGTTTGAATATGTAGGGGCTTGTAGTACAGTTGATTTGTTATCGAATATAATAAGGCGCTGGGATACATCAGATATATTAACTATCTTGTTGATTAAATTGTATTAAGAGTATGGTAGTGCCTTGGCGAATATGCGTGCATCGGCTCTTGTAGCATATTTGTTGTAGTTTGGAAATCACCTTGATTTAAAGATACGTTAGCAAAACTATTGTTATATGTACGGTTTCCCTTGAACCTATCAAATTCTGATAAATATGCAGCCAATTGCATCATCGTCGCTATCAAAAAACCCGCTGTGACAATTCAATTAGTTTTTTCTGAATCTCATCTATTTTCAATCCTCCGAACACAATTGATTTACATCTTGATGTGCATATCCTCATTATACATTTTTTACTCAAATATTTCAAAATACATTAAATTCCAATAACGCCTCATATATTCAGCTATCAATATTTGAAGAACAAAAACGGAAAAAGAAAAATCCTTGCCGTTAATTGAACTGTCATTTTCAATCTCCTTAAATCAACAAAACAAACAAATCCAACAATAATGTAGGATGCTTTCTTAATTTATTTCATTCTGGAATATCTGCATCAAATTTTTCATAACACCAAAATAACAATTTCTAGATAAAGCTATAAACATCCTTTTTTGAACAGGAAAATTTCCATCAAGTAATCGTCAAATAGTTTAAATGTATGTCTAATTCGTAATCAACAATTGTTTCTCGAGTATCTGAAATAACTGTTATTCCTTCTGCCAATCAAAATATAGCCACCGCAGACATATATACTCCTCTCTTATCAAAAAGAACTTTTCCTTGCTTATTTCAAACTTTTCTAAATACTCTCAATTTAAAATCATGAAAAACCCGGAAACAATAAAACAATTTAGTATAACTAATCTCTGGTATCCATTAAACCTTCCAAATATACTCCTTCTTCATGATGATTCTCAGAAGAAGATCAGCCATGCACTCCCGCCCTTCGTGATATGCATATCTTCTATCTTCCTCCGGAGTCATGTGTTCAACAGTATAGTCATACTTGCCATCTATCTCATCATATACATCCCAGGAAACCTTCATTATGCCCCTCAGCCATTTTTCTATTTTTTTGCGGTTCACATCATCCATGGTGTTTAAAAACTCCACAAACTCGCGCCTGATAGATTCCTTTCCTTCGTCATGATTCCTCCAATAAGGCTCGTTTTCCGTTTCTTTAAAATCGAATACTGTCGACCTTCTGCATTGCTCCAACAAGAATTTTTTCGTCAATCTGAAAACCCCCAATAGTTTTATTGTTTTAACCTTTAAAAACCCTCAAACACACCATCTATTCAATGTAGGCCGCATCAGCAACCTGCTTCCTGTCCCATTCATTTTCTCAATCCTCATAGAAGTATTCAGGGCTATCAAGTATAAAACTACAGCCTCCAAATTTGACTCTTTCATCGTTTAACAAAAAACTGTAGCTTGGCTTTCTGTATATGATTTTCAATGAATTCTTCGAACCGCATTTTGGGCATTTCCTATAGTTGACTCCCATCGCAACCCCCTTGCATGACATATTGTGAATACCGCACCGCTTCTAACTCTATTGCCCAAACACACCAATCCAGTGCCGCCATTGGTTGTTAATACCCATTAATAACAATTATTTACTAAAAAGTTATGGTTTGCATAGGATGCCCTATGTGTTAGCATAGTTGTCATAAACATCTTTTAAATGTAAAGTAGTATTATAACTAAATTTACGGAGGATGATTATGGCTCACTATAGTAAAGAATTTAAAGAATCTATTATAAAAAGAATGATGCCCCCAAACAGCGAATCAATAGCTTCGATTGCCAGAGAAACTGGTTTGTCGGAAAACACACTGCATATGTGGAAGCGTAAAGCTCGCGCCAACGGATTTGCAGTTACAGCTGGTGAAGAAGAATCCGAAAAATGGACAACTCAAGACAAATTCCTCATAGTTGTTGAAACCGCAGCCCTGAGCGAAATTGAGCTTGCAGAGTATTGCCGAAGCAAAGGACTTTTCGTTGAACAGGTGCAAGCCTGGCGTGATGCGTGTATGCAAGCTAACGGCGGAGTTGCGCAGGAAGCCGCAAAGCTGCAGCGATCCAACAAGGAAAAAGATAAAGAAATTAAAAAGCTTACATCAGAACTCAAAAGAAAAGAAGCCGCCCTTGCTGAAACTGCCGCGCTTATAGTTCTTAGAAAAAAGGCCCAAGCGATCTGGGGGGAAAACGAGGACGAATGATCAGTGCCCAAGATCGCGCTATAGCAATACAGCTGATTGAAGAAGCAACAGTTAATGGAGCAAGAGAACACAATGCCTGTGAGGTTATTGGGATTAGCCACAGAACTTTATTTAGATGGAGAAGCAACAAAGCCCCAAATGAAGATCAACGGCCTCATGCAAAGCGTCCAATGCCTCATAACAAGCTTACCGATGACGAGCAAGCAAAAGTAATCGAAATAGTAAACCAGCCAGAATTCAAAAGCCTGCCGCCAAGCCAGATAGTTCCAAGACTTGCTGACAAAGGCTTATACATCGCATCAGAATCAACCATGTATCGCGTACTAAAACAACACAACATGCAACACCACAGAGGCAAGGCTAAAAAACCATCAAACAGACCTGTTTCAACACATAGCGCTGATGGCCCCAACCAAGTGTGGATGTGGGACATAACATACCTTCCAGCCGATGTTAAAGGGTTCTATTACTACCTGTACATGATAGTCGATCTCTTCAGCCGGAAAATTGTTGGATGGGAAGTATGGCCTGTTGAAAGTGCTGAAAATGCCAGCATTCTTGTTCGTAGGGCCATTATGGCTGAACGACGAACACTTTCAGGTGTACCGCTGGTTTTGCACTCTGACAACGGCAGTCCGATGAAGGGCGCTTCCCTGCTTGAAACACTGTATCAGCTTGGAATAATTCCATCTAGAAGCAGAGCCCGTGTAAGCAATGACAACGCCTATGCTGAATCCGTATTTAAAACCTGCAAATACAGACCCGGATTTCCAACCAAAGGTTTTGCAAGTATAGTAGCTGCCCGTGAATGGGTCTTGGAGTTTGTAACATGGTACAATCAAGAACACAGACACAGTGGGCTTAATTTCCTGACCCCAAAACAAAGACATGATGGGCAGTCAGAATCAGTATTTTCAAGGCGTAAAGAAGTATATGAAGCTGCTAAAAAAGCCCACCCCGAACGCTGGTCGGGTAGCACACGCAATTGGGAGCTTGAAGAACGCGTTTGGCTGAATCCCGAACGAATTTCTCCTAAAAGCGAGGAAGAAGAAAAGCTTTCTTAGCAAATACATATTCCAGTAATTTATGACAACTTAATTGACAAACACCGATATCTATAAGTCTATTGTTTATATGATTAAAATAAGAAAACCATTTAAACTATATGCAAACATAAGTCTTTAAATGGTTTTAGGGTAATATATCTAATTTCTTTAAATTGAGCCCACAGAAAATTTCTCAATTTAAAGAAATTAGATTATATTTGTGCAACCTGGCAATCATAGAATATTCCAGTCATAGAATTATTCCTTAGACCCATGGCTTTGCGTCCCTGCCTTTAGACAAGTTTGCCAATTATTAAATTAGGTATGATATAAACTAGTAATGAATATAATTAGGTCTTTATACCCATACCAATTTATCGTGATTTTACTACGCTAGCTGTCAATAGATTTATTTATTAAAGGACTAAAGATACTAAATTATATTACTTCATAGCAAATATAGATTGTAAAGTGGAATTCACAATTTGAAGGATACTTCAAATTGGTGATCATTTTAAGTGTGTGCATCCGATCACTTCGTTCAAAAATCATAGAATCAGTGTTTAAGTTCACTTTCCATAGCATTAAAAAAACATTTTGTAAATGGTAAACTAAAACCATGAAACCTTTACACACAACATTTAAGAAGTATTTGTTACCTTTTAATGCTGTATTTTTTATAGTACTCCTCGAATTCATACGGTAATAAAGGTTTACTATAATAGTATCCTTGAACTTTGTCACACATAAGTTCTTTAAGAATATCTAATTGCTGCTTTGTTTCTACGCCTTCAGCCACTACCATTTTATCAAGACCATGAGTATAGTTTATTATACTGCTTACTAGTTCTCTTACTTCCCTTTGTTTCAAACGATCAATAAAATATTTATCAATTTTCAATAAATCAAACGGTATTTCTCCAACACTCATAAGAGAGTTATAACCCGTTCCAAAGTCATCTATCGAAATTTTATATCCTAAACCTCTAAGATATTTTAATATGGCTAACAATTTTTTGCCTTCTAAGTTAATAACCCGCTCTGTTATTTCGATTTCGAATCTTGATCTATCTAAATTCTTTCTTTCAATTAGTTCTTGAGACCATTCTATAAAATCTTCATCAAGTAATTCTTTAGCGGTCAAATTAATGGCATAGTTTGTGACAATCTATAATGTGCACGCTTGTCAAGACACGAAATTCGATTTTCTAAGATAAGTCTCCTTTCGTGATAAAATATTAGGCTGCAAGTGGCTGATGTCCGTAATACACATCAGCTGGTGTGCGGTAGTTGTAACTCTGATGCCCTCTTTTGTAATTGTATGTTTCTATGTATTCTTTTGTGAGTGATTTAACTTCATGAACAGTTTCAGGGCACAGCAAATACAAGCGTTCCCACTTATATGAACGGAAAAATCTTTCAATTGCTATGTTGTCAGTTGCTCGGCCTTTGCCGTCCATGCTGATTTTAGTCATTTTTAGATGCTTAATACAATCAATGTAAGCTTGTGATGTGAATTGGCTGCCTTGATCACTGTTAATAATTTCGGGCATGCCGTGCTCCTTTACAGCGCTTTCTACTGCGCGTATGACCATATCTGTTTGCAAAGTGTTGCTAATGGTATAACCTACGATAAATCTTGAATACCAGTCGATTATGGCTGTTAGATATACAAATCCTGTCGGGGTTCCTATATAAGTGATATCAATAGACCAGACTTGATTTGGACGATTAATGTCAAGATGTCTTAAGAGATATGGGTATGTCTTGGATTGTTTTGCACGCTTACTCAAATTAGGGCCAGGATAGAAGCAGGTAATGTCCATTTCCTGCATGTATCGCTTAACCAAGCGTCTGCCCACATGGTTGAATCCGAGTTTGCATAGCTCATTGCGTATCCTTCTAACACCGTATGAAGGTTCGTCAAAGTGAATTCTATCAATGGCATTTTTTATGGTAATCTCATCCTTCGATGGGCTTATTTCAACAGGCTTGTGATATGCACTGGATCGTGGCAAATCAATCAATTCACATTGATGTTTGACTGTTAGATCTGAATCAGTCCATTCAATCAGCGACCTTTTTTCTTCATTTGTGAGATTTGCACCTGTTTTTTTTTAAGCCAGTCTACATCCAGTGTGAGTTCACCAATTTTCTTTATAAGATGCTCCTTTTCATCTTCATGTTCGCGCTGAATCTTTTCAATGTTTTCGTTCTTCTTATCAAATACGGCGGACATGTTGGATAAAAACTCTGCTTTCCAGCGACTAATTAATTGTTGTGATACATCATATTTTTTAGCGATTTCAGCCAATGTGCTTTCTTCGCGAAGGAGTTCAAGCACTATTGCGGCTTTCTCCTCAGGGGTCCAGTTTCTTCTCATTCTGCTCATGTTCTTATTTTATCTTATTTTTTAGAATATGTGTCCAATGCTATGTGTACATTTTAATCCCTCTCCTTTCCCAGTCGACAATTTGCTCCGAAGCGTGTTCTATTACATATTTTGATATTTCTTTAATCAAACCAATTTCTTCAGCGATTTTAATAAATACATTTGGCCCAACTGGTTTTCTGCTGCCTCTATTCCATCTTATTAATATTTCTACGCCCGATACTGTATTCTCAAATATGTTGATTTTGGGTTGATAAAGCAAATATAACTCTTTATTCTTTAATGCATCATTAAGTGTACCTGCTATTTCATACATTTCTTTTCTTTTTTCTTCCAAATCATCGTTATAATAATATATTCCAGATTCATGCTTATCACCTTGCTCGTATGCTATCCTCGCTTTAATAAATACCTCAAGTGGGTTTTCTATCTCTCCGGAATAATTGTAAATCCCAGCTTTTATAGCTAACCTAACGCTGTAGCCTTCTATATTTATAGCATTTGAATATTTTTTAATTGTTTTCTTAGTTTTTTCAATATGATCACATTCTGCACAAGCAATTGAAATGATTTCATTATCACTGGATGCATATAAAGCATCTCTTCTACACCCATGCATAAGCTCATTAATAAGATTTTTAGTTAAATTTTCAACAATCGAATGATTTACATATTTGCCTATACCTTCAATATTCGTTAATTTAATAGATATAATTGTGAATTTTTCTTTATTATGGATTTTTTCTTGTAGGTCTTCAATCAGTTTATTCGTATTATACAGCCCTGTAAAAGGGTTGATTAGATCTTTTTTTCGTATTTCCTCGTTCAATTTATCTACTTTCTTGAACAAAATACCTGTAATACTTCCAACTATACTAAGAATAATAATTCTAGTGGTCCAATTCTCTGTGCTTTGCATTATCCCTTGCGATACAATTAAAGGCATGAAAGGACCTGCTAAAATACCTGAAACCAGCGCGACAATAAGACTTCCTCTAACACCCCAAAAGTATGCTGCTAATATAATTGGTATGTAGATTAGATGAAGATAGACATTTTGAGTACCATTTGTTAAATATACGAAAATTAAAATAGTTGTAACCAGGACTATAACGCCCAACAATTTACAAATAGCCGATATATTCAACTTTTTCGCAACTTCTTTCATATGGTAAACCTCCTATCTAAACATTCTGCAGAATCTCATCATATAAAAATCTCAGGATGTATTTATCTTTATCAATATCAACATCAAGATAATAAAATGCTATTTTTCTTTCAAATTGTATGCTTAGTTCATTTTCAATATCCTTCACCCTATGCTGTAGAACGTCTTTGTATATTTTGCCAACCAAATATTTACCTTTTTGCAATTCATCACAGGCGTACTTTTCCAACGGAGTTTTTTGTAACCAGAAATGAATCTCAATTTTATTCTCATCAATTCTGGCGTGAATATTTTTAGGGCCTCGTCCTGTAAGTTCCTTTATGTGTTGGATTATTAAAAAACAAATGTCTCTTTCATGAGTTTTCATAATGTTGCGCAATCCTCCCATCAAAAATAAAAACCGGAAAGAATTATTTCAACTCTTCCCGGTTTACAATTTTAGCTGCTAAATGCATCTACTATATTGTCGAACCGCTACATTTTTTATTTGAGCCCTATTTTGTTCGCTCATGACCATTCAGCCTCGTCCAGAAACCTTCCCAAGCTAAATCAATTACTTTATTGTAAAAGGGATTATCTTTATCATAATATACTCTATTTGAAATTACTCCCTGTATCACCATATGATACTGGAACAGAGTACTTTCTAAATTAATATGTTCTTGAACAATTTTAAGTTGAACACAATCTTCAAAAATGAGCCTTAGTTTTTCAATTATTACTTTATCATTTTCGGCCAATGTATTTCTGACCCGATCTATATATTTTTCATCCAGTAAGCCAAACCTTCTCCAAAATCGCGCCTTAATTGGATCTGAGTAATAATCAATAATAGAATAAAATATCTTCTTTATTTGCCTATCAGGGGGAACATTTGAATGTTCAACTATGCTATTGAAATATTCATAGTAATGATCTAATTCACTTGCTACAATATCAAATAATAATTCCTCTTTACTTTTGTAGTAGTTATAAAGTGACGGTGCCTTTAAACCTATCGACTGAGCTAATTCGTTCATACTAAACAAAGTGCCCTTCTCTGCAAACAACATGGTTGCTTCTATTAAAATTTTATTTTTCATCATAATTTATTCACTCCCTGACTTAATCCAACTTACGAATAGTCGTAAGTTAATACTATCAAATGAAATATATTGACGCAAGTTAAATGTTTACCTTTCTTCAAGCAAGATTAATAAACCTTAGTTAATATCAAAAAAACCTTAAAAGAAAAAGTAAGTTCCGTTTGTATGTCTAAACGGAATTTACTTTTTCTTTTAAATAGTATCTCGGAGATTTGAATAAACCACAAAAAAACCCGCAAGAAAAAACTAGTTCTTCTGCGGGTTTTGTATGCTCTAGATATTCAATTCCAGTTCAGTTCCATCCTTAAAAATTAATGACACGTTATTTTCCGAATGCACCTTTATAGCTTCAACAGTAGCATTCCAAAGCCCTTCATCAAACTCAGTCAGTAAGGTTTTACTCTGTTCCAGCCTACATATGAATTCCATTATGCTTTCGCGTTTACCGTTGTGCTCCCTCCTTTTGTCGTTTATTTCGGCAATTCTTTTTTGTTCATTATCATAGCGCTGATAAAGGTCGCTGTAGCGCTGCTGATATTCTTCTTGGTTTAATACGGAATTTGCATTTTCCTGTACGCATTTACGTAGCAGCTCTGCTACAATTTCCAACTCTTCCTGACTCTTAGCAATTTCTCTATCAAGCGTAGATGTATCTGTTAAGGCTTTAGTCATATCTTCATAGCATTGCAGAAACTCATCTTTGTTATTAATAATTTCATTAAATGCTTCCACAAATACCTCTTTGATCTTGTCTTCATATAGATGCGGAGTTTTACACCTTCTATCGTTTTTAAACTTGTGATTGCACTGCCATATCGTCCGTCTGTACTTTGTAGTGGAATGCCAGACCTTGCTTCCGTAAAAGCTTCCACACTCACCGCATATGATTTTTCCAGAAAAACAGCTGCCTCCGGTCTTATACCCTTTGGCTTCCCTGCGTTTTTTAATCTCGCTTTGGACAAGGTCGAACGCCTCCGGAGTTATTATGGCCGGATGGCTGTTTTCAACGTAGTACTGCGGAACCTCACCTTCGTTGACTTTCTTCTTCTTAGTTAAAAAGTCGACTGTAAATGTTTTTTGAAGGATGGCATCCCCCTTGTATTTTTCATTTTTGAGTATGCTCATTACAGTGCTGGATTGCCATTTCTTTTTGCCTCCAGGCGTCGGTATCCCCTTTTCAATAAGATGCCTTGCTATTCCTGCCATTGTTTTCCCTTCAATATAGAGTTTATATATAAGCCTTACCACCTCAGCTTCTTTTTTGACAATTTTGGGCAAGCCGTCATCACCTTTTTCATAGCCAAGAAACTGCTTGTATGGAAGACTTACTTTGCCATCGGCAAATCGTTTTCTCTGGCCCCAAGTGACATTTTCACTTAGTGACCTTGATTCCTCCTGGGCCAATGATGACATAATAGTAATCAGCAGCTCTCCTTTGCTGTCCATGGTGCATATATTTTCTTTCTCGAAACGGACTTCCACACCTTTTTCCTTTAGCTGACGAACCGCTGTAAGTGTGTCAACAGTGTTTCTTGCAAAGCGGGATATCGACTTTGTAATAATTAGGTCTATTTTTCCATCCAATGCGTCAGCTATCATTCTGTTGAAACCGTCGCGTCTTTTTGTGGTGGTAGCCGAAATGCCCTCGTCTGCATAAACCTCAACAAAATCCCACTCTGGATTCGACTTGATGTGTCTTGTATAGTAATCTACCTGTGCCTCATAGCTTGAGAGTTGCTCGTCGTTGTCTGTTGAAACCCTCGCATAGGCCGCGACCCTTTTCTGCCCTATGGCGTTATTTGCAACAGGCTCATGAAGTTTTGCCGTTGCAGGTATCATTCTTACTGCACGTGCCGTACGCATTCTCCCTTCCTCCCTTCTAAGTATTCAATCTGGCGCATTCTGGCCTTTTCCCTTGCTTCCTCATTCCAACTTTCACTACGTGATTTGCTCTGCCATTCTCTTAGATCTGTGCGCCCATCGTTGAAAACAAATAAAAGCAGGTTCGCATCAGGAATCTGAATCTCCTCTATTTGGCGGTTGAAAGTCACCTCATCAAATTCCTCAATCCCCAGTGCATTTGCTGCCACTAAGCAAAGAATCGACTCAGGTATACGTTTGGTGTGGCAGACCTCTTTGCCATATTTAATGTGAGTCGAGCAATTCCAGAAAGCTTGTCCATGAGTGGTTTTGCGCTTGTAGTTTTTCCCACACTTGCCGCATTTGATTTTTGAAGTGAACGGATATGTTCCTGCAGCCTTTTTCCCCTCATTGAGGATCCAATTTTTCGCCATGATTTCCCGGGCCAGTTGAAAGGTTGCTGCGTCAATTATTGGTGGGTGTGTGCCTTCTGCGTAATATTTAGGGAGAACTCCTTTGTTTGCAATGAGTTTCTTTGTCAGGTGGTTTGACACATGCTTTTTCTGTAGCAGCGCATTGCCAATATATTTTTCGTTTTTTATTATCTGGGCTACAATGTCTGAATTCCATATGCCGCCTCTTAAACTTTGGATGCCCATCCTTCGCAGCTTGTTTGCAATCGCTGTGCATCCCAAGCCGCTAATATAGTCATTAAAAATCATACGGACAATCTTAGCCTGCTTCTGATTGACCTCTACTCTCCCTTTTTCAATGCGGTAGCCGTACATGAAGCGCAGGTTGACAAGCTCCCCTTCTGCAAAACGCTTTCTAATTCTCCACTTGCAGTTTTCGCTTACAGAAAGGCTTTCCGCCTGGGCAAAAGAAGAGAGGATGGTTAGCATCAGCTCTCCATCCCCACTTATTGAGTGAATATTTTCTTTTTCAAAGTATACATCTACGCTTATTCCCTTTAATTCCCTAACCGTTTCCAGCACAGTAAGGGTGTTTCTTGCAAAACGGGAAATGGATTTAGTTATTACCATGTCTATTTTGCCGCTTCTGCAGTCGCTTAAAAGGCGCTGAAACTCTTTTCTATTGTCCTTAGTACCTGTAGCCGCTTCATCTGCATAAACCCCCGCATACTCCCAGTCATAACGCTTTTGAATGAATTCGCTATAGTAGCTTATTTGGGCTGATAACGACTGCAACATTGCATCCTTGCCACTCGATACCCTTGCATAAGCTGCAACACGTTTTTTTATGGGTGCTTTTGGCGCCTTAGGCGTTATCTTCCTTATTATTCTGGTCATTGAAAGCTCCTCCTTTCAAGCACCATGTTAACTCTGATTTTGATACATAGCAAGCTTATTAAGGCTTACAAGCCTCCAAATACAGGGTTATATTTAGCAACAAGCATTTTATCAATTTTGCTGTATTCCCTCTCGTTTATAATCCTTTTCGAGAGCATTTCCTTGGCGATAGCGATCGATATCCTATAGTTCTTTTCACGTTCAAATTGCTCTTTTGTCATGGCAAGCCCTCACTTTCTCAAATCGATTTTTTATGTAACATGCATGGGTGCAGAATTTGCGATTTTTGTTGCCGTAGCTTTCGAACTCTTTCCCACACTCGGTACAAGTAAGCTTATAATATGCACTTTTAACAACCTGATTGGCATTTGCCTTCCACCATGCGCGGCGGCATTCCTCGGAGCAGAATTTTTTCGGCTGCCCCTTTACCCCCTGCTCCAGCGGTTTTTTGCATTGTTTGCAGACAGTATGTATTTCTTTCATTGGTTCTTTTTTCTCAATTTTAGAAACGCCAATGTTATTACGCCGGCAATAGGATTTTACTGTGTTTATCGAAATAAGCAGATCCGATGCAATCTGTAAGTAGCTTTGTCCGCTCTGCCTCATTTGTCTAATTCTTTGTTCCTGTTCAACAGTCATGTTCTAACCTCCACAACTCAAAAATCACTCATGCTTGACATAGCCCTCAAATCCCGCCACCTTGAGCTTTTTAAGCATAGCCTGCGCATTTGTTTCATCTGAAAAAGCTCCTACCTGTACTCTGTAAAGCTTCTGTTCCTTCTTGCCGTCCAAGGTTGCTGCCGCTTTTTTCTTTGATATATTGAACGTGCTTACAAGTGCATTTACATAAGCCCTTGCGATTGCATCTTTGCTTGATATTATCCATTTGGCGGTATGGGGATTGTCGTGGAAGTCTGTTTCAGCAAGCACGGCTATCATTCCTAGATTCCCTGGGTTTCTGACTTCACCATAGCCCTTGCCATTGAAGGCTTCCAATCCACTTGCAACTGAAATTCCTCTGTTAGTTTTTATAGGACATATCGCATTTAGCTCTTTTACAATATTTGTCGCTAATATTCTTGATGTGACGCTGCCTGGATTATAGAAAGCGACTGCCCCGGCTGACTTTCCATTCCCGGCGTTGGAGTGGATTGCAAGGTACACATCGCATTTCTTGCCCTTGGCTTCACTTGCTCTTCCTTCTATTCCAATCCCAAGAGAAAGCATGGCCATAATCACTTCACATTCATATTCGCTGTCGAGTATGCACTTTATGCGTTTTGCCAAATCCTCCATCTGCTCTTTTTCATTTGTGTTGCCTATGCAATATTTGTTATTGGGCTGGTTTGACGGACTAAGGTATATTTTAATTTTCATGTCAATTTTCCTCCTTTTTCAGCTGCATCAAAACAGCTTTAAGCTTTTCAGGTATAGGGAGCCCTATCTTTGTGGCGTTTTCAAGTATGCTGATTCCCTCGTTTGATAAATAGAAAAATATAACCGCAGTACGAATAGTGCTCCCTGATTCGATAAGTTGAGCATCAACAATGTGTGCTACAGCTACAAGTGAAAACAACATGACTTTCTTGAAAATGCCTTTTGCACCGATTTCACTTGAGAGCCTTTTTTCCAGGATCGCCACCATAACACCCGTTAAGTAGTCGATAACTACAAAGGCAACCAATGCGTAAAGAAATCCATCCCAACCGCCTAAAAAGCAACCTAAGTAAGCACCAATCATAGCGCATGCGATTTGACTCCAGTTTGAAATGTCTTTCATATCTTTATTCCTCCTTACTTCCTAAAATAAAAAAGAGCCCTAAGGCTCTGTGATTCTAATCCAATCAAAATATCCTGCAAAGGCTGACGAAGCATTTTCATTATTTATTCCAAGCCCTACATAACCCGGCTTAAATCCCACGACTATCCCCGATGCATGTTGTGGGAATGCTATGCCATTTGGAGAATACATAAGATTTGCCTTCCATGTTCCAGCATCATTGTAGATTTTTACCCTAAGATACCCGATAGTGAATCCTTTGCCATAACGCGAGTATGTGTTTCTGCTTGTTGAAGTATTGTAATCCTCCCACATTACGTTTGGAGATTGGTCGACTCCTGTTGATTCAAGGTTCAAAAACTTTTGCTTCCCAGTTAGAGATTCCGAAAGAATTATGCCATATTTAAAATACGACCCCACCTTATCGCTGCCTAGAAGCTTTGCCGTAACAGTAAAGTCTCCGCTTGGCGCTGTCTGCACAACACCTCTTACAAGTGCCGATGAGTTGCCCGGAATCAATATTTTCAAATATCCTTTTTCCTCTGTAACTGCACCCGATCCTTGGTTTACCCAGTTCCACCTTACATCAATTGTGTCATCATCGAATTCATCATCCATGCTATGAGGATTTGATGGCGGAATGTCTATGGGATTCTGATAACTAGTTCCACTGCCGCCCGAGCTTGATGAAATTGTAATACTTTTTTGCGCATCATTTTGTGAGATGGATACGTTGCTTCCAGCAATAAATGTGACATCCCCAGTAAGTGCGTTTCCGCCCGACCTTTTAATGCTTGATACTCTCTGTATGCTGCTGTGCGAATCAGCCGCATGCCTTGCCTCGTTGTAATACTGAAGATGGTCGTCCACATCCAAGCCTAGCAGCGTCGAATGCGTGTGATTGTGGCTGATGTTTGCAGGAGTCTGTGTTGCCGGGTTTGACAGCACGCTGTCCTTTGTAAACATCGATAGTCGTTCAACAAGCTGTGCCATCTTAATTTCATGTTCGAGCATTATGTTGTTAAGCTCTAGCACATACCTAACAAATCCTGTTTCACTATCTTCCTCGCAGGTTATTCCCTTGACTCTCACCTTGCCGTCAAATCCCGCAGTGTCCATTCCTTCAGGAGGTATGTACCAGCCTATCCAGTCTCCGTGCATAAATGTTTCAAAAGGCTTTAGCTTGCTCCCGAGCGAGTCTGTGAATTTCACCACAGTTCCCTGTATACCCCAGCTGACCTGTGCCGCGCTTCTTAGAAACATCTGCCCGTAGTCTTGGAGCTTTGCCCAATCGCTTGCAATATTCCTGGCTTGAAGA
This sequence comes from Peptoclostridium acidaminophilum DSM 3953, assembly GCF_000597865.1. Taxonomy (GTDB): domain Bacteria; phylum Bacillota; class Clostridia; order Peptostreptococcales; family Peptostreptococcaceae; genus Peptoclostridium_A; species Peptoclostridium_A acidaminophilum. Next base: position 182,222 of record NZ_CP007453.1, on the reverse strand, counting down.
TATCCTTCCCGCCTTCCGTAGTCGTTTTGGCTGGTCGGGTGCATAGTCTCAACAAGGCTGCCATCTTCTCCTTCCACTAGCAAGGCATTTGTCACACCAGTGCTGTCGCTTTGGTTTTCGTGTCTTATGATAGCCTGACCGGGACGGTATTTTACCGTATCGTACTTGTCGCTGCCTTTGACTTTATAGAGCCTCAGATGCAGGCTCGGGGTCATCTCTATGTCGAAAAGGCCCATGCCTTCGCTGAGCTTTGTTATTACCTGTGAAATAGGTGTTCCCGCATGAAAGGATATGTTGCTCATATCCTCAAACGGATTGCCAAGCGAGTCCTTGTCTGCAGACCAGTCTAGAACAACTCCTGGGAGGCATCCTCTTTGCTGCGCTTCCAATATAAGCTGTCTTAGAATCGCACCACCGTGCATATCAGTGAAGCTGCGCTCAAGCGTCTCCGGACTAGGCATTCCTTCTGGATAAACAACCGCCCTCTCAAGCAGCGAGAGGACTCCTCTGCCGCTTACCTCTATCATCTGCTGCTCGCTATCGTCAACATACGAAGGCTTTCTAGCTTCTATGATCCACTTGAACAGGTCAACGCCGTCGAGCCTGCAGAGGATGTAGTTTTGATCTGCCACATACTCACGATTGCCTCCCTTTTCATCATATCTACTTATTGAGAACTTACCGCTGCCGGGATTGTTGAGAAGCACCTGGAATGACTTGTTTCTTGCTCCGTCAAGCTGGCAAAGTATAGTGTTAGGATTATTCTTGCCGCAAACAAAAAGCTCTATACCTATATCATCCGCAGGTTCCGATTCGTACACTTCAAGTCCGATTACGTTGCTGTCTCGCATTCCGGGAGGACTTGGAGTATTAAGTCTGACCTTAACAGCACCGTTTTCCGCTTCCTGGGGAACTTGAAATACAATCTGCTGCCAGCTCCACGAGATGACATTGCAGAGCATTTCGCCTAGGTATACCTGTCCGCCATAGCCTCTTGCTGCCCTATCAGTATTTGATGTATCGGTTTCTGCCTTTGCTCCAAAGCCATTACCGTATACTGTGACAACTGCTCCCTTAGCCGCCCTTGTGGTGGACAAACGTTCTATGAATGGAAATGGCGGATCACTTGTTATGTTCTCGTAATTGTACAGGCCGCGCACCTTGGTCCAATCCGGACCATACTTTGCAACGTTTTCAAACAGATGGAGCATCCGCTTTCTTGTCCAGGCAGGCCCGAATTTTGCCACGTTTTCTATCTGATACAAGCTTCGCTTTAAGACATAATCAACTGAGAATGAACGCGTCTGCGATGTAGTGCTGCCGCTTGCATTGGTGGCTGTAGCTCGCCAAAACCAAGTTCCACTTGTTAATGAAAAAGCTGCCCTGCAGGTTGCTCCGGACGCCACGTTATAAAAGGTGCTGCTTTTCTTGTCTGCGCTATCAAATGTGTTCACGCTGTCGACTTCTATGATAACCTCTGTAGCTACGAGCTTATCAAGGCTATCTGTATATGTCGCATCAAAGTGCAACGTTAAGACTGTGCTGCTGTATAGATCTCCTGGCGAAACTAGATTTATTCCGGGTAAGCCCATGTTAGTTCACCTGCCTATGCCCAGCTGCCAACTGTGGCAATAATCCTGGCCGACTTTGGTCCGAGTGTCAGCAGTGGAGGAAGTAAGGCGTTCCGGATGTAGACTGTGCTGCTTAGACTGCCAGGGCCTATGCTTGCAATGTCAAGTACGCTCTGCCATGGTCCATCAGAAGACCAAGCCATGGTAAAATCCGAGTGATTTAGCTGCAAATTGACGCCATTTGCTATTTTGCTCGTACTCGCATTCTTGATCTTGATTGATCTTATTTGAGTAGTTCCTTCAGGCCTATCTTCCCAGTCGATTAGCGATGTAAGCTCATTTCCCGAAGCATCGCAGAAAGCCAAATCATCTACTTGCTCGCCTGCAGCTTTTCTGCCATATATGTGAATGCCACAGACCTTTATTATTTCAGCTGCACTTGAGTGCCTTATCCCAAAACGCAGTGCTTTGACTGGGCCTGAGAAGGATATTGTAAACATGCTGTCTCTCCAGTTGTCCAAATCAGCAGTGGGAGTAGGATATGAATACACAGCCGTTTCCCAGGTTCCATCCATGCCGTTTGTCGTATCTACTGAGCCTTGAATAAGCCTTTCTGTGGGATTGCTGATTCCACTTGCAGGATACTGAATGCCCATTTTATTAATCTCTCTTAGCTCAGGAAAAAAGAACCAAAAAGCAAGGCCCGGATCATTGTCGTACTTTCCCCATTCCTGAGCCCTGTCTTCTCTGTTTAGGTTCTGTTTGCTCTGGCTGTCTAGCCAGCTGCTCACGCCGTTGCCAAATATAGTAGAAAGCGAAACATCGCTCATATACCTATAACCTACTTCAGTTCCATCTATGTCATATGCTATCCTGTGTTCTAAAACTGCTGGATACATTAAATCACCTCATTTCTTAAAAATATGCCGGATAGTATTCGAGCTTTACGCTGCCGCCAGAAGCTCCACTTATTCGCAGTTGGTTGTATCCTGACTCGAGAATGAACCAGCAGGCATCTCCCCCATGCTTTATTGCAGAAATCATGTTAGAAGATCCTTTCTTGCATGTGAAATCACCAGCATTTATAACCACGCTCTCCCCGCTGCCTATGCTACCTTGAAACTGAAGCCATAAATTGCTGCCAAGGCACTCGAGTTTTGGGGATTCCATGGGCCCGCTAAGAGTAATTACAACGTCTGTAGCCGGAGCCGTTCCCGGATTGTTATGAGTCCACTCGTAAGAAGTATTGCTGACCTGTTTAGTCTCCTGCGTTTTCTGAGTATCATAGAAAAACGGATCCGAAAGCAAGAATTCAACGGCAAATTTGGCATAACCGGGCATGCTTTTTACAAAGTTGACCTGCTTATACACCTCTGCCAGTGCTTCCCTTTCCGACCCATCTGGAAGTGTTCTTTTAAGAGTATGCTCTCCTCTTTTGCCAAATAGCCTGCTTAGAAAGTCTATGTTCTCATAAAGCTGTTCATCCAAGCTTACTCCGCTTGGCACTTTCCCTGTTACAGGATCCAATCCTCTGACCCACATAGGCAGCATTACTATCCTTTCTTCGTAGCGCTTTTTGATCCAGTGCTTGCCGTCCTGGAATGGTATTTGTATATTGCTGCCTCTAAGTCCGACTGTCCCTATACCTTCAGGCACTTCAATAACGGACCATCCTTTTGTATTTAAATCGACTCCTGCAAAGCTCCATTTCTGACCTGACACATTATCACCTCCCGTTATCCTAGCCCGTAAGACTGGCGAAGAAGTACTCTTCTGGTGCTGTCAGGCGCCGCTTCAGGCTTTGGATTGTTGATTGTGATTTCATAGTTATTAGTGATGCTGTTATTTTTTGAAATGCTTTCCTGCCCATTAAAATCTGCTCTTATTCCTGCCTTTTCAAGTGATCTTGCGATAATCTCGTCCAGCTTGTCAATTGGGACCACAGCTTCCTTTCCGGCTTCTCCGACTCCTATGATGCTAGGGCTGCTGAATATGCCTCCGCTTGAGTACCAGTTTACATTTAGCTTCGGTACCTGCGGAGGGCTTAGGCTGAATTTGCCCTTCAGTTCAAAGTGAGGCAGCTTTATCTTGGGTATTTTTATCTCCGGTATCTTGAGATTTTTAAAGAAGTTTCTGATAGAATCCACTGCATTTCTCACTGTGTTCTTTGCGGCGTTTATCGGATTTTCAATAGCTGTCTTTATTCCATTCCAGACAGTTGCTGCTGTCGATTTTATGGTGCTCCAGTTTTTATAGAGCGCTACACCTATAGCGATAAGCCCTGCTATGACTCCGACTGCTATTCCAACAGGGCCTGTTATTATGGCAAAGGCGCCTCCGGCTGCTGCTATGGCTCCTGATGCTGCGCCAAATGCCGAAGATACTGCCCCGACAATGGCCACCACCTTCCCAATCACAGCAATTACAGGTCCTATGGCTGCTGCAATCATGGCGATTTTAATTACCATGTCCTGCTGCTCTTTTGAAAGCCCTTGGAATCTATCCAGCAAAGGCTTTATGACTGCTATGAGTTTTTCAAGTATAGGTATTAAAAGCTGGCCGAATTGTATGCCTATCTGCTGCGCCTGCTCCTTCATTATCCTGAGTTTGTTTGTGGGGCTGTCCATTGTTCTGGCAAGGTCGCCCTGTGCGTTCTTGGTGGCCTCCATTATTGCTCCGTATCTTGCCTGCACCTTTTGAGCCTCCGTCAGCTCTTCGCCTTGCTTGGCGATACCATGTGTGTATGCGTATGTCTTTATGGTTGTATCGTTAACCAGGATACCCAGCGCCTTTAGGGGCTCCGCTTCTCCTGAGATTCCTGACTTTAGTTTTTCAAATGCTTCTTCCGGCTTTAGGTTGTAGAAGGATGCCATGTCATATGAAAGCTGAGTCAGGCTCTCTGAAATCTTCAAGGACTCATCTGATGTGAGCCCCATGGATGTGAGCATGGCGTTATATGTGGCCATGCTGTTTCTAACACTATACGCGTTAAGCCCAAGAGCCTTTGATGTCTCCTCAGACCACGCTCTAGCCTGCCCAGCCATAGAGCCCATTGCAACATCAAAGAGATTTTCTGATTCCACTGCTTCCATGGCCATTTTAGTGGCGGCACTGCCTATGCCTACAATCGGCAAGGTGACAGCAGTAGATAGCTTGCTGCCTACTGAATACATCTTGTCGCCCATGGATTTCATCTTTTCTCCAGCCTTGTCCATGCTTTCGGAGAGCTTGTGCCACGCAGAGCTTTTGATCTTGAGCTCGTTTGTTGTCTCTTTGAGCTCTTGCTGCATTTTTCCGAGCTCTGCATTGGCGTAATTTAGCTTAATCTTTAGATTTTCTGTTGCCTTGGCGTCTGCGCCCTTTTTCTCTACGCTCTCCTGATAGCTCCTGCTTAATGCCGCCACTTTTTCCTTTTGTAGCTCCACTTGCTTATTGAGGCTGTCTGATTTTAGCTTTAATTCCTCAGTAGATTTTCCAAAGTCTCCAAGCTTTGAGCTTGCGGCTGCAAATTCACTCTGTACCACTTTCAGGCTTCTTTGTATCTTGCTGACGCCTTCTTGAAAACCCCTGTCATCGAGTCCTACTCTAGCAACCACGCTACTACTGTCTCTTGCCATTTGCATCACCTCCTGGTATGATGCAGTCATAGACAAATAGTAGTCTTCTACATCATTTCTAATCTATATCAAGGTTGGTAAGAGGGTTCTCCTCGGATATGTCATCCAACCATTGATACGTGTTTAAAGTTTCAAGATTTTTGTATAGTTACTTACTCCTAGACTTTGTCTGCTACATAAGGTATCATTTTCCATTGGATAGGGAAAAGGACGTTCACCTCCTAGGGAGTTGACTCTCGTTCAACGATACCCGTAACTAAGACAGTCATTCCATTCAATGAAAATTTATGTTTTAGGCTGGTTGGGAGCCCTTAAGCTATACCCGTATCACATGCCAGGTTGTGTATTCATTGTTGTTTATGGAACCCTATCGGAAGGAGTTTACTATGAATAACCGTAATTATCTGTCCGCTGGTATCGATGTCGGTTCAGCCTTCAGCTGGATGTCCATCGTCGACCAGAGCGGGACTGCAATCCAAAAACCTTTTAAGATCACACATAACAACTCGAATTCCTTGGAAAAGGCTGTTTCTGCACTAAAAAAAGCAGAAGAGCTGTATTCCATGAAATGTCGAATATTTCTGGAATCCACAGGGATTTATCATTTCCCACTCTTCTGCTTCTTGGTTGATTCTGGCTTTGACGTGTCCATAATCAATCCTATTATCACACATTCTGTGAAAAATGCAAGCATTAGAAAAGTGAAAAATGATAAAATCGATTCTCTCGGTATTGCCAAACTTGGTCTTTCTCATGATTTGCCGGTTTCTCAGTTTCCAGCAAAGCTCGTTCTTGAGCTTCGCACCCTCACTCGAAAATACTATGACCTTACGGATGAAAAATCTGCTCATATCAACAGGCTAAAGGGCTATCTGCATACTGTGTTTCCACAGTACATTGGTATTTTCAACGATATTACCGGCACCACATCCACCATGATTCTTCGCCAGTATGGTACTCCGGATAAAATACTTCGCGGCCATAAAAAAACCATGATTTCTAAAATCTCAAAAGCTTCAAGAAAAGGTATCTCCAAAGCTACTGATCGTTATGAAAAGCTTTATCAGGCCGCGCTAGCTGCTAAATCCTTTGGCTGCCAGATTGAAAGTGTCTACTTCAATATTTCACTGACGCTTGATCTGATTGAACGATTGGCTTGTGCCATTAACTCCATTATGGAGCGTATCCAGCAATTGGTTGCCTTCAATAAGAATGAGGAATTTGTCAAACAGATTTCATGGCTTAACTCCATCAAAGGCGTTGGATTTCTTTCTGCTGTAACCATCATGTGTGAGATTGGCGATTTCTCAACCTTTAGGAGTCCTAAACAGCTTTTTGCCTTCTTTGGCCTGGATCCTGAGGTAAACCAGTCCGGCAACTTCAACGGCACTGATGTCCATATGTCCAAACGTGGCTCCAGAATTGCCAGACGCGCTATTTTCGCTGTTGCATTGGCTTCTATCCGCAGGAAACGAGATGGTGAAGCAATCAATCCGTATCTTTGCGATTACTACATGAAAAAAGCCGCTCAGAAACCTAAGATGGTTGCTCTTGGTGCTATCATGCACAAAATTTGTAACATCATATTTGCAGTCCTTCGTGATGAAAAGGGTTTTGAGCTCCGTTCACCTCAGGAGCATTGCAAGCAATATAAAAGACCAACTCAGATGGCTGCATAAATACACGTCCGACATATGCATAACTACCACTTGTTCGAAAATCCAATGGATTTACGTTTATTTAGGTTACCCTTTTTTAGGACAGCAACAAATCAAATATTTTTTCGTATTAACCGTTGACAATAACTAGCTGGTCTCTAAAACATTATGTTGTCTATGTAATCAAGCTCCTTGGTTTCATCCATTCCATGGACTACCTTGTATACTTTGAATAGAGCTTGTAGCTTCTTGGGTGTGCTGTTCCAAAACTGTTCTTCTGTCATTTTGAGCAAGTTTGTTCCCAAATAAAAAAGCCATTCCCAGTCCCAATTTCCTTGACTAGTATGGCTTTCTATTCCCCCAGCTTTTCTTCCACCTCGGGCATTGATATGTTCAAGGCTTCGTTAATTGCATTTCCTAGTCTTTCTAGATCATTAAGGCCTAGTTGCTCCCCCACCTCTTTTAGCGTGACTGAATCATTTTCAACTTTGACTGCTGCATAAATCAGCGCCCTTATAGCCTTGATTTTCATGTTTTGTAGATCTTCGAACGCCTCGCCAATGTCTCCGTATATCTCCTCAAGTTCGCAGAAAGTGTTCATGTTGAATTTGAGCTCGTACTCCTTTGCTCCGAGTTTAAATTTAATTCCTTTGTTTTTTAGTTCTGATGCTTTCAAGTCATCGCCTCCAATAAAAAAGACCCAGAAAGGGTCTCGACTTAATTTCTATCTTATTCTATATGTTCCTTCTTGAAGCCAGCTGAAAGCCGCCAAATTCCCAAATGTGACATCGTTTACAATTTCGCCATAGTATTTTTCAATATCTTTTTCATATTTCTCGTACTCACTCATTTCTTCTTCAGTAGCTTCTTCTTCTGTTATTTCCTCATCATCTTCGTCCGTATCAAGCCAATCGTCTTCATATCTGGACACGTCAACGCATGTTAAATACATCGAAACCAGAATAGTGCTTTCTCTGCCTTCTCCGGAGTTTTTAATCAAAGCGTCTACAACCTTGCCTCTCTCGCTGTCTACAAGATCAATAAAAGCATTTTCCAATACTTTATACTCATTGTATTCATCATAGTCGGAATAATCTTTATTCTCCAATGTCTTGCTGACTAGTTGCCCTATTCGAAATGGACTTAGTCCTGATTCTCCTTCCCAATCATAAAATTCGTAATCAAAATACTCATCAAACTCTAATTCGCAAAACTCTTTATAAATCATCATTAATGTGTAAGCTCTGATAAGCACCTTGGCTCTGTCTATTGCGTTTTCATATGATGTTAACCCTTCTTTTTCTAATGCCAACCAGGCTTTTTGATACCATAGGATATCTCTACCATCTGACCAAACTCTATAGCCACGAAAAATATCTTTTATTTCATCAAATTCTATCTTATTCATTGTACTCCTCCCACAGTAGATATAATTGTAGAAATATTACCTTTCTACTAAATAATACCACTGAGAGTCATAAGGCTAACATTTTTATGGAGCTAACGGCTCTGCCGGCACTGCAGTAAACCATGCAGAAATTATCGTTTGATCAATTCCCGTTGCATCTTCATCTGCAATAAAGCGGTAGTTTCCATCGTTATCTCTCGCAAAGAATGTACCCTTAAGCTTTGCGCTCTTAGGCTGGGGCTTTTCCGCCTCTGTGTCGTATTCGTCGGATGCCAGTTCGAACTTGCCTTTTAAAAGCCATACATATCGGTATTTGCCGTTGTTTTTCTTGGATTTAAAGCCTAGTGCCAGTGTTGGCGGCATGTCATCCTTGCTTTCAATCAGCACCCCCTTAACCACCTTGGAACCTTGCAGTTTTGCCCTGCTTTCAAGCGAGAGCTGGTTGATTTCAATCTCAACATCCACTCCTTCAAACGCAGTTATTATGTCCTCGACCGTATCATCAGAATATATGCTCTCTGAATTGGCCTTCGGTGAGAGCTTTGCGCTTATTGCCCGCTCAAGCTTGGCTGGAGTGTCATATGTTACTCCAGTACCATCATCCTTGGTTAGCAAAGCAATGTGAATATCTCTAAGTCCTATTTGTCTTGCCATCTAATCGACCTCCTTTGATTCCAAATAAAAAAATCTGATCCCTTTGTGATATAAACTGGTATCAGATTCGTAAAGATCTACCTCATCTAATCTCTTAAATCCAGCAATAATTAGCAGGGCTTTTATGTTCCTAACTAAAGCTGTGTAATCTGTCTTTGACCACACATCCACTTGAACGTAATGGCCTGTAAAAGCCTCCGTGTCTTCTTCGAATTCTTCTCCCGACTGAAGATACTCATGAAACGTGATGTACGTTTGTGCTGTTCCTGTACACTTTTGAAATCCTACTGGAATGCCGAGGGGCTTTAGAGTATCAATAACCAGTTTATTAATCAAGCTCACCCAGCCCCCTTTCCAGCTCCTCTTTTATTACGTCGTTTATCTTTTTCTTGTTCTCCAACACGGATTTTTCCGCCCAGTGCTGAGCCGGTATCTTCGAAGTCCCCCACTCCGAAAATTTCGAATAAAAGAATTCGGAGTTATCACCCTTATTCGGCCCAATTTTGACGAAATCCATGCCGTTTTCTTGTTCAATGTCCGATACTTTAATGTTGTCCGCCATGTGCCTTTTGGTTAGCTCGGATCTTGGCGCTTTTTGCTCCATGCTCTCTTTTACAAGGTTTCCTGCTTTATCAAGGGCACGCTTTTTAATTACTTCACCCTTGCTGCCAAGCTTGTTGACCTTGTCTATGAGCTCCTGCATCCCTTCCAGTTCAATCTTAGCCACCAGACTCCACCTCCGTCGCCTTAATCTCAATATATCTATTCCTATATTTGATGTTATCGATAGCTGTGATGTTGTAGGCTTTACCTTGAAATAGAATCTTCATCCTCTGGTCAAGACCTGCAAGGTATCTGATTGTAAACTTAACTGTATTTTCCTCTTGAACCGCCCTGGCTGCGAAATATTCCTTGCCATGCAGGTTAGAAACTGACGCCCACACAGTTTTGTAATCCTCCAATGTCTCGCTTTCAAAGCCGTTTTCATTTAGGTTAGGAATACATTTTTGAATTAGTATTCTTTTGCTTAATTTACCGATTTCCACACCTTCACCACCATTTACATTCCGTATACACAAAAGAGCCATTCCACGGTATATGTCCAATGAAATGACTCTTTTTAAGCTCTATTCTGTGTTTTCCATCTTAGAGATATAAAAATATTTAACCTGTTCATCTTTTTTATCCGCTTTTACCTCGCTCACTTTAAAACCCTGTCTTGAATAATCATCTGCAACCGAAACTGCATCTTCCATACTTCCTGTTACTCGTACAAATGACTTGCCGTATCTGGTTTTACCTTCTTCAATGGTATACTTGGGCGTGGTTTTTTCCTCCCATTCCTGATAGTTCAAAGGCTTGGCGTATTTTATTTTATTTACTATCTCTGATATAAGTTCTTCACTAATCACATTTTCCTTGAATGACTTGATGTGAAAAGATGCATTTATCGAGCTTTCAAAAATCGGCATAGAACACTCATTGGTTCTAAGCCATGAGCTGTAAAATATGATAAGCGGATACATATTGTTTTCAACAAACGCGTTTTCACCTATATTCTGCTGCATCCATTTTTTCAGTAGTTTATGATGCCTTTTGTTCTGCATAGTAGGGCTCTTGCATGGTTCCCAGCCGGTATCTTTCTTAACATACCACTTGTCACGGTATGCCTTATATGCGCCGCCCCATTTCTTCGTTTCAATTATGAATATGCCGGCTTTTGAAATCACCAAGTGATCAAGCTGTATAAACTCATCCGGCTCGACTTCCAATACGATGTCACTCATTAATACGTGGTCTGAACTTAAAAGACAGAACAACCCATTTTCAGCAGAAATTTCTCCATTCTCACCTTTTTCATTTTGCTTAATCCTATTCACATCAAATACGACCCCTGCAATAGGCTTAATTATTTTTGCAAAAATAGGTGCCACCTTTTTTTCTATTCTTTCGTTCATTTCATTTTTTTCTTCTTGAACTTTTGCATTTATTTTTTCATAGAATAGCTTCCTAACCTCTTTATCCTGCTGAGCTAGTTTTGCTGGCATACCTAACACCTCGTAGTCTAAGAAATATTTATATTGCTCTGTCTATTAAACGTTTCCTTGCTTTAAATAGACAGCCATTGGTTTATATATACCAATATTGGAAGTTTTCTATCAACTATATCTTAGGTATTCCATTCATTGCTCTACCATCCATCTTTGCGATAAGCAAACAGAAGCCTGGTCATAACATCAATTACAGATTTCATGTCCATGTTCTCGCGTTGCTCATAAAGATTGGCTATTGCATAAAGCATAGATTGTTTTACAGCCTCCGGTATTACTATAAACTCAGAAAGCGGATAGCGAAGTATGCCTTCACAAAGCTCTTGTGCGGCATTTATAAAATTAGCGATGAGCGTATCATCCTCATCACCATCAACCCTTAGATACAGCTTGGCTTCTTCAAGTGTAACGACCAATACGCCCACCCCCTTTCATTACTCAGATACCATGAGTCCTGCTGCTTTCAGTTTGGCAAGCAAAGCATTAAAATCGACTACCAGTCCTGCGATTGTAGTTGCAACGCTGTCTGCTTGGAATGCGGCAGGCGTAAAGTCAGAGGGCAGACCCACAACCTGCCCACCCTCTGCAATTTCAAGCACTCCTCCTATTACAGTCTTTTCTCCGCCTTGCTCCGTATAGTTTTTTACATTACTCATCCTGTTCACCTACGCTTTCATCTGGAGAACTTTAATAGCTTCTGGGAGAGTCAGCTTTCCATCAACTCTTTGTGTCACCTTAAATCCTACCTGCCCTGTTGCCGCATACAGCTCGTTTAGCCTTTGGAATGATCTTCCTTGCCTGTCTGCTATCCAGTAGTACGAGAAGTCTCCAAATGCCATAACCTTTGATCCGGCTTCGATAGTTGGAACGTATACCGACGTTTTTACCGGCCTATTCAGGATCGTGTCAGACTCCCCAGCTACGAGAGAAGGAGTCCATAGGTACTGACCATTTCCGTCTTTAAGCTTTCTTATCTCTTTTACCGTCGCATCATTTGTTACGAACGTGGCTTTTTCCCTGTATGGTGACTTGAGTGAGTAGAAAAGATCTATCACTTCGTCAAGCTTTATAGCTGTACTGCTGGCAGCTGTAATGCCAATCTGCGCCCCTCCGGTTGAATTGAAAATTCCCGTTGGCTTTCCTGATGCATCCCCGACAAAAAAGGCCTCTTCCTCTTTTGATCCTATTCTTCTTGCGAATTCAGTGGCGATGTATTGCTCCAGGTTGAAGACGCTGTCATTTAGAAGTTCCTCTGAAATCTTTATTATGGTTCCCAGCTTGTGAGCTCCCAGGATCACTTGACCAAAAGCGTCATCGCTCTCGCTGAAGGCTGCCCCCTCTTCAATCCAAGAAGCTGTTCCTTTAGAAGATACCACCGGAATCTGTCTGTCTCCGTAAGAGGTTGTGATGACTTTTGCAAGTGTTCTCATGGTGTTTGCATCATTTAGCGCCTGAATAAGTGTTTTTTCAAATTCATTAGGCACAAGGTAGCCGCCCTCCGCATCAGTTCCAATCTTGAGGGCATTTTGAACATCATAGCCTCCCTTGCTTCTCATAGCATTCCAGAAGGCATTAGTGTATTCCTTTGATGCTCTTCCCTGCTTTTCAGGCTCTATTTGACTGCTCGGTGCAGATGTTATAGGGCTGCTGATAGCCTTTGAAAGCTCCAAATCAAGCGCAGCTTGCCTTTCAAGTCTTTCGATTTCTTTCCCAAGTGCCAATACATCTGCTTCCATTTTTTCATAAGTAGCCGTGTCTTCTGCAGATAGCAGGCCATTTTCACCTCTTTTGCTGTCCAAAAACGCCTTGGCCGCGTCCCAAACCTTTGCTCTTTTTTCTCTTAATTCTAGTACTTTATTCATTTAACATGCCTCCTATTTAAGTAGCTCCAGCCTTTTGGCCAGATAGTCGTATGGGGTTCCAACTAGAAATTCTTTTATTTGCGCTTCATCCTTCTTTTTCATCTTTTGGAATTTTCCCATAAAATTGTTTGTGACAGTGACCTTGTCGAACATAAAACCATTCATCAAGGCTTCAGGCACTGCTTCATTCTCTGTATAGAGCACCTTGTCGCAAAATCCCATTAATTGGGCCTTGTTGGCACTCATCCACGTTTCCCTGTCCATCATCTGCGAGATTTCTTGTCTCGAAAGACCAGTCTTTGCTTCATACGCATTGATAATGCTCTCCTTCACCTCTGAGAACATTTCAATTCCGCGCTTCATGTCGGCTTCCTCTCCCCATATAAAAGTGCTCGGGTTATGGAGCATGAGCATTGATGTTGGAGACATCAGCACCTCGTCTCCCGACATTGCAATAACTGATGCTGCGCTGGCCGCTATTCCGTCAATTTTGACGCTGACCTTGCCCGGATATTCCTTCAGCATTGTATATATCTGGCTGGCGGCAAAGCAGTCGCCACCTGGCGAGTTGATCCAAAGAATTATGTCATCCTTGGCCGATTCAAGCTCGGCTCTAAATTCCTTTGGAGACACTTCGTCCTCAAACCAGCTCTCCTGGGCTATGTAGCCGTCAAGATATAGGGTTCTTCCATCTTCGTTTTTTATCCAGTTCCAAAACTTCATCTATTCTTTTCCTCCTTCCCCTTCACTATTTAGTTCCTTCTTGGCGTAAGCGCCTATGTCTTCGAGCTTCAGCATGTTGCCGTTGACTGCATACACATCTCCATGCTCGATGGTGTTCATGTCCTCCAGCGCTCTTACATCATTAGGGCTTAAAAATCCGTTTTGAATACCTATGCTGTAGCCCTGCATCCTCGATGCATAGTCTCCACGAAGAAGTCCGTCAACGTTGAACTTTATAAAGTAATCCTTCTTTTCGACTGGAGACAATAGAGCTTTTTTCATGGCCATCTCCAGTCGGACCACCCAAGGATCTAGGGTGTATTTCACAAATTCCAGCGACTGCTGCTCTATGTTTGAAAAGCTGGACTTTTCAAGGTCCCCTATCATATGGGGCGGAATCCTGAATATACGGGCAATTTCGTTTATTTGAAACTTCCTGGTCTGCAAGAACTGTGCCTGCTCCGGAGGTATTCCAATAGGCTTGAAGCTCATACCTTCCTCAAGAACAGCCACTTTGTGGGCATTCCCGCTTCCTCCATAAACGCTGTTCCAGCTGTCTCTAACCTTGGCAGGATCCTTTAAAATTCCGGGATGCTCAAGCACTCCTCCGGGATTGGCCCCGTTGTTGAAAAAGGCTGCTCCATACTCTTCCGTAGCTATTGCCATGCCTATTGCATTTTTAGCCATAGCTATTGGGGAATGCCCTACAAGTCCGTCAAAACCAAGACCTGGAATGTGCAGCACTTCCCAATAGCGAAGGGTGTGCTCCCTGCCTTCCTTGCTATAGCTGTAATAAATTTCGCCATTATCGCTTCTATGGACTGACATCTTATCAGGCATTAGAGGATAAAGCGCCACTACTTTCCCCCTGCCATCCCTGATAATCTGAGCGTATGCATTCCCCCAAAGCAAAAGATGACCCATGAGTGTTTCTCTAAACACAAATGAAGTCATCTCAGGGTTTGGCTCATCATGGAGCAGATAGTATAGATGGTGGTCTGATGCTTTTTCCTTGCCTCTTTCTGTTCTTCTGTAAGTATGCAGTGGGAGTGACGCTATGGTTTCAGCCAAGATTCTCACGCACGAATACACAGCCGTTGTCTGCATGGCAGTTCTTTCATTGACTATCTTGCCACTTGATGTAGGACCAAAGAAGAAACTGTAGGCGCTTTGCCATGCGGTATTTGTCGGGTCTGCCCTTGACCTGAAAATCTTTGATATTATGGGTATTTTCAAATGCCTTCACCTCCTGAAAATGGGCATGAAAAAAGCATCTCGTATGGAGATGCGGTCTAACATTCAAATCAAATTGAAATAATTGTATATTTGAATAGACACTCTGAAACTGGTAGATATTCTTTCCACTTAACCTCATATGTATTTTTAAGCTGAATATCCTTCTCTCTATTTTTGCGAGTTCCAGCTCCTGCATGACTTTTCCAACTGCATCTACCGGATACTACTGCTCCCTCATGAATACGAAACTCATCATCAGCAGGAGGCGAATTGGTTCCCGTTCTATTTGACTTATTCCAATATCCTGAATCATTGGTCAGCATTATTGCGTAAGCATTTTCAACTTTATAATTGCTTTCCATAATGCTTTCCATTCTTTGAATATCGTATAGAAAATCATATCTACCACAATCTTGAGCAGAATGACCTTTTAACGAGATAGTTTCACCATTAAAGATCATGCTTTTTTGCTTTGTCTTGTACTTCAACTCGATAGCTACCATCCTATTTTCTTTGAATATAACAATATCAATATGCATGGACTTATCAAAATCCCATGGTATATACTCTAATCTGATTGATAAATCAGGATAGAGTTCTTTTATTTTCCATGCTAATGCGAACTGAAAATCAGCCTCTGATACAAATATACGATTCTCAGAAAACAACATCCCTAGCACATGATCAATATCAAGCATTATCCAAATCACTCCTTGTCGCTATTACCTAGCGGTGTTCTCGCAATTAATCCTTTTGTATATAAAACAATTCAAGCGCAAAGGTTTATACTTGCTCTTAACTCGATTGTATAGAAGTGTTTCTCAGAATTCAATATTATAAACAAACTCATCCCTAAAAATACATTCCCATTTTAATTAAGCCATTCATTTTAACTATAAAACTAGTATTCCTCTCTCATCATACACCGACTTGCCACTAATACCTTCATTCCTTATTGATCTATCCAAAGCCATTATCATAGCTACCGCTCCATCGATTTTTTCAGTGCTTTTTTCCTTGTCTGGCTTGATGTTCCCCGCTGGATCAGTTCGGATAAAGATGTTGTCCATCATCCAGCGAAGCACTGGATGCCCTCCATGGGAGAGCTTTTCTTCCAACGTCAGTTTCATGAGTTCTTTTGTTGGAGGGGACATGTCTTTGAAGCCTTGGCCGAACGGAACCACTGTAAAGCCCATTCCCTCCAGATTTTGCACCATCTGCACTGCGCCCCACCTATCAAATGCGATTTCTCTTATGTTGTATTTCTCTCCCAGTTTTTCTATGAAAGTTTCAATGAAGCCATAGTGAACAACGTTGCCATCGGTGGTCTGCAGGAATCCTTGTTTTTCCCAAATGTCATAAGGTACATGGTCACGCCTAACACGCAGACTCATATTTTCTTCTGGTATCCAAAAGTATGGAAGGACGACATACTTGTCAGCCTCGTCTTTTG
This sequence comes from Peptoclostridium acidaminophilum DSM 3953, assembly GCF_000597865.1. Taxonomy (GTDB): domain Bacteria; phylum Bacillota; class Clostridia; order Peptostreptococcales; family Peptostreptococcaceae; genus Peptoclostridium_A; species Peptoclostridium_A acidaminophilum. Next base: position 165,989 of record NZ_CP007453.1, on the reverse strand, counting down.
GTGGAAAGACCAGTACAAAGGCAGTAATGTCCGTTGTGCTTGAAAGATCAAGCCCGCCATAGCATACGCGGCCAGCAAGTGAATCCGGGTCAGCAGAGTAGGAGCATTTGTCCCACTTGTCCATGGGCATCCAACGGACTGCCTGCTTGACCCATTGATTAAGTCTAAGCTGCCTGAAGCTGTTTTCTTCGGCAGGGTTTTGCTTTGCGCTTTCACAAGCAGCCTTAACTTTATCTATTCCAACAGTGATTCCCAGCGACGGATTTGCTTTTCTCCAGACCTTTGGATCAGTCCAGTCATCGGCTTCATCCGCTCCATAAATCACAGGATAGAAGGTGTGGTCGATTTTTCTACCATCAATAATGTCTAGTGCCTTTTGATGGATTTCATAGCAGATACTGTTTGTATCGTTACCAGCTGTTGTTATCAAGAAATAAAGCGGCTGAGTTCTTGCATCGCCGCTGCCTTTGGTCATGACGTCAAAAAGCTTTCGATTGGGCTGAGTATGGAGCTCATCAAAAACAACGCCGTGAGTATTGAATCCATGCTTGTTTGAAACATCTGCGGAAAGCACCTGATAGATACTTCCTGTCGGCAAATAAATCAATCTCTTTTGTGAATCAAGTATTTTCACTCTCTTTGATAGTGCCGGGCATAGTCTCACCATGTCAGCCGCCACATTAAAGACGATGGATGCCTGATTTCGATCGGCTGCGCATCCGTAAACCTCAGCCCTTTCTTCACCATCGCCACAGGTGAGAAGGAGCGCTATAGCAGCGGCCAGCTCAGATTTGCCCATCTTCTTGGGGATCTCCACGTAAGCTGTATTGAACTGCCGATATCCGTTGGCCTTGATGGTTCCAAAAACGTCTCGGATGATTTGCTCCTGCCAGTCAATAAGCTCAAATGCTTTGCCTGACCATGTCCCTTTTGTGTGAGACAAACATTCGATGAAACCTACCGCATAATCTGCGGATTCTTTGTCATAATAAGAGTCTTTACTCATAAATCTAGTTGGTTTGTACTTCTTAAGCCTTCGTATATGCGGTCACCTCCTTCAACCTTTGAAAGACAAAAGAAGCCCCGAAAGGCTTCTTGTATGTCATTGCTAGGATTTTATAATTCACCGGTGAGAATAAAGTGGCAGTAGTCTTTCTTGTATTCTTCAATGAAGGTCACAAGCTCGAAATAACCTCGCTCATAAGCCATCCGCTGGACCATCAGGGTGTCGAACATATTGGCCTCGCCAGTTTCCCTGATGGCTAAAATCTGCTTAATTAGCTGCTGTTTTGGGGTTGTTATACCGGGATAGTAGGATGAATACCGTGCGTACTCATAGTTTTCGCTTTCAATTAGTATGCCTTCATCTGCATTTTTTGCTTTGACTAGAAGGCAGTGCCAGACATTGTCAGCATCTATGAACATCTTGTCTAGACGCTTAGCAATGAAATCATGGTCATCTAAAAGGTTCTTAGAAAATATGTTGAACTCATCTGGCTCAAGCTCAACGACTTCCTCAATAACAAACTTACTGCCGCGTTCCATTTCATAGCCCTTCAGGTCGTCTATGGTACTGGCTTTTCTAACAAAATGCGCTTTCATTTTGTCCCCCTTTGTCGGACTTAGTCTTTTACTATTTCGCAGGAATCTTCGCCATATGCTACGCCAAGGCTTGAGCCGCAGTCCCAGGAAACGTGAATGGTTCCAATGTCATCGACTCCGATTACCGTTCCAAGTTCACCGGAGCTGAGTTTGGTGTAGGGATCATTCATGTAAAGCAGCCTCACCCTGGTTCCAGGTGCAAAGCTGTTTTTAAGCTGCTGCAGTCTTTTAGGATGTATAGGTCGCATGCTATTCAGCCTCATTTTGCTTGGTTTCGCCGCTTTTAAAAGCCGAGCTGCCTGTCAGCTTGGAGAGTAGGATTTTTCGCTCTGCTTTATATTCATCACCTATGAAGCCAAGTCTTAGAAGAAAGCATCGGAAGGCATATTTCTCATTTTCGATTTCCTTGGCCTTTGCAGTGACCCTTTTTTGTTCCTTGGATAGTTTTGCAAGGGAGTATATGAAGTGGGAGTAGGCCTTTATTTCCTCGGGACTTATCGGAAATGAAAACCACGGGAAGCTGACCTTTTCATCTGTAATCTCAACGGGCAGCTTCTCAAGTCCGAGGGCCTTCTGGATGAGTTCTTCCTTGCTTTCCAATAGCCGTGTTAGGTTCGCAAAGCTGCTATCTGTAAATGCTGCCCTTGGCAGTTCAATTACGAGATCATTGATTTTATCCTTGTTGGGTGTTGGCTCGTTGACTTCTTCTAAGGCAGCCTTCTCTTGAAGGTTTTCTGTAACCTCAGCTTCAAAACCGCGCTCTGCGAGCCTTTCGATGAGCAGCTCAACTTCGCTGATGTCGATTTGCTCATCGAAGAAAAGCTCACTGTTTTTGTCTACCATGAATCCTCCAATTTTGAAGGCGAAGCTTGGTGCTCCTTGATATGCTGGTTTTATCTCCAGCAGTTCGCCAATGGCGCTGACTAAAGCCTTACGCTCGGTGCTTGTGCAGTTGAATTTAATTTCCATATGCTTAACCACCTTTCTTTTTGGGTTATCACATATATCACTCTAACCGAGTGTAATAGCAAGTTAATTCTGTTGCTTTTACGGCTAAATATCAGTATTTTTTACTACTTCACTATATGCTTTTTTTACTCCATCGCGTAGGAGGAAAACCTGATCATCAGAACCAAACTGCTGGAGGCTCCTTTTAACAATGACATCACAGAATTTTTCATCAAGCTCAATGGTGTAGCATATGCGGTCCGTTTGTTCGCAGGCAATAAGGGTCGATCCCGAGCCTCCAAAGGGATCGAGGACGATGCAACCTGACATGCTGGAGTTAGTTATGGGATAGGCTATAAGGGCTACTGGTTTCATAGTAGGGTGGTCTCCGTTTTTCTTAGGCTTGTCGTACTCCCAGATGGTCGACTGCTTGCGGTCTGAATACCACATGTGTTTACCTTTTTTCTTCCATCCAAAGAGCACCGGTTCATGTTGCCAGTGGTAAGGGGCTCTGCCCAGGACAAGACTCTGTTTTTTCCAGATGCAAGTGCCGGAAAGATAAAAGCCCGCATCCGAGAAGGCCTTTCTGAAATTTAAGCCTTCAGTGTCTGCATGGAAAACATAAATAGAAGCGTCCTGAGCCATTACCTCTTCCATGTTTTTGAATGCATCGAAGAGGTAAGAGTAGAACGCTTCATTAGCCATGTTGTCGTTTTTGATTTTTCCGGCTGCTCCTTCGTAATTAACGTTGTAAGGAGGATCGGTCACTGCTAGGTTTGCTTTCTTACCATCCATGAGGATTTTGTAGGTTTCAGGCTTTGTGCTGTCGCCGCAGACCAGCCTGTGTCTTCCAAGAAGCCATACATCTCCGGCTTTAGTGATTGCAGGCTCTTGTAGCTCTGCATCTACATCGAAGTCGTCTTCTTTCACATCACCTTCAGTGGTTAGGAGCTTATTGAGTTCAGCTGCCTCAAATCCGAGAAGACCTACATCGAATTCCATGCCTTGGAGACTTTCAATCTCGAGTCTTAAAAGCTCCTCATCCCAGCCAGCATCCTCTGCATAACGGTTGTCAGCTATGATATAGGCTTTCTTTTGGGCTTCGCTCAGGTAGTCAACAAACACACAAGGCACTTCGTTGAAGCCTTCTTCCTTGGCTGCAAGCAGTCGGCCATGGCCAGCTATTACACTATAGTCCCGATCCACAATTATGGGATTGACGAATCCGAACTCACGAAGGCTCGAACGTAGCTTCGTGATCTGTGCAGGCGAGTGAGTCCTTGCGTTGTTTACATATGGCACCAATTCCTGAATTGGCACTAGCTTCATGTCACTAGTTGTCTTGCTCAAGCTTCATCACCGCCTCTTTCAATTCCTTGTACTTGCTAACATCCTCCCAAGGGTATAGGCAGGATGAGAAATGCCCATAGACAGCCGTTTCGGCATATCGTGGAAATCTCAGGTTGAGTAGCTCGATGATAGCAGCTGGGCGAAGGCACCAGACTTCAAGGATCGCTTTTTGAAGCATCTCATCTGAAACCTTACCAGTCCCGAAAGTATCGACCTCGACAGATACGGGATCAGCTTTTCCAATGGCATAGGCGATATTGATCTGGCAGCGTTCTGCAAGTCCGCACCAAACGATGTGCTTGGCAATATTCCTGGCCATGTAGGCAGCTGACCTGTCAACCTTTGTAGGGTCTTTCCCGCAAAAGGCTCCACCACCATGGGCAGCAAGGCCACCGTAGGTGTCAACCATAAGCTTTCTGCCTGTAAGTCCAGTATCTGCTGCAGGTCCACCTTCCACAAATCGGCCAGATGGGTTGATCAGGATTTCTGTGTTTTCATCAAAGGGGAAGTCCTCGAAGCATTTCCAGAGGACATGAGTATGTATGTCTTTACTCAGCTCATCTAGTGTCTTTGACGCCTCATGCTGCACGGAGACGATGATGGTTTTGACTCTGCTTGGTTTCCCGTCTTTGTATTCCACAGTAACCTGAGCCTTACCATCTGGTTTGATTCCCTTGATAAGTCCGTCGTGTCTGACCCGGTCAAGTCGCTTAGTGATTCTATTGGCCAGAACCACAGGGAGAGGCAGCATCTGCCTTGTTTCATTGGTAGCATAGCCGTACATAGTCCCCTGATCTCCAGCGCCCAGCGTGTTATACCAGGAGGTGTCACCGCTTCTTGCTTCTAAGGCATTATCCACGCCCTTGGCGATATCTGGGCTTTGTTTATGGACAAAAACAAGTATTTGAAACTTCCTTGGGTCATATCCGACATTTTGGAGAGTGGATCTTACTATTCTTTTGATATCAACTTTACCGCTACAGGTGATTTCGCCCGCTACGATTATCTTTCCCTTTGTTGCCATTACTTCACAAGCCACGCGGGAAGCACGGTCCTTGCGCAAACAAGTGTCCAGGACACTGTCGGCTATAAGGTCGCAGAGCTTATCTGGATGGCCTTCACATACACTTTCTGCTGTTAGGTATCTAGTTTCCATGTTATTTTCCTTTCCGGGCGGTAAGAAGCCGCTCCATTAGATCGTCTTGAGGAGTATAGTTCGAGCAATAAGTTAGGCTGTTTTCACGCACTATTGCGTATATTTGAGACCATAAACTGTGAGTTTGTTTCGAGAAGGATTGCGCCATACTTACGTAAGGAGAAGCAATCGGAGCACCAGTTGTTGGATGCTTTGCCAAGAGACCATATTCTGATATTGCCTGTTCGCACTGAATCCAACGAGCTGCACTCATGGCATATTGTTCTATTTGTTGTTTCGGGACCAGATGGCTGCACTTATGCTTTCCAAGCCAACCCCAGGTATCTGTATAGATTTCATTGGCTATCAATGGATGTCCGTTCTTTTGGGAAGCCGACAACCAGTCAGCAGGTTTTGGCATTTCTGATCCACTTTCTGAATCACCTTCAGGTAGAGGGACTACTTGAAGCTTCTTAGAACCGCCATCTAATAGCTTGTCCGCTAGTGCCTTTCGCGGCCTGCCGCCTGCGCCAGGCTGAGGACCTCTTTTTCCCACTATTTCACCTCCGATTTGAGCAAGGGGGTTAATACCCCCCAAAACTTTTGAAAAAATTCACACGAAGCCCCACGCCCGTTCCCCGGGCACAGGGTTGTAGAGATTTGATCCCCCCTACCGGTTGTGCCAACGGTCCCCGTCGCGCGCAGTAATGGCGGAGTGGCAAGGAGTGCAAAGGGCCATGAGGTTGGATTCGTCATGGGTTCCTCCCCGTGCAAGTGGAAGGATGTGATGCACCTCGGTTGCCTGAGTCATTCGTCCTTGCTTTATACACTCCTCGCAGAGTGGGTTGACTTCGATGTAGCGATCCCGTATGCGCTTCCAGGCACGACCGTACCTTTTCTTTGAGTGGAGATTACGATCATACTTCTCATAACGAGATGCTTCCTGCTTTGCATGCTTCTCGCAAAACCTGTTCTCTGTAAGCTCCGGACAACCAGGGTAAGAACATGGTCGTTTTGGTTTTCTTGGCATAAAACACCTCGCTTTCTGGCATAAGAAAAGCCCCGTAGGATTTCTCCCACGAGGCTCAGCCTTATTCTCTTACCGATTTTATCATAACATAACAATCTAAATAGAAAATACTAGAATTTACTGACCATCGTCCTGCTTGACGGCTGTATTAAATTGTTCTTCGGTTCCTTTCAGGAAGTAGTCAGTGACCCGGGCATTAATCTTTGCGAGGTGACCGTAATAAGCAGAGGAGGCTGTCTCTGCATCAACACCGGCTTTGAAGGCGGAATGCATGATTAAGCTAAATTGCGATAGATTACTAACCTCCTTAAGCTCGTCCATGATTTCTTGCTCAGGCTTTGCATCCTTCAGCTTAACGTGACGGATATGCAATTCCCGAAGCATATGTAGCCAGCCAGCGGGAAGGTCGATGAAGAGCGGCGTTTCAAACAGCTTTGACCACCAGACGGTTTGCACTGGACTGTCGACAATACGCTTCACGGCTTCTTCGGACAGCTTTGTCTTCTCACAGATCTGCCGGATATCCATGTTGTTAGTACGAATATCCGTAAAGCCCAAAAGATAATCGGCGGAGCAGCCGAAGAACTGACTGTATGCAAGAATAAACTCACCCTGGACCTCGCTAGCAGTGTCCGAATTACAGTGCTTACGGATTTTCTTTTCTATGCTCCCGTAAGCATTATTTTTATCAACACGTTCATCGTTAAAGTTCTCTCTTTGCTTAACCTCAACGAGGCCAGCATCATATAGATCCTTAGCCAGCTGCTTCGGAGAATTGTATTTTTCGCCCATTAAGGACCATAACCGATTCTTGAACAGGCTCATATCATTATGTTCTTGCTTTTTTATGTGTTTTCCCATATTACACCTCGAAAGAGATAAAATCATCTTTTTATACTCTATGATATATTCAAAACCGACAGGTTAAAAGACATACATATCTTTTTTATGAGTATATAATACAACTATCAAAGCTGATTCGTCAATAATTAATCGAAAATGAAAGTGAGGGTACATCATGACAACAACAATGCAAATTGCAGATCTTATCACCGCCAGCGGTCAGACCGGGCCACAGATGACGCACGCACTCAAGGTTCTCGGCAACGGGGACATGCAGCAGGGCCTCATCCGAATTGCTAATTACTTTCAAGCCGAGGGCAAAAGCTACATCAAGGTCGGAAGGCTCCAGGGAGTCGTCGTAGGCGCTGCCGGTGCAGGGCTCATATTCCTAATTGCCAAGCTCATCAAAGACGGACGTGAAAAATCTAAACAGCAAGAAGAGGCCAAAGCCATTATGGACGCCTTTAAGGACAACCTGCCTCCGGAAGTGAGACAGGAGCCTAAATCCCACGAAGAAAGCGTTCTTCCCAATAACAATATTCAGCATGTAACAGAAGCATAAGGAGATACACACTATGGAATGCGAAAATTGTGGACAATCTTTATCAGACGGAGTTCTGACATTACCGTGGGAGGACAGAGATAATCCGAATGCCTACTTAACCTGCCCACACTGCAGGCATGAAAACACCGTATATGGTTACGCTGAAGATGACAATTAATAACTCCTTTCAAAACGGGAGGCCCGATGTCGCAAAACATCGAGCCTCTTTAGCTTTTATTCAGGAAAGGAAATCATGTCCAATGCTCGCCTGTGGAGCTTGAACACGTTGTCCATGCAGTAGCCGAGGTCAACGGCGATCTGCTCCCAGGTATGATAACTAAGGTAGCGCATCTCCAAAAGCAACTGGCAGTCGATGTTGTCCACCCCCTTAATCGCGTGCATAATTTCATGCTTTACCTCAATCAGGCTGTCGATATCGTCGTTGATTTCGTTTTCCAGGCCAATGATTTTAATAATGATATCCTGGGTTCTGCTTACGTTTCGGGTACCGCTGGGAGGAACGTCGCTGATGGTGGATGAGATATTCTCCGCCATAGCTCTTAGAGTGGATATCTGGTCCAGCTTGCTATTGATACGCTTTTCGAGCTTATATGACTGGTTTAAGTATTCTCTTGTTTTCATCATTAAACCTCCTGCTGTGATTTCTCAATGAGGAATTCACCATCAACGCTAGTGAGCTCTCTGCACCAGTCGCTGCGAAAGAAGCGTTCGACTTCACTCTTTTGCTGCTGGGCTGGTGTGTATTTCGAGTTACGTTTCAACTGTTTAATAGCACGTCTGTAGTCCTTCGCAGCCAGAACGACTATGGCATTTGCTAATTCTTCATAAGGGTTCATAATCTGTACCTCCGATAATTTATTTCTCTCGGATTGGCATGGGTTGTCTTTATTTGACTCTCATTCGCAGATCAGCTTTGACAGCATCGATAAGCGCTGACTGGCTTTTATCCTTCAAGGACAGAGCCCTTAAAACACGCTCATCAATAGTACCTTTTGTAACAATGTGCTGCACCACAACCGTTTCAGCTGTTTGCCCTTGTCGCCAAAGCCTGGCATTTGTCTGTTGATATAACTCTAGTGACCAGGTAAGGCCGAACCATACAATACAAGAGCCGCCGGCTTGAAGATTTAAACCATGTCCTGCAGATGCGGGATGAATTAAGCCGACTGGTACTTCCTTGTTGTTCCACTTGCGGATACTTTCAGCAGTGTCTAACTTGGAAAATGAGACCTTTATGTTCTGAAGTTTTTCTACGATTCTATCGTAGTCGTGCTTATACCAATAAGCCACGAGTATCGGCTTTCCGGCAGCCGCCTCAACAATATCCTCCAAGGCCTCTAACTTCTGATTATGAATAACCTCTGTTCCACCATTGTCGTTATAAATGGCACCGTTGGCCATCTGACAGAGCTTGTTGGAAAGCGCCGCAGCATTTGCAGCAGTAACCTCACCGCCAGGGAGCTCTAATACAAGGTCTCTTGCTAATTCACCGTACCGCTCTGCCTCTTTTTCAGAAAGCATTACGGCGTATTCACTGCTGATCAGTTCAGGCATCTTAAGGTAATCCGTTGACTTCATTGAAATCGTAATATCGGAGATTTTCTGGTAGATGCATTGCTCCGCTCCGGGAAGTGGCTTATAGCTGTAAATGATCTGACCATTTCTCTTATCAGGCATAAAGTAGTTACTGCGAAATGCTGTGATGAACCTTCCAAGCCTAGCGCCCATGTCCAGCAACTTAAACTCAGCCCATAAATCCATTAGGCCATTGCTGCTTGGTGTTCCTGTCATTCCAATAATGCGTTTTACTTTTGGACGCACCTTCATCAATGACTTAAAGCGCTTGGCTTGATGATTTTTGAAGGAAGAAAGCTCATCGATAATGACTGTATCGAAATCAAATGGAAGCCCGCTCTCATCAATGAGCCAGCAAAGATTCTCACGGTTGATTACATAGATATCTGCTGCAGCCTTTAGCGCCCTAACCCGTTCATCAGTGCTACCTACTGCAACAGAAATGATCAGGTCGGATAGATGATCCCACTTTTCAATTTCAGCAGGCCACGTATCTCTTGCCACTCGAAGCGGTGCTACCACCAACACCTTATGAGCTTCGAAATAATCAAACAGTAGGTCATTGATTGCAGTAAGGGCGATACTCGTTTTTCCTAAACCCATATCAAGCAGTACAGCTGACACCGGATGAGATTCAATGTAGTCTATCGCATACTTTTGATATTCATGTGGTTTGTACTGCATCAAAAATCCCTCCAATCTGACTCTCGTCGTCTAATATGAAAACTAAAAATCCCAAACTTCTTAGTAGCTTGTGCCTTGCCAACTGTAATGGACGCGGGTGTTTGCCAGGTGCTTTTACTTCAACAAAGGCTATAATTCCTCCAGGCATCAGAAGGATTCTATCCGGCATGCCATCAAAGCCGGGAGAAACAAACTTCACTGCCAGCCCGCCACGCTTTTTTGCTTCCAAAGTTAACTTCTTTTCTATCTCTTTTTCTCTCATCGCAATATCTCCATCAATCAATGGTGACGGTCTATGACAGTCTCTCCATAAAACCCCCTATAGGCTATTTTTTACTTAAAAACTCTCTATAGGTACTTTCTATATAAGACTATCATCGACCATCACCTTATAGGTCGGTGACACTCGGTGCAACTCAGTTAAGAAAATCTTCCGCTTTCAAACGTACGCCATAAACAGAGCTACCTGTTTTTGTCTTTTTGCGTTCAAACCCGGCAGTCTCCAAAGCAGTATAGAAATCGGTTGTGCTCCTTGTGTACTCACCGTTGCGCCCACAATGGGCCCTGTATTCTTGATAAAACTCGCCAGACTTTTGCTGGAATGCCTTATCCACTTCGCAGCAATCCTCCAGAAATGAAGCCAGCCAGTCATTGTTCTCTCTGTATGCTTTAATGGCGTCCTGAACACATGCTGGAACAACGAAGTTGTAGTTAACCTCAATAGCTTTCTTTGCTCCTTCAATGATCCATCTCATGATGGATGGTCCTGAATTCGTAACAAGGTAGTCTGCAAAGTTTTTGATGTCGCCCCTACCCTCAATTTTTGCATTGAACGGGATGACGATAAGACGCCTCCAGGTACCATCATCGTTGGCACCGACTCTCGGTAAGTGGTTTGTGTAAAGTACCAATGTATGAGAAGGTTCAAACTTGAACGGGTCCTTATACTTTTTCTCTGCTTCGATTTCATCGGTTGAGCTAAGCTGCTTTACGATGGATGTGTTCAGGCGCATGCCCTCTTCAAGCTCGGAAGCAATGATGAGACGTTTGCCCTTAAGTTCTGCCATTTCAGGTTTTACATTTCTCCGACATCCAACCGTAAGCGTATCTGCTGAGATGGCACCGCTGTAGGAACCGAGCACCCTAGAGATGCTGTTCCAGAATGTGGACTTACCATTGCGTCCCCCGCCATAGGCAATGATAATTGCTTCCAGATAGACTTTTCCAATTGCAGCGAGGCCAACAATCTGCTGAACATAGTCAATCAGTTTTTTGTCGTTGCAGAAGAAGGTATTCAACGAATCTAGCCAAATCTGCTCACCTTTATCCCCAGGTGAAGCAGTCGTCTGCTTTGTAATATAATCTGCTGCATCAGGAGCACGACCACCGGCCAGTCCCTTTCGAAGATCAAAGGTAACTCCCGGCGTGTTAAGGAGAAACTCGTCTTTATCTAGGTCGCTCACTTTGATCTCCAGCATTGGCTTTGCGGCCTGTAGTGCTGAGATGACATATTTCATATCTCTGCGCTTCATCACAAAAGTTTTATAAGCCAGCGCTGACTGATATTTTTTAAATGCCTTTAATGGATCACCCGAAAGTGCGGCTTCATACTTTTTGCCGCCAGCAAGGATATCTTCTTCTTTTTCACCCAAGGCAACTAAAGCATTCAGAGTGCTTTCTACCTCACTAAGCGCATCCTGGAGCTGTAAATCGAGGAACTCCTCCATAGCGCCAACCGACTGCTGCCTTGATTCCATCCAGAACTCGCCGTTAAAACGAAGATAATCTGTGGCATCCGTGTAACAGAGCTCATTGCCGTATTCACGTGTCAGCACTTTTGCCTGGCCAATATCAGAAAAGTCGGAAGGCCGCAGTGAGCCAAAATCTGAATTGTAGTCATCCGGAGGAACGTATCCATCCTGACCTTGAACCTTTCTGGCAAACTTGATGGCACTATTCCAGATAGCAGTAAGTTCTTCTTCATCCATCGGAGGGTCGCACTTTTTCGCCTCTTCTAAGAAGATCTCGTGGGCCTTACTGGTGCTGCCGTATCGCTTAACAACACGTCCCGCAAAACGAGACAGGGTATTATTGCGGCGGCCTTCAGGTATAGAACTGCTGCTACCTATTTTGGTAGGAGTAGGAACGTTCTGAAAAAGCTCATCAATCGTGAGCCAGCCTTCATGCCAAATAACGTCACCGGCATCAGCGCCATAGATAAAACGCGCTGCATCTAAAGCATTATCATCAAAGAATGGGAACTGAGCATGGATTGCTCTTTTCATAGCCACATATGCTTCCACATCAGATAGCTCTTCTATAGAAAAGTAGATATGGAACTTAGGTCGTGCTGTTTTTCCGTCCTTTGAAATCATGTTGTTGCGGCTAGGAGCAATCGCATATGAGACATCTGACATAAGCTCATCCAAAGCCTCTGGCGTTATCCACTCATCCGGATTTTCGGTATGATCATTATCACAATCCATGACAATAACATCAGACTTAATGAAGTTATCTGCGCTTCGGTAGTTGTTCTTATACTCCGCACATACGTGGTCAAGCTTCACAGCTTCCTTAAGTTCATCCACCGAAGTAACAATACTTTTATTTGGATAGAGGCAGTTCTTCTGATTGCCGGTAAAGTTTGCAGTGTAAATCGTTAATTGCATGATTCAACCTCCTCCATGTCCTCGGTAAAATAGCGAATAGTCATGTGGCGCTTCTTGGCTTTATTAATCTCGCGTTGCATGCCATTCGTGATATTCTCGCCAAAGACCCACAGCTCATTACATTTACCTAAAAAGACTAGATCCATGAACAGTGCAAGCTCACGTTCTTCCGGATCAACATCTGAAAGGTATAAAGGTAAAAGCAGGTGTGGCGCGAAGGCAATGGCATTTCTCTCGAAAACAGCGAATCGACTATACATCTTAGCTCTTTCTGTATTTCTCTCTATATCACCCGCATAAGGTGAGCAGATATACACGATTGGTTTGAATGCTTTTTCTTCTTTTTTAATGTTTGTCAGCGCTTCGTATGCGGTAGGGTCGGGATAGCCCTCGCTGTTTTTCTTGTCCACTCCGCCAGTACCGTATTTGCATCTCATCAGTTCGTTCATAAGCGAACCTCCTTATAAAGATTTGAGCGGCATAAAAGTCCCTCTATCAGTCCCAGGACAGAAACTGCCACTTTGAACGAACTTTTTTATAATAAATTTCTTCTTCCTTATACAAGCGACAGCAGACTAAAAATCTGCTGTTTTTTTTCGTTCATTTCCTCACTAAGTGTCCTGGGACTGTTGAAGGACATGAAAAAGGTGCGACTTGAAAAAATCTCAAAAGATTTTTCGTTCAAACCACACAAAACTGTCCTGGGACTATTAGAGAGGGAGCAAATCCACTCGGAAAGGGAGGTAACATCATGCAGACACAGACGCATTCAGAGGCTTCAAAAGATCAGCAGCTTGATGAAGAGCTTGCTGACACGCTCACAGCCATTAGCGTTGTATCCAAGAGACTGGCTCAGAAAATCAAAGCCTTGTCTGCAAAGGAACAAGAAAAAAGGAAGGAGGAGCCCCAAATGAGCAAGATGAGTGAACTTAGTCAGGTTATTTCTGAACTGAAAGACTGCGGCAAAACTCTAATTAACATCGCTGACTCACTTACAGAGATTTTCTCAAGCACAGATACAGAGACCGGCGATGTTATGGAAACACCCTCAGCACCGTTGGAAGATCCTAAGCCAGCGTTATCATTCTTGGATGTTCGCAAGAAGTTTGCAGATATGTCCAGAGCCGGGCATACAGAAGCGCTTAAGGAACTGTTGAAAAAATACGGTGCAGATAAACTCTCCAGTATAGATCCCTCACAATATGCCGCTTTACTTGCGGATGCGGAGGCAATCCAATGAATGTAAAACATGCGCTACTTTCTGCCTCATCTGCACACAGGTGGATTTCTTGTCCGCCATCAGCCTTACTTAGTAAGAAGTTTGAGGATGTGTCCAGCAGTTTTGCACAGGAAGGCACCGATGCCCACGCCCTAGCACAATACAAGATTGAAAAGCTCCTGGGGATTAGCACAAAAGACCCGACTGAGTCGTTAAGCTTCTACGACGAGGAAATGAAAAGCCACGCGGAAGACTACGCATACTTCGTACTTGAACAGGTTGAAAAAGCAAAAGAAACCTGCGCCGATCCTCAAGTACTGATTGAGCAGAAGCTCGATTTCTCAAGATACGTCCCGGAAGGTTACGGGCATGTTGACTGTTTGATTATCGCAGACGGCACTCTAACCGTAATTGACTATAAATATGGGCTCGGGATCAAGGTTTCATCGGAAAGAAATCCGCAAATGTTCTGTTATGCACTTGGCGGTCTGGCTCTTTTCGATGGTATTTACGACATTGAAAATGTTAACCTGGTCATCTATCAGCCGCGTAGAGAAAACATTAGTGAGTACAGCATTTCTAAAAGCGAACTCATCCAGTGGGCTGAGGAAGTCTTGTCTCCTACCGCTCAGCTTGCTATCAAGGGCGATGGCGAATACAAAGCTGGCGAGCACTGCCAATTCTGCAAGGCCAAAGCAACATGCCGAAAGCGTGCCGAATACAATCTGGAGCTCGCAAAGTATGACTTCGAGTTGCCTGCCACTCTCGATAATGAAGAGATATCATCCATCCTTACAAAGGTAGATCAGCTGGTTTCCTGGGCTAGCGATGTCAAGGAATATGCTCTGAAGGAAGCTTTGAACGGTACCAAGTTTGAAGGTTTTAAATTAGTCGCCGGCCGTTCCAATAGGAAATACACCGACGAATCTGCAGTAGTTGATGTCGTTATTGCAGCTGGTAAAGACCCTTATGAGAAGAAGCTGCTCGGCATTACTGCTATGACAGCACTACTCGGCAAGAAGACATTTGAAGAAATTCTCGGTGGCCTAACCTTTAAGCCATCTGGGAAACCGGTCCTTGTTACCGCTGATGACAAGAGACCCGAATTCAACTCAGCATATGAAGATTTTAATGAAAATTAAGGAGGAATTAACCATGACAAAAGTAGTTAATCCGTTAAAAGTAGTTACTGGCCCTGATACCCGTTGGAGCTATGTGAATGCATGGGAGCCTAAATCCATCAATGGCGGCACACCAAAGTATAGTGTATCTCTCATTATCCCAAAGTCCGATACTAAGACTATCGAAAAAATTAAAGCTGCAATTGAAGCGGCCTACCATGAAGGTGAAGGCAAGCTTAAAGGCAATGGGCGTACTGTACCGCCTCTTTCAACCCTTAAGACACCTCTTCGCGACGGCGATATGGAACGTCCAGACGATCCAGTTTATGCAAATGCATATTTTATGAACGCCAACAACAGCTCTGCTCCTGGCATCGTTGACGCAGATCGTCAGCCTATCATCGAACGTTCTGAGATTTATTCCGGTGTTTATGGCCGCGCTAGTGTTAACTTCTACGCCTTCAACACCAACGGAAATAAAGGAATCGCATGTTCCCTCAACAATCTTCAAAAGATCCGTGATGGTGAGCATCTTGGCGGTAAGTCTAACGCAGAAGACGACTTTGCCACAGATTCTGACGACGACTTTCTTTCCTAATCGATAGCTGATAATTCGGGTGGCAGGAAAACCTGCCACCTAATAAAATCAAAGAAAAGAGGTAAATCAAATGGCAACTATTCTTGTTATTGAACTGATTACTTTGTACGGCATATTTATCGTCGGAGCCCTGTTCTGGGTCGTGAATGAAATCATGGATACCATTAAAAAGCACAAGAAAGAAAAAACGAAGAAGAACTTCGATCCACTCGATAAGTTTTAATCGCTTGGGCGGTGGCACTCCTGCTGCCGCCCTTTTCTTTTGAAAGGATGATATTATGGAAGAAATAAAATCACTATCACTTGACCTGGAAACCTACTCAGACTTGGACCTTAGTAAATGCGGTATCTACCGTTATGCGGAATCTCCGGGCTTTGAAATACTCCTGTTTGGCTACGCGATTAATGGTGGTGAGGTAAAAGTTATTGACCTGGCCTTAGGTGAGAAAATTCCAGAAGAGATATTAAATGCACTAATCGATGACAACATCACAAAATGGGCATTTAACGCTTCCTTCGAGCGTATCTGTTTGTCCTATTGGCTCCGTAAGCACTACCCGGATAACTTTAGCAGCTACAGCATCTCGGATGATACTGTTGGAGGTTACCTTGATCCATCCTCTTGGCGCTGCAGCATGATATGGTCTGCGTATATGGGCTTACCACTTTCACTTGAAGGCGTAGGGGCAGTTCTCAAACTTGGTGAACAAAAGCTCAAAGAAGGCAAAGACCTCATTCGCTACTTCTGTGTTCCTTGCAAGCCTACTAAAGTAAATGGTGGTCGCACTCGTAACCTACCTGAACATGATATGACCAAATGGTACTTATTTAAGAAGTACAATATCCGAGATGTTGAAGTGGAACATGCACTTAAGAATCGCCTGGAAAACTATCCAGTACCTGAGTTTGTTTGGGAAGAATACCACCTTGATCAGGAGATTAATGACAGAGGTATCCTTCTCGATATGGGTGTTGTTGAAAATGCCATTAGCTTCGATGAAAAGTCCAAAGATGAACTCAATGCTGCAATGAAGGCGCTTACCAACCTTGAAAATCCAAACAGCGTCACGCAGGTAAAACAGTGGCTTTCTGATAATGGTATTGAGACCGAGTCACTTGGGGAAAAAGAATGTCGCAGCTCTTATAAAGACTGCATCAGAGGATCAACGAGATGTGCTATTACTTCGGCAGCAGCTATCGAAAAGCAGCGTCAAAAAATATCAGGCCATGCAGAACACCGTCTGCCTAGATGGTAGGGCTCGCGGCATGTTCCAATATTATGGAGCTTCCCGTTCTGGTCGCTGGGCAGGCAGACATATACAATTACAAAACCTCCCTCAGAACCATATTCCTGATTTGGAAGATGCACGGTCCCTTGTAAAGCTAGGAGATTATGATGCAGTAAAACTACTTTATGAGGATGTACCAGATATACTCTCTCAGCTTATCCGAACCACTTTTATTCCAAGGCCAGGATATAAGTTTATCGTGTGCGACTTCAGTGCTATCGAGGCTAGGGTTCTATCCTTCTTAGCCGGAGAAACATGGCGATTAAATGTTTTTGAAAGCAATGGGGATATATACTGTGCTTCTGCTTCTGCAATGTTTCACATACCGGTTAAAAAGCATGGTGTAAACAGCCACCTTCGGCAAAAAGGTAAAATCGCAGAATTGGCTCTTGGCTATGGCGGCAGCACTGGAGCACTTAAAGCTATGGATGCGTTGGAAATGGGCATTACTGAAGATGAACTGCAGCCGCTGGTTGATTCTTGGAGAGCTTCAAACCCGAAGATTACAAAGCTGTGGTGGGATGTTGACAGAACTGTTAAAGAGGCAGTTCGCTTCAGAACCCATACCAAAACGCACGGCATTAAGTTCTACTGCCAAAAGGGTATGCTTTTTATTGAGCTTCCTTCCGGCAGAAGGCTTTCCTATGTAAAGCCTAAGATCGAACAGAATCAGTTCGGGGGTGAGTCTGTCACCTATGAAGGCACCGGCAACACTAAAAAGTGGGAACGCATCGAAAGTTACGGTCCGAAGTTTACGGAAAATATTGTGCAGGCCATCAGTCGGGATATCCTAGCCTACGCTATGAAAACACTCCGATATTGCTTTATCTGTGGTCATGTCCATGACGAGCTAATTATTGAGTGTAACATGGGCGTTTCCCTTAAAGCAGTTTGTGAGCAGATGGCAAGAACGCCACCTTGGATGAAAGGCTTGGCACTTAGAGCAGATGGCTATGAGACTATGTTTTATAAGAAGGACTAGGAATGAAAAGACGGTACTGATTTTACACCAGCACCGTCTCTTCCTTTGTGGTTTAGATATAGTTTTCCAGACGCCTTCTTAAAGATGCCATCAGCTTTTTAAACTGATACTCAAAGCTTGACTGCGGTATCGACATAATTCTTGCAATTTCTCGCTTTGAATGCCCTTCCATAAGAAGTTCGCAGATGCGATGACTGTTTGGATCTAGTTCTTCGAGAGCCGTAAAAAGCTCTTCAAGAAGCATCTTGTCTGCAACAATCTCTGCAATATCCTGTGCGCGGTCCTCAACGCTGTATCCAGTTTCTTCGAGTCCGTCTAGAGAAAGGACATTTCCTTCCTTAGTACGACTGCATTTGGAGCAATCTTCTATGCATCTTTTTAGGCCGCCCTTGCCGTCACTAATCTGACATAATTTCTGCCGATCATTGCGTTTGTGTTCCGCCCAAATTGGACGTTTAAAAGCTCTGTACACTTCTTCGCTTACCTCTACCTCTTGCCCCTCGATAGTTAGATAATACTGCTTAGTTTCTTGATTGACTCTGTTTTGCATAATTTGCATCCTTTCCGCCGGACTGCATTGGCGGCAAAGGATACAAAAATAGGTCTATGCCAGAAAGTACACAGACCCTTTCAACCTAAAATGAGCGCAATAAGAGAAGGTACTTCTGTTGAAGCGCAGCAATCAACATGTGATTATTACGATTCAATATGTATCCTTTGCCTTATTGCAAATCAGGCATTCGATATTATTTTGTAAATTAATTTTATAATTTCTAGCTTTTTTGCCCGTTGAATAAAGTTCAACATCAAAACCTTAATAATGGACAACCTTTACTTCATAAATTTGAAAATCCATTTATTTTGTAAGATCACATTTGTGAAAATAGTGTTTTTGAGGCAAATCGAGTAGGAGGCTGACGATTAGTTCATCAGCCGACCTCTCAGTCGAGTAAGCAAGGGGAGTTTCACCCCGAGCTTCTCACA
Organism: Peptoclostridium acidaminophilum DSM 3953; assembly: GCF_000597865.1. GTDB lineage: Bacteria > Bacillota > Clostridia > Peptostreptococcales > Peptostreptococcaceae > Peptoclostridium_A > Peptoclostridium_A acidaminophilum. Next base: position 147,395 of record NZ_CP007453.1, on the reverse strand, counting down.
GAACCGTACGTGAAAGTCTCCCTTCATACGGCTCTTATCATTCATAACCGCATTAACTGATATACCGAAGTTTCCAATGTGCGAATAGTCCCGGCTCTCTGCTTTTAACCTCAGAGAGCCATTTTTCTGCCCGTCTTCTATGTCCCCTAAAGTGTTTGAACTTACACATCGCCCACTTTACGAGTCTTCTATCTACGCAGTCCAGGGAGTATTTCATGGCTGACGGATTGTACTTGCTGAAATAGTTCATCCATCCCCTCACTATCGGGTTTATGATTTCAGCTATGATGTTTATGGAACTCCCAGTTCTTTTGTGAATTTCCAAGGCCTTGATTTTATCTCTAAAGCTCTTACAAGACGTTTTGCTTACGGATGCGATGAAGTTATACCTTAGAATTCCGTCCCTGCACTTGATATTCATCGCTTTAAATGTGTATCCGAGAAAATCAAAGCTTCTGACTGGATAGTTTTCCTTCCTGTCTTTATCGTGACAGTAAGCAATCCGAGTCTTTTCGGGATGAAGTTCCAATCGACATTCCAACATTCTTTCCGTCAGCGCTTGCTTCAGCTGTTTGGCTTGTGTAGGCGTTTGACAATGAATAACGGCATCATCGGCGTATCTCTCAAAAGGACATTTCGGATAATTCCTTTCCATCCAACGGTCAAACGCATAGTGTAGGAACATGTTCGCCAACACAGGGCTGATAACGCCACCTTGAGGGGTTCCGGCTTTCCGAGCTATGTGTTGTCCTTCTTTAGTTGTGAAAGGGGCTTCGAGCCATCTCTTTATATAGAGCTTGGCCCACTTTTCATCCACGTGCTTTTCTACCACGCGCATGAGAAGTTCATGGTCGATATTATCGAACAGACCCTTCACATCCAGTTCTATCACGTAGTCGTACTTCCAGCTTCGCTCACGGGCTCTTCCCACTGCTTCTAATGCAGATTTGTTTGGCCTGTATCCGTATGAGTCCTCGTGAAAAATGGGTTCAACCTTAGGCTCGACAATCATTCTTGCTACCATTTGCGCTATTCGGTCGGTGATGGTAGGTATGCCCAGTCGCCTTGTCCCTCCGGTCTTTTTAGGTATTTCAACTGCCAAAACCGGGGCGGGAATGTAGCTTCCTGAGCTCATCCTATTCCATATCTTGTATAAGTTCTTTTCGAGATTTTCATCAAAGACCTCAAAGGTTATGCCATCTATCCCGGCACTTCCCTTGTTTGCCTTCACTCTTTTATATGCCTCAAGTACTACTTTCTTCGGTATTTTGTACGGTTTGCTCATCCGCATCAAATCCTCCTATTTGATATAGTTGTTTTCTGCTTCTGAGCTGAATGATGATGCCCCTTCGCTCCACTGCCATTACAGCAGTTTCATCACTACTACGAACATCTCCGCCCCTGCGAAATGCATCTCTACTTTCAGCTTTGCCTTTCTGTGGCTTAGACTTTTTCGATTACCATCATTCCGCAGGTTCCCATGTTTCATACAGATGCCTGATATATGCTCATGCCGCCTTAATACCGTCCCACAGATAGTCAGCCTTACAGGTATCTTCTATCCTTTTCCTCAATCAGTGGTGAAGAGTTGAGTTTTGCAGGAACTTTACGCTATCGATACTTCATCAGCGGTTCACTTTCGTTCATCTTCACATATCTCACATGACTGCTTGTGCAGCCTTTTCCTTAATCGCTCACTACCACGACTCTTAATCACAGCAGCATTAAGGTTGTTTGACAGGTTTGCCTGTTCAATCCCTGTCGAAGGACCTACCTTCATCATCCGTATGCCTTTCATGGCACACCACCACCGTACGTACCGTTCAGTATACGGCGGTTCAACCGCTTAAGTGCATTTTGCGTAATTGCTCGTACTGCGCCGGAAAGTCATAGTATCCGGCCTGTACGAGCTTTTCATTTGTGATGGAGCGGGATAAAACCGCGCTACCTGCTATACGCCAGTATCCCAGCCGCGTGTTGCCCCATTGGTATGCCTGCCACTCTGGAATGCCCAGTTTCGTCAGGTTCTTCACCCTCGTTCTTGGTTTCTTCCATTGCTTCCAGATATACATGCGAATCCTTCGGCGCATCCACTCGTTCCATTTGAGCAAAGTTCGTTTGATGTCAGCCACATTATAGTATCCAAGCCATCCACGGATGTATCTTTTGACGTTCTCCATGACCATGCGCACATTCCTTCCCTGATTCCTGCGGGTCAGTTCCTTCAACTTTCGTTTCGCCTTTGCAAGGGATTCCCGGTGGGCTCGTATGTATATTCCCTTTCCATTCTTCCCGAGGCAAAATCCAAGGAATTTGAAGTGCTTTCTAGCCAGCACGCTTACCACCTTGCTCTTTTGGACGTTCACTCTGAGTTTGAGTCTGTCCTCAAGATATCTGCTACAGGTTTTCATTAGACGTACTGCGGCTCTTTTGCTTTTCGCAAGCACCACAATGTCATCCGCGTACCTGACTATCTTTACCCCTCGGCCTTCCATCTCCTTGTCGAATTCATTCAGGTAGATGTTGGCCAGTAGAGGCGAAAGCGGCCCGCCTTGCGGCGAGCCTTCCTCAGTTCTGCAGAATACTCCGTTTTCCATGACTCCACTCTTTAGATATTTCTTGATGAGTTCTATCACGCGGTTGTCTTGGAATTTCTTTCGCAGAAGGTTAAGTAGCAATTCGTGATTCAGGGTGTCGAAGTACTTGGACAGGTCTATTTCTACTGCGTATCCGTATCCCTGCTCTGCATAATTTTTCACTTTTAGAATTGCTTGATGTGCGCTTCTTTTCGGACGGTAGCCATAGCTTCCTTCTGAAAATATTGGTTCAAAGATGGCTTGTAACTTCTGCGCTATGGCCTGCTGGATGACTCGGTCTATTACCGTGGGAATCCCCAGTTTTCGCACCCCACCATCGGATTTGGGAATTTCCTTGCGTCGCACTGGACTCGGCTTGTAGCTTCCATCCCTGATGCTTTGCAGAAGTTCATCCCTATTTTCCCTTATCCACAAAAACGCATCCTCGACAGTCATTCCATCGATTCCGGGCGCTCCGTGGTTACGCTTGACCTGCTTGTAGGCTCTGTTGAGGTTATCCCGTTCCAGTATCCTCTCGAGCAGGTCGATTGCACCATCTCTTTCTTTGCTCTCCCGAGCGCTGGCGCTCTGCGCTCCTGCATACTCTTCACGTTCCACGCTATCCCTTTGCAGGCAGCCCTCTCGGTATTCTGCTTTCAACGCACCAGCCTCCTTCCGGCTCTTACTCAAGACTTACGATTGTTCAGCCCTTTCCGAAAAAAAATCGGTACTATGGCCTCTGCTGACTTCTCACGGCAAGCTTTACTCCGTATTTCAGATTTATCTTACTCAACGTCCGTGAGACCTCCCCGGGTAAGAATGATAACCTTCATCCCATGTAACCGCCGCATTTACCGTGTAGGGTTCGGGTAGCATTGGACTTTGTTTTGGTTTGCAAACTCGTCCGCCCTATGTCGGCCTTAATATGCGGTTTCTGTTCGTCGGTTCGGGACTTTGCCTCCGGCTTCCTTCAGATTCCACCTCGCGATGGACACCCTTGCCTTTGGCTAACGCTTCCTGCTACCGAGCGCGTAGTGGACTTTCACCACCAAGTTATCGCCCATGCCGGGCGCACAAAAATAAGGAACAGTACATATTTTCATATGCACTGTTCCTTATTTGAGAATAAAAATCGCTTTTATAATTAATGACAAATAAATATCCGATGAATTAAGTTCATCAAATTTTTTTTAAAAAAATAGACCAGAAATGCAACTCTGATCTATTAAGTAAAATATCTACTTATAGTGGTGGCTGGTGAATAAGATAGTCTAAACTTTGCACTTTAAGTTCATCATACACATCCCCGTAATCAGTAGCCCATTTAAGATGTAGCAACATATCATAAGTTTCATTATCTGCACCTAGTTTACCAGGCGAAGTCATATTTAAACTTAGATCTGCTAATTGCAACATTCGGTCACTTACCCTATATGGAATATGAATTCCGAGACAAGCAGAAATAACATTTAGCTTAGTAAGGTTTTTACCTTTTTTCATATTACTGATGGTTCTGATGTCCAATCCAGTTACACTTTTCAACAATCTACCCGAATAATTACAAATACGTTTGTCCATAAGTTTTGTCAATGCCTCTCCAAACTCTGATTCACCAATAGCTTTCAGCATTTCTTTAGACATTTCATTCACCAGTCCATATTGTGTAAGTAATTCTTCACTTATCTCATCATAGTAATTGAAAGTCACATCCGCTTTTGCTGCGGGAAGTTTCACATAGTGCAATTTTCCATCATTTTCATCCACTATGAATTGTAGGAAACATTCTTCCTCATGATCTTTTGCATACTCAGTTAATTCAAGGTTCCCATCGCCAGTTCGTTGAATATACTGAGAAGATGCTAGACAAACCTTATTGTCCACATAGGCAAAACAATCAGTTTTTACTATGCTTGCTACTGCTTTACTTTCAGAGTACCAGTTGGTCAGCGTTTTACTTTTTACCGTTGAAACTATTTTTTTCCCAACATAATCTTTTTCCGTGAGGACAACACCAGCAATTGATGCATTCAATTCTGATCCCTTATCCTTTGGCTGAGTAGGCATTTCTTCGTTACTCACATTTAGGTATTGATCTTGTCCTCCACTTAGCAAGAAGAAACGTAGATACTCTTCACAATATAATGGTAATCTAAGTTCAACATACTCGTTTCTGAGAACAAGCTTAAAAAACTCTCTAGCTTTAATCTTATTTATCGAATTTTTAAGTTCTGTGAATTTACCATAATTATCAAGAGTGCTACTATTAACTTTTCTCTCTAACAATTCACGAAGAAGATTAAAGCTACAACCAAGTCGCGTAACAACACGATTAATTCTGGCATATTCGTCTGCCTTCATGTAATCTGCAATATACTGTCTGAAAGTTTTTCCAGGAACTAAATTAGCTTTTCCAGTCTCTACAGCATGTACAAATCGTTCAGCATAGCGTTGTTCTTCTTGAGATAACATGGAAAAAGATCTATGTAGTTCTTTTAATGCCGCAGCCACAATTTCAGGATCAGTATCGCCCTGTATCAATTTGACATACTTGTCAAAGTTAGAATTCATATAGTTCGCATCAATTTTTCCAGTATCATATTCAGTGATATGAATATCCACCTCATATGGAACATCTCCGCCTCGGTCTCCTCCACCGCCTCTTGAAAGTTCTTTGTATCTGCCAAGGAGGGTCAAATAAGTCATCTCATCAAGGGCTACTTCTATAGGATCCTCAACCTGATTCTCGTCTGGATATAATTTTTTAGACCATACAAATCCCTGAATCAACGCAGCTTCCAGATGCGTTACAAACAATTTGAAATCTTTAGCAAATTTTGCTATTGTAGCAGAATCCTCTGGTAACTTTTCAAAGCTTTCAATACCAGCATTTTTAAAGAGTTGCTCAATACCCAAATATAGAGTATTCATATGTCTGAGGTTGTTTGGGAGCTTGTCTACAAAAAGACCAGTAGGAACATCTCCTGAATAAGCTTTTACCGCTGCTTCAATATTTTTCTCCATTGTGTTAGGACGTCGGTAGTATTTAATAATTCCGAACGGTTTCTCTGCCATATCATAAAGACGATTGGTTCTTGAAAATGCCTGAATAAGATTCTCATATTCCATGACTTTATCCAGATATAACGTATTCACCCATTTAGAATCAAAGCCAGTTAACATTTGATTTACAACAATCAAAATATCAACTTGATCATCTTTATTCAAGTATTCATACGGTTTTTTATGAGCTAAGCGCAAACTAACGTCTTTACGAAATTTATCGTAAGAGGCAATGGAAAAAGATTGAGCGAACTTGTCGTTATAGGCCTCCAATATTTCCACAATACCGTCTTCCTTTTCAAGAGAGCCTCCACCCTCATTATCAATAGACGGATCGAACATAGCCGTAATCTTTAGTTCCGGCATTTCCTTTACCATCAAACGATAATACTCTACCGCTTCTGGAATACTGCTGGTCGCAAAAATAGCGTGAAATTGTCTGTCTCGGCTGTACAAGGGCCATTTCTTTTTAATATCCGTAATAATTCCCATTTTATATTCAGGTGTCTGATACTGCTCTTTGGGAATGTAATCCTCAATACCACTTATCCATTTACCATCAACAAGCTCTCCATACATTTTCACCTGTGATGAATCCATGTATTTAAGAAACATTTTCTTTTTTTTAGGGTCACTCATGGCTTCCTGCTGAGAAGATGCTTTTGCTTTTTCCAATGCAATTTGTTCCCTCAAATCATTGTCATCATAGATACGAACAAGATATGGGTCAAAACCAAGAACATTCTTATCTCTAATTCCATCGCCTAAAGTATATCTATGGATTTCATCGCCAAAAATAGTAGGTGTAGTGCTGTCTTTCTTGGTATTTAAATCCTGAATCTGAATGTCAATGAATATTTGAGCCAGGCGCTAGTGAATTTCTGAGCCACCTGTGCTAATGAAAAAGTATACCATTTTCATATTTGTGCTAATGAATATTTGAGCCACTTATTGTAATAAAGAAGGGAAATTGGGTTTAGCCTTCATTTCCCTTAATTCATCTTTTATTTGCTGTTGCTGTCCTTTCGATAAGAATCGCCATTCATGTTTAATACATAGGAGCGGAATGTTATTCTGTCAACTAGGGCTGCGACCATTATTGGATTATCGAAAAGCTCTGTCCATCTTGAGAATTCAAGATTTGTGGTTATTATGATGCTGCCTTTTTCGGATCGATCAGAGATTACCTTGAAAAGCAGATCTGACTGATGCCTGTTAAAGCTTAGGTATGAGAGTTCATCTAGTATTAGCAGATCAACTTTAGACAGCTGTTTTTCAAGCTTTGCCAGCCTTTTGTACTCGCTGGCCTCGACCAATTCAGTTGCAAGTGATGCGGCGTTATAAAACTTGACGGAATATCCGAGGGTGCAGGCTTTCAAGCCAAGGCTTATTGCAAGATGCGTCTTGCCTGTTCCGGGATTCCCTATCATTACAATGTTTTGATGTTTGTCTATGTAGTCGCACTCAGACAACTCAAAAATAAAAGGTTCTTTTACATGTTTAAGCCGGCTTGTATCAAATTCATCAAGAGTCTTCAAATATGGATACTTTGCAGCTTTGATCCGCCTTTTGCGATTATTTTCCTGACGCTGGTCGTTCTCAACTCTTAGTAGCGCAAGGAGGAAATCCTCATAGCTCATATTGGTGTCCATCTGACGGATCATATTTTCATAATCACAAAAGGTAGGGAGCTTGAGCTGCTTGCAGTAAAGAGAAATAGACTGTGCCTTCACGTTTATTTCACCCATTATCCGTTCACCGCCACTTTGAATTTGGCATCATAAGCCGATAGGTCCACATTATCAACTGAGATATCCGTTGCAACCGATATTACGCCGTTTGATACAGGACCATCCAAGTAACTTCGTACCAGGTCGATTGTGGGACTTACCGTAGCAGGTATTTGGTTTTTAATGCCGATTATCCTGTCAGTGCCATAATCAAGGCACAATCGAAGAAGTTTGACAGTATCCCTGTTTGCATTTGGGAATTTCATTCCCCATTCAAGCAGGTCTCTCTGAATAGCCTGCCTTACAGGTTTGGCGTTGAATACGGAGCGTGGCTTTCGTTCCAGAAGTGGCATGTAGTGCTCCAGAGTATAGCTGGTGTAGCCCCCTGGACCATAGATGCGGTCATAGGATGCCACGACTGCAGACTTGTGATGTATTCTGATTTCGTTGCCATAGGCCTTTATTGTGGCTTCCTGGCCTATCAGTGTTGCCGGAACTGAATAATTGTTTTTATCAAACCTTACTGTGGAGTATTCATTTACTTTTGCAATCGCAGTTTTGCTTGTATCAAAACTGTATTTTGGAAGTGAGTAGAAGTATGATGCTTCTTGAAAGAGCCGCATACCGACAGTTCCCTCACGTCCTTGTATCATATGCTGCTTATACTCGTTGCATTTTTCTGATAGTAAACTATTCAGCTCTGATAAGTTTTTTATCCTTGGAACAGGAACCAGGAAGTTTCTTCTTGAAAATCCTACAAGGTTTTCAACCAGGCCCTTTTCATTTCCGCTTGCAATGTTGCAAAACAACGGTTGAAATGCATAATGGGCGCTAAAGGCCTTGTACCTGTTTTGAATCTTTGCGTATTGGCCAAAGCCTTCTTTTACTGCAACTTTAGCATTATCAAATATTGTTTTATGAGGAATACCGCCAAAGAATTCAAATGCCTTCTGTTGACCTTCCAAGAAGGATTCCTCGTTCTGGTGCTTGAATGCCATTACGAAAATTGCGCAACTGAAGCATAGCCTTGCACAAAAGAGATTGATTTTGTTTTTAATCCCGTCAAGATACACGGTGGCTTCTCCCCAATCAATTTGGAGAGCTTCCCCCGGATCGAATTCCAATGGGATAAATGACTTGGGAATATTCCCTTTAATCCTTTTTACAGCCAATCTTACTGTTGACTCGCCGCCGGCAAACTGTTTTTCAGTTACAAGCCGTTGATATATGCGCCTTGCAGTATGCTGCTGTTTGTTTATATTTTCGGATTTGTCTTCCTCAAGGCAATGAAGAATGAACTTTAATACATCGTCAGTCAGAATGTCTGCCTTACGATTGTATTCTTTGCGTTCCCATGGAACGCTGTCACCGTCACAATATTTTTTGACGGTATTGCGAGATATGCCGAGCGTTTTAGCGATAGCCCTTTGAGACATACCCTGGATTGTACTCATTTCTCTAATCTTTTGGTAAATGTCCACGTCAATGATCACACCTTTCATCCTCCCTGCACTAATCTTTGAGATTAGTATACAGGTTTTTTGAAAAGTGGCTCACTTTTTGGTTAGCACAAAGGCACTAAATGGCTCACTCTTATACTAGCATTCACATCCTGAATGGGTGTTCCTGTGAAACCAAAAATAATAGCATTTTTAAAAGTATTCTTGATGTCAATCAACATATCTCCAAAAGTAGAGCGATGACATTCGTCAATAATGATGACCATACGTTTTTTCTGAATAGCTTTGAGATCCGCTTCATTTAGATCCATAGCCTCTGCAGTAATATTGCTAAGTTTCTGAATAGAAGTAACAATTAACGTATTATCAAGATCATCACTTTTCAATTTAGAAATCAGAATTGTTGTGTTTTCAGTTGCCTGTACTGATTCATGTTCCGACTTGAAAGAACGATACTCTTTTAATGATTGAATTCCTAGTTCTTTGCGATCAACCAAGAACACTACCTTCTCAGCATCATGGTTGCTTGCGATAAGCTGTGCCGCCTTAAAACTGGTCATGGTTTTTCCGCTGCCCGTTGTATGCCAAATATGTCCTCCAAGCTGCTTATCGCCATCCCAGTGGTTTTTCTTATCTGCAACAATGTTAGCAATAGAAACAGCCGCATAATACTGATAGCTACGCATTACCTTAAGAATTCCATCGTCAGTATCAGCAATAGTATAGAAACCAATTAACATATGTGCCATAGGAATAGACAAAAACCTATGCACGAAAGTATGCCAATCATTGATGAGATTATTATTAAAGTCAGCCCAATGAAAGTAGAAAGCCTTATTAAACACGCCGTCTTCGCCTGGATTGGCAAAATAAACTGATTCATTTGGCTGCATAGCTACAAAAATCTGTACCATAGAAAAGATTCCACGGAATGCACCTTCATGCGAATATTTCTCTATTTGATTGTATGCTTCACTGACCGGGATACAACTGCGCTTTAGCTCTAGATGAATTACCGGCATACCATTGATAAGCAACAATAAATCCCCTCGTCTATTGTTAAGAATGGGCGACTTAGTCTTGAATTGTGGCTGCTGTGCGATTTGGTAACGGCTTTGGCCTAAAGCAATTTCTTGGCGATCATAGATTTTTAAACTAACCTCTTTGCCAAGGTGAAGTTGGTCTTCAGGGTTATCACGAGTGATTGAAACACTTCTGCCGTTGATAAATTCATTCAGGCGTAGTGGTGACGGTAGAGCCTTTACCTGGTTTATAATCTGATCCATTTCACCTGCGGTCAGAGGGCAATCATTCAAACGTGTATTCTGCTTGTTATTATTAAAAAGAATATCTGCCCAGTTTTGAATCAAATCTTCTTCAGTTGGATACTGTATAACATCCGGTTCCCAACCATATTCAATTAGGGTTTTTATGACGGCCTCTTCAAATTCTTTTTCTTCTGTATATATAATTTCAGACATATCAACCACCTCCCAAATTTAAACAAACATTTTTTCTAAGCAACCCGCTTTGATATTTTTCAACTTATCGATTTTACGCTGATGAAGGGTGATAAGATTGTCGAGATGTTTGATAAAGGAAGCGATTTGATCCTGTTCTTTTTCAGTCGGAAGCAATAGCTCAAATCTACAAAGGCTCTTGTAATATAACCTTGTCCGAGTTCCCCCCATTTTTTGCTCTCTACAAAAAGCTCTGAATTCTGGGCTAGAATTCAAGTACTGAATGATTGTAAATAGATTATTATCCTTTGAAGCTTTAAAAACAGGATATTCACGGCTTACAAGCCCATTTTCAACAATTTCATTGATATTAAAATGAAAAATATCATCGTCACTCATGTGGCGATATGTGCAAGCCGCCAATGGCACAATGCTAAATAACGTATCTTGATTATCCGTAGAAGTATTATCACGGTATTCATTTTGCATCATCAGCCCACTTCTTGAGGATGTAAGCAACGGAAATCCCGATTGAAGTGTGGTATATTGGTCCAATTCTTCTGTAACTTCTCCAACATTACGCCGTTCCCAAGGTTCGGTAAACCCCTCAAATCGAATTTCAGGAATATTTATTCCTTTTTGGGGAAACATTTTTTCCAACATGGCTTTTTTTATAGTTTGTAACTTATCATACTCTTTCTGAAGTAGGGTGATAAGAGTATCGAGGTTGGAGAAATATGCGGCTATTTCCTTTTGCTCTTTAATATCTTTAGCTAGATTTATATATATTTCACTCAAAGCAGGATATTTCAAATTCCAGGTATCAGAGGTTATTCCTTGAGAATTAATTTGAAAAGTATGAATCATATCTAGGTTCTTAAAAAGGTATGAAACACATTTCGAATCAACTTTTTCATTTGGTGAAAGCACCGTATATGCGGGACTTACAATACCCTCATAAGGTGAATAGCCACTTGCACCTTGCCACATCCTCATAGAATTGTAAGCTATATCTCCAACACATACTTTTTTGTATTTTGACTTATCTTCATTAGAATTGTCATGGCGACCAAGTTCTGCAAATTTTTTTATACCAGAATTTATTGTAACTGAAAGTAGCTCACCATCTGGCATATTTTCGGTTCGTTCTTTAAAGCACTCACCAATCTTACGCTGTTCCCAAACATCTTTATATCCGGAAAATCTAAGACTGGGTATAAGTTTTTCTTTATCCATACTTAAACCTCCAGACTTTTTCTTAGTTCTTCCAATCCTTCCATATCAACTGCACTTCCGGTAAGATCACCAAGCATCTTATACAAGGTTTCGTTAGTATCAATTATACCTTCTTCAATATCTGCAAACGTCGTAGCATATTTATTATTCAGTGTGATGATTTTGGAAATCATTTGATAAATCATGTCTTCTGGCAACTGGAATATTCCACTTACCAGCGGTTCAATCCATTTTAAATCCAAAAGTCGCAATGCAGTGTCTTCATTCATGTGTTCAATAGTTTCTTTTGTTTTTTGATGGAGTTCATCCTTTTTGATTCGGAATTCACGTTTGCTCTGTGTTTCTTCATCCATCAACATTAGCACTTGCTTCATCTTTGCCTCAAAAGAATTCTCAGGAAAATCGTATTCCATCTGCAATTGTGCAATGCGACTGTTAATAGCAGCTTTGCTAAAAGTGCCGTCCTTATTTACAGTCATCTTATTCCATTCAACCATTTTGGTTGTGGCAATATAATCCAACTTATCATTCTTTTTTGAAAGCGTTAGATATTTTTCAAGAGCTGTAATTTCCGGGCTATCTACGTCTTTTAAGGCCTCCGCTACAAAAATTTTAACTTCCTTCGCAACAAAAAAATCCTTTTCTTCATTCACTGTGCTACCTTCCAGTTCGTCATCTTCCAACGAATCTAAAATTTCAGCATAGATAGCGGTGATTTCATGCAAACGATTTTCAATAGCGTGAATCTCATTCAGTTCATCTATGTGTATTTCTTGCTGAACTAATTCAAAAGGAAGAATACGGCCTTTCCAGCCTTCCTGTACTTCTGGCACTTCATCATCGTCGTCTGCTTTCTTTTTTATAACCATATTTGGGTCAACTTTAAAAATCGCTTCAAACCCTTCACTCTGTATCATTTCCAAATCAGCCGAAATAACGTCCCAATCTTCTGATAAGATCTGGTAGGCTTTATATTTATCCAAGAGTTTGACCTTTGAAATTCGATTGAAAATATCTTGACAAACTTCATCCTTTTTGCTTTGTGCGTTTACATCCAAAATATCTTCGATAAGTGACTCATACAAGGATTTATAAAAACCATCAAAACTCGCAGTAAAAGCCTGTCTGTATTCTTTGATGGAAGGGACCTCAAGTGCGACAGCTTTGATGTCCTCGAATGGAATCATTAAATAACCTTCAGACATCTCTTTGAATAGTGCATCAAAAAGACCAGGGAATATATCCCAATACTCGTTAAGTAATGCGGCTTCGTGCATCGGAATGCCACCAAACATGGTCGCCCGAATATCCCAAGTTTCTGGATCATCAGAAGAATCCAGGTATCTGGGAATGTTTAGGTTGTATTCTTTTTCACGAATTTTATTTTTAGTCACAAGAGCTGCATATTTTTCAATAGGCTGTCTGAGCCTCACCGTATCTGCAATCTTTTTAATATCACAGGCACGAAGCTTGTTGTTTTTTCCTGCTTTTTCAAATCCTTTTGAAGCGTCAATAATCATCACATCAGAATCTTTACGTGTTTTTTTCAACACTATAACAACTGTAGAAATAGATGTTCCAAAGAATATGTTTGCAGGCAAACCGATGATGGCCTCTATATGATTTCTTTCGATAAGAGTTTCTCTGATTTTACCTTCTTCACCACCCCGGAATAATACACCATGTGGTAAAACAATAGTCATAATACCATCATCTTCTAAGTGATATAGTTCATGTAGCAAGAATGCATAGTCTGCCTTTGCTTTAGGAGCTATACCAAATTCTTTATATCGAGGGTCGTATTCTTTATCTTTTGGGTGCCATTTTTGAGAATACGGCGGATTTGAAACTACTGCATCCACCTTAACTAGCTGATAAGTCTGCTCTCTATTTTGGTCATTTTCAAAAAACGGCCAGTCATCCTCTAAAGTATCTCCATTTCGCACATTAATGTTTGCAGGGTTGATACCCCGCATAACCAAATTCATACGAGTAAGGTTATATGTGTTTTCCTTCAACTCCTGTGCATAGTAATCAACCTTATTCTCACCAGAGATAAATCGACTAATAGAGGTACCTATATTGATGAGTAGAGACCCTGAACCAGATGTTGGATCATAGATTCTAATGTGTTTTTTGTGCTTTAAATTTTCAGCTATTATTTCAGACATCAAAATTGACACCTCATGCGGGGTGTAGAATTCCCCAGCCTTTTTTCCTGCATTGGCTGCAAACATGCTGATAAGATATTCATAAATAAATCCTAGAATATCATAATCCTGCTTTCCATCCATAGGAATTCGTCGAATTAGCTTTAGCAAACTCTTTACTGACTTAGTCTGCTTTTGAGCTGTATCACCCAATTTAGAAAGACCAGACTGAAGGGTCTTAAAGATGTTCTCAAAAATCTTCTTGTAAGTCTCCTCTATGTTTAAGTCAAATGCATTCAGAGCATCACGAACATTGGCGATATTAAAATCATCGCCCTTTTCAAGCCATGTAGAGAACAGATTGTTATATGAGATAAAGTATCCAATATTCTGGCGAATGTGCTGTGCCAATTGAACATCCTTCTCGTTTACTTTTTTTATATCCACATCTGTATAACCTTCGTCTTTCAAAAACTGAATTTCGCGTTCTGAAATGTACTTATAAAACATAAAACCTAGGATGTAATCCTTGTATTCATTTGCCTCTATCTTGGAACGCATCTGATTTGCTGATTGCCAAATTGTAGAAGCCAGTTGCTGTTTATTCATCGATATTCTCCTCCCGTTTTTCATAGGTGAGTCTTATGTCATAACCTAATCCTTCCATCATTTGAAGAAAGGTTTTATTTATAACACCCTCATCTTTCTTCACGATACGATTCACATACTGTACGGTTTTTCCTATTTTTTCGGCCAAAGCAGATTGTGTTATATCAGCTTCAACACATTTTATTTTGATATCTTTTTCAATGTTGTTTTTTAGCATAGAAACGCCCCCCCTCCGCTCAGTAGTTTTGCCAATCTACACATAATAATAGCACAAATAAGATGATTTTATAAATGCATTTGATTTATACTCTCTAAGGAAAATTATTATTTCTTAACATATGGAATGATTGAATATTGATATTCTGGAACAAACTATTTTATTTAATGCACATACGATAAAATCTTATGTGCAACGATTACTAAAATGCTCAACTATTTGAAGCCTCTATTCTGACTTCTGATTCAGACAATCAATAGAAAATCCTCTGTCATCACTCGTTTCAAGTCATTTCAAGGCAAGACAAAACATCTAAAATAGTAATATTTTTACTACCTGATAGTATACTTTAATGAACCGAGGAGGAGGGGCATTATCGATCTGATAAGACCAATACTCCTGATATATCATAACTTGTTTATTAAATAACTTAACAAGAAAGCATAAAAAAGCCAAATTTCAGTCATAGAGCATACTATCTATCACTAAGTTCTTTTACAACAATTCTATAGCTTCAGCCTATGCCAAAAACAACAGTTCTCTAAACTCGCAAAGTCAAAAGCAGTTCTGTAGTCTCAACCCTTCAACATTGATTTAACAAATCATTTATCCAAAGTCAAAAAGAAAGGTTTCCATCATCCGGTGATTATTTCCGAAAGTCTGGAAACCTCTGTTTTAAAGCCTTTTCAGGCCAATTATTTATCTTTGCATGACATCAATACCACCGTCTCAACGTGGAACAAGCCGTTCATTTTGATGTCTAGACTATATTTTTCTATTTGTCCGTTCACAGGAATATGTCCATGCCGGTTTATATATTTTATATGTACGTGGAAATATATCCACATTTTAGGTTGAGTAGTCAATTGGGATATGTTCCATTTTGTTGGACGAGCATGCTACGAAAATAAATCAGTACTTCTCATTTTTTACTGAATATTCACTATGAACTCTGTTGACATCGCTATGCATTTGCCGCGTTTCAAAAGGAACGCTTGAACATAATGAGTTCCTCGATATTGGGTGTCTTCATGTCGCTTAGTTGAGTTGATTTCTGTTTCGAATCCTCCGCGTAGGCTATCAGCAAACTGTGCTTCATCACCGGTATTGACAACCTGCCATTTTACAGTATATCCACCTTTCAACCGTTTGGGCGACACAATTAGGCTAAAGTCAATTCCACTGTTTTTGGGTATTGGCGTTCCATTATTTTTATAAGCATATGAGTTGCCATTTATAGTAACCATTGCTTTAATACCAAGAACCTTATATTTGGGCAATTGGAAAGGGGGCTTTTGCCTGTGTGGCACACTTAGGGCATTTTTTATAACTGGGCTATTGTATTCAATAGCCGGGAGATTTGAATCGTGGGTAATTGAAGTTGTTTTTGAAACAGCTCTGCCTATTACAGTTTCACCGAGTGATTCTTCAAGAACGGTGTAATCATCAAGAATTGTCGGAGTAACTATAACAATATCTTTTTTCGCCCTTTCTAGCCAGTCAAAAAACATCTCTGCTTTCACAGGCTCGCTATTCCATTTATCCGCAAAATTTTCTTGCGGATTGCTTGGATTCGGTATGTAGTAATATCCACCTTCTGCACTAATAAATGTAGACATAGTTTCAAGGATTATCTTCACGGCATCATAAACACCCATCTCGCCGTTGTAAGCCTTTGCTGCGAGCGTTGTTATGATAATAGATATGGGTTTATTTTCGGGATTGAATTCAAACATTTTATCTCGATGTCGCTTTAGAATCTGGATAGCTCGCTGCAACGGCAACTTGACCTTATTGTTTTTTGTTTTGACAGGTTCAACCCCAGCAGCTTCAAATAATGCCGCTTTCCGAATTATCTCAGTAGTAGCTTTGCGTTTTTCGAACCAGTCAGAATACCCCTTCGGATTGCTGACGATAAACGAATATGAAGCATCGTCCTTTTTATTTGTGACAAGGATGGAGTCTGTCGCTGTCTTGTCAGGGATAGCCGGCGTAATATCCATATGGAATTGAGCCTCATCTGAGTATTCAATACGCCAACAACGCTTTTTCTCTTCTAACTTTGACGAGTAACGCTTAGAATCGCGCAGAATATCACCTATCATATTTTTAAGGTTCTTAGGCGTGATAATAGATTGGTTCGTCACTTCGGAAGCAAGGTCTAAATCATATTCATCCTCGTCGCTCAGTGGACGAATAACCGTACCAAGTCTAAAAGACCCTTGTGTGTACAGATTCACAGAACAATCGCAGTTATTGTTGATGTATTCACCAAGCGCCTGATAACTTGTCTCTGCTCTTTCAAAAAGTGTATCTGAAATATCGAGTTCTTCGGCAATGCGTAAGAACAAGTCATTTAGTTGTTTATCGTTCATTGTTACCTCCAACTGTTAAAGCATAGACGAATCCTTTTTCTGGTTGCTCGTCATAAATTACAAGTTTGCTATCAGTTTTACTCATATAGTCCATACCAAAGCGAACGGCCAATGAGGCGGGCATTGCTGGGAAAACATGTATGTCCGTGTCTTTTCCGTGCCTTTGCTTAATAACCTCCATAACCTCGCGAGATTTTGTAACGAATTCATCCATGACAGCTGAGTTAGTAACAAAAGTTCTGTTAGGTAAATCTATAGTGACAGAATATATCAACACATCATTCCCTAATACTGATTTTATCCTATTGAAGGAAATTGTGCTGCTTAACGAGAATACAAGTGCTATTTTAGAAGAGGCTGAAGCATCATCTGGTAATATTGAGCGAAACCGAACCTGCTCATCAGTGTCATTCCATCGCCATTTGTCCTGTTCACGCCGATGACATTGGAATACTGCTACATTGTATTTATCATTAAGCAATCGTCCAAGGTACATCAGCAATGGCTGTGGGGCCAACGGAAACAGTGCTATGCTTTCACCTTCGGAAACAACATCAAGAATCCTTGCCTTTACTGCACGATAAAGATTCTTTGAGTTACTTATAAAAAAGTCCTCTTCGTTATCCTCAACAAAATTTCCTCTTTGTCCTAATTCAATAGGTGAAATGTCCGAGGGGTATCGTCCAAACAAGGCTAAAGCGTTTCTTGCATCCCCGTCATTTACTGCCATATTTGTTCCTGCGATATTGGCGGTATAGTAAACCATATGGCTGTGCAATTCTGCACCGATACTCGTTAGCTTGAATATACGTTCCTCGTGTCTACGTTTCATTTCAAATAGAAGTTCTGGCGTGTATTTTTGCTCATTCCTATCGATGGTTATATGGCATTGAGGACAAACCAGCATTAAATTTTTTACGCTATTTTTAAAGTCTTCACTATCGGGACAAAATCTCGCACCGCCAGGACTAACTGCATAAATGTGTGCTTTTTGAGCATAGTTTTCAGTATCCCCAGTAACCTCATGTTGATAAAGAACTTTGTTGCAACCCTCAAACTCGCAGCGTCCCGCCGCAATGCCCCAAAGTAGTCTTTCAACTTCAGCTTTTATATTTCGAACAGATGCCATATTAGTTCCTCCTTGCCATTAACAAGTTAAATCCTTACTCCACTCCCAAAGCCTTAAATACAGCTTACTGCGAAGTTGAGTGAAATATTTGACTGAACGCCCCTATAAGGTCTGCTGGAACTGAGCCGAGTTCGGGCGCTGACGTTATTGGTATCAGCACTTTCTTCGCTCCACTATCGAAGCAGACTTGCAGGATGCTTGCCAGTTCCTCAACCTTTTTTATCGTACCGCACTTAAGAAAGTGAATAATTAAATGATATAGTCAAAATTAAAAGATGACCTTGATATATTCCCTCTAAGCAGCTACCTTGTTCATGGCCATATATCTATTATATCATATCATTTATTTCCGCTAAAAAGTGCACACCCCTTGCGAAAAATGCACCAGGGGTGTGCATACTTTTTAGCAGAAAGGTGTGCATTTGCAATATTTAGACCTACTTGAAGTCTTATTTAATTACAAAAACAACAAAAAGCCCTTGAAATCAAGGGCTTTGCATTGTATCAAAATTGGTGTACCTATTGTGGGTCCATGGAGCAAATCAAAGATTTGGATTGTGTGGTATCTGACCTACAAAGCAATCATAGATTGCTGTTAGATTATCGGCAACTGCTTATTTATAGTCCGCACTATAATTTAATGCCCATGTCCATGGCTGTGTCTAGACCCATGCTCGTGCTCTTCCCCTTCTGCAGTTTTAAAGAAACTTACATAGGCTTCTATATATTTTCTTCCTGCCTCAACATCATTCACATCAAAATTCTTAAGAGACATGACCTTTTCGAATCTTCCTTTTAACTCGTGCATTTCTTCTGGAGATACTAATCCTTCTAGCGGAGATAGATTACCAATTTCTACACTTTTGTCTGCTGCAGCTACTTTTTTATCGATTGGTGTTCCTGATGGTTTTAATCCTTCAAATGGCGCCCCTTCCCCTGCCCTATGGATTCTAACCAAGTTCTCAAGAAAATACATGTCAGCAAGCTCCTGAGCTTCAGGACTAAGCGCTCTGACTTTTACACATTTCTCAAATATTCTTCGCAATTCGTCTTCATAGTCTGATGTAATCCACTTCAATGCATAATTTATATTGTTTGTTTCTAGCGCCTTCCTTCCGTCAATTGCTGTAGGCCCATCCATCGTATCACAATGAGCATTTGCCTTAACAGGCATAAACAGAATGATAGTTAAAGTTATTATAAATACTCCCATAACTTGTAATATATCCATGACGCACCCCCTAATTTATTGTACACTTATTTTATATATACCATCATGCAGGCCTAAATATTCTGATTTACTTCAAATCTCCCTTTACGAATACACTGCGATTGAGATGTATATTTTTGTTGTCAATTATACTCTCTACTATCTTCTCGTTAACTGTGCTGAATTTGTACTTTTTATCACCGTAATTCCTTCTTCATGTTTTCTTGACTTTATAATACAATAATTCATAGTAACTTACAGTTACTGCAGTAACTAATTTGGATAGTTTTTTTGGAGGATGATTAAAATGGGTATGGAAATGAAGAAACTAATACCTTTGATACAAGCTACAAGGCTGTTTGCAAGTTTTTCCCGTGAAGATCTCGCTTCACTGTTTGAATGCGGTAAATATTCAATATCTCGACATCCCAAAAACAGCATAATTTATTTCGAAAGTGAGAAATGCCAATCGCTTGATGTAATACTTATCGGCAAGATTATAATCCAAAGAATAGACGAAAATGGCAATGCACTGACAATAGTTGATTTTCATCCGAGCGACAGTATGGGTGGCAATCTACTTTTTTCAAGAAATCCCTTTTATCCTATGACAGTCATTTCAAAAACTGATGCAACAATACTCCAAATAAAAAAAGAGCTTGTGCTCAGTCTCTGCCAGTTGAATGAAAATTTTTTACATGAATTTTTGTCATGTATTTCAGATAAAACTATTATACTTACTAATAAAATTAAAACCATATCCCAAAAATCAATAAGAAACTCAGTAATCGACTTTCTCAGATACGAATATCTGATACAAAAAAAAGCCCATATAATGCTTGGTACGAGCAAAAAGGATCTGGCAGAGAGGCTGGGCATACAGCGCACCTCACTTTCTCGCGAACTAAACAAAATGAGAACTGACGGACTAATCGAATTTGATTCACATTCCATAACTATACTTGATTTAAACATCATCAGATAGCATTTTATACAAACATGAACTTGCACAAATCACCAAATATTGGCATTATGGTTTTTTTATAGAATTGCAAAATATTTAATTTAAGTAATAGAAAACCGAGAAAGCTTATATTTAAAAGCTTTCCCGGCAACTAACCAATAAAATTATATATCTTTTTTTAGGCATCATACACATAATTATTGACAGACGCTATTAATATTTTTTATATATTATAAAATCAATCAATTTTCTTTTTGAATTTTATTGTTGCTATGAAAAGGAATGCCATTCCAAACGCAACTAATATAACAAACTCTTTATACAATTCGATAAATCCATTTCCTTTTAGAATTATTCCTCTTAGCACCTTTATAAAATATGTTAATGGAAGAACTGTGCTAAGTCCATATATTGCATTCGGCATAGCTTCTCTTGGAAACATATATCCTGATAGCAATAAATTTGGCATTATCATGAACATAGACAATTGCATTGCCTGAAGCTGGCTCTTGGATATTATAGATATGATAAGACCTACGCCAAGAGCTCCAAATAAAAATACTGTTGAAAAAATCAATAATAAGATTATACTCCCTGCAATCGGCACACGAAACCAAAACACGCTTAGTGCAAGTGCTAATACAATATCTACAAAACCAATGATTACATAAGGAATAATTTTACCAATCATAAGTTCCATATTAGTTATTGGTGTCACTAGAAGCTGTTCCATCGTGCCTCTTTCTCTTTCTCTGACAATTGAAAAAGAAGTAAGCATGAGGGTAACTGTTTGCAATATTACGCCTATCAGACCCGGTATATTAAAGTTGATGCTGCTCATATCTGGATTGTACCATACTCTGCTCATTAAATCTAAAGGTTGAGACATAGCAGTACCTACTGTTTCTTGAATTATTTCAACAGACATAGACTGGAATACTCCTCCGGCACTTGACAATATTGTTTGTGCTGTTGTCGGGTCTGTTCCATCCACTATTAATTGGATTTGCGCTGTTTTCTCTTTCTCTATATCTTCTGAAAAATCCGGCGGAATAACGAATCCTGCTTTAGCATAACCATAATCTATATATTTTTTTACGTCTTCCATACTTGTAACATGATAATCTAAATCAAAATATTGAGAATTAGAAAGATTATCTAATAACGCCCTACTTTCGCTTCCTATATCATTATTAAGTACTACAGTAGGAATATGATCAACGCTGGTAGATGCAGCATATCCAAACAACAGCAATTCCATGATTGGCAGCATTATAATAATTGCAATAGTTCTTTTATCTCTTTTGATTTGAGAAAATTCCTTTTTAATAATTGCCAATATTCTTTTTATATTAAAATCCATATAATCACTCCAATTTTTTATTTTGCTTTCTTTTTTCATTTTCAACAAGAAAAACAAATACATCTTCTAATGAAGATTTAACTTTTTTTAAACTGTAAACCTCAACATTGTTCTCTATTAAATAATATTTTAATTCATTTAAGTTTATGTTTGGCTGAACCATAGCATGTATCCCTGCCCCATAAACAGATGCATCACTAACTTTATCATTCTTCTTTAACAATTCGATAGATTTCAGTATATTGTTAGCTTTAATTTCTATTATGTCTCCTTCTATTACTTCCTCTTTCATATTTTGGGGAGTATCAAGATACAAAATATTTCCATAATATAAAAAACCTATTGAGTTACAATGTTCGGCCTCATCCATGTAATGAGTAGTTACTAATACGGTAACTCCTTTTTTTGATAGATTATATATTATATCCCAGAAATGCCTTCTTGCTATTGGATCAACCCCTCCAGTCGGTTCATCTAAAAGTAAAATCTCGGGATCATGAATAATTGAACATCCTAAGGCAAGACGCTGCTTCCATCCCCCCGAAAGGTTTGAAACTATTAAATCCTCTTTACCAACTAAATCAGCCATTTCCAATATTTCTTTTTTCTTTTCTTTTATTTTTTCTGGGGGGATGCAATAAACACCAGCATAAAAATCAAGATTTTCATCGACAGTCAGTTCTTCATAAAGGCTGAATTTTTGCGACATATATCCTATTTTATTTCTCAATTTTTCATTGTCTCTAGAAACGTCATATCCGAGTACCTTACCTACACCAGAAGTAGGACTAAGTAATCCTAAAATCATTCTAATCACAGTTGTTTTTCCAGAACCATTTGGTCCCAAAAAACCAAAAACTTCACCTTTTTTTACGTCGAAACTTATATTATCAACAGCAACAAATTGATCGAATGTCTTAGTTAGATTTCTAATTTCTATAGCGTTTTCCATATAATCATCTCCGCTCATTACTGCTCTTCACAATATTTACAAAAACATCTTCAAGAGAAGGTTCGATTTCAATCATAGAATTTATTTTTATTCCGCCATGAGTTAAGATTTCATCCAGCTTTCTTTGTGAAATATTTAGATCTTCTGTAACAATATGCAGTTCATCTCCAAGCAAATATGCGTCCTCTATAAACTCCAAGCCCTGAAGCATGTCTTTTATACTGTGGTTGTCATATGAATAAATGCATAGAATATGCTTATTAAATTCTTTTATAATGTTCTCTGGTTTATTATTAATGATTATTTTCCCCTTATCCATCAAACCTATCTCATCGCACCTTTCGGCTTCATCCATGTATGGGGTACTCACAAATATAGTTACTCCCTGATTTCTCAAATCAAAAAGTATCTTCCACAATTCCCTCCTTGCAACTGGATCGACCCCGATGGTAGGTTCATCAAGGAACAAATATTTAGGTGTATGGATTAGGTTGCATGCAAGTGCAAGTTTTTGTTTCATTCCGCCTGATAGCTGATCAGCAAGCTTGTATGAATGATTTGTTAAATTACTAAACTCCAATAGGTTCTTGATTTTATCCCTACTTATTTTTTCTGGAATCTGATAAACTTCTGAATAAAACTCGAGATTCTCAATTACAGTCAAATCGCCATATAGACTGAATTGCTGTGGCATATATCCTATGTTTTTTTTATTTCATCGCTCTTTAAAGCAATGTTCAATCCTCCAATTTCAGCAGTACCACTATCTGGAACAACTAGTGAGCATAACATTCTCATAGTCGTTGTTTTACCTGCACCATCGGGTCCTACCAATCCGAATATTGTATTTTTTTTCACTGTAATATCCAGCTTATTTACTGCAGTTATATTTCCAAATTTTTTAATAAGAGAATGTGTTTGAATTCCAATTTCCATTTTTACCTCCTCAAATTTGTAATTATTCTATTTTGATTTTTATATCTACGGGCATACCTGACTTTATAATTCCTTCAGAGCTGATAACCTTTATTTTTACTTCAAAAACAGTATTCACTCTTTCTTCTTTTGTCTGTATATTTTTAGGAGTGAATTCTGCTTTATTGTTAATTTTTATGACTTTCCCTTCAAATATTTTATTTTTATTTGAATCTACATATATTTCTGTACTTTGCCCTACCTTAATATTGCCTATATTTGCTTCTGAAACGTAAGCCTTAATCTCTACATTTTCATCATCTGATATTTCTGTTAAGGTTTTCCCCATTGAAATATATTCTCCTTCTTTGAAGATCAAGGAGTTTACTGTGCCATTAATAGGCGCCTTAATTGTTAGTTTTTCAAGTTCAACTTTAGATTGCTCCAAAATATTATTGTATTGTTCTAATTGTGTCTGTGCTATTTCAAGCTCGCCCTCAAGCCTATTAATCTGAGTATTTCCATTCGAAATTGCAAGTTCATAACCTGATTTTGCCTGGAGCATTTTATTTTTAGCTGCATTCACACTTGCTTCTGTCGGATATGATTTTAATAAATTCAATTTTGAAATGGTTGAATTATGTTGAGCTACTGCAACATTATAACTTTTTAATGTTTCATCATATACACTTTGCGATATAGCTCCGTATTCCAATAGAGCCTTGTTTCTATCCAAATTTGTTTTGATGTAATCAACGTTTGTTTTAGCTTGATTTACTGATTCTTCTGCTTGTTTGATTTCATCAAGGCTCGTACCATCCATGACTTTTTCATATTCAGCTGAAACAGCCAAGTAAGCATTTTTAGCTTGTTGGACTGCATCAGCATTTTGTAGCACTAAATTATTTATATTACTTTCAATAAGTTCTATGCTTTTTTCTGCTACTTTTATGTTTGTTACTGCTTGTTCATATTGATTTATTAGATTTGTATTGTTAATTTTTGCAATTACATCACCTTTATTGACTTTATCTCCTTCCGCTACCATAATTTCAATCACCGTACCTGAAACTTCACTACTTATCTCCACCGAATTGCTCTCAACCATTCCAGAAGATTCAATATATTTTCCATTTCGTGTATATACAATCGCAGAATCATCCTTTTGAAAACTATTAAAAATAAATACCGAAAATAAAACAAACATAATAATAAACGAAATTATTATCATTTTATTTTTTCCTTTAAAATGATTTAGAATATTTTTCATACTTTTCCTCCCATTATATTGTTTTTATTGATTGAATTATATTTCTAATATATTATAAACCAACAGATAAAGTCGTTACCGGGGTAACTTTTATGTATTTATATTTACTTCCCACTATAAATATCTCATTGTTTACTTATACAAAATGCAGGTTGATTTATATATTAAAAACATTAAATTCATTTATAAGTCACTATCGTAACTTTTTATTTTTAAATATTGACGTATAATAATACGTAAATTGAAAAACTAAATTCTGTTTTTCAAAGTCCTCTTTTAATTGCAGGACTAAATTCCGTTTAGACATACAAACGGAACTTACTTTTTCATTTAAGGTATACTACAATCATTCCTGAAAATTATCTGCAGAATGGATAAGCACAGGTGTAATCGGCAGTTTTGCCTTTATAGATTTAGCCTACTTATCTTATTTCCTAAAAAATCACGAAAATTCCGTAAATATTTCCGCTAAAAAGTGCACACCCCTTGCTAAAAATGCACCCGGGGTGTGCATTGGCAATATTCAGACCTTTTTCAAGCCTTAATTAATCCAAAAAACAACAAAAGTAAAATGTACACATAGCATTGGACACATATTCTAAAAAATAAGATAAAATAAGAACATGAGCAGAATGAGAAGAAACTGGACCCCTGAGGAGAAAGCCGCAATAGTGCTTGAACTCCTTCGCGAAGAAAGCACATTGGCTGAAATCGCTAAAAAATATGATGTATCACAACAATTAATTAGTCGCTGGAAAGCAGAGTTTTTATCCAACATGTCCGCCGTATTTGATAAGAAGAACGAAAACATTGAAAAGATTCAGCGCGAACATGAAGATGAAAAGGAGCATCTTATAAAGAAAATTGGTGAACTCACACTGGATGTAGACTGGCTTAAAAAAAAACAGGTGCAAATCTCACAAATGAAGAAAAAAGGTCGCTGATTGAATGGACTGATTCAGATCTAACAGTCAAACATCAATGTGAATTGATTGATTTGCCACGATCCAGTGCATATCACAAGCCTGTTGAAATAAGCCCATCGAAGGATGAGATTACCATAAAAAATGCCATTGATAGAATTCACTTTGACGAACCTTCATACGGTGTTAGAAGGATACGCAATGAGCTATGCAAACTCGGATTCAACCATGTGGGCAGACGCTTGGTTAAGCGATACATGCAGGAAATGGACATTACCTGCTTCTATCCTGGCCCTAATTTGAGTAAGCGTGCAAAACAATCCAAGACATACCCATATCTCTTAAGACATCTTGACATTAATCGTCCAAATCAAGTCTGGTCTATTGATATCACTTATATAGGAACCCCGACAGGATTTGTATATCTAACAGCCATAATCGACTGGTATTCAAGATTTATCGTAGGTTATACCATTAGCAACACTTTGCAAACAGATATGGTCATACGCGCAGTAGAAAGCGCTGTAAAGGAGCACGGCATGCCCGAAATTATTAACAGTGATCAAGGCAGCCAATTCACATCACAAGCTTACATTGATTGTATTAAGCATCTAAAAATGACTAAAATCAGCATGGACGGCAAAGGCCGAGCAACTGACAACATAGCAATTGAAAGATTTTTCCGTTCATATAAGTGGGAACGCTTGTATTTGCTGTGCCCTGAAACTGTTCATGAAGTTAAATCACTCACAAAAGAATACATAGAAACATACAATTACAAAAGAGGGCATCAGAGTTACAACTACCGCACACCAGCTGATGTGTATTACGGACATCAGCCACTTGCAGCCTAATATTTTATCACGAAAGGAGACTTATCTTAGAAAATCGAATTTCGTGTCTTGACAAGCGTGCACATTATAAATCAACATTTACACATATCATGAAACAGTTCTATAATATATTCAAGATAAGGATATTTAGGCTAGGCTTGCAAAGAATCGGAGGCGGTCTTATGAGTACAAACCGGAAAGTTACTCAAGTACAAACCCATATGCTCTTTAAAAAAATAAAGGTGGCTGTATAATGCAGAGTCAGCACGCCACATGAAGATCAAGTCAAAAGCCTTTCAAATCAGATCTCTTATTATAAAACTATGGTTGACAATCGTATCAACTGGGAACTTGTAGACATCTATGCAGATGTTCAGTCGGGTAAAAATGCATCTGGACGTCCTGAGTTTCAAAGAATGCTGGAAGACTGCCGCAACCACAAAATCGATATGATTATTACTAAATCAATAAGCCGCTTTGGCAGGAATACAGCCGAAACACTTGATGTACTGAATAAATTACGAGCATTATTGGTGGATGTATATTTTGAAATCGAGGATATCAATACTAGCGATACAACTAAAGACTTCATGGTTTCTATTATTCAAGCTGTTGCTCAGGCTGAAAGCGAATCAAGAAGCAGCAATATTAAATGGAACCTCTATAACGGTTTTAAGAATGGTACCTCTAAGTTATATAGCAGAAAGTGTTTTGGATATCAGGAAGATCAAGATGGTAATCTTATCATTCTAGAAAAAGATGCTCAAACTGTCCGTAGAATCTTTGAGCTGTATTTAGATGGTTTCAGCACTATTGCTATCATCCGTGAGCTTAAAAGACTGGAAATAAAATCTCCTACCGGAAAAGATGCTTGGAGTAAAAGAAGCATTGAAACACTGCTTAGCAACGAAAAATATATTGGTAACGTTCTGCTGGGTAAAACATACTCAAAGGGATATCCTGATAATGAACGTCTGATTAACAAGGACGAGAAAAATAAATATCTGGCAACCAATAACCACCCGCCAATAATATCTGAGGAAATATTTGAACGGGTTCAAGCAGAGAAACTTCGAAGAAGTAATATTCAGATTGATAACGACGGAGTCAAACGCAAGAGCACCCATTACAGCATGAAAAAGCGTTGATGTAACTCTGATTAAGCTTATTTTGCCTACTTATCTATATATCCCGCATAAACTCACTTTCAGTAAGCAGCTTGTCGTTATGAGCCACATACTCTGTGACGCCGTTGCTCTTACAAAACGGAAGCAGATCCCTAGCAATGGCTAAAGCGCTTTTCAAATCATTTGCAGAATGGACAATCAGAATATCTATGTGTCTACATCTAATGCCATGACAAATGCTAAGAAATGAACGCCAGGTAGATTTCTGATCCTTAGTTTTACAGTGATCCGTGGTCACAAAGGTCAGTTCCCAGTCTTACCGATCTGCGATGAGTCTCCTTATATTTTTTCTTATCTGAACACCAGCACCTGTACCCTTAATTACACGGGCATACCCAACAACGTGAATTTTACCTGGTGTTCCTAAGCGATGGTCCGGTTGCTCTGGTTTTGATGCAGGAATAATGATTACATTTCGTGGTTTCATAGAAACGATCCCCTTTCTACTAATCGTCTTGGTAGTAGCATATTCGCTCTAAACCACATCATTAGCAAGTAAATTCAGCTAAATAAGAATAATATTGAACATTGAACCGATCATTCTCCATTATGCTCGGTAGTTTTGTCTTTTTCATTTTAGCCTACTTATCTATATTTCCTGAAAAACCATAAAAATTCCGTAAATATTTCCGCTAAAAAGTGCACACCCCTCGCGAAAAATGCACCAGGGGTGTGCATACTTTTTAGCAGAAAGGTGTGCATTTGCAATATTTAGACCTACTTAAAGTCTTATTTAATTACAAAAACAACAAAAGCCCTTGATTTCAAGGGCTTTGCATTGTATCAAAATTGGTGTACCTATTTGGTGGAGAATAGGGGGCTCGAACCCCTGACCTCATGGCTGCCAGCCATGCGCTCTCCCAGCTGAGCTAATTCCCCGGGATTATGTCGTTCAAATCTACTTAATCATTATAACAAAAAAAACTTATCTTGTCATCCACTAAAAAATCCAAAAAATCAAGCGGTCTTTGCAAATTCTTTCATGCTTTTCCAATGTCCACTATATGATGCTTATACCCATACCCCGTCCAAATTCTTCTTGATAGTAAAGTCTCTTGAGTATAGAATTAATATATATACGCGATTACAATAAAACCTTTTTTTATAGTTATATATTATGCAATCTCAAGAGGAGGGTGCCATATGAAGCTTACTGTTCTAGTTGACAACAACACGTACATAGACCGCTATTTCAAAGGAGAACCCGGTGTTTCGTACTTCATAGAGGATGGCAAAACAAACATCTTGTTTGATACAGGCTATTCGGGACTTTTCCTGGAGAATGCAGCCAAGATGGGAATCGACATCGCCAGCACTGATTACGTGGCAATCTCCCACGGCCACAACGACCACACCTGGGGGCTTGGCCATCTCATAAGCAACTTTACAGAGGCGGCCGTTGAGCGCAAAGCAAGCAAGGTTCCTACGATCATAGCCCATCCAGAGGCATTCTGCTTCAAGCAGTATTTAAACGGAGAGGAAATCGGCTCTATAGTCTCCGCAGACGCTTTGAAAAGATATTTCAATGTGACTCTCAGCAGAGAACCTGTTAATATCACAGAAAATCTCGTTTTCCTTGGCGAAGTGGAGCGTACAAACGACTTTGAAATCATGACTCCTTTTGGAAAGCAGTGCTGCAGTGGAATTACTACTGACGACTTCTGCCTGGACGACACGGCGCTCGCGTACAAATCTTCAAAAGGTCTCGTTATTATAACAGGCTGCTCACACTCTGGCATTTGCAACATAATCGAATACGCGAAAAAGGTATGCTCTGACGACAGAATAGCCTGCGTGATAGGGGGCTTTCACTTGCTAAATCCTCCAGCAGCGCTTCTAGCTTCAACATGTGAATTCCTTGCCAGCAATGTTGCCGGTGATGTCTACGCGGGTCACTGCACAGACCTTTATTCGAAAATCGAACTGTCCAAATTTGTAGATGTCAAAGAGGTCGGAGTCGGTCTGATTCTGGAATATAAATAGGGAACCCCGGCTTATGCCGGATTCCCTGAGAATGCAAGCTATATTCTGTCTGATACCGCTGTATTGATTACGGCTGTCCCGGCGATTCACTCAGCCTGCCTATGACCTTTTCATTTACAGGCTTGGAGAGTATTATGAAGGTTTCAGTGTCGCCAAATACCTGAATCTTTCCTATGAGGCTTTCGAGACTCGCCATCTTGTCAAGGCTTGCCTTGAGTATCATACAGTACGGACCTGTTACATGGTAGCACTCTATAATGCTGTCTTCTTTTTTGACAAAGTCCATGAACTTTTCTCGGCCCTGAACCTTCATGTCTACATTTATAAGCACATTTATGTTCCTGCCGAGTTTTTCTGGATTAATGACAGCTTTATATCCTTGTACTACTCCTGCTTCCTCAAGCCGTCTGACTCTTTCTGCAACGGCAGGCGGACTCAGGGCGACTTTGACAGCCAGGTCCTTCATTGATATTCTTCCATCGTTTTGAAGTATTTTTATAATATTATAATCTGTAGAATCCATGTTAAATCCTCCCAAAGGCCATTTTTTATTAGTTTTAAAAGGCCGTGGCCCGATAATTATTAGCGAATCGCCAACTTATTATTATAAAAGCAAAATTCACAATATTATTTTATCATTAAAAGCCACAATATAACAGCATTTATTTAACAATCTTTTTAACTATAATCACAAAAGGAGACCGTGGCCATGCAAAATAGTCCCCCAGCTTCATATGCAGCTTTTGAAAATCCCGCTCTGGACAGCTCTTTGGACATAAAATTCGAGCAACTTTTTGAAACTCTTCCCGAGGCTATTTTCATACTAAGGGGCTTAAACATAGTTGAATGCAACGAGCATGCAACAAAACTATTTGAATGCTCTTCAAAAAAAGAGCTTGTTGGCCATGATTTTCCTAGCCTTTGCCTTGATAAGAGCAAAAAAAGTCTAAGAACGCACGAGCAGAATATGTTCATGATTGAATCCGCACTAGATGAAGGCAGATGCGATTTTGACACTTCATATTTTAAAAAAAATGGCGAAAGCTTTTTTTCCAGGACATCTCTTGTAAAGCTTTCCAGTACCGCTGATGATGCATGCGCTGCCATTGTTAGAGACATCACGCAATACAGCAAAAATGAAGCAGAGATAAATATCCTCGCTTACAAAGACAGTCTTACAGGCCTTTACAACAGACGGTACTTCATGAAGCATCTGAGCGCGCTCCTTAGAACTGCCGGCGGCAAACCGCTTGCCGTGCTTTTTTTCGACCTTGACGGCTTCAAGAAGATAAACGACAATCTTGGGCATGCAAATGGAGACAAACTCCTGCAGGTGGTGGCCAAAAAATCTCAAAAGCATAATTGGCCCTGCGAGGAATGTTGCACGAATAGGCGGAGATGAGTTCATCACTGTCATTGAGGACTATTCCGACGACGATGAGCTTATTGAGCTTGCAAACGCCATTGTGGAATTTTTCAGGCAGCCGTTTATATTCGACACCCATATTTTCCATATGTCAGTGAGCATCGGCATAGCGCTTCACCCTACAAACGGTGATGACGTGGAATCACTTATAAAAAATGCCGACATAGCCATGTACAAGGCCAAAGAAAGACCAGGCAGTTACATAGAATTCTTCTCACCTAACTTAAACGAAAAAATTAACAGCGCATTTTTGCTTGAAAACAATCTTTGGTTTGCGCTCGACAAAAATGAATTCCATCTAGAATACCAGCCAATAGTAGACATCAATTCCGGTCATGTGGTTGCTGCAGAATCACTTCTGCGATGGAAAAGCGAAAAGCTAGGGCTTGTCCCTCCCTACAGCTTCATACCGATAGCCGAAGAGAACAATCTCATAGTCCCAATCGGCAAGTGGGTCCTTAATGAAGCTTGCAGACAAAACAAAAAATGGCAGGATATGGGCCTTAATCCTATAACCATGGCTGTAAACGTCTCACTAAAACAATTCGAGCAGGACGATTTTGTAGATACAGTCTCGCAAATACTTGAGGATACGGGCCTCGACCCGCAGTACCTGGAGCTTGAAATTACAGAAAGCATACCAGTCGAGAACATTTCCAAAACTATAGACATGCTCTCCAGGCTCAGTTCTCTTGGAGTCAGGCTTTCGATGGACGATTTTGGAACCGGCTATTCATCACTTGGACAGCTCAAGAAGCTTTCAATCGACACGCTCAAGATAGACAGGAGCTTTGTCAGCGACATAAACAAAAATACAGACAATACTCAAATAGTCTCAACCATTATAGCCATGGCCAACATACTTAATCTCCATGTGGTGGCCGAGGGCATTGAAACAGACAATCAGCTTAGTTTCCTCAGGGAGAATAGCTGCAACATGGGTCAGGGATACCTCTTCAGCAGGCCTCTGGGCAAGGACGCTTTCCTCAAATTCCTTGTGGAGAACAGTTCGCCCCAAAATCGATAAGCATCGCGGTACTTATACACGTTTTATAATATTTCTACATAATTTGTCATTTTAAATAATTATAAAAGCTCCGAGCATTAGCAGCGGAGCTTTTATAATTTGTATGGTCTTTTATTAGGTTAACCCGGGACCGAGGGCACTATTATCTTAAGGTCCTTTTCGCTGTGTATAAATGTGATTTGAAGCGTTCCGAAAATCTCATTCTCCAGCTTTTTCCGCGGCAGCTCATTTGCTATTTGAACAAAGCCTTCCAGGGCATCAATGCTTTCCGGATAGAGCTTTATCTCAACTTGCTCCAGGGCATGCTCCAGCTTTCCTACATCGCCCAGTGCCATCTGGAATACTATATTTATGGATACATTTGAAAACATCTTGAAGTCCAGTATCCATCCTCCGCTTTTTGAGATCGCCTCTCTGGCATGCGCTATTACCGTGTGCCGCTCATGCCTCGTTGACGAGTTCAGCCTGATGAATTTGGGTCCCATGCGAATCGACCTCCTGATATTTCGCTCAGATTATACTATCGAAATGAGCACATACATTATTTCAGCCGGCGAATCCTCGTCATTTACGAACTTGTGCTTCATGTTGGGCAGTATCCTTACAGAATCTCCCTCATTCAGCTTGTATGGAATGTCGTCCAGAAATATTGTCGGATTCCCTTTCAGGACTAAGGCGATCTCCTCCTGGGCGTGCATCCAGTATTCCTCGCTGGGCTGCGAATGCGCCTCTAGCTTCATTGTCAGCATTTCAACGTTTGATGATTTCATGTATTCGGGTGTAATCATCTCGGAAATAACATGCACGTTGTCCGACCTGTGCACCTTTTTCCTGTCCTCTTTTCTAAGTATCAGCAGGCTGTGATCTATTTCGTTTATGAAGAGGGTGAAAAGCGGTATGTTGAGCGCATTTGCAATCGCCTTGAGCGCATTCAGCGATGGATTGGCCAGGTCTCTTTCTATCTGGCTTAGCAACGAGGTGCTGAGCCCAGTGAGCCTTGAAAATTCTCTTATATTGTAACCCTTTGATTTCCTGTGTTCCAGTATTGTCTTTCCTATGCTAAAGTCCGGCATGGCCATCTCCTTATTCTCAAAAATGCTTTGATTTTATTATAGCATATGTGATGAAACGAGCATATATTTGTTTATTATACTAAACAGTGTGATTATGTATTGAATTTTTTTCAAGCATCAGCTATAATCTACTTAAGTTTATTATAGCAAACATATGCGCAATATAATAAACATCATGTGATTTAAGGTATATAATGAGCAAGGTACGAACATGTTATATTCAACACCCCTGCTCGAGATGAGTAATTAATGTTTCAAGCAGCTGAGTTTTGTGAATATAACCATTATGATGATTATGAAAAAAAATTATAAAAGCGAGGTAATTGGCATGGATGAAAAGACTGTTGTAGCCGGCATGAGTATTTCGGAGTGGAAGGAAAAATACCCTCTAATGCACAAGGTCATCAATCTCGAAGAGGCTTTCTGGACAAACGGAAAGTACGAGAGCTTCGAAGATGCAATCAAGAAAGTTGAAATCGGAATGGACGATGTAAAGGATGCTGAGGAAAGGCTGAAAAGGTTCGCTCCCTACATTGCTAAGGTGTTCCCGGCGACAAGGGAATCAGGCGGCATAATAGAGTCTCCAACTGTCAGGATCCCCAAGATGAAGACAGAGGTCGAAACCTTCTATAATACTCAAATCAAGGGCGAGCTTCTGCTTAAGTGCGACAGCCACCTTGCCATATCGGGCTCTATAAAGGCCAGAGGCGGCATATACGAGGTGCTCAAGCACGCCGAGGAGCTTGCGATGGAAGCCGGCCTGCTCAGCGTAGAGGACGACTACTCAAAGCTCGACAGCGACGATTTCAGGAATTTCTTCTCAGGCTACTCCATAGCTGTAGGCTCAACCGGCAATCTGGGACTTAGCATAGGCATAATGAGTGCGCAGCTTGGCTTCAAGGTGTATGTCCACATGTCTGCAGACGCCAAGCAGTGGAAAAAAGACCTTCTAAGAAGCAAGGGCGTGACTGTTGTCGAATACGAATCTGACTACAGCATAGCCGTTGAGGAAGGCAGAAAACAGTCTGAAGGCGACCCCAAGATGTACTTTGTGGATGACGAGAATTCAAAAAATCTCTTCATGGGCTATGCTGTGGCGGCTTCAAGGCTGAAAGGCCAGCTTGATGATTTGGGCGTAAAGGTTGACAGTGAGCATCCTCTGTTTGTCTACCTGCCTTGCGGAGTCGGCGGCGGACCCGGCGGCGTGGCCTTCGGCCTCAAGCTTATGTTCAAGGACAACGTACACTGCTTCTTTGCGGAGCCTACGCATTCGCCGTGCATGCTTATAGGCCTAATGAGCGGGCTTCACGACAAGGTGTGCGTTCAGGACTTCGGTATAGACAACAAGACGGCGGCAGACGGACTTGCGGTAGGCAGGGCTTCCGGCTTTGTGGGCAAGGTGCTCGAGAACCTCATAAGCGGCAGCTACTCCGTCAAAGACGAGACCATGTACATGATGCTCAGCAAAATGATAGACTCGGAGAGCATCAGGCTCGAGCCTTCGGCTCTTGCGGGAGTTCCTGGAGCTGCAATGCTGCTTGGAGATGCTCTCGGCCAGGAATATATAAGGGCTAGAGGCCTAGAAAACCTCATGGACAACTCTTCGCACATAGCGTGGGCTACGGGCGGCAGTATGGTCCCTGCGGATATAATGGACGAATACTACTCTACAGGCAAAAGACTGCTTGAAGAGCTATAAAATTTTAATGTTTGGCTGCACTGCATCTTCGTAAGCGAGCATTCAGCAAATAAAAAACGGAAAGTCTTTTATGTCGGTATAAAAGACTTTCCGTTTTTCTGCCGTTTGCTGAATTATTATGGTCGATATTTTATTATATCTGCAAAGGCGATTTCAAGCGACTCCCTGCTCGCCTTTATGGCATATTCTATGTCTTCTCTTGTATGTGCATACGAGAGGAACCAGCCCTCGAACTGGGCCGGAGGAATTATGACCCCCCTCTCTAGCATTTCCCGAAAGTATGAAGCATACCTTGCCGTGTCGCATCTTATGACATCATCATGGCTTTCCATAGGCCCTTTCCCCAGGAAAAGGCACACCATTCCCTTTGCCCTTGTCACGCAGGCGTCTATTGAAAGCTCGTCTATTATGGCATTGAGCCCAGCTTCAAGCCTGACAGCATTATCCTCTATACTGCCGTATACCTGAGGATTGTCCCTGAGGTATTCGAGTGTCTTCATGCCCATGTGCATCGCAAGCGGGTTGCCGGAGAGGGTTCCTGCCTGGTATACGCTTCCAAGAGGCGAAACCATGCTCATTATCTCCCTTTTCCCGCCGTAAGCGCCAACGGGCAGACCCCCGCCTATTATCTTGCCAAGGCATGTGATGTCGGGCTCTACTTTGAAAAGCCCTTGCGCGCTGCCGTATGAGAGCCGAAAGCCCGTTATCACCTCGTCGAATATCAGGATCGCTCCGTGCCTTTTGGTTATCTCGCGCAGAGACTCGAGGAAGCCTTCCCTTGGAGGCACTACTCCCATGTTGCCTGCGACAGGCTCCACTATGACTGCGGCTATTCCGCCGGCGTTTTCACTGAATGCGGCCTCCACAGAAGACGTATCGTTATAGCGGCAGACTATTGTGTCCTTTATTACATCCTGAGGAACTCCCGGAGTCGTCGGAACTCCAAGCGTCAGCGCCCCTGAGCCCGCCTTTACAAGCAGCGAGTCGCAGTGGCCGTGATAGCAGCCCTCGAATTTTATGATCTTGTCCCTTCCGGTGTAGGCCCTTGCGAGCCTGAGCGCGCTCATGGTCGCCTCGGTGCCGGAGTTGACCATCCTTACCATGTCCATCCCCGGCAGCGCCTCGCATATGAGCCTGGCCATTTTCACCTCTGTTTCCGTGGGCAGCCCGAAGCTCGTTCCCTTTCTTATTATCTCCTCTATGCCGTCGTATATGTATTCCGGAGAGTGTCCTAGGATGAGCGGCCCCCAGGAGCATACGAAATCGATGTAGCTGTTGCCGTCGGCGTCAAGCACCCTGCTGCCCTTGCCGCTTTCTATGAATACGGGATCCAGGCCTACTGATTTGAACGCTCTGACCGGACTGTTTACGCCGCCGGGAATATATTTTTTTGCCTCTTCGTATATCTTTTTTGATCTTCCATGCTCCATTACTTTCCCCTCAGCTTTCTGGCTATTTCCTTTGCAAAATACGTTATTATTATGTCGGCTCCCGCCCTTTTTATCGATATCAGCGATTCCATTATGGCGTCCTCCCCGAGTATACCGCTTTCCACGGCGCCTTTCAGCATTGCGTACTCGCCACTGACGTTGTATGCCGCCACTACAGCGCCGGTAGAGTCCTTGACCCTTCTTACTACGTCAAGGTATGCAAGGGCCGGCTTCACTATTATTATGTCGGCTCCCTCGTCTATGTCGGCTCTTGCCTCCCGCAGCGCCTCGTCAGTATTGGCCGGGTCCATCTGGTAGGTCTTCCGATCGCCGAAGGAAGGCGCCGAGCCTGCGGCATCCCTGAAGGGACCGTAAAACGCCGATGCGTACTTGACCGCGTACGACATTATTCCAACATGCTTGTATTCGTTATCGTCAAGCTGGTCCCTGATGTGGCCCACTCTGCCGTCCATCATGTCCGAAGGAGCCACCATGTCCGCCCCGGCCCTGGCGTGGCTTAAGGCTATTCTAGAAAGGTATTCGAGAGTCCGGTCATTGTCGACCCTTCCGTTCTCGCTGAGGAGTCCGCAATGGCCGTGGTCGGTGTACTGGCACATGCATACGTCGGTTATCACAAGCATGTCCGGGTGCTGGGCCTTTATGTTCCTGACGGCCCTTTGCACCACGCCGGCGTCCCTGTAGGCCTCGCTTCCGATTGAGTCCTTAATGCCCGGCACGCCGAAAATCAGGACAGCATTTATGCCCAGATCCCTTAGTTCGCTTATCTCGTCTGCGAGCATGTCCGCAGAAAAATGGTAGTTTCCCGGCATTGAAGATATCTCCCGCTTTTCGCCCTCTCCTTCTATGACGAATATCGGGTATACAAGCTCGCTGGGGCTGAGCCTCGTTTCCCTAACAAGGCTTCTTATCGCATCGCTTTCTCTTAGCCTTCTTCCTCTCGTCCTTGGATACATCTACTCCACCTCCGCGTTTTTCTTCATGACATCGAGCAGGCCGTCTATCGTGTATTCCGCCGCCTGCAGACTAGGCTTGAGCCCGTATTTTTCAAGCTCCATGCTTGTTATTGGTCCTATCGACACTATGAGTTTTTCTTTGAGTATCGGAATTCCCTCTTCGCCTATGAGGCCTATGAAATTCCTTACAGTCGAACTGCTTGTGAAGGTTACAATGTCAGCCTTTTCAAGCTCAGCAATGGCCTGCGCCGAGTCCTTCTCCTGCTTTGGCATAGCAGCCTCGTACGTTACAACCTCGTCGACGCGGCACTCCCTTGAGAGCAGCTCCACAAGCTCTCTCCTTGCCCCCTTGGCCCTTGGCAGAAGGACCCTGCTGTCCCTCCTTATCGTGGGCAAAAGGCTTGCCGCCACGTTCTCGCCCGTGTATTCTGCCGGCACTATGTCGGCCCTTATCCCGCGATCCTTAAGCGCAGCCTCTGTTGCCGGCCCTATCGCGGCCACAGTCATGCCAGAAAGGCTCCTTGAATCGAGTCCAGCTGCAGACAGGCTCTCAAAGAATATATCGACTCCGTTCACGCTTGTGAAGACTATGTGGGTATAGCCTCTTAAATCCTTTATGGCCTTCTCCAGCGCTTCGCCAAACGGCTCATTTACTATCTCGATTGCCGGAATTTCAACCGTTTCAGCCCCCATTTCCCTTAGCCGCCCAGATAGTGCGCTCGCCTGTCCCCGCGATCTTGTAACTATGACCCTTTTGCCGTGCAGCGGGAGCTTTTCAAAGAAAGCCAGCTCGCTTCGCAGCTCAACCACTTCTCCGACTGCTATGAGCGAGGGCGAGCCAAGCCCTGCCGCTCTTGCCTCCGCTTCGATTCCCGAAAGCGTCGAAACCGCAACCTTTTGCCTGCCTGTTGTGGCCCAGTTTATTACGGCCGCAGGCGTATCCGGAGATTTTCCGTTTTGAATTAGCTCCTTGGCAATATGGCCCAGGTTTTCCATGCCCATGAGGAATACAAGCGTTCCCTTGAGCTCGGCTAGCGCTCTCCAGTCGCGCCTCTCGCCAGCGGCCAGGTGGCCCGTTATGACGTGGAAGGAGTCGGCAACGCCCCTGTGCGTAATAGGTATTCCAGCGTACGCAAGCCCTGCCACGGCGGAGGTTATGCCGGGCACGACCTCGAATTCCACTCCGCTTTCTCTAAGCTGGAGCGCCTCTTCTCCGCCCCTTCCGAACACGTAGGGATCACCGCCCTTTAGCCTTACAACGAGCTTGCCCTCGAGCGCCTTGTCTGCTATGAGGCGGCTTATCTCCTCCTGCGTCATCTCGTGGTTTTTAGGGCCCTTGCCCGCGTATATGAGCTCGCAGCCCTTTCGGGCGCTGAGCAGATAGCCGCTGTTTATGAGCCTATCGTATATTATTACGTCGGCTTTTTTAATGAGCTCCATGCCCTTTATAGTTATGAGTCCGTAGTCTCCGGGGCCTGCGCCCACAAGATATGCCTTACCCTTCATTGCCGCTCAGCTCCTTTAGCATCATTTGCGCCAGCTTCCTGCCCAGCTCCGATTCTTCCCCTGCCTTGCCTTCGATGCTCCTGCGCACCGCCGCGCTGCCGTCCTCTCTTCCGAGAAGCCCATCAAGGCGCAGCCTTTCACCGTCTATGCTGCAGTACGCGCCTATGGGCATGTGGCAGCCTCCGCCTGAAGCCTCAAGGAATGCCCTCTCGGCCATTGTCTGAATGCAGGTCTCATTGTCGCTTATCGATTCGGCAAGTGAAATGAGCATTGAATCACCCGCTCTCACCTGTATGGCAAGCGCGCCCTGCGCAGGCGCCGGCAGGAAGCTGTCAAGGCTCATGTACTGGCTTATTCTGCCTTCGAGACCCAGCCTCTTGAGTCCCGCTGCGGCCAGCATAATGCCGTCCATGCCCTGCTCACTCATCTTCTTTAGCCTTGTTACTATGTTGCCCCTTATGCCCGTCGTCTTTATGTCGCTCCTCATCGAGAGCAGCTGGCATTCCCTGCGCTTGCTTCCTGTGCCGATTACGGCGCCAGGCGGGAGCTCGCTTAGATTTCCTATTCCCTCTCTTAGCACAAGCGCATCTCTTGGGTCCTCGCGCACAGGCGTTTTGCAAATCATCAGGCCGCTTGGAGTTTCCGAAGGCATGTCCTTCATGCTGTGCACGGCCATGTCTATTGCGCCG
Organism: Peptoclostridium acidaminophilum DSM 3953; assembly: GCF_000597865.1. Taxonomy (GTDB): domain Bacteria; phylum Bacillota; class Clostridia; order Peptostreptococcales; family Peptostreptococcaceae; genus Peptoclostridium_A; species Peptoclostridium_A acidaminophilum. The sequence continues at coordinate 107,969 of NZ_CP007453.1, read as the reverse complement.
CTCAGGAGCTCTCTTTCTATCTCCTTTACAAAAAGGCCCTTGTCGCCTATCTTGTCCAGGGCGACGTCGAGTATCTTGTCGCCTTTTGTCTTTATTATCTCTATTTCGAACTGCGCCTCAGGACTCTTCTCCTTCAGCCTGGCTATGACCCACTCTGTCTGCGCCAGGGCCAGGGCGCTTCCCCTTGTGCCTACCTTAATCTTTTTTGCATCCATACGACTCAATCACCCTCGCAATTTCATAGTTGTCCATAGCTGCCGCTTCCCGCAGCCTTTTCGCCCTCTGCTCCTGATCTTTTTCAGAGAGCGCCAGCATGCCTCTGAGCTTCCACAGCAGCTCCAGTTTTTCCTCATACTCCTCGCCGTAGGCCTTCTCAAGCTCCCTCATGATGACTCCGCAAAGCGCCGGACTTTTGCCCTGCGTGGAAACGGACATTACAAGGCTGCCTCTTTTGAGCACAGAAGGGAATATAAAGTCCGAACCCTCCTGCCTGTCAGACCTGCAGCAAAGTATGCCCATATCCTTGCAGTCCAGCATCGCCTGCTTGTTTGCCTTCTCGCTCGAAGATGCCGCAATCACCATGAAGCAGCCTGCAATATGCTTTTTGTCGTACGGCTCCTTTACTATCTCAACGCTTCCTTCGAGGCTTTCAAAGCCCTTTGATATTTCCGGAGCTATCACCTTCACTTTGGCTCCAAAGCTTAACAGCGTCGCAGCCTTTGACAACGCAACCTTTCCTGCCCCTATTACAGCTGCCTCTCTTCCGTCGAGCTTTATCATAATAGGCATAAACATGGACTCACTCCCCCTTGCTGCATCCCAGAGCGAAAATGTCATCCAGCATACAGGCGTATTTTCTCGCCTCATTTCCGTCAAGCTCCTTGAGCTTTTGAACCGGATCCTTTATGAGCTTTTTGAGCGAGGACAATATCATCTTTTCAACCACCTTGAGTTCCCGCTCATCAAGGTCGACCTTCCTGGCTATATACCCCAGTGTTTCTTCCTTTATAGCCGTGCATCTGTTGTTGAGGCCTCCTATCACGGGATCTACGCAAGTTCCTGCGAGCCATCTCATGTATTCCCTAGCTCTTTTATTTACAATATCGCTCGCCTTTGCCGCAAGCTGCGCCCTGCATGCCTCGTTTGCTCTTGCTATTTCGGATATGTCATCTATGCCGTAAAGCTCAACATTCTCTGCGGCTTTGACGTTTGGGTCCACATCCCTTGGAATTGCCATGTCCATTATAATGAGTCTGCTTCGCCTTATCCCCATTTCATTTGCTTCCACCACGTGATGCGGCGATGAAGTTGCGCATATGAGCACGTCGCACCTTGAAATGGCCTCGTATCTGTCCTCATACGCAACGGGCCTTATTCCCCTTTCCAATAGCCAGTCAGCCGTCTCACTTTTGCTTAAGCCCTTTCTGCCTGCGACCACTTCGACAGAGAGCGGTTTTTCGGCAAGCAGATGCTCAAGGCTTAGTCTGCCGGTCTCGCCAAGTCCTATGATCAGGGCTCTTTTGCCGGCGAGCCCCTCAGCTTTTTCTGCCAGGAGCTTCACGCCTATGTATGCCACGGAGAGCGGATATGTGGATATGCCGAGCGTGCTCTTTATGTGCCTGGCGCAGCTTATGGAGTTCATGAACAGCCTGTTTAGTGCTTTTCCGCTGCTTTTACACTCGAGCGCAAGGGTGTGAGCACTCTTTACCTGTGATAGTATCTGGTCTTCGCCGAGCACCATAGAGTCGAGTCCTGCTGCAACGCTCATAAGATGCACGGCCGCATCAGTGCCTCTCTTCCTGTACATGCTGCCGCGAGGCATTCCGCCTTCTCCAGCCATGCCCATATACAGCTTCTCTATTTCGTTTTCTACCTGTTCCCACTCGCTTGCCGCATAATAAAACTCGCTCCTGTTGCAAGTTGATATTATTGCAAATTCCGCGCCAAGTGAGCTGGCCAGCTTCTCCATTGCCTTTCTTGCTGAGCTCTGCGTAAATGCGGCCTTTTCCCTTATTTCCGAATTAGCTGTCTTATGGCTTACGCCCACAACCCCTATTTCCATTTCAACCCTCCATGCTGTCCTGCATTGCCTTGCTCTGCCTATGCCTATCTCCTTACATTGCGGCTATGGCCTCAATTGCCGCCTGCGCTGCACACTCGATTGTACTGCATATTCTGCCATATTCCATTTGCGGCCTGTTTATAATAACGGCCTTAATGCCTTCAGCCTTTGCGGCCCCGAGCTTTTCAGCTGTGCCGCCTTCCGCTCCTGCGTCCTTTGTGACAATGAAGCTAATATTGTACGAACGTATAAGCTCGCGGTTCATGCTCTCTGAAAACGGACCCTGCATCCCGATTATCCTCGATGGCTTTATCCCGAGGGCCTCGCACTTTCCTATGACACCGCTGGTGGGCAGCACTCTTGCATAAAGCCTCTCTGGCTCTACTTTGGCTGTGAATTCCTCGAGAGTGTTGCTTCCTGTCGTAAGGAGCACGTTGCCTTCACTGCACGAAAGAAAATCGGCCGCCTGAGCCGCGGAATCGAATCTGAGCGCTTCAGAGAATCCGCCGCACTGCGTCTTTGCCCTTTCATATCTTATATATGCTATCCCAAGGCGCCTTGTGCATTCGATGGCGCTCTTCGAGGCCTGGGCCGCATAAGGGTGCGTGGCGTCAAGTATGCACCTGATTCCTCTTTCCAGGGCAAGCAGCTCCAGCTCGATTGAAGTCAGCCTGCCGGACCTGGTCTCGATTCCAGTTACTCCGCTTGCGAGCGATTCACCGTACTCCGTCGCTGCGCTCAGCAGGACACTTGCTCCCTTTTTAGCCAGCAGCTCTGCCAGCGCCCTCGAGTCACATGTACCTCCAAGCAGCAGAATCATCGCTTATAGCCTCTCGGGGTTATGATTCCCAGCTCAGATGCATACGTTTTCGAGTTGCCGATTATTACCGTCGTCAGCATGTCTATATCGTGGCTTAGCATTTCTCCCAGCGTCGTTACCGTCGCAAACTGACCTTCCCTCATGGCGCTGCGGACTATGCCTACAGGTGTGCCTTCGGCCCTGTGCTTCATTATAATGTTTCTTGCCTTTTCTATGTGCTCCCTTCTTCCATGGCTTCTTGGATTGTAGAGGCATATTACAAAATCGGCCTGCGCCGCGCAATCAAGCCTTTTTTCAATGGCGCTCCAGTCCGTAAGAAGGTCGCTCAGGCTTATCGTGGCGTAATCGTGCATAAGGGGTGCCCCAAGGCATGCCGCCGCCGAGTTCGCAGCCGGCACTCCGGGCACTATCTCTATGTCGCTCTCGCAGCCGCTTTCAGCCGCAATTTCGAGCATTATTCCCGCCATGCCGTAGACTCCGCAGTCCCCGCTGCTCACAAGAGCTACGGTCCTGCCTTTTTCCGCAAGCTCAAGCGCAGCCCTGCACCTTTCGACCTCGCGCTTCATGCCGTAGCCGAGGATTTCCTTGTCCAAAAGCATGTCCTCTATCAGTTCTATGTATGTCTTGTAGCCAATGACGGCATCGGACCTGCCTATGGCCTCTATGGCAGCGCCAGTCATATGCTCTCTTCCCCCAGGGCCTATGCCTACAACAAATATCTTGCCTTCATTCATAATCCTTCCTCCCAATAACGCAAATCGTACATGCCTAGACACATACCCCGAAAACACCGGTTTATACTTCCTCCCATACGGATATAGCCACGCCGTTGGCAGTCGTCTTGCCAAGGAGCATCCTTCCGCCACCGGAAGCTATGAAGCCGCAGGGCTCGCAGACTCCTCCCACTCCAACGGAAGCCCTCACAAAGCCAGACTCTGCAAAGTCGCCTTCAACGGCCAAAATACGCTCCTTGTCTATGAAGCAGGCCTGAGCGCCGTAGTGCTCAGCCGCCTTTAGTATTCCCTGCTCGTCGCTTTTTATGTCTATGCTTGCAAGCTTTTTTATGCTGCGCCTGTCAATACCCAGGCGCTCAAGCTCCCTGTCAATAAGCTCCTGTATCTGCTTGGCGCCCGTCCCGCGCCTGCAGCCTATTCCTATTACAGTGCTTTTTTCTATGAGATATGCGCACGGCAAATTTGCCGGCTCCGGGACCCTGTTTGTGACTCTTATTATACCGGCTGCGCCGCAGCCTTCCCTGTAGGAGACTATACTTTCCGGAAGCTCCACTTTTATGTCTCTTCTCGAGTCTATTGCCACCGTTTCGCCATTTACTATTAGCGCAGTTACCCGCTTTGCATCCTCGAGGCTGTCTATTGCGCAGCCCAGCCTTCCTGCCAGCGTATCGACAGCTATTTTGCCGCCTGCGTCTGATGCCGTTGTGATGATGGCCCTTGCGCCAGTGAGCTTTTCCACAAGCCTGGCTGCGTCGTTGGCCCCGCCGATGTGTCCAGAAAGCAGGCTTATGACAAAGCCACCCTGCTCGTCCATTACAAGCACGCCGGGGTCGGAGCTTTTCGAGCGCAGATGCGGCGCAATAGCTCTTACCGCTATGCCGCAGGCCGTTATGAAAATTATCGTGTCATATCTGCAAAACATTTCTCCCGCAAACTCTGCAATCGGCCGGTCTATGGGTTTTTCCCGGTCTGTGCAGAGCCTGGGCATGGCATACACGGTGAGCCCGCTTATCTCTTCCCTAAGCCGCCTTGCCTGAATTATCCCGCTTCTTGTAAGGGCGATTGCGGCCCAAGCCTTATTTCTCATTGCCGCCTCTGTAACCATGCGAAAAGTCAGGGTCGTAGAGCTTCGAGCGCGAATACTCGTCTCCAAGAAATTCGCCCACGAGTATCTGGGCTGTCTTTTCTATTCCAGCCTCCCTGGCCTTCTTTGCTATATTCGAGAGCGTGCCCGTGACTATCTTCTGGTCGCTCCAGCTGGCCTTTTGCACTATGGCCACCGGAGCACTTTCTCCGTAGTGCGGAATAAGCCTTCTAGCCACCTCGTCTATCATGTGCACCGAGAGGAATATTGCCATTGACGCCCTGTGCGACGCCAGACTCTCAAGGCTCTCGCTTTCAGGCACGGGTGTCCTGCCTTCTAGCCTTGTGCATATTACAGTCTGCGAGATATCGGGCAGCGTGAACTCTTTTTTGAGAGCTGCCGCCGACGCCGTGAAAGAGCTGACTCCCGGCACAACCTCGCACTCTATGCCCAGCCTGTCAAGCTCGTCTATTTGCTCCCTTATGGCTCCGTATATGCTAGGATCGCCCGTGTGCAGCCTGGCAATGCTCATGCCCCCGCCTGCCGCTTCCCGCATCGTCTCTATTACCTGCTCAAGCGTCATGCCCGCGCTGTCGTATATGCTGCAGCCGGGCTTTGCCGCTTCAAGCAGCTGCGGATTCACAAGAGAGCCTGCGTATATTATAACGTCTGCTTCCTCAAGCAGCCTTTTGCCCTTTATTGTGAGAAGCTCCGGATCCCCGGGACCTGCTCCTATGAAATGCACCTTGCCCATCATTTTATCCCGCCCTTTTTTACTATTATTGTTGAAAGGTACGGCACCCTTTTGGCTGAAAGCCTCTCTATGTCTCTTGAAATCTCTTCGCTCTGCGTGCCGCACATTGACGCGAGAACGAAGCTGCCTTCAAGGCCTCTGCTTGAAAACTCCCGGGCCAGCTGCCCCGAAAGCGCAGATGGCTTCATTATAACAATATTATCAGCCGACTCGAGGGCGCATTCGATACGGTTTTCATTTTTCCCAAGCGGCACTATTGAAAGCGTCTGCTCGCCCATGGCAAGCGGCACTCGAGTCCTGGCCGCGGCCAGGCTGAAGGAGTTCACCCCCGGGATTATTTCGGCAGCTCCCGGCTCCCCGAGATAGCCCATCATGTTAATGTAGGTGCTGTAGAGCATCGGGTCGCCCAGAGTTATGAATGCCACATCCATGCCCTGTTCGAGCAGCTTGTCTATGCCGCTTGCGCATTCCCTCCAGCAGCTTTCCATTAACCCCTCTTCGTACTCCATGGGGAATGTCATCTCAATTATCTGCGCGTCTTTTCCTATGTGTATCCTTGCGATTTCAAGCGCAAAGCTGCTTTTCCCTTTTGCGCTGCTTGGGCACACTACCGCATCCACCTGCGACAGCACCCTTGCGGCCTTTAGTGTCAGGAGCTCCGGATCGCCGGGGCCCACTCCCACCGCGTAAAGTTTTCCCTTCAAAACATCACATCCAGTCTGCAGATATTATGTATATTCCGTTTTCAGCGTTCATCATTGTCTGGCTTCCAAGCCGCCTGCCTCTTGAAACGCCAATGTGCACTATGTCTATTCCGCTGTACCCATACTCCTCTAGCAGCCTTATCATGAGCGCTGCGTTCTCAATCGTTATGAAGTTGGCCGCCACCCTTCCGCCCTTTTGAAGGACCGCTTCCATCCATGAGAATATCTGCTCGAGCCTGCCCGTGCTGCCGCCTATGAAAACCCTGTCGACCATGCCTAGCGAATCAAGCGCTTCGGGGGCAGTGCCTTTTATAATATTTATGTTCTTGACGCCGAATCTCCTGGCGTTTGCCTCTATCAGCCTTGCGGCCTCTTCGCTTTTGTCTATGGCATGCACAATGCCGCTTTTGCACACGAGAGCCGCCTCTATGGATACCGAGCCCGTTCCGGCCCCTATGTCAACTACCGTGCTGTCGGAATGGAGCCTGAGCTTTGATAGGGCGACGCTGCGCACCTCCTCCTTAGTCATTGGCACCTGGCCTCTTTCAAACATGGAGTCGGGTATGCCGCCTGTAATGCAGCTCCAAGCGTTACTCATCGCAAATCACCACCACGCACATGTCATGGCTGCCTGAGTGGGCGGCTTCATGCGCCCTGACGCGGCTTATCTTCTCGTTTTCGTAGGAAAGGTTCTCTCCTATATACATTGTCTTTTCACCCAGCCCTTTCTCAACAAGCGCCTTAGCTATGGCCTGTGGATTCCATTTGCCGTCTGTCAGGAGACCGACGGCCTTGTATCGCAATGCAAGCTCCGCAAAGTCCAGCTCCCTGCCGTGAACGCTGCCCATGAAGGCCTCGCTCCAGCTCATCCCAAGCCTTGAGAACATGTACTGCAGCGAGCCTATGCCCGGCACGACATTAAGCTCCTCGCTCTCAAAATGCCTGCGCAGGAGTGATAGCATGCTGAAAAAGCAGCTGTCGCCGGATACCAGCACAGCTATTTGCATGTGCCTTTTACACTTTATGTATTCTATCGCCTCAGTCAGACTGCCGATCCTGTACACTTCCTTGCCTTCCAGCTCAAGACCCTGCAAAAGCCTGGCGCTCGATACGATTACGTCTGATTCTTCTATTAGCCTCGTACTTATTGGCAGCACGTAGTCTCTGTGTCCCGGCCCCATGCCCAGCACGTTTATCCTCTCCATCCCTGCTCCTCCATGATCCACCTTGCACTATCGCACATGGCCAAAAGGCCTCTACCCTGTGAAAAGAGCACTGTTCCCACCTTGATATTTCCGCCGCAGTGCTCTCTGCACCTCGCACTTGCCCGGCTGGCCACCTCGGCAAATGCCTCCTCGAGCCCGGCATCGCATATGTGCTCGGTGGCCTCCTCGGCCGTGTTGCTCGAAAGTATGAGTCCGACGGTGTCCCTTCCGGCTCCAACTAGCGCCGCGTAGGCCGCAAGCGTCTCGAGCCTCGCGTCCCCGCAGGAGCTGTGCATGTTGAATATGCCCGCCGCCAGCTTTACCAGCTTGCCTATGTGGCCTACCCACAGAATTTCCCTAAAGCCCAGCTTTTCGGCCTCGCAAAGCATGTAGCCCGCATAGTTGCTAGTCTTTATTAGCAGCTTCTCGCCTATGCCGTTTTGAATGCAAAAATCGCGGCCGTAGTTGCCCGGAGAGAACACGGCTGTATGGGCTCCGCTGCTTCGCAGCACAGACAGCTCGAGTCTTAGTGATTCTTTTATTGCCTCCTCGCTCATAGGCTCAACTATCCCGCTCGTGCCTATTATCGATATGCCGCCCTCTATACCTAGCTTCGGATTGAAAGTCCGCCTGGCAACCTCCTCGCCCTCGGGAGCAAAAATCGTGACTGTGGCTCCCTCTCCCTCCGGCAGAACGGCCGCCACCTCGCTTTCAATCATCCTCCTGGGCACAGGGTTTATGGCGGCTTCGCCCGGAGCTACGGAAAGCCCGGGCCTTGTCACCCTGCCTATGCCCCTGCCGCCTTCGAGCCTTATTCCGGGCGCTTTCGCCCTCTCTACTCTCGCGTAAATCCTCATGCCGCTTGTCATGTCCGGATCGTCGCCCGAATCCTTTACAGCGCAGCATACGGCAGCATCGCAGCCTTCCATCTGCAGCTCGAATATCTGCACGCCCACTCTCCAGCCCTTGGGCGTGTCTATGTCTACGGCCTCACTCCTTTGTCCTCCAAACAGCAAAAGCGCGCTGGCCTTTGCTGCAGCCGCCGCGCATGTGCCTGTCGTGTAGCCGTACCTGAGCCTCTTGCCGCCTTTTTCTATGTACCTTTCCATCTATAATTTCTCCGGCATGCTGTAGAGCAGCGCGTTTACTATTGCTGCTGCCACTGTGCTCCCGCCCTTTCTGCCCCTCGTTACGATGTAGGGCACGCCGGCTTTTTTTATCTCCTCCTTGGACTCTGCAGCGCCCACGAATCCCACAGGCACGCCTATTACGAGCTCAGGCCTTACTATGCCCTCCTCTATGAGGCTCTTTAGCGTAAAAAGAGCTGTGGGAGCGTTGCCTATGGCGAATATCTTTATGCTCTCGTCGCCCGCCGCCATTCTCATTGCTGCCATCGACCTTGTGATGCCTTCGCTTGACGCAATACTTGCCGCTTCGGGCTCATGCACCATATTGACTATGCTGCCCCCAAGCTCGCCTAGCTTTCTTTTGTTTATGCCCGACATTATCATCTGCGTGTCCGTGTATATCTTGCAGCCCGAGCCTAATGCCCTCATGCCGGCCTCAATGGCCTGAGGATGCAGCTGCGTTATGTCGGCGTATTCAAAATCGGCTGTCGTGTGTATTATCCTTTTGATGATATTGCCTTCTATATGGCCGAATCCGCGCTCTCCCAGTTCTCTTGATATTATCTCGAAGCTCCCCTGCTCAATGAGCCTTGGATCCTTTACAAAGTCCATACAATCACCTCTTTATATTATGAAGGCTCCGCCCTGTGCCACTCTGTGGCTCCTTATGCAGCAGTAGTCGTCTGAAAACCTCTGATTCCAAAACAGAGCCTCGAACTTTTCAGAGTCAAAACCACTTCCGCATAGTATTCCAAGAACGCTTCCGCTGTGAGCAGCGTTTACACCATAAGCCCCCAGCTTCAGTGCTGTTTCTATTATCCACTCAAGCCCAGGTTTCTTGAGCACCTTTTCCCGCTCAATCGCGCTTATTGTGGCCGACTGCCCTATTTTTCCAAGGTCGCCCGAGGCCATGCCCTCCTCGAACAGTAAAAGCGCCTTTTTCATTTCTCGTTCGCCTTGCGCTATGAGCTCCCTGCTTTTTAATTTGTGGAATTCAAGCGTGTCAATGCAACCCCTTCCCTCGAGCACCATTACATTGCAGCCCGGGAATTCGCCGTAGCTTCTTGCCGCCCTCCCCTTGACGTGGTCAAACAGCGTAACCCTTCTGAAGATTGTGCTGTCTGTAGGCTCTATTGAGGCGCATATGGCTGCCAACTCCATTTCCGAAAGGCTGCGCCCTGCATAAGCGGCTGCTGCAACTGCGGATGCTGCAATGTCCGCTGTGCTGCTCGCCATGCCCTTGCCCCTTGGCACTTGGGATTCAACAGTGAGGGTGAGACCATCGGCATCGCCGGCTCTGTAGCCAAGATGCTCAAGCGTGGCCTCCACCGCTGCGTATGATTTGCAAAGTCGGCTTTCCCTTATTGGACTAGTCGCTTCAGTGAGAGTCACCCTGGTGTAGAGGTCTATGGGGAGGGAGATGAGCTTTTCACCCCCCTCAATGTAGCCTTGCAGCAGCTCTCCGCAGGATGCCGGGCATGTCGCCGTTACCACGCCCTGCCCTCGCCCTTCAGCAAGTTCATTATCTGCATTGTAAACTCGGGGCTGCTGTAGAAATGGATATGGGGGTATCCTGCCAGAACGTTGTTTCTGACGTATCCGCAGCTCCATGTCTTGTCCCCGCCCGAAGTCCTCTTTATGCTGTAGAGAGTCTCTACTCCCTCCATCCCCTCGACATACGACCTGTGGAACTCGTGGCCTATGGTGCAAACCTCTTCTCTCGCGCAGACCTTCACATATCCAAAGCGCTGCAGCTTTCCGCTCATTATCGCTCTTCCCGGGAAGAAGCCCGCCATATCGCTCCATTCACCGCCAAGTCCGCATATTCCCGCCGTAAGATACATTAGGCCTCCGCATTCGGCATAGGCCGGCATTCCGCCCTCCAGCCGTTCCCTTATGTGGCTTCGCATGAGTGCATTCTCTTCTAGACTCTTGGCAAACACCTCGGGGTAGCCTCCCCCAATGTAGAGCGCCTCCGCTCCTTCCGGGAGCCTCTCGTCCCTTATGGGGCTGAAGGGCACAAGGTTTGCGCCCAGCTCCTGCAGCAGCAGCAGATTGTCATTGTAGTAGAAACTGAATGCCTCGTCACAGGCGTATGCAATGCTTAGCCCTTCAAGCATGCCCTTTGAAGCCTCGAAAGGATCCTTCTCCTGAGGCAGCTCCGCGGCCTCTTCTGCTATGCTTTCAAGCCTGGCCAGGTCTATCGTCTCCTCAGCCATGTCAGCGAGGCTCTCTATAAGAGAGCCCAGCGACTCCACCTCGTCCGCCTGCACAAGCCCCAGATGCCTGCTTTTTAGAGATACTCCTTCGCTCTGGCACATGTAGCCAATGCAGCTTACACCCACATGCTCCTCAACGGCCTCCTTTATAAGCTCATAGTGCTTCCTGCCTGAAACTCCGTTGACTATGACACCCTTTATCTCTATGTCATTTCTGAACTTCACAAAACCCAGCACGGTTGCGGCTGCGCTCGTTGAAACTCCCCTACCGTCTATTATAAGAACTATGGGGGTCTTTGTTATCCTTGCAAGCTCGGCAGTCGAGCCGCTCTGCCCGTCTTCCCCTCCTCCGTCAAAGAGTCCCATTACGCCTTCTATGATGCCAATGTCATGGCCTTTAAGCCCTCTTTGGAGCAGGAACACCGTTTCAGCCTCGCCCAGCATGTGGCAGTCCAGGTTGCTCGAAGCCCTCCCGCAAGCCCGCCTGTGGAACTGGGGGTCTATATAGTCAGGGCCCACCTTGAACGGAGCCACTCTCCTGCCTCTTCTTGTGAGCGCCGCCATTATCGCCGCCGTTATAGTAGTCTTGCCAACCCCGCTTGAAGCCCCTGCTATTACAACTCTTTTCATTATTCCTCCCGCGGCCATATCAGCCTGTTTAGTATCCCGTAACCCTGCGCAGTCTCTATTTCAACAATGCTCGCCGGCCTCACCCTGAAATGCCACCTCTGCTCACTGGCAAAACCGAGCAGCCTCGTCATAATGCTCTGCACGACTCCTCCGTGCGTCACAATGAGTACAGTAGAGTCGTCATCCTCTAGTGATTCAATAAATTCTCCGATTCTGCGCTCGAATTCGGCAAAGCTCTCTCCTCCCGGTATCTTGTATTCCATGCAGCTTTCGCAGTAGCTCTCCCACTCTACCGGATGCCTCTGCATCGCCTCTTCGTATGTTAAGCCCTCAAAAATCCCAAAATCCATCTCTGAAAGCTCGTCTCTGACCTGTATGGTTTCAGTTCCAAGCTGCAAGGTTTTGCTCATCTCCTTAGCTACTGAAAGCGCCCTTGACATGGGACTTGAAAACACTGCATCAACTCGTTCGTGCGCAAGCTCGCGCCTTAGCCATTCGAGCTGAGCCAGGCCCTCCCCTGTGAAATCCGAGTCAAGCCTGCCGTATATCCTGTTTTCCGCATTTGCCACAGTCTGCACATGCCTTACCAATATGAGTCTCATATAATCTTCCTCTCATTTCCTTCAGCTAATATCAAAGTGTCGAGTTTCAATCTGCAAAACATACCAAGTGCCTGCGCTGCTTCGGCTATAGCGTTAATAGTCAATATGTGGTGTCAAAATCACTTAATCAGCATCCCTACAGAGTACGCCGCAAACATAAAAAACGCCTGCGATGTCTCTATCGAAAAGCCTATGGTGTCGCCCGTGGCACCTCCGAGTTTGCCCCTTATCCAGGCAGTCTGCGCTATTGTAAAGGCGTATGATGCCAGCACCGCAATTGCCACAGGCCATCCATAGAAATACAAGCCGAGCGCAAGCGGCACTATGGCTGCTATCCCTATTTCAAAAGGACCGCAGTTTTCAACGAATGCCTTGCCCATACCGTCTTCCCTGACATACTCGCCCCTCATGCAGGATATCACCCCGCAGCATCTGCCAATCACAGGCATTAGGAATATCGCATACTCGATGTAACAAAACAGTATCAGATAAAGAGCTATTATCATTATTATTGCTATCACGCCGAATGCGCCCACGCGGCTGTCCTTCATTATCTCAAGAGCCCTCTCCCTGCTCCTTGAACTGAATATGCCGTCGCACGTGTCTGAAAGCCCGTCTATGTGGAGGCCGCCTGTGAGCCAAATATATGCAAGCACTAGCAGCGCCGACATTATCGGAGCATCCATCCAAAGAAGCGCCCTATACGCGCCCCACATGATTATGCCTAGAATCACTCCTACGGCGGGCGTGTATTTTATTCCTTTTATAAAGTCATCCTGTCTGAATTCATGATTATACCTAACCGGCAGCCTCGTGAAGAAAGACATCATGAGCAAAAATCCCTTCATTCTATTCCTCCCAGCCGATTCTCTACTTGATTTTCATACTGATGCCCGATACCATGAAGTGCACTTCGTCAGCCTCGGCCGCTATGCTTTGGTTTATCCTTCCAGCTATGTCCCTAAAAATGTTGCCCATCCTGTATGCTGGTACGAGTCCCATTCCCACCTCGTTGGTGACGACTATCACGTCCTTGCCGGATCCCGACAGAGTTCCAAGCATCTCGTCCACCTGGCCTCTAATCTCCTCCTCGAGCCTGTCTATATCCTCATGCGGGCAGCAGTCAAAATCCAGCCCGCTTTCAATCATAAGATTTGTCACCATCACCGTAATGCAGTCCACAAGCACAGCGCCTGCCAACTCTAATTCAGCGTCAAGCCCAAGCCTTGCAAAGTCCCTGTGCATCTCCCTTGTATCCCAATGCGCAGGCCTTCCTTCCCGGTGCTTTTTAATCCTGTCCCTCATGCCTTCGTCAAAGGGCACCGCCGTTGCTATATACATGACCCTGCCGCCGGAGCTTTCCGCAAGCCTCTGCGCAAAACCGCTTTTGCCACTTCTTGCGCCCCCTGTTACCATTGTAAGCTTACCCAAGTTGCACCTCCACGCCTTCCATATACTGCCTGATATGCCCTGCAAGCGAGCGGTTCTCAGCCGCGCTTCTCACTGCAATCCTGACGTACTCATCCCCGAGCCCGCAAAAGTCAGTGCAGGTCCTTATAAAATAGCCTTGTCTTATAAGATACTCATTGAGCATGTCTCCAGTTCCTCTCTCAAGCCTGCAGAGCACAAAATTTGCCTGCGGCGGATATACCTCTATGCCATCTATCGCGCCGAGCGCCTCAAGCAGCGCAGCCTTTCCGCGTCTTGCTTCATCCAAAGTCCTGTCTGCAAACTCCTCGTCCTCGAAAAGCTCTGGTATTATTGAAAGCGAAAGCGAATTGACGCTCCATGGCTCCTTATGCTGCTTTATCTTATTAATTATACCCGCGTTTCCTATGCAATACCCCAGGCGCAATCCGGGAATCGCATAAAATTTTGTCATGGACCTGACTATGAAAACCGGATACTTACCTATAGCGTCGAGGAACGACGCTCCGCCGCTATAATCTATGAACGACTCGTCTATAAGAAGACTCGCACCCACATCTTTTACTGCTTCCAGAAGGCCTGCTGCCTTGCCTGGATCTGTTTGTACGCCAGTTGGATTATTGGGGCTGCAGAGCGCTACCGCATCCGGCCTTTCACTTCTCACCATGGCAGCGAGCTTTTCCATGTCTGGAACGAAGGCGTCGCGAGCGTGCGTTATAAAATCTATGACGTCGCAGCCGTTCATTTCAAAAGCCCTCTTATACTCATTGAATGTAGGCTGCACTACTATCGCCTTGCTTGGCCTAAGCGCCCTTGCAAACAGATATATAAGCTCTATTCCTCCGTTGCCAAGTATTACGCTGCCCCTTGGAGCCTTGAGCCTCTCCTCTATGTAAGCGCACATTGACGCTCCATCTATCTCGGGATATCTTCCAAGACCCTCTATGGCATCTTTGAGCTTCCCGGCCGCCCTTGCCGGTATACCCAGATGGTTTATGTTTACGCTAAAGTCGATTATCCCGGCAACATTTCCCTTATATCCTCCGTGCTTGTTCATGATTGCCTCCAAAATTATTATTTATGCTTGCGCTATCAATCCGCAAACCATCAATTTAATTTTATCTCTGCAGAAAGTTCCTGGCTGTTCAAACTTCCCGCTATTTCACAAATATAAGTGCGGCTATACACAGCACGCTTGCAATCGCCTGGGATGCATACATGATGTTGCAGGTTCTCATTATATCCTCAGGCTCTATGTCCCTTTCCGCGTCGCCTATCGTGGGCTTTACGAGAGTCTGCCCGAAATACGTGTTTGTTCCGCCCAGTCTTATCCCAAGAAGCCCGGCTGCGGCCGCCTCGGGATAAGCGCAGTTGGGGCTCTTGTGGTTTTTCCTGTCTCTAATGAGTATCCTTGCACCGTTTTTGAAGTCATACCCCAGCAGCAGCCCTGAAAGCAGCATTACCACGCTCCCCATTCTGGCCGGCATGTAATTGAGCAAGTCGTCCAGCTTTGCCGATGCAAAGCCTATTTCCCGGTATGGTTCCTGAATATACCCCACCATGGAATCGAGCGTGTTGACAGTCTTGTATATGAAAACAGCCTGCACAGGGAATCCAAACAGGAATCCAAGCAGCAGGTAAAGCATCGGCGCAAGCACTCCGTCTATTGTGTTCTCAGCCACAGTCTCAACAACAGCCCTTGCAACGCCCTTCTCATCCAGACTCTGCGTGTCCCTGCCGACAAGGTATGACAACAGCCTCCTCGATTCATCTATACCCGAGCTTTTTAGAGAATCATACACCTTGATGGCCTCGTCCCTTAGGCACTTGGCCGCCAGCGATGTGTATATGAGATATGCAGAAATCCCAAATTCTAGCCACGGGCTTACAAGTCCCGCCACGTGCAGAATCAAACTGACCGTGGCAGCCACCATGGCCACCGAAAGCCCTGCCAGAAAAAATCCCCCTAGCCTCAGGGAGACCCAAGTCTGCCTTCTTATAAGCTTTTCATAACGTCCAATCATTCTGCCTATGAAAATAATTGGATGCGGCCACGAGTGAGGATCCCCCAGGAGAAAATCGAGAGCTACAGCCAGAGCCATGATTATCGCCCCATTATTTATGATTTGCGTATTGGATATACCCATGGATTGCTCCTTTTTATTTTTTATTTAATCAAAAAATGCACATACAAAAAAGGTATGTGCATTCAAAAAATTCAATATGAATCAAATTCAAAAAAGCCAGTACACTTCCCTCCGAAGCTATCTGTATATCATCTTCAAGGCAGGTCTCCTGACTTACAGTTCTCCTTACTCCCCCTGCCTTCCCATGGATTAATGGTGGCTCATTGGGGTTTCATCCCTGTTTACAGTAGCGGGGGCTGTAGAGGAATCTCACCTCTTTCCCTCTTAGCTCGATTGCTCGAGCACCTTGAGATTCAAATGTTTTCAATTTTTATGCTGCAAGTTTAATTATAGAAAATGTCGGGGCTTTTGTCAATCAAAGCGCTCCGCCCTGGATACCCTTAAGGATAAAATGCCGAAAATGCTCATATTTCATTAGAATTTTGCGGCTTGTTTGGCCTGGACATATATTTTTTGAGATAATTGGACTAAAAGTGGTATCATTATAAAAACATGATATATGAGAAATAATAACCAAAGCTATGGACGCATTGTCTGCTTAATCATATAGAGTGATAAGGACTACCATTGGAGGTTGAAACCATGAAGCAGACTCTACTATCAGCCCACGATTACAGATTATCAACACCGCGCATATACTGCCGCGTGAAAGCGCGCGGTTTCATACAGGACGTATATTATGACAGGTCCAAATCCAAATGGCTATACTGCGAGCCCAGGTTTGCAGACATAGACTTTGCCGCTCTCGAAAAAGAGCTCATACCCATTGTCTACTACGACCAGCTCGAGCATCATCCGCATGGAGAAGTTGCCGCAATGCCGCTTGACAGAGTGACCATGGATGACATAGCCAAATGCTCCCTGCACATAGGTCCACGGCAGATGGCTGAACTTCAGGCAATTTTGGGCGAAAATCCCAAAAGGTAAATAAAGCCGTGCCTATTTGTGCTCTCATATTTTATAGTACTTGAGCATTATCAGTGTGTTGTTGTTCATGAGCTTCTTCCCAAACAACTCCCTGAACCTGACGGACTTCTCCTTGCCTTCATTTCTGAGCATTTCCAGCTCCCTCGATATTTCCTCCTGACTCGCCACCAGCTCATCATAGAAATTTTCGAACCTGGCCAGTTTCTCCACCGCTTCTCCCGAATATCCTTCAGGAGTATTTATTATTTTCTCCTTCTCAACAACATAGCCTTCATGCCCCTCTTTGCCGGGCAATTTCCTTGTCAGTCTCGTCATATGACACCCCTCCAGATGACTTGGGGAGATATAACAACTCACCCCTACCGAAAAATAAATAAAGCATAAGCCAATTGCAAGTATATTATTCATTCAGTCAAAAAATCAATTATATTGATATTTTTTATTCCTTCAAAATCGCTGTAAATTGTCCTATCCATTGTGAGAATCACTTTTTCGTAGTTATCGCTAATTTCCCGCAATGGACGTAGTTCTCGTTCTCGTGTATCCTTATCCATTATACTCGCAGATACCTGGTAGTATATTTTTTTGTCTGCTTTGGTTGCAACAAAATCAACCTCTAAATTTCCAATCTTTCCGATTGAAACAGAAAATCCTCGTCGCAGCAACTCAAAATAAACTATGTTTTCCAGGATATGACCATAGTCGGTGTTTCTAAGACCTGTAAGCTGATTACGAATGCCCGTGTCAACTACATAGTATTTTTCATATGTCTTGAGAAACAACTTTCCCTTGAGGTCATAACGATTTGCCCGGTAAATTATGAATGCATTTTCAAGCATTTTCAGGTAATTATCGATTGTGTCACTTGTGGTTTTTCTTCCGCTGCTAGTCAGGTAGTCACTTATTTTTTTTGTAGAAACTATGCTCCCTACATTGGCTGCTATGAATTTTAGAACACTTTCCAGCAATGCCGGATCTCTTACATTGTTTCTTTGTATGACATCCTTCATTATCACAGTGTTGTATATACCCGAAAGAAAGGGTGCTATGGTATCCGGCAACTCCTTAAGTTCTACTACAGTCGGCAAGCCTCCGTATTCCAGATAATCTTCGAATAGATCATTGATGTCGTCGGTTTCTTCATAACCGTTGAAGTCAAGATATTCTTTGAATGATAGGGGCTGCATTTTGATTTCCACATAGCGTCCGGAAAGTAATGTTGATAGCTCTGACGATAACAGGTATGCATTTGATCCTGTAATATAAACATCTACATTGTAGTCAACAAGAAAAGAGTTTATTGCTTTTTCCCAAAGCTCCACTTGCTGTACTTCGTCGAGAAGAATATAGTGCTTTTCACGATTACTTGCAATTCTTTCTTTGACATGTAAATATAGTTCCTTATAAGTGGTTATGTCGTCAAATTGTAAAGACTCGAAATTCATGCGGATTATTTGGTCTTCATGCACTCCCTTGCCCATGAGGTATTCTTCGAACAGCGTAAGCAGCGTCGATTTGCCACAGCGGCGAATGCCCGTAATCACCTTAATGAGCGGCTTATCCTTAAAATTTATGAGTTGATTTAAATATTGATCTCGTTTTTTCACAGCACTCACCTCTTAATATCGATTATACTCGAAATTTACGTGCTTAAACATTAATTTTTCTAGTATAATCGAAAAACTTTTTTATTCAACGTTTTTTTCGATTATAAAACAAAAACCCTTTCGGGTCTAGTATTTCCACAATTCAAGCTCGTCATGTATAATCCTGTCCATAAGGAATATGATCCGGTCCGCCCTGGATGCAGAAATCTGGCTCAGGGTTTTCATGCTGCCTTGCAACCCTTTTTTATGCACACTATATATTTTTATGAGGACTCTATTCAGAATAATTATGGATATAGTCAGAAGGCTATGCTACTATAGAATTCAAGATTACAGAGAAAAGGAGCATTCTATGAAAACAAAACGTTGGGGCGCTTACAAAAGAAAAAACATAATATTATTTCTTATAATTGCTGCGCTGGCTGTTCCACTGTTTTTTGGCTGGAACACAAAAATGCCAAAGGGCACTTCCTATATAAGCCCTCCCTCCTCCGTATCAGACATCCGGCTGCTTTACGATCTAACCTATTTGAAAGATGAGGAATTGATCCATGAGCAAAGAATACTTGCCGAGCAGATAAAAATGATCGAGGAAGCAGAGGACTTTGTCGTGGCGGATATATTCCTGTACAACGACTACTACAACTTGGAAAAAATCAGCTTCCCAAACTCGACGCAGAAATTAACCGCCACAATGATAGCTCAAAAGCAGAAGCATCCTGATTTAAAAGCGTATCTGATAACGGATGAAATCAACAACAGCTACGGACCCGCTCTGAACGAACAGTTCCGTCAGATGGAAAAGAGCGGGATTAATGTCATCGTCACAGATTCCAGCAAGGTGCGAGACTCCAATCCCTTGTATGCAGGTTACTTCAGAACATATTTCAAGCATTTCGCTCCCGGAAAAAGAGGCTGGTTGAAGAATCCCTTCGGCGATAATGGCCCGGATGTAAGCATTGGAAATTACCTGAGGCTCCTCAACTTCAAGGCAAACCACCGCAAGGTTCTAATCACAGAGGATTCGGGCATGGTCAGTTCTTCAAATCCTCATGATGGCAGTTCCTACCATTCAAATATTGCATTTCAGTTCAGCGGAGATGCAGTGAGCCATCTGCTTGAGGCAGAAAAGGCAGTAGCTGAATTTTCCGGAGCAAACCTTAAAGACATAGAATACAGCGCTCCTGCTTCGCCGGCTCGAAAGGGTGCGGAGGTTAGGATTCTGACGGAGAAGAAAATCAAGGATAAGATCCTTGAGAATATCAAAAGTACGGGAAATGGAGACCGCATCGACATTGGGATGTTTTACCTCTCCCACAGGGATATTATAAAGCAGCTGCTGCTTGCCGCCGAACGTGGCGCAAATATCAGAATAATTCTGGATCCCAACAAGGATGCCTTTGGATTTGAAAAGAACGGGATTCCAAACAGGCAGGTGGCTTCTGAGCTTCTCAAGGAATCGAAGGGTAAAATCCAGGTGCGCTGGTACATGACTCACGGAGAGCAGTTCCACACCAAAGTGATTACAATACACACAAAAAAACAGGTTGTTCTAATTGGCGGCTCTGCCAACTATACACGCAGGAACCTTGACAATTATAATCTGGAAACCGATCTGATGGTGACCGTAAAAGAAAAAGATCCGCTGGCACTTGACTTTGAAGAGTATTTTGACCGTATCTGGGAAAATCAGAATGGGACTTACACCGCAGATTTTTCAGAATATCAGGATGACAGCCTTTGGAAAGTGCTTATATACAGATTTCAAGAAAAAACAGGACTATGCACGTTCTGATTTCTGCAATAGTACACCCACAAAATAGAAGCGCTGCCTTGAGCAATCTCATTGGCAACGCTTTTGTTTTGGTTATCTATATTTATCGCTGCTCTAAAGCGGGCAATTCTGGCCCAATGCTGTATGCTTATATGTCAGTTTCCCAGAGTTGAAATCATTGACTGTCTGGCCGTGGCCTATAAGCTTGTACTTGTAGATCATCAGTCCGTCCAAGCCCACAGGGCCTCTGGCGTGGATCTTGCTGGTGCTTATGCCGACCTCTGCCCCGAAGCCGTAACGGAAGCCGTCGCTAAAGCGCGTCGAACAGTTCCAGAATACGTTGGCCGAATCCACAAGAGCCATGAATTTTCTGGCCACTTCCTCGTCCTCTGTAATTATGGCATCAGTATGGCTTGATCCGTAGGTGTTGATATGGTCGATGGCCTCATCAAGGCCTGAGACAACCTTAATCGACAGTTTGTAATCGACGTACTCAGTACTCCAGTCTTCCTCAGTCGCCTCGCCGATGTCGATTATAGCTCGTGTCTTCTCGCAGCCGACAAGCTCCACCTGCTTCGCCTCAAGAGCTGCCTTCACAATTGGCAGAAAGCGCTTTGCAGCGCTCTCGTTGACGAGCAGGGTCTCTACAGTGTTGCAGGCCGCCACATACTGTGTCTTGGCATCGACAATAATCGGTTCGATTTTAGTCTCGTCCGCATCCTCGTGAAGATATATATGGCATACGCCGTCCGCGTGTCCAAGTACCGGGATGTTCGAATTGTCCATGATGTACTTGACGAAGGCGTTTGATCCCCTTGGTATAAGCAAATCGATATCGTCACTGAGCTTGAACATCTCATTTACGTCCGAACGGGTCTCTATAAGCTGTATCCAACCCTCAGGCAAACCAGCCTCTACGGAAGCTTCTCTAATTATGTCCGCCAAAATCCTATTTGTGTTGGCAGCTTCGGAGCCACCCTTCAAAAGCACGCTGTTCCCGCTCTTTAGACAAAGTGTAGATATCTGAACAAGGGCGTCAGGACGCGATTCGAATATGATGCCTATGACGCCGATTGGACAGCTTACGCGGTAAAGGTCCAGTCCATTATCCAGCTGCGTGGCCAGCTTAGTCTGGCCAACAGGGTCAGCCAGCTTCTTGAGGCTGCGGATTCCATCGATGACTCCTGAGAGCTTCTCCTCATCGAAGCGAAGACGCTTCAGAAGGGGTCCATCGAGTTTTTCTTCAATGCTGCGGGCATAGTCCTTGTCGTTGGCTGCTATAATCTCACTCTTTCGTTCCTCGAGCCTGATGGCTATGGCCTCAAGGGCCTTGTCCTTCGTTGCTGAGTCCAGCGCAGCCAGCCTTATGGAAGCACGCTTTGCAGCCTTGGCACGTTCTATAATTGTCATATATATACATCCTCCTTATTTTCTAAAGGTGTTTAGTCTCTATGTGAATTCGTTTACTTTGCCCTGATGGAATTTACTTATTACTTAATTTTACACATTTTATACGAAGTACGCAACCAACGCTACTAATTTCCATTTCATAGTATTCTCACCCAAGAACTATATTGCATGCCTTTATATTGAACACTTCCTATATAATTAACAGCTGAGCAAATGACATCAACGGATATAACAAAAACAACGGGCAAAATAAAAAAGACTCTAACAACTTAAATTCGTCAGAGCCTTTCTTTGTATAACTTTATTGGTGCAAACGGTGGGGGTCGAACCCACGCCTGCGGCTTCGGAGGCCGCCGCTATATCCGCTTAGCTACGTCTGCATGTGAGTCGGCGCCGAATACACGGCTACAATGACTATACTATTACATATGATACCACACTTTGGGGCAGATTGTGTTTATTTTTTGACTCTATTTAACCATTCTTTCGAGTGATTTTCGGTATGCAGCCTAGTCTTGGTAATCTATAAATTATTGGGATAACCGGCTTGAAAGTTGTATCTTAGTTCAAGCATAATGATTATATAGTTATTAATGCAGAAAGGATGATGATGATAATGTCAAATGTAGTACTTACCATGAAACTACTGAATGAAAGCTTTGCAGTCTGCAGACTTGAAGCCAGTGAGCCCATTCCCGAGTGGGCAAGCTACGGATCATTCTTTTCAATCACAAAGACAGCCGAGGAGCTTTCTATTGTATGCCCCCAGGAGAACGTTCCAGGCGGAATAAAATGCGAACCGGGCTGGAGGATCCTGAAGGTCGAGGGACCGCTTGACTTTTCGCTGATTGGAATACTCTCCTCAATTAGCTCCGTTCTGGCTGGCAGCGGCATAAGTATATTCGCAATATCTACATACGATACCGACTACATTCTGATAAAGGACGAGAAAACAAACAAAGCAATTGAGGTATTGTCGGCAAATGGGTATAACATTATAAGCGAATAATATCCGGAGGTTGAAGTATATGAAAATGCTTTTGCTGGGAATTGATTGCCTACTATCTTTTTAAGGGCATTTAATCTAGTAGGGTGAAATGGTCTGCACATAAATATAGGAGCTGCTCTCATAAAATAGCTTGAGACAGCTCCTTTAAAAATTTCATTAGATTTTCTAAATGCATATTGCTACTTGCTTCTTTCCAGACTGAAATCGGCATAGATAATGCAACATTCTTCGCCTTTACAGCCCTATTATGTTCATTACAGCCTGCATGTCCAGGCTTTTTCTGACCCCATCTGCTAGCTTGTCGTACTCGAGCTCCTTAAGCTGCTGATAGCTAAGTTCCGATTCCTCCTGCTCTATTCCCCTGATGCTTCTTATGTTTAAGAGCAGAGCTCCTCTGAAAGCGTCGTTTTCGAATATGCCGTGCAGGTAGGTGCCGAAAACGCTTCCGTCAGCGCTTATAGCGCCGTCGCCCATGCCATCCTCAAGCCCTATCGCCTGTTTTTCCCCCTCCGAAATACTAGTGCTGCCCATATGTATCTCATAGCCTTCAACCTGAAGTCCTTTGAGTCCTTCAAGCATTCCTCTTTCGCAGCTTATCGTTCCCTTTGACTGAATCGTCCTTTTCTCTCCCTGCATGACCGTCACCGAATCAAGGAGGCCGAGGCCGTTTATCCTTGGCTCCGATGATTCCACGCCGTCTGGGTCCAGTATCTCCATGCCTAGAATCTGGTAGCCTCCGCATATTCCTATAACAGGCACGCCCTGTCTGTGAAGGCTGTATATCGCCCTGTCCATGCCCGAGTTGAATACCCATTTCATGTCGTGTATTGTGTTCTTGCTGCCGGGTATTATGACAAGATCCGAGTCCCTGAGCTCATCCGGAACGCTTGCATACGACACGCTCACACCGCTTTCGAATTCAAGCGGCGTAAAATCCGTGAAGTTGGACATGTATGGAAGCCTCACTACTCCAATCTTGAGACCGCCTCCGCTCCTGATCCTCAACCTCTCGCTCACGCTGTCCTCGTCGTCTATGTTGATGTCCATGTATGGTACAACACCCAGACACGGCAGATCGAGCCTCTCCCTGAACATGTCTATGCCGGGCTTTAAAAGCTCCACATCGCCCCTGAACTTGTTTATTATGTATCCCTTTATTCTCGCCCTCTCCTTCGGCTCGAGCAGCATGTACGTGCCATATATGGCCGCAAAAACTCCGCCCTTGTCAATGTCGCCCACCAGAACCACCGGCGAGTCGGACATCTCCGCCATTCCCATGTTGACTATGTCATTCTCTCGAAGGTTTATTTCAGCCGGGCTGCCAGCGCCTTCAAGGACTATCACATCGAACATTGAATCCAGCTTACTGTAGGAATTCATGACAGCTTCCCTCAGGAAGGCCTTCCTTTCGTAATACTCACCCGCCTTCATGTTCGAGTGGACCCTGCCGTTTACTATTATCTGGCTCCCTACGTGGCTTGTAGGCTTAAGCAGCACCGGATTCATCTCGACCATGGGCTCTATCCCTGCAGCCTCCGCCTGGACCACCTGAGCCCTGCCCATCTCGCCGCCGTCCCTCGTTATGAAGGAGTTTAGCGCCATGTTCTGAGCTTTGAAGGGCGCCGTCTTGAAACCGTCCTGATGGAGTATTCTGCACATCGCCGCGCATATTATGCTCTTGCCTACGCTCGAGCCCGTTCCCTGAAACATAATGCTCTTTGCCATTTATCCATCCCCCGTAAAAAATGCACATACCCTAGTATGTGCATTTTAATGCTTTTTTGTATGCTTGGAACTAATTATAAGAAAGCCCGAACTTCTTGTCAATCATCTGCGCCCTCTACTTAATGACGCTCAACGCTGACTTGCAATTCATCACTGCTCCGGATTTTCGGCCGGCTCTGCAATCACCTGACGCTCAAGCAGAAACTGTCTTGATTCAGGATTATACTGTATCATGTCGCATGAAATCGGCCCCACACCGGGCTTGTAGTAGACTATGGCCGCTGAATAAGGCACATTGGATTTTGAATATAGTCCTCTGAACCCCGCGGCTCCCACAGTACCAGGATTAATCACAACATGTCCGTCCTTGCTGTAAAGCTTTGCACTGTGCGTGTGCCCTGTGACAACGAGCGGCGCCAAATCAGCCGACTTGATGGCCACGCTTTCATTGTGTACTACAAGTATGTCAGGCATGCCCTGCTGCGTCACAGCGGCACGGATATCCTCTGCCTGTTTATCAAGGGCCGCCTTCTTCGCTGCATCGTCCGCATATTCGACCTCCTGGGTATCACCCAGATTGTCAGGCCAGCCAAACACACTAAGGCCCATCACTTCAAGCCATTCCCTGTCGGCAACCTGTATGTTTGTCGATTCGGCAAACAGCTCCATTATTTCCAGTGTATCGTGGTTGCCCGAAACGAGCACCTGCGGAATTCCCAGACCTTCGATCTCCGAAATTAGTGTCGCTTCAGGCATTGATCCTGCGTCACTTAAATCGCCGGCATTAATAAGCATGTCTACTCCAAACCTATTTACAATTGTCCTCATGAACTCTACGCCCACAGGATTAGTGTGGAGATCGCTCACAAGAAGCACAACTACGCTGCCGTTTTGCCTGTCCGGATGGTTGAGTCCTGCCAGGTCCTCGACTCCGGCAAAAAGCTCTTTTATGTTGCCAACCACAACGTTCGTCTGTCCCTTGAGCTTTTCAAAATCGGACAGGGTGTCGCCAACAAATTCCATTACCTTGGGCGCCATCTTCATTGTTCCCCTAAACTCCGGTTCGCTGAAAGCATGATAATCGTAATTGTAAAGGCTGGATGCAAGAAAAGCCGCTAGGACAATTCCCACCGCCAGCGAAAATTTGAGTATTCTAAGCGGTCTGAGCCTCCAAATCAAAACAAGAACGATAAGCGCCCCCAGCACTCCCACAAGAAACTGCCTTAGATAGAATAGCTTTATCTGCATCGAAAAATCATTTTTAACATCGGAAACATATTTCTCTGCACTGGGCATTTTCCCGAGCGTGGCTGTAAATCCGTTGGTTTCAATTCTTTCAAGATTGACCCTTATTTCTGTTGGCCCTCTGTGTGTATTGGCGACAACCTCGCCAAAAGGAGGAATCGCCAGAACTGTCTGTCCGTGCTGAGATGGAACTATCTGTGCTGTAAAAACAAGCCCCTGCGCCTGTATGCTCATGCCGCCAAATTTCCAGATTGAAAATATCCCGCCTGCTACTGCAGTAAATAGTATCACAAGAGCTATTAGAATTCTCTTTAATTTCAATTTATTCTGCTGACTAATCATGCTCGGAATCCCCCCAGGCACAACTTATGCCCTGTACTTTAAAATATAAACAAACTGCTACATATTAAGTATACAGCAAATTTTAACTCTTGTTCCATATCAATGACAATAGCTCTGCGAATTCTTTTCTGTTGCGCTCTAAATTCCCAGAATGCAGAAATCCTAATCTTTAAACTCGCTTAGAGCCTTATATGCACTCCTGCATGAAAAGCTTCATAGCTTCAGATATGAATTTATTCTTGTGGTACACTATGCTGAACTTGCGCTTGAAGCTTATGTCTCTTATTTTTACAGATACAAGCATTCCACTTTCAAGCTCCCTCTCCACTGCCATTTTTGATACAACAGAAACCCCAAGCCCGGAGGCTACGGCGTTTTTTATCGTCTCGGCATTGTTATAGACTCCTGTACGCCTCCACTTTATGCCTTCGGCTGCCATTACAGACTCGAACAGCTCGCGAGTGCCGCTGCCCTGCTCCCTCACTATGAATTCAACCTTCTCAAGTTCACCTGGGCCTACTGCGCCTTTTGCTGCCCATGGATGACAGGAAGGGCATATAAGCACCAGCTCGTCATCCATGAACGGCTTTACCGTCAAATCGGCAGAGTGCACAGCCCCCTCCACCACGCCTATGTCGACCTGGTCCAGAAGCAGCATTTCTTCTATTACGCTTGTATTGTCAACCACAGACTCAACACTGGAGCCAGGGCCTGCCTCCTTGAATCTCTTCAGCAGGTCCAAAAGTATGCAACTTCCCACCGTCATACTTGCTCCAACTCTTATAGCTCCCTTGCTGCTTATATCGCGCATTTCGCGCTCTACTTCCTCCTGCAGATTGATTATGTGATGCGCGTAGTCAAGCAGCTTTTTTCCTGCCGCCGTAATATAAAGCCTGCGCCCAAGCCTTTCAAACAGCACTACTCCATAGTGCCTCTCCAGCTCCATTATCGCCTGGCTAACAGACGGCTGTGCCATGAACAGCTTTTTGGCAGCTCCTGACATGCTGCCTTCACTGCACACGCACGCGAATATTCTAAGATGTCTTGTTCCCATTTTCCCCTCCACCTATAGGCTTTTACCTATTTTTTTTATAATATTATACTATTTTACATATATAAATTCACATGTTATTCTTTTCATGAGATACGAATCAACAAACCACATGACAACAGAGACCTGCATCAGGCAGTTACTGAAACACTCTTTAATATTCAAACTCAGTATCGCCACATCGGGACTCTTAAGGGAGGATTCGCAATGAAAATCTTTGATAACGCAAAAAAAATACTGCCCGGAATACTGCTTGCCTTTTCAATCGCACTGCCGGCGTACTTCCTTGGCTCGACATTCCCGCTTATAGGCGCTCCGATATTCGGAATGCTTTTGGGTATGCTGCTTGCACGCTGGCAAAGGCCCGAAAAATTCAGAAGCGGCATAGCATACTCATCCAAAAAAATACTTCAGTACGCAATAATACTGCTGGGATTTGAAATGAACCTCTACAGCGTTTTCAAGGTTGGAAGCCAGTCGCTAGCTGTTATGATCGCCACTACAAGCGCTTCATTCCTTACAGCCTGGTTTGTGGGAAAGAGTCTTAACCTAAGGGGCAACACCGCCACACTCATCGGGGTTGGCTCAGCCATATGCGGTGGCTCGGCAATTGCGGCAACTGCTCCTGTGATAAAGGCGGATGACAAGGAGATAGCGTACTCCATATCCACCATATTCCTGTTCAACATAACAGCCGCCCTTATATTCCCGATGATAGGACACTTGATGCAAATGAGCAACATGGGATTTGGCATATGGGCCGGCACCGCCATCAACGACACATCTTCAGTCGTCGCAGCGGGCTACTCATACAGCAACGCAGCCGGCAATCTGGCTACAATAGTCAAACTCACCCGCACATTGCTCATAATACCAGTAACTCTTACCCTGTCATTTATAGTTTCTCGCAAAAGCCAGGAATCAGGAGAATTCAATTTCGTGAAAATATTCCCTTGGTTTGTGCTTGGATTCATCGGAGCATCCGTTGTCAAGACTGCTGGCTTGCTGCCTGATGAATTGTGCTCATTCCTGGCACAATCGGGCAAGTTCCTTATAATAGTAGCTATGAGCGCAATAGGGCTCAACGTCAATTTCAAGGCAATGGCTAAAAACGGGATAAGGCCAATACTGCTCGGACTTGCATGCTCTCTTGCAGTTGCGCTTTCATCACTCGCATCGCAGCACATGCTATCTCTGTGGTAATGGATAATCGATTACACCAAAAACCTGACTCCAGTCAGGTTTTTTATTGCCCTCAGCCATTTCCCCGCCTCCCTTATTGTTAAATAATTGCTTATAATAAATAAATTGTTATAATAATTATTGACATATGCCATATATGGAGTAAAATAAAAGTAATAAGTGGCATATGTCAATAACCAAGCGTTTGCTCAGTATGACATTCCACCTATGCGAGGTGAATTTATAATGGCTCGACCCAGAAAATGGAGAAAGGTTTGCTGTTTGCCTGAAAGCACTATGTTCGGGCCGCTCAACTCTCCGGATTCGGACCTTGAAATCATAATAATGACGGTCGAGGAATATGAGACCATCCGTCTTATTGATTTGGAGGGTTTGATGCAGGAGGAGTGCGCCGAGCAGATGAATGTTGCTCGCACCACAGTTCAAAAGATATACAATGACGCCCGCAAAAAGCTTTCAGATGCTCTTGTCAACGGAAGCATTATTAAAATCGAAGGCGGAGATTACAAGCTTTGCGAAAAGAGCGAACAGCCATACGTGTGTATAGGATGCCGCAGGCAGATCTTGCGTCAAAAAAATGACAACCCAACGGATAACATTAAGGAGGATTCCAAATGAAAATTGCAGTTCCAGCAGACGAAAAATCACTAGACTTAGGTGTATGCCCGTCATTTGGCCGTGCGCCTTATTTCCTGATCTATGACACAGAAACAAATGAAAGCAAATTTATCGACAACAGCGCTGCAGCCAGCCAGGGCGGAGCCGGCGTTAAAGCCGCTCAAACAATAATCGACAGCAAGGCAGACGCCCTGCTAACTCCAAGATGTGGAGAAAATGCCGCAGTTGCAATCAAAGCTGCAAACATCAAAATATACAAGACAATAGACGGCTCTATAATGGACAACATAAATGCACTTGTTGAAGGAAAACTATCAGAGCTTGTAGATATACATCCGGGATTCCACGGTCATCAAGGAGGCAAATAGCATGAATATAGCTGTGCTTAGCGGTAAAGGCGGCACAGGCAAAACGCTAGTCTCCGTGAACCTGGCCGCGGCCGCAGGAAAATCGACATATATAGACTGTGATGTTGAAGAACCCAACGGTCATCTTTTTTTCAAGCCGGAGCAAATAGAGTCAGAAAAAATATCAGTAAAAATTCCGCTAATCGATGATGCCCTATGCAACGGCTGCCGCAAATGCGTGGATTTTTGCAAATTCAACGCCTTGGCCTACGTAGGCAGCAAAGTTCTTTTATTTGATGTCATGTGCCATTCATGCGGAGGCTGTTCGCTGCTTTGCCCCCAAAAAGCCATCTCTGAGATTGATAAAAACGTCGGAGAGATTCAAAAGGGCGTTTCAGAGGATGTAACTGTGGTTACAGGGATAATGAACACTGGCGAAGCGTCGGGAGTCCCCATAATCAAAAATCTTTTAGAATACATTCCTAGCAGCAATGAATCAGTCTTTATCGACTGTCCTCCCGGGAGCGCCTGCATAGTTATGGAGAGCATAAAGGATGCCGACTATTGCGTGCTTGTTGCTGAGCCCACTCTCTTTGGAGTTCACAACCTGAACATGGTCTACAACCTTGTAAAGCTCTTTGGCAAGCCTCACGGCGTAGTGCTCAACAAGTGCCTCGAAGGTGATAACCCTTCGGAGAAATTCTGCATAGAAAACAGAATAAAGATACTCGGAAGGATTCCATTCGACAACGAGCTTGGAACGCTCAATTCAAACGCTCTCATTGTAGCGAGGGAAAGCGATAAATATCGCGCAATATTCACCTCACTGCTTGAGACAGTAACCAAGGAGGTGCAGCATGAAACAGCTGTTAATTCTTAGCGGCAAAGGCGGCACCGGCAAGACTACCATGGCAAGCGCCTTCATCAAGTTTGCGCAAGCCAAAGTATTCGCAGACTGCGATGTCGATGCGCCGAATCTGCACCTGGTTATGAACCAGTCAGTCGAGCCCATACGCTCTGACTATTACGGCCTTCCCAAGGCTGAAATCAACCCTGATTTATGCGTGAATTGCGGCCTTTGCATGCAGCACTGCCGCTTTGATTCTATCATAGAAGATGACGGCTACACGATTGACTACTATGCCTGCGAAGGCTGCGGCGTCTGCGAAGCCGTATGCCCGGCTGGAGCCATATCCCTGAATCCCGCAATTGCAGGCGAGCTGATGCTGTATAAGAACGACAGCGTGTTTTCAACAGCTGAGCTGAAAATGGGCAGTGGCACCTCAGGAATGCTCGTATCGGAGGTCAAGAAACAAATGAAGGAGGCGGCAGGTGACGCCGACTTTGCCATAATAGACGGCTCTCCAGGAATAGGATGCCCAGTAATCGCCTCCATAAGCGGTGTAGACATGGTCCTTATAGTAGCGGAGCCTTCAGTATCAGGAATAAGCGACATGGAGCGCATAATAAGCACTGCCGCAAAATTCCAGACTCGCGCCATCGTATGCATAAACAAGTATGACACAAACATTGTAAATTCCGAAAAAATCGAAGCTTTTTGCAAAAGTAACAACCTTCCTTTTGCAGGCAAGATACCATTCGACTCCGAAGCCGTAAAGGCAGTCAACAAAGGGCTCAGCATAGCTGATGTAGACTGCGCTTCGGGCAGGGCCGCAAGAGAAGTATTCGAGCGGACGTTCGAGATAATGTTCCCCATAACAAATTAACAAATCAAAACATTATAAAGGAGAATCCACATGAGCGAAACTTGTAACCAAAGCTGCAGCAGCTGCAGCCAGGACTGCGCTGACAGAACAGAGAAACAGACTGATTTCACCGAGCAGCCTCATGAGCTCAGCAGCATCAAGAAAGTAATAGGGATAGTCAGTGGAAAGGGCGGCGTGGGCAAATCGCTTGTCACATCACTGCTCGCTGTTACAATGCAAAGAAGAGGCCACAGCAGCGCCATACTCGATGCAGACATAACAGGACCTTCCATACCTAAGGCTTTCGGAATAAAGAAAAAAGCCATGGCAAACGAGCTTGGCCTGTTCCCTATAAAAAGCGCTACGGGAATAGATATAATGTCGGTAAATCTTCTTCTCGAGAATGACACTGATCCAGTTGTATGGAGAGGACCTATAATAGCCAATACTGTAAAACAGTTCTGGACAGACGTCATATGGAACAACGTGGACTTCATGTTCATAGACATGCCTCCGGGCACAGGCGATGTTCCTCTTACAGTATTTCAGTCTGTAAAGGTTGATGGAATTATAATTGTCACATCTCCTCAGGAGCTTGTTTCCATGATAGTAGCAAAAGCAGTCAAAATGGCGCAGATGATGAACGTTCCAATAGTAGGAATCGTTGAAAACATGTCATCCTTCAAGTGCCCTGACTGCGACAAGGAATACAAGATATTTGGGGACAGCAACATTGAAAACATTGCTGCTGAATACAACTTGGACATACTCGCGAAGCTTCCTATAGATCCAAGACTTGCGGCTGCATGCGACGGAGGCCTTATAGAGCTTTTCAGCGGCGACTGGTTTGATAGCGTTGCCGAGATTCTGGAAAAAGATATAGCGGAGAATGATAATGATATTAAATCCGAAGGAGGAAACAAAGTGAAAATTGCTGTAGCAGGTGAAAAAGGAGTAGTTACTGGTCATTTCGGACACTGTGAGAGCTTCCATATTTTCGAGGCAGTAGGCGACAAGATAGTAAGCAGCGAATCAGTTGCAAACCCTGGCCACAAGCCTGGATTCCTTCCAAACTTCCTTAATGATATGGGCGTTAACGTAATCATATCAGGCGGCATGGGCGGCGGTGCTGTAGATATATTCAATGAAAAGGGCATAGAAGTGATAGTAGGAGCCAGCGGACCTGTCCAATCGGCTGCTGAGCAGTATCTAAGCGGAGCTCTTAAATCAACAGGATCTGTATGCAACCACAATCATGATCATGGCGATGAATGCGGACAATAAATAAAACCTTAAATCTCGACTTAATCCATAAAGCATAGAAGCACAAAAACCTGGCATTTCAGCCAGGTTTTTGTGCTTCACTACTTTTCCCTCTATATTTTCATAGGAATTTACAGGTATTTGCCTTCCATTTCCTTGAGCAAAGCGATGTACCTGCCTTGAACTCCCTCGGACTCCATCTGCTTCTCGAAGCTCTCGCACTCGCTGTTAATAGTTTCAAGAGTGTCTGACGAAAGCTGCCTCTGGGCAAATGGATATACTACGGCGTCCTCCTTGTCTATGTGCCTGTGAAGCAGATGAGTGTACGAAACTGCGTTTGCTATTACATCCAGCTTTGACTCATCGTCTCCAGCCTTCACCCTCTCGAGCGCAGCCTCGAGCTCATTCATATGCAGCCTTCCCAGGTCGTGCTCGACAAGCATTCCCGACTTGACCAGCTTTTCAGCCGCGCCGCCTATCTCGTCCACCATGCGGTTGAAAAGCAGCTTCTCCTCTTTGCCGTGGTGGTGCCTGTCGGCGTAGCCTCTTACAAAATCTATCATTTTGCCAAAATCATCGTAGTCAATCTGAGCACCCTGCATAACCGCGTAGCTCGCCTTTCTGAGCACAAGCAGCATCCTCTTGATGTACACATGCTCATCTACCATAAGCTTTATCCCGTCCATTTGCTTACCCCCTTATGATGGCGCTTATGCCATCTCCTGTCCTCGAGTAGGCAAGGCCGCTGCCGCTCTCCTCTACAAAGCCCTTTATCCATGCATCCCGCAGGATATGGTAGTTGGCAACATCTCCGCCGGCTTGCTCCCAAAAGTCGCTGTGGAGACATCTTGAGGCTCTCCATAAAAACTCGTCTTCGGTGCTGCTTAGAGTCTCGCTCACCCTATCGCACGGCATGCCCTCGAGCATGAAGTCGAATACAGTTCTGTGCATATCCTGAGGCGAAGCGCCACTTATGTCAAGATCCTTTGCCGAATCACTTCCGCTATTGCTGAAAATCTGCGCCATGTCTTCCATATTCAAAGCGCCCCTTTTTAGGAGCTCTGTCACAGTAAAGGCTATTCTGCCCTCTACGCTGTGAATCCTCTCCTGGAGCCAGCCGTGTATATTGGCGTGGTTTATTGCATCCTCGAGTGCTCCCTGCACCGGATTCCCGTATCTTTCATAGCCTTGTAGCCTAAGCCCGCCCGCATCAAAACCCTTATCAGCTGCAGCCTTAAGCAACTCCCCTGCAAGCTCCTCGTGCAGCTGTATCTTGTTGAAAAGCCAGTAGTGTATCTTCCCTAGAAATGCGCTCATTCTATCTCCTCCTACTCTACGCTAGCGTTAAGTGCTGAAAGCAGCTCATCCATATTGAGTCCGTGCACGCCGCAAGCCTCTTCAATAGTCTCAACCTGTGCCGAAGGGCATCCTACGCATCCCATTCCAAAATCGAAAAGCACCTTTATAGCCTCTGGAAAATCTCTTACAAGCTCACCTATTGTCATATCCTTAGTTATTTTCATTTTGAATTACCTCCGTTTTTTTATTTTGTGTTCCTTATGACTTTATTATATGGGCAATCAATCTTTGTAGTGGTAACCAATGTTACTTTGCCGCGTTTTTTTAATCTAAAAAAACTTCATTCCGAAACATCGTTGAAATATTGGGCTTTGTAAGAGCACCTATGATTCTAATTCCCTGCAAAATGTTTACATAATATTATTTTTCTGATATCATTAATACCATAAAGTGGGTTATGAATTATTACAACTTGATTAGCATTATATGCTGAATCCCTGAACAGGGAGCGGGAGAACCAATAAATTGGGGTGAATCCGGAGGTAGTCTTCGGTAGGGTTAGCTCTTTCAATCCGAATCCGTCAGCTAATTTCGCAAGCATTAGGAAGAGAAAGTGATGTGCAATTTTTGCATGGCCGCAGTCTTTTCTGCGGCCTTTTTTGTTAAAAGCGTCAAAACAAAATACACTTTCAAAGGAGAGCTGATGTAAAACAGACAATAATGAGGAGATGATTAATTTGAAAAGAGATTACAAGGACATAAGTCTATGGAAAAACGCAAGCAAGGAGCAGTGGAACGACTGGAAATGGCAATTTGCCAACAGGATTACTACAATCGAGGAGCTCGAGCAGGTAGTGAGCCTGACGGAACAGGAAAAAAAAGGCATAGCCGGCAGCCTTGAAAAGCTCAGAATGGCTATAACGCCTTACTACGCAATGAACATGGATCCGCAGGATTCCGACTGCCCTATAAGGCGCCAGGCCATACCTACAGCTCACGAGATGAACATATCATCATGTGACAGCTCCGACCCTCTGCACGAATCTGCCGATTCACCGGTTCCGGGTCTGACTCACAGATACCCAGACAGGGTCCTTATGCTTATTACAGATCAGTGCTCAATGTACTGCAGGCACTGCACACGAAGAAGATTTGCAGGCCAATGCGACAGCGAGCTTCCAATAGAGAATATAAACAAAGCCATTGAGTATATAAAAGAAAATGAAATCGTAAGGGACGTACTCCTTTCAGGAGGCGACGCTCTGTGCATATCGGACAGCCACCTTGAGTACATCCTCAAAAAACTAAGAGAAATCCCCCACGTTGAAGTCATCAGAATCGGAACAAGAACTCCAGTTGTAATGCCTCAGCGTATAACTCAGGAGCTTTGCGACATGCTGAAAAAATACCATCCTGTTTGGATAAACACGCACTTCAACCATCCGAAGGAGCTTACTCCAGAATCCCAGACCGCATGCCATATGCTGGCCAATGCCGGTATCCCTCTTGGAAACCAGTCAGTCCTTCTAAAGGATATCAACGACTGCCCATATATCATGAAGCGCCTTGTGCAGGACCTGGTCAAGAACAGAATAAGACCCTACTACCTCTACCAGTGCGACCTTTCCGAAGGCATCGAGCATTTCAGGACAAGCGTTGCGACAGGCATAGAGATAATAGAGCTCCTCAGGGGCCACACTTCGGGATTTGCAGTGCCAACGTTTGTAGTTGACGCACCAGGCGGCGGAGGCAAGATTCCTGTAGGTCCGACCTATATGATTTCCCAGTCAAACGAAAAAATCATACTAAGAAATTTCGAGGGAGTTATCTGCTCATATACAGAGCCCCACGATAAGTCTCACACCTGCAAAAATTGCGGACTATGCAGCAAATACGCGACAAATGAGAGCAGGGGCCTTGAAAAAATACTAAAGGATGAGCGCACATGCCTTATACCTAGAAGTAACGTCAGAATGCAAATGAGGTATGGCTATGATGACTAATACTCAAACCCTTGGAAAAACAAACTATTATGCAGCCATATGCGGAATCAAGGTGTATGTCGACTATGCGAATGAACGCCTCAAAATATTCGATGCCGGCGGCATTGACAAAGCAGCCCTCGTGGAAATCATCGGATTCGCCAGATACAAGAATCTTGGCAAAGTCATATGCAACAGCTGCGCAGATAGCCTGCCGCATTTCAAAAGCTGCGGCTTCACAGAAGAAGGCCGTATAGAGGGTTTTTTCAGCGGCAAAGATTCATACTGCATGTCTTTTTTCACAGATGAAAAAAGGGCAATTTCCAGAAAGTCTGACGAGGCCGACAAAACAATCTCGCTTTGCGACGAAAAACGGAAAAGTCAGCCACAGCGCGATGCTTTATACCGCATAAGGACGGCAAATCCCAGCGACATACTCCAAATGACCTCAATTTTCAAAAGGATATTCGAGACCTATCCTTCGCCGGTGTTCGATGCCGGCTATCTGTTGCAGACCATGAGCGAAAATGTGCTATTCAAGATCGCCGAAAAGAACAGCGAAATAGTCGGCATAGCATCAGCCGACATGGACGCTCCAAACCTCAACGCGGAAATTACCGACTGCGCCACGCTCCCTGAGCACAGGGGCAACGGCATACTTTCGCTTCTTATAATGAGCCTGGAGGACGAGCTGATTTCCAAAGGCTTCAAGACGCTCTACAGCCTCTCAAGGGCCGTCAACCCCGGAATCAACATCAATCTTGCAAGGCTTAATTACAGCTACAATGGCCGCCTCATAAACAACTGCCACATTTGCGGCGGCTACGAGGACATGAACATCTGGGTCAAGCAGCTTTAGGCATAGAATAATTCCTTTTTCAGTTGTAAATTCCGCTGCTTAATAATATAATTATTAGGAACTCAATAATATAACTATAATAATGCTAAGGTGCCTTTAAAAAGGCTTAATAGGGAAGTTTGGTGAGAAACCAACGCAGCCCCCGCTACTGTAAGCGAAGACGAATCTTGCAGCCCACTGGCCTTGCCGGGAAGGGAAGATTAGGATGACGCGCGAGCCAGGAGACCTGCCTTGCATTGATGCTGTGCTTCGGAGGGAGGCTTTAGGCTGCGCGAATGCGATAAATATTGTTTATTTGCCGCATTGCGTTAATGCGCTATTCTTGCGCCTTTGCCCTATTTGTAACTACACTCCGAACAATGCTTCGGAGTTTTTTTATGCCTCTTCTCACAGCAAATCAAATTACAGGAGGTGTTTTTATTGTCAAGGTACTTGTATTGCATAATGGTGCTTGTGATGGCGCCTAGATTTTCGTATGCCATGCACATAGCAGAGGGCTTCCTGCCGCCGGTTTGGTGCGCCTTTTACCTTCTGCTTTCGTTGCCCTTCGTAATGATAGGGCTGCGGCAGCTCAAGGCCAAATCCAGGCTCGGAGGCGACATGAAGCTCTTCATAGCCGTCGCTGCAGCGTACTGCTTCATGCTCTCTGCGCTCAAGCTGCCTTCAGTCACGGGAAGCTGCTCGCATCCTACCGGAACCGGCTTTGGAGCCGTTATATTCGGACCGTTTGTGATGAGCGTAATAAGCGTAGTCGTCCTGCTTTTCCAGGCTCTCTTTCTGGCACACGGAGGGCTCACGACGCTGGGCGCCAACACTTTTTCAATGGGGATAGTCGGACCGCTTGTGGCCTACGGTATATACAGGCTTGCCGGAAAAAGTAAGATTGGCATTTTTTTGGCCTCCTCCCTTGGCAACCTGGCTACATACTGCGTTACAGCGCTGCAGCTCGCCTTTGCCTTCCCATCGCCAGCAGGAGGGATCGCCGCTGCAGCAGTCAAGTTTCTCTCAATATTCGCCCTGACCCAGGTACCCCTGGCAATAGTGGAAGGCATACTCACCGTCATAATGATGGGCATAGTCGAAAAATACTCAGTTTCTGAGCTTGAAGCACTGAAAGGCGGGAATGCATATGAAGCGTAGAGATTACCTCATGCTGTCACTGCTCGCACTATTCATCGTCGTGGCAAGCCTTTTTATAGGCGCTGAAAACGGACCGCTCGAGGGCGCGGACGGCATTGCCATGGAATATTTATCGAGCAGCAACAAGAATTTAGAGCCGTGGTTCGAGAGCATCTGGGCTCCGCCGTCAGGAGAGATTGAAAGCGCGCTCTTTGCGCTTCAAACGGCGATAGGCGGCATCATCATAGGCTACTACATAGGAAAAAAACGGAATGCTCCGGCTGATAATAGCATTTGCAGCCCAAAGTAGCATATCGAGCGTTAATCCCCTGCAGAAGGCGGCGCTCTTTCTTTTGCCGGTCGTGCTACTTGGATTCTCTTCGGGCGCATCTGCACCCGCGGCATACTGCGTTGCATCTGCGCTTTCCATGCACATTTTTTTCAGGAGCCCGCTTAGGATTGTTGCTACTTTCACATCGGGGATGCTTATATTCACTCTCCTGACATCGCTCGCGCTGCTTGCCGACTACGGACCGCTCTATGTTGCCGCCCTTGTCGCTAAAAGCGTTGCAGGCATGCTTTCGATACTTCTTTTTTCGCTTCACACCCCTATGGACGATTTGCTCTGCTCTCTTTCAAAGTTTGGAGCTCTCAAGGACTTGTGCGACATAGCAAAGAGCACGCTGAGATTTCTCATACTTATTGAAGACGAGCTCCGCGTGATGACCTTCGCCGCCAAATCAAGAAACGGCTTTGGCTCTTTTAAAAAGAGCATATCGACTACGGGCAAAATCGCGGGACTCCTGTTTGTGAACACAATGAGAAGATGGGGCGACATCAAATGCGCCACCGACAGCAGGTGCTACAAGGGCATTATCCCATACGCTCCAAAAAACTTTAAATTCTCAAAGGCTTTGCTGCTGCTTGGTATAATTTACAATGCGGGGCTTTTGGCCACACTGTTTATGTAACACTTAAGCGTTATATGCCACTTACAACAACCCTATTGATATACAAAACAATTATGAAGAGGAGCGAGAACATATGGAAGGCATACTAGTAATAGGACACGGAAGTAGGTCAAGTGATGCAAAGGACATATTCTTCAGCATTGTAAATTCGCTTGACGCCAGATTCCCAGACAAAAGCGTCAAGGGATGCTTCATGGAGATATCATCTCCGAACATCGAGGAAACTGTTGAAATTATGTATTCTGAAGGGGTAAGGAGCATGGTTGCACTACCTTACTTTCTTTTCCCGGGAATACACATCAAAGAGGACATCCCGGAAATCCTAGAACGCATCAAAGCGAAATACCCCGACATGAGCATTGCCTTTGCGCAGCCGCTTGGATTCGACGAAAAACTCGTAGACATACTCGCACATAGAGCTGCAGAAGCCATCTCAGGAAAATAGCCTCCAGAGCAGGACTTGTAAGTGAACCAAGCCGCAGACTGCAGCGTAATGCTTTTGTTGACAGCTGCTACGTCATAAAATATAATCAACTTAACTGCATATCGTCTTAGGTGCCCACTATGGGAGAATAGGGAATCGGGTGCAAATCCCGAACGGGCCCGCCACTGTGAAGCCGAGCCTTAGCCAGATGCCACCTTGTAAATTCAGGGGAAGGCGGCTAAAGGCAGTGAAGCCTAGTCAGGAGACCTGCCTAAGACTAGACTGCGCCAGCAGCGTAAGCTCTGACTGGCTTGTGAGGATAATGGAAAATCCACGCTGTTTTTTTGTGTGGGTTTTTTTGTGTTTATTTACTTTGTTTTACACTACTAAATTATGGAGGGATTTTTATGAAACTGCTAAATAGCACTATTGAAAAAATAAAGGGACTGGACGAATCTTTCGTGGCGGCAGCAAGGACTAGGATGGACAACCTCATAAAGCCTGTCGGAAGCCTGGGAAGACTCGAGGAGCTTGCTGTGCAGCTTTCAGGCATAACCTCAAGCATGCACCCGGTTGTAGACAAAAAAGCTGTCATAGTAATGTCGGCTGACAACGGCGTATGCTGCGAAGGCGTGGCCGCGGCTCCCCCCGTTGTAACGCTCATGATGACAAATTTCATCGCCAACGGAGTGAGCGGTATGGCCTCGATAGCCAGGACAGCCGGAGCAGGCGTTGTGGTTGTTGACATTGGTGTGGACGGAAATGTCGAAAATGACAATGTCCTGGTAAGGAAGGTTAGATACGGCACCGGCAATATTGCAGAAGGTCCTGCAATGACAAGAGAGGAAGCTATAAAGGCGATAGAGACTGGCATAGAGGTTGCCAACGAGCAGATAGAAAGAGGCGTGAAGCTCATAGCCACAGGCGAGATGGGCATAGGCAACACCACCACAAGCACGGCCGTGCTCAGCGTGCTTTCCGGCGTGCACCCGTCGGAAATAACAGGAGTAGGAGCCAATCTCCCCGGCGACAAGATAGCCCACAAGGTGGAAGTGATTCTAAAGGCCTTAGCTGTCAACCAGGCCGTCAAAAACGATCCAATAGATCTGATTTCAAAGCTCGGCGGCTTGGACATGGCCGGAATGGCAGGAATAATGCTCTCCTGCGCAGCCTCGAGAATTCCATGCGTAGTCGACGGCTACATATCTACAGTATCTGCCCTGCTAGCGTGCAGCCTCTGCCCTAACGTTAGGGATTTCCTTATACCATCGCACGCCTCATTTGAAAAGGGCTCAGCGCTTGCTTCAGAGCTGCTTGGCCTTAGGCCTATGCTCCACATGGACATGCGACTTGGGGAAGGCTCAGGCGCTGCTCTTGCGTTTGGTATAATAGATGCCGCAGCCGCTATAAGTAAGGATATGATAACCTTCGAGGAGGCCGGAATCGGCACAGTATAAAAAAAAAGCCATCAGTTTTGGGTGTATATCACATTCCCTCACTGACGGCTTTTTCGTTGTTCTCAAAAATCTCCCGCTTAATTTTCGCCCTATATCCCGCTCTCTTCTGCTATGCTTTCAAAGCCCTTGCCTCTTCCCCATACAGCAGAAACGGGAGTGACGTTGACAAACACGTCTGGATCCAGCTTTGCTATGAACCTTTTAATCAGCATCATCTCGCGGGGAGAACACACGGTTACCACCTTGACCCTGCTCTCGTGCTCATAGCCGCCTATAACTTCATACATACTCACGCCCCTTTTTATTTCGGACATGACATATCTTGAGACCTCTTCATAGCGGGCGCTTATGACCTCCATCTTTACAAGCTTGGAACCTATTCCGAACATCACCACATCCAGCGTCTTCATGAACACAACCTGAGTAAGTATGGCGTAGAGCGCTATGTTCCTGTCGAAAACGAAGACCGACGCGGCTATCACCACAGTGTCTATGGCGAGCAGAATCTGGCTTAAGCTTATGAAAGGGAACACCCTTACATGAAGCATCTTGGCTATCGTGTCTGTGCCTCCAAACGAAAATCCGCGCTTTAGTATTATCCCGCTGCCAACGCCGTATATGAGACCGAAATATATTGACGCCAGCATCATATCTCCCTCTACAAAGCTAAACGGACTCCTGTTGAATACTATGAGGACAGCCGGGAAGAAAATCGAAAGCGCCGCTATCTTCAAGGCCTCACGCCTGCCCATGAACAAGAGCGCGCAGAGCAGCACGCAAACAGACAGGGCATAATAGATATATGTGTAGTCTATTCCCGTAACCTTCTCCGCTATTATCGAGGCTCCCGTAATCCCGCCTATCACAAGACCATTAGTCTTGAGTATTGACGAGGTTGCAAAAGCGACCATTGCGGAACCTATTCCAACTGCCGCCGCATCCAGGGCTATTCCCTTCCAATTGATACTGCCAATGTTCACCTTTAAATTTTGAGCTATTGCCTGCACCATACCGCTCTCCTTTCAAATGCCTTCCTCGCATTCGCATAATACATCGTAATACAATGTACAGTATAATCTGGAGCAGTATTAAGTTAAACACAAATAGCGTAAAATTTGTTTAGATAGTGTAAAAACTACATTCCCTTCTCATCTGCGAGGTCTTCGAAGCCCTTGCCCCTGCCCCATACAGCCGACACTGGCACTACGCTTACAAAAACGTCAGAATCGAGCTGGGCTATGAACCTCTTTATAAGAATCATATCACGGGGCGAGCACACTGTGACCACTTTGGTCTTGCTCTCGTTGGTGTAAGCCCCCACAACGTCATACATGCTCACGCCTCTTTTGATCTCCTTGAGTATATATCTCGAAATCTCATCGTAGTGGGCGCTTATAACCTCGATTTTCACAAGCTTGTTGCCTGCACCGAACATAACAGTATCCAGCGTCTTCATGAATATCACCTGAGTGAGTATTGCGTAGAGTGCTACGTTCCTGTCGAAAACAAAGGCCGATGCCGTAATGACAACAGTGTCAATTGTAAGCAGTATCTGGCTTAAGCTTATGAACGGGAATACCTTCGCATGGAGTATTTTGGCTATGGTGTCGGTTCCTCCGAAAGAGAAGCCGCGCTTTAGTATTATTCCGCAGCCTACGCCGTTTATTATTCCAAAGTAGATTGCTGCAAGCATCATATCGCCCTCTACAAAGTTGAAGGGTCTCTGGCTGAAGAAAATCAGCACCGGCGGAAACAGCAGCGATATCACTATGATCTTGAGTGCCTCCCTCTTTCCCAGCAGGAAGAAAGTTGATATAAGCACGCATATTGAAAGCGCAAAATAAATATATGTGTAGTTGATTCCGGTCATTTTTTCTACAAGTATTGATGTTCCGGTGACTCCCCCCATTACAAGTCCGTTTGGCTTAAGGATCGATGCCGTTGAAAATGCGGCTATAGCCGTACCTGAGCCCACTGCAAGCGCATCCATTGCAAGGCTTTTGAAATTGATTTTTTTATTGCTCTGTTTTTCCATCGTTACTCCTCCCTTGGTGCAGTTTCAAATTAAAACTCTATTACCTCGTATTCGTTGCTGAGCATGTCTATGAAAAGCACCTTGTTTCTGAGGAGCTCTCCCTTCCCGGTCAGCACTTTGATAGCCTCGCTTACCTGAAGCGACGCTATGTGGGCCGGCGAAAACGAAGGATTGCCGGTTTCCTTTTCAATCCCTTCTGCATCTGGCGCAGAATAAATCCGTTCAAGCGTCCTATCGCCCGGAAATATCGTGCACACCTGGCCGTACCAGCCTGCTATTGCACCATGCACAAGGGGCACGCCGACCTTTTCGCAGGACTTTTGCAGCAGCATTCTGGTGCCAATATCGTCGAGTGCGTCGACCACAACGTCATGCCCCTTAACCATTTCCAGCGAGTTGCATTCATCAAGCGCTGCTTCCACAGCCCTCACCTCGACCTCTGAATTGACATCTCTCATACGTTCCACCGCCGCCCTGGCCTTGCTCATGCCTATGTTGTTCTCGATGCTGAGCAGCTGCCTGTTGAGATTATGCTCCTCGAAGGTGTCATAATCTATAGCTGTAAGCTCTCCCACGCCCATCCTTCCAAGCAGCTCAATTACATATCCTCCAAGGCCACCACAGCCTACTACGCACACCCTTGAATCCACAAGGCGCATGTGCTCTTGTTTGCTGAGCGTCCCTATGCTTCGCTTGTACCTATCCTTGTATTTACTCTCCTTCATGTCATTCACCCAATCTTATATTCATATATTTATACTCTGGCAAACCATATGATCAGGATTGTTGCTGCAGAATAATCCGCCTTCTTTTCCAGTATACAGCCAAATCGACATAAAAAAAGGACTTAGGAAAATATCCTAAATCCCGTTCTCACCTCTTTGAATCGCTGCTGTTCCAGTCCTGAGAAGCTCGATTATTCCATATGGCTTCATCAAATTAATGAATGCGTCTATCTTGCCCTCGTCCCCTGTAACCTCGAGCGTCAGGCTTTCTGGCGACACGTCTATTATGTTGGCCCTGAATATGTTGGCCATTGCCGCTATTGAAGCCCTTGAAGCGTCGTCGGCTTTGACCTTTATCATTGCCAGCTCCCTGTATACCGAATTTTCAGACGCCAGCTGCACTACCTTTATTACTTCTATGAGCTTGTTGAGCTGCTTTTTGATCTGCTCGAGAGTCTGCTCGTCCGCAAAGCCGCATATTGTCATTCTCGAAATCTTGCTGTCCTCTGTCACTCCTACCGAAAGGCTTTCTATGTTGTATCCGCGCCTGCTGAAAAGTCCAGCTATCCTGCTTAGAACTCCTGCATTATTTTCCACAAGCACTGAAATAGTGTATTTGTCCATCACTTCTCCCCCTAAATAGTGGCATAATCAGGATGCACTATGCATTCTATCATGTAAGGACCGTCATGAGCCATAGCCTTTTCAATCTCAGCATCGAACTCATTATTTGTCTTTACCCTTACGCCTTTTATGCCGTAGGCTTCGGCTATCTTCACGAAATCAGTTGATATGTCGAACACTACTGCACTGTGCTTTCCCTTGCCGTAGGCATTGTCCTGTAGCTCCCTTACCATTCCCAGCCTGTTGTTATTGAACAGGATTATCTTTATGCCCACATTGTGCTCCGACACGGTACCCAGCTCTCCCAGACACATTTGTATGCTGCCGTCGCCCATTATGCTGATGACCTGCCTGCTTTCATCGGCCATCTTCATGCCTGCGGCCGCCGGAAGACTGTAGCCCATTGTGCCAAGTCCTCCCGATGTATAGTAGCCTCTTGTACCCATTATCTGGTAGTTCCTGGCTGCCCATATCTGATTCTGGCCTACATCGGCAGTTACAGCTGCGGAATCGTCAAGTATTTCCGAAAGCATTCCCAACACGTGCTTTGGGGAAACAAGACCCATGGAATTGTCCATATTGAAAAGCACAGGATATTCCAGCTTGATCTCCTTAATCTCCTCAAGCCACTCTCCAGTATCGAGGGCTATTTCATTTTCGTTCAGGTCTGCAAGAATGTTCTTGGCATGGCCTACCACAGGTATTGTAGTTGCTATGTTCTTGCCTATCTCAGCCGGGTCTATGTCTATATGGACTACCTCAAGAT
Source organism: Peptoclostridium acidaminophilum DSM 3953 (assembly GCF_000597865.1). Taxonomy (GTDB): domain Bacteria; phylum Bacillota; class Clostridia; order Peptostreptococcales; family Peptostreptococcaceae; genus Peptoclostridium_A; species Peptoclostridium_A acidaminophilum. The sequence goes on along the minus strand of NZ_CP007453.1, from coordinate 63,965 downwards.
CCGGATTCATCTGCTCGAGCTTTTTTGTCGCCCTGTCCGATAGCCTTACTCCTACTATTATTATAAGGTCTGCACACGACATTATCCTGTTTGAATATGAGTGGCCGTGGCTGCCAACTATGCCCACATAAAGCTCAGAATCGTGCGGAAAGCTTCCTATACCCATGAGTGAATTGACAACAGGAATCCTGCTTGATGCCGCAAAATTTCTAAGCTCTTCAATCGCATCCGCGGCAATTACCCCTCCGCCTGCGTAAATCAGCGGCTTGACCGACTTTTTGATTGCCTGGACAGCCCTTTTTATCTGGCCCCTATGACCTTCATACGTCGGCTTGTAGCCCGTTATTGAAACCTCTTTTGGGTAGCTGAACCTGAGCGCTTCCTTCTGTATGTCGACTGGCACGTCTACAAGCACAGGTCCCGGCCTTCCTGTCGAGGCTATATAGAAAGCCTCCTTCATTATCTTTGGTATTTCCGCTGCGCTCTTTACAAGATAATTGTGCTTTGTAAATGGCTGCGTAGCCCCAAGTATGTCAGCCTCCTGAAAAGCGTCACTGCCTATAAGCTCACTGCTTACCTGGCCGGTTATTATTACAACCGGTATGGAATCCATGTACGCGGTTGCTATGCCTGTTATGAGGTTAGTCGCCCCCGGTCCTGATGTGGCGATGCACACACCGACCCTTTTGCTGCCTCTTGCATATCCGCTCGCAAAATGGACTGCATTCTGCTCGTTCCTTATAAGGACATGGTTGATGTCCGATTTTCTAAGCTCATCATAAAGCGGAAGCACCGCTCCACCCGGATATCCAAAAACCGTGGTTACACCCTCCTCTTCAAGGCACCGAATAATTGCTTTGGCTCCTATCATATTAATACCCCCCAGCATTTATATTTGTATTTGTATTCGAATAAAGATAAAGTATTTCTATTTTACAAAAAATAATGTATTTTGTCAAAACATTTCTAATTTTCAGACTCTTTCAACTGTTTTATAGGCAAGCGTTTCCGCCATATAGTATGTCACATTGTCTTGCATTTTAAATATTTATGATATTTTATATAAAAAAACATAAAAATAGTAGTGCTATTTCTCTCAAAAGATGATAGTATATATCTAAGATGTATTATATAAATACAAAGGCTTAATTCGAGGGGGAAAACAATATGAGAGACTGGAAAGAATGTCCTGTATGCGGACAACCAGGGGAGATAAGAGACAAAGAGCATGTGAGACTTAATCCATGCATCAAATGCGGCGTTTCAGACAAATACGCAGGGGGCGTAGAGTGTTGTGAATGCGGCGATTGCAGGCAGATGGTCAAGGACTATCATCAATGGCATCTTCACTGTGACCATTGCAATACGGAATACATAGCCGCAACTGAATCAGAACTGCTTCAGTGCAGCTAGTATCTACATTAAAAAACATCTCACATAAAGAGTCCAATTACAAATAAAGGACCGTTTGAAAGAGGAATCATTCTGCTTATTCGACTAATATCAATGAAAACATAAAACAATAAAGCCTGGAAACGGATTTCAAAAACCGCCTCCAGGCTATTTATTTGTTTAAATTCCCCATATCCTGCCAGATCAGCATAAGAGCATGTGAGCCCGCCCTTATATAGTATGTCATATTGTTTTATTATGCGAACATTAGATAAAGTTTGTTAAAAAAAACATTAAGTTAATAGTGATATTTATCCAAAATGGTGGTAATATATATATAGGATGTATTGTTAAAAAACAAACAACTTGGTTTAAGGAGGGATATATATGAAATATTGGAACGAATGCCCTATATGCGGACAACCAGGAGAGATAAGGGGCAAGGAGCATATCAAGCTAAATCCATGCGTCAAATGCGGCGTTTCAGACAAATACGCAGGAGGCGTAGAGTGCTGTGAATGCGGCGAATGCAAAGAAATGATCAAAGATTACTACCAATGGAACCTATACTGCGACCAGTGTGACGTGGAGTACATAACTGCTACCGAAACATCAGAATCCAACATATCTGAAAGTACAAAACTGTTGCAGTGCAGCTAATCGAATATTCTATCAAACAATATATTCAATTACATATAAAAAATATAGCATAGTTATAAAAATATCATTGATTGCAAAGGACTTATTCGAAACTTTAATTCCCCAAAATACTCAGCTTGACTACAAAAACGCAAAAGCCTGAAGGTATTTCGATACAGACCTTCAGGCTTTTTTATTTCTTTTATTATGGCTGCCCTACAGGATCCTTGAAAGAACAGGGCAGCCCTACAGTGCACTTGCCGCACACGTCGGCATGGCCGGCTTCCTTCAGTCTGTCCATGTTCAGCACACACATCTCGTAACACTTTTCCCTGTCGAAGCCGTCCTCAAACAGTGCGTCGTTAATGCATCTGCCTACGCACAGCTTGCAGCTTCCGCTCTGTTTGTAGAGGCAAGCCTCCGCTTCCTTGCGATCAGTCGGCTCAAGCCTCATATTGGTAACCACGCTGCCTATCCTGCCACAGCAGCCTTTTTCTGTTATCAGCATGTTGTTTAAGCCGAACTTGCCAAGGCCCGCAACATACGCCACGTGCCTTTGGGACCAATCACTAATTAGCCGGTCCTTTGTGAAATTCAGGGCCGTCGGCACCAGCGCCGCCCTGTGCCCAAGCTCCTCGACTAACTCCTTTATATAGGCATTGAGCTCCAGTATCATCTCGTTTGTCTCAACATAAGCCTTGCCCCACTCCCACGAGCTGAATCTGCCGTCTATGTTGCTCCTTGCTACGCTCTCCTCAAAAGGCAGAAAATAAGTAATCACTGTGGCGGCATCCTCCATGAAGTCCCTGGGCATCATGTGGTCCGGACCAACCGCATCCTTGAGCTTTTCAAAGAGTGCATCGTCTGCGCCTGCATACGCAACAATCGGTCTTTGCCACCTTGTCAGCGTGCTTTTACGCATAGCGTATCCGCCTACAAAATCCGCAATCCTCTCCTCTATGATATGCTTCACACTATCGCCTCCTATTTTTTCAAATATCCCCTTTCAATGCACTCGCCCAGCATATCCTCTGTGAAACCCCAAAGGGCCTCTGAGCCCTCCTCTATGTGCCTGTTCTTTCTGAATACCATTTCTGATGTTATCCCATGGTCTATCCACGACTTGCCCTTTGTCATGTAGTTGAGCAGCATAGGCTGAAGGCGATCGAGCGCCGCCGCGTACCTGGACTCCGGAGTGGCTCTCCTTTCGAACTCCTCCCATAGCTCCATGAACTCGTCGCGCTGGTCATCTGGAAGCAGGCCAAAAAGCCTCTTTGCGGCCGCCTCCTCCCTCTGCCTCTTGTCAAGGAGAGCCTCCTCGTCGTAGTTGTACGTATCTCCCGCGTCTATCTCGACTATATCGTGCAGGAGCAGCATCTTTACTACCCTGAGCACATCCACTCGCTCGTTGGCATGCTCTGAAAGGAGTATTGCCATTAGCGCTATGTGCCATGAATGCTCTGCGTCATTTTCCCGCCTTGAGCCGCTCGATACTATAGACTGCCTGAATATCTCCTTTAGCTTGTCTACCTCCATTATAAAATTCAATTGTTTCTTTAGTCTGTCCATTATGTACTCTCCTTGCCGCGGCTTTTTACGGTTTTGACTCTGCCGAAGCTGCCGCATCCGGCAACAAGCCTCTATTTTGAGTCTCCCATCAGCCTGTCTATTGTTGTATAATCTAAATATATCACATACTCAGTAATTTTGAACAAAAGGAGGGCATTATGGATAAGAATTTGACATGGGTTATAAGTGAAAGGGTAAAAAGAACTATAGACAACCTTCGCCGGAACAACATCAGCGCGTATAACGTTCAAACCTGCGAGCAGGCCATAGAAAAAATCATGGAGCTCGTGAAAGATGGCAGCACAGTCTCGGTTGGAGGCTCGATGACACTCTTTGATGCCGGAATAATCGACCATCTGCGAAGCGGAAGATATAACTTCCTTGACAGATATGCGGAGGGGCTTACTCCCGAGGACATAAAGGACATATATCGAAAAAGCTTTTCGGCAGACGCCTACTTTACAAGCTCCAACGCCATAACAGAAAGCGGAGAGCTCTTCAATGTCGACGGCAACGGAAACAGAGTAGCCGCCATGATTTACGGCCCCGACAAGGTTATAGTGATAGCCGGAGTGAACAAAATAGTTAAAGACGAGCAGCAAGCCATGGAAAGGCTGAGAAGCACAGCAGCGCCGGCAAACGCCAGAAGGCTAAGCAGAAAAACTCCCTGCGCCGAGCTTGGCTACTGCACAAACTGCAATCGCCCCGACAGGATATGCAACGATTACGTGCTCATCAAAAAACAGCCGGCAAACGACAGAATGCACGTCATAATAATCGACAAGGAGCTTGGTTACTAATCCCTTGCTCACATAGACAAAAAGTCCCTGAAATCTTGGCACAGCTTCCAAGGTCTCAGGGACTTACTTCATTATATTATAAATATGCCTATCATGTTGCTGCTGTACTTGCCAAGACTGAACCTTCTCAGAAGGCTCTATTAATACTCGTAGTCTACGGCAGCTCTCGCCTCTACAACCTTCTTTACAAAGCTTCCGGCCTCAACATGGTCAGGATGCTCAGCATACTCCTTGAGCGCCGCGAAATCCTTGCAGGTCATTACAAGCACCACATCGTAGTTGCCTGCAGGAGATGCGTCCGAATTTATTCCAACTTCGATCTCCTCTATCTGGCTTATCTTTTCCTTTAGCCCCTCGAGCCTCTCCTTGATTATCTGCGCGTTTCTCGCCTTGCCATTGCCCTCCGCGCTGTCTTTAAGCTTCCACATTACAATATGCCTTACCATATCCGCACCTCCGCAATATTAATTCAGCGCGCCAAAACTGCCTTCTTGATTTTTTACAGTCCTCTGCACGCTTAGCCATATACACTAGATTACCATCGCTGAGTCTCCCTTGCAAATAGGAAAATATTTGTCCCTAGTATGCATTTGTCTAATTCCCCAGCAGCTCAGCGTCGTATATGGTGTAGTCGCACCTGTATACAAAGAGGTGCTTGCCGTCTATTATAATGCCTGTTGACTTGTCTATCTCAGTGGCGAAATAGCTCACGTTTTCCCCGGCAAATGTTGCCAATGGCTTGCCCGACTGTGACCTTATGAGAACTATCTTGCTCTTGCCTGTTGTAATGTTCTTCATGTCGTTTATCATCCTGTTGAGAAACGGAATAGACCTGTCCGTATTTTTTACATCGACAGTCTTCGAGTACTCATTAAAAATGTCAACGAGGCCCTTTTCATAAACAATAAGGCTGCTGCCGACATGCACCATTGACTTGCCCCCGACAGTCAGGCTTATGACCGAGGATTCCTGTGTAATATTGCCCTCCGTATCCTTTGTTGCAAACTTGTCCTCTGATGTCACGCTTATCGACTTGCCCCTTACCTGGTCTATTATGTTGCTCTCCTCGTCGTAGGTCTGTATTACGGCCTCCCTACCCTTGAAGGTGTTCTCCACCTCACCGAACTCCTTCTGCGCCAGGTTGCAGCCGCTGAGCAATGCCATGCTCACGATTCCCAGAATAACAAGCTTTATTTTTCTCATTCCATTTCCCTCTCCTTTTCAGCCTTATATTCATAGCCGCTTACAGCCTGATCTCATCCACCTCGTACACTGCAACCTCAGGCTGCTCCAGATACCTCCAACTACCTACGGCGCCCATGTACCTGGCGCCAAGCTCAATGTGGAGCATGGCTATCCCGCAGTCCAGCCTTTTTGATATGCTGTAGCTGTTGTCTGGTGTGTCAAGCATCACCTTTATATAGTCCTCGCCCACTTCAAACCTCCATGGCTGCCTGTTTACAGCGGACGGCGATTGCCTTGCAGCCTCAACGGCGCTTTTGACCCACTCAGCCCACTCAGCCCTTGGGAGACCGGTGCTTATGCTGTCTATGTCCTTTCGTGAATGGCTTTTTGATATCCCCTTTATGAGCTTTTCTGAGATGCTCTTTTTTTCGTTGGCGTAGCCGAGCGCTATTACCGCAGGTACGAACTCATCCTGATCTATTCCCATTTCTTCCCTTATTCCTTCCTGGCTGAAAAATCCGCCTATCCAGCACGAGTCGACGCCGAGCGATGTCGCCTCGAGCACCACGCATTCGCCCGCATATCCCAGCTTTTCCTGTATGTTAGGAGCCTTGGCGTCCCCTATGAGGGCTACGTATGCCGAAGGCCTAATTATCCTTGCGATATTTTTTCCAAGTGCGCCCCGGAATACGTTGTCGACCCCATTTTGTGCAAACACAAGACGGATGTCACCAGTATTTCCGCTGATTCTTTCGCACAGCTCCTCGAGCGCCCTGGCGTCCTCCATACTTATTGCCGTGTCCTCAAAGCTCCTTCTCGAGCCTCTGTATTCAATGGCCTCATGCCACCTGTTCACCGGAATTTCCAATTTCGCACCTCCAAAACATATAGAGCAAGTTCACTTAAAATATTGCAGCCTGCTTTCTCCAAGTCTGTAATTTTGCGGTGTCAATCCTGTCAGTCCTGCTAATTATGATATACCACTTTTTGACTTATCTAAAACATGCAGGAAAGGCATAAGAAGGCCCCGGAATTTGCAGCATGCTCCGGGGCCTAGATCATAAAACTCATTTTTCATGTTAAACAGCATGCTGCCAACTGCCCATGGCTTAAGCCACGAGTGTTAGCCTCTATTTATTCCTGACTTGCACCGAAAACGCTTCTTGCTATCTCAACGGCTCCCTTTGCATCCTTTGCGTAGAAATCAGCCCCTATAGCAGACGCGTATTCCTGATTGAGCACTGCTCCGCCGACCATAACCTGGCAGCCCGGAAGCTGGCTTTTGATGTCGACTATAGTCTCCTCCATGTTATTTACCGTAGTCGTCATGAGCGCGCTTAGGCCTACAAGCACAACGCCCTCCTTCCTTGCGGTCTCGACCACAAGCTTGGGATCCACGTCCTTGCCTAGATCTATCACGTCGAAGCCGTAATTCTCAAGGAGTATCTTGACTATGTTCTTGCCTATGTCGTGTATGTCGCCCTTTACTGTTGCAAGTATAACCCTGCCCTTTGAGACACTTGCGCTGCCGCTGCTTATTATCTGCTCCTTGACAGCCTCGAAAGCCATCTTCACAGTCTCGGCCGACCTTATGAGCTGGGGCAGGAATATTTCGCCCTTGTCAAACTTCTCGCCCACTATGTCGAGTGCAGGTATGAGCTCCTCGTTGACAATCTCCATGGGCTCTCTTTCGCAAAGCAGCTCCTTGGCCGAAGTGTAGGCCTCATCCTTCATTCCCGCTATGATGATGCTCGAAATGCTTCTTTTTTCGCCTGCAGCTTGCGGAGCCGCCACCTGCGCCGCCTGCTCGCCGCCGTAGGCCGCTATATATGCCTCTGATCTTTCGTCATAGTTGGTGAGCACCCTGAAGGACCTTATAACCTGCATGTTGCTCTCGAGCGTGGAATCCGTTATAGGGGCGTCCAAACCATACGAAAGCGCCATTGCCAGGTATGTCGCGTTTATTATCTCGCGCTTTGGAAGGCCAAACGATACGTTGCTGGCGCCTAGCGTAGTCTTCACGCCGAACTTTTCCTTTATAAGCGGTATGGCCTTTAGCGTCTCCATTACGTCCGCCTGCTGGGCTGAAGCCGTAAGCACAAGGCAGTCTATTATGATGTCGTTTTCGCAGAGCCCGTATTCCTTGGCTGTGCTTATTATCTTGTCGGCTATTTCGACACGCTTCTCGGCAGTGGCTGGTATGCCGTCCTCATCGAGAGTAAGCCCTATGACTGATGCTCCGTATTTTTTGGCTATTGGGAATATCTTATCCATGCTCTCCCTCTTGCCATTTACAGAGTTTATTATAGCCCTTCCGTTGTATACCCGTATGCCGGCCTCTATGGCCTCCGGATTGGAGCTGTCTATCTGGAGAGGCACATCAACTACTGACTGAACCTCCTTAACCACCCTTCTTATGACATCCGGCTCGTCTATGCCCGGCACGCCCATGTTGATGTCGAGCACCTGCGCCCCAGTCTCGGTTTGCCTTACAGCCTCCGATATTATATAGTCAAGCTCGCCGGCCTTTATGGCCTCCCTGAGCCTCTTCTTGCCTGTCGGATTGATCCTCTCCCCTATTATTGTAACTCCCTTGCCTATCTCCACAGTCCTGGAGGATGAGCATGCGCACGAGAGCCTCTTTTCAGCAAGCGGCAGCGGTTTTACACCATCCAGCTCCGCCCTCAGGCAGCTTATGAACTCAGGACTCGTGCCGCAGCAGCCTCCCAGCACCAGGGCTCCCATGTCGGCCATCTTCCTCACCTGAGATACGAAATCCTGCGCGCTCACATCATAGTAAGTCTCACCGTCTCTTACCTTCGGAAGTCCGGCATTGGGCTGCACCATAACAGGTATGCTCGCGGCTGATACTATCTGCTCTATTATAGGCAGCATCTGCTCAGGCCCGAGGGAGCAGTTGGCTCCCACAGCGTCGCAGCCAAGGCCTTCAAGCACCTTTACCATAGTAAGGGGATCCGTGCCGTTTAGCGATCTTCCGTTCTCCTGGAACGTCATAGTGCAAAGCACCGGCAGGCTTGAGTTCTCCTTGGCTGCAAGCACAGCCGCCTTGGCCTCGTAAAGGTCCGATATCGTCTCAAGCAGTATGAAGTCAGCTCCATCGCTGCCTGCAATTACCTGTTCCTTGAATATTTCGTAGGCCTCCTCGAATGTGAGCAACCCTATAGGCTCCATCATCTGGCCTATAGGACCTATGTCGAGCGCTACAAACTTCTCGCCGGCTGCGCGTCTTGCAACCTGCACAGCACTTTTTACAACCTGCTCCACAGAGTAGCCGCTTCCGGAGAGCTTCAGTCTGTTTGCCCCGAAGGTGTTAGTAGTCACAACGTCGGCTCCTGCGTCTATATACTCCTTGTGGATTTCATAGACTATCTCGCTCTTTTCTATGTTGTAGCTCTCCGGAAGCTCTCCCGGCTTTATACCCTTCTTCTGCAGCATTGTGCCCATAGCTCCGTCAAATATCAGAATTCTATCCTCTAAAAACTTCCTAAGATCCACAAGTCATCCCCCTCTTTTGGTATTCACATTTGCCGTTCATGCTGCATATAGCGCATGTACGCCTTGAACGCTCTTTGTTCTTTGTAAAGCCTACTATGGCCGTCACCGATTTTCTCGGCACGAGTATGAGGCTTTCAGTCACGGTGAGCCCAATCCTCCTGTATGCATCCAGCGCCCTCAGTATTTGTGGTTGCACGTCCAGGGGCATGTCGCCATAACCCGGACTGAACCTGAAATTCGTGCCGTAGCCCTGCTCACTGGCCAGCTGCTTTATAGACTCCTCGCATATGTCGCATACCGACTCGATTCCGGCTGTGGCGCACGAATCAAGCACTATGCTCCTTGTAAGGTCGGTCTTGGAATAAGTCCTTATCCTTCTGTCAACTTCGCCCCCGAGAGTAGCCGCCATAACGGCGCATGTATCGCAGTCCGCAAGGTGCTCAGCTATGCTCCTGCCCCGCAGCACAATCCCGGCGCCGCCCAGCTCCACATGCTCCTCGCCCCTGCCGCTTATTTCAAACACTGCGTACGTGGAAGACTCCCTGGCAATCTGCCCTATTTCAGCTATGCACTCGTCCACCATGTTTAATATGGCGCTGTCAAGCAGCTCCTCGTTATAGCACCTTAAATATCTTAGGACCTCGTTTCTATCAATTTGCATTAATTTTCCGCCTTTCTCCATTCCTAAAGCTTGCTGCAATCTCTGTTCTGAGTGCCTCTTATAGTGGATATGCTGTTTACAATCCTTCTTGTCTCCTCGGCCTTGTTCATAGAGTATATGTGCACGCCTGGAACTCCCCACGCAAGCAGGTCTATTATCTGCGATGCGGCGTAAGCCATGCCCGCCTCCTTGAGAGCCTCGGGATTATGCTCGTATTTTTCAATGATTCTCAGGAACTTCTTGGGTACAGAGCAGCCTGTGAGGCTTACAATCTTGCTTACCTGCTTTAAGTTCATAACAGGCATTATTCCCGGCAAAATCGGAACGTCTACGCCCATGCTCCCGGCTTTTTCAACAAAACCGTAGAAGAGCTCATTGTCGAAGAAGAGCTGAGTTATTAGAAAATCAAGACCCTGGTCCACCTTCTCCCTCAGATGCACAATGTCGTCCCATGCATTCTTGCTCTCCTTGTGCTTTTCAGGATAGCAGGCGCCCCCTATGCAAAAACCGCCCCTTTCCTTTATGTGCTGCACAAGATCTCCGGAATGCGAATACATGCTGTCTGAAAAATCGACTGCACAACTTCCTTGAGGCACATCGCCCCTGAGGGCGAGTATGTTCCTGACCCCGTTGGCTTCAAGCTTGTCTAGTATGCCGTCTATTTCATCCCTTGTGGATGTAAGGCATGTGAGATGCGCCAGCGCCGGTATGTTGTGCTTTTGCTCGACCAGCGATGAAATCTCTACAGTAGTGTCCTTTGTGCTCCCCCCCGCCCCGTAGGTCACGCTTATGAAATCCGGATTCAGATCACTCAGGCTGTCTATAGTGTCGTATATTGTGTCCACCGGGTAGCCGGGCTTCGGTGGAAAAATCTCGAATGAAACTGTCGGTTGATTTGTTTTTATTTTTTCGCTTATCAGCATTTCTATTTCCCCCTTGTAACTTTCGTCTCTTTATATTTATATTTTTTGAATAAAAGTAAAAAAATAAAGCCCTTTCGACATTCGAAAGAGCTTTAGCGTCTGCTTTAATCTCATCTTCCGGCCGAAAACCGCTGGATTTGGCACCTTGCATTACTGCAGGTTGCCGGGCTTCACAGGGCCAGTCCCTCCGCCACTCTTGATAAGAATCCATATTCTGTTTAACTGTTATAAAAGATTATATTTGCATACAGCCCAATTGTCAACTAAATTGTCGGCAAATTGCAATATTTTTTGTAGCTTATGCCAGTATGCCATTTATCCTTCCGGCTAAATGCTACTCATGCTTATTGAAAAAACGCACGTAATCCTTGTTGTGCGTGTCTGCCACTACAAGCTCTTCGCCCGAAAATCCAAGCTCCCAAACATTCTTGCTCTCATCGCCCGTATTCTTGTAGTAGTAGATCCTCACGCCGTTCTCGTCAACCGGTATTCCAAACTCTGAAAGAATGCGGCCCACCTTCTGCACAATTAGCCTTTTGAAGCCCTCGCGCACCTGCGCTTTTCCAATCTCCAAATCGGCAGTGCTTTGTATTATCACAGCAAGCATGTGGTCCCTTTTGCCCTTCACGCCATATCCCCTCATCTGGACGTTGAAGCCCAGAATCACATTCTCGATGTCATGCAGGACATTTCCTTCGAATATTGCATACGGTATCTTCTCGATATGGAACTTCTCAAGCCCGTCTATTATTGTGCTCATGTCGTATCCGCCCATGATACAGCCGTTGCCAAAAATCTATAAAAATCTAAAGAAGATTCAAAAATCCAAGATTTTTGTTTAATTCCCCATTCATCCTGTCCCATTTTGCGGTGAAGCATGCTACTTTGGTTTGGTGTAACAGTCCAAGGGCTTAAATTCCCATACAACGAATGGTACATATCAGTAGTATCGTTTGGTGATTAGACTACTAATTCATATCTGCTAAGGTTAATGCTTGCATTGAGGTCTCTGTCTATTACAGAGCCGCATCCTTCACAGTTATATGTCCTCTCGGATAGTGAAAGCTTTGATTTTATATGACCACACTCGCTACAGGTCTTTGATGATGGATACCACTTGTCGGCTTCTACAAGCCCAATGCCGCCAAAGGCACATTTGTACTGAATTTGTCTTTTGAACTCATGCAGGCTCTGTTGAGCTATAGCCTTTGACAGATGCTTGTTTTTCATCATTCCCTTGATATTAAGGGTCTCCATAACAACCCTGCTTGGCTTGGTTTTCACTATCGCATTCGTTGTTTGGTGATTATGGTTGCTTCTGATGTTGGCTAACCGCCTATGCAAAAGCCTAATCTCCCTTTCGATTTTTATGATATTACAAGTTTTGACAAACTTAACTCCCTTCTTATTTTTTAGGTATTTGCGAGATACCCTACGCTGTAACCTGCATAGCCTTTTTTCAAGCTTTTTAACTGCTTTTGCCTTGTTGATGTTTTTGAATTTCATTCCATTTGAGCATATGGCTAGGTCTTTTATTCCCACATCTATGCCTATGCTTTCGCCAGTAAGCTTTTCTTTAGGCTGTTCCTTCTCTATGCCGACGGATATGAACCAATACTTGCCGTCGAAGCTCACCCTCGGATTTGAGTATTTTATGCCTATAGGGATTGAATTTTTCCTAATACTGACCCAACCAACTTTTTCAATCAAAACCGAAGATTCCTTGATTTTAAGTTTTTCATTGTCGTTATAGAAGGATAGTTTGGATTTTTTGCGGCTCTTGAATCTCGGCTTGCCAGAAAGCCCTTTGAAGAATTTCTTGTAGGCATCGCAAGCGTCTTTGACGGCTTGCTTGGCTACATTGTTTGACACTTCTTTCAGCCACGGCAGCTCGTCTTGCTTTAGCTTGGTTATTTCTTTTCGCAAATCATTGTCTGATATGAATTTGCCGCCGCTTGCGTAGTTTTCCTCTTGTCTTGCAAGTGTCCAGTTATAGACAAACCTTGCTGTTCCGACCGACTTCCATAATGTTTGTTCTTGCTCCTTTGTTGGATGGAGCCTAACCTTCACACCCATTATCATTTTCAAGCAACTCCTTAATCATTTTCTTCGCCTTGTGAGCCCTTTTGCCTTGAAGCTTACAACTAAAGACTGTGATTATCTGAACTAAATCTTCAACAAGTTCCTGCTCCTCGATCTTTTCGGTGTTGTCGATAATTTCGATAACAGTGCCATACTTAACGCACAAGCTTTCTATGAGTTCAAATCCGAATCTTAGCAGCCTGTCTTTGTATAGGATTACCACTTTTTCGACCTCGTAGTTGGTTATCATGTCTACAAGTTGATTTAGTCCTTTTCTGTTGTAGTTTATTCCGCTTCCGACATCTGAAATGACCGTGAATTGATAGCCTTTGGCAATCATATATGATTTGACATTTTCAATCTGTCGCTCCAAGTCATCCTTCTGATTGGGCGAACTGACCCTGCAATATCCAATTACTTGCTTAGGCTTAGCTTCTATTCCTTTAATGCCAAGAAAATGATTTAGTTGTTCTTGAGAATAATACCTTGTTCCACCTTCTGTAACATGATGGGGCATAAACGAACCTTTCTTGTGCCAATCCCTCAATGTTTGCGGTGTTTTTCCTATCAATGCAGCAAATTCACCTATTGCATAGTATTTCACTTACATCACCTCAACTATAATTATAGCGAGATGCATATAAAAAAGCAGTATATTTTTATAGATTTTTATAAATTCTTATCGACTGTTACTACCCCCCTTTTAATTCATATAGTTAATTGTTACCCAGAAAATAGCCGCCTATGCAAAGCTTCGTTTGGAAATGGATACCTATAAAATATTTCAATTGAATATCTTTAGCTTTTACACTTGAATTGTTCACATAAATGGGGTATATTGGTCATTGAGCCTACCATACCCAAATATGTAAATCTCCAAACAATATTTATGTGATTTATGTGTTAAATAAATACCAACACGCTCATCCGCATTATATTTTTATACAATTATCATATCTTCGGAGCCTTGAAATTGAAAACGCCAAAACAATCGAATGCATCTTGGTTAACGACAAAAAGCTTGATTCCACGCTATTTTTGTCATTTTTTTTGCTCGGAATCTCAAGTCCGCAGGCCGTGCTTTCCGGCTGCTGTACATATTGCATACTCCGCAGCCTTATAAAAATGCATTAATTTTTTCTGGAAATTTAACACGGCCTTTCGAAAAATTAACACAGCTTAACATGAGTCACATAGATTCACGGCCCATTACAATCGATAATATTAAACAAACAGGGAGGAATACACCATGCTAAACAATATCAAGATGAAAAACAAACTTCTTATCTTCGCATCAACAATGATCGCATTCATACTCACCGTAGGAGCGCTGGGGTATTTTTACATCGCCCAGGGAAGCAAGGACATGAGCAGCATGTTCAACGACAATCTGACACCGATAGTACACCTGGAAAACTCAAAGCTGCACGCCAAATCCATAGAGACGTCTATGCTCTCGCTGCTCTATAACTTCGACACTCTCTCTCCTTCGCAAGTAGATGAGAGTATAGACAATATACAGCTGTACAGCGAAAACCTCTCAAGCGATATGGCCCTATACGAAAAAAGCAGGCTTGATGACTTCGAGACCAAGACACTCTCAGAATTCAAGAAAGCAAGATCCGAGTACGTGGAATCACTAAACAAAGTTCTTGAGCTTGCAAAGGCAGGCGACAAAGCAGGAGCCGCAGATCTTTTCAGAGCTAAGAAGGAGCAACTAGCCAAGTACCAGGACTACCTCGAAGAGCTTACAAAATACAACGTCGAAGCCGCAGCCGACGTTGACAGGCAAAACGACATAGAAAGCGCCAACGCCGCCAAAATCACGGCGGCCGCCATAGCCCTTGCTCTTGTCTGCGCAGCCGCACTTACATACCTCATAACAATATCAATCACAAGACCGCTTACAGTAGCAAACCTACAGCTCAAGACCATAGCAGATGGGGATCTTAGCACATCAATCCCCGAAAAATACACCGCCTTCAAAGATGAGATAGGCGAAATGTCAAGATCCATAGAACACATGCAGGACTCCCTAAAAAATCTTTTGTCAAGTGTAAAATCTTCCTCCGACACCATTAAAGAATCTTCACAGACACTGCATACCATAACCACCGAATCCTCTGAAGCCATAAACTGCGTAGCCAATGCAATGGAGGAGGTTGCATCTGGTTCCATGACACAAGCTAAAAATTCGGACATAATAACAGGCATGGCTCATGAGCTTGGAAACAAGATAGCCCATGCGGACATACTCGCCTCTGATATGATCGAGCTATCCCAAAAGACTAGCGAACTCAGCCAAAAGGGTATGCAAATAGTTGGCATGCTCGACTCTAAAATGGCCGAAAACATGAAGGTATCCAAGGAAATAAATGTTGAAGTCAACGACATGTACAACTACCTCAAGACCATAGAGCAGACAGTAATTCTGATAGACAAGATAGCAAATCAGACAAATCTGCTCTCGCTCAATGCAAGCATCGAGGCAGCAAGAGCCGGAGAGATGGGCATGGGCTTTGCCATAGTAGCCGACGAGATAAGAAAGCTCTCCGAGGAGACTGAAAGAGCAGCCAAAGATATCAAAGAAATGGTAAGTACGATAGAAGACAAGGCACAATCCGTTGTGAGCACGATGGAGAATGTCGAAAGCATAGTGGTGCAGCAGGGCAATGCCGTAAGCAGCACTAAAGAAGTGTTCATCGACACTGCGGAGCTCATTGCCGCAGTCGTAGCCTCGGTAGAACAGGTAAAGGAACATACAAGGGACGTAAATGAAAACAAGGAACAAATAATAGTTGCCATCGACCAGATTTCATCACTAATACAGGAGACAACAGCCGCAACTCAAGAGACCTCAGCATCAATGGAGGAACAGGCCGCCGCAATGGAGGAGGTCGAAAACCACACAGGTGAACTGGGGTCAATAGCCCAGCTACTCCAGGAAGACGTGAACAAATTCAGGATGTAGTAAAGACGGCAGAAGCCGGCCAAAGGAGAAGCAAAATGAGATTCATCGCATCTTTTCTAATAATTCTGACGCTGCTTACAAGCAACATCTGCTCTGCCCAAACGCTTAGAGTTGGCACTTACGAGGACAAGCCCTTGGTTTTCAAGGGCGAAAAAGGCAAGCCGCAAGGCTTTGCAATAGACGTCCTTGAAGAAATAGCAAGGCAACAGGGCTTTGACGTTACATACAGCCACAGCAATTTCTCCGAGAGCATAAGCAGAATAAAAAGCGGAGAAATCGACATACTCGTGGATGTGATCCAGACGCCGGAGCGAGACAATTTCATGAA
Organism: Peptoclostridium acidaminophilum DSM 3953; assembly: GCF_000597865.1. Taxonomy (GTDB): domain Bacteria; phylum Bacillota; class Clostridia; order Peptostreptococcales; family Peptostreptococcaceae; genus Peptoclostridium_A; species Peptoclostridium_A acidaminophilum. The sequence continues at coordinate 47,899 of NZ_CP007453.1, read as the reverse complement.
CTTCACAAAAGAATCCCTTATGGAGAACTGGGGCATAGTGATAACAAAACCGCTCGATGACATAAACACAATATTCGCCCTGAGTGAAAAAAGAGTCGCCGTGCTCGAGGACGACATATACGGCGAAAATTTCATGGAACAGCTTGACATGTTCAAGGTGTCCGCCCATATAGTAAAGGCCGATTCCTACGAGCAGGTCATAAGCATGATAGAAAACGGCTCAGCCGACGCCGGAGTACTCAACAAGCTTGCAATAAGTCAACACAAAGCAGACCGCCCGGTAAGCTTCAAGGAGACTCCCGTAATATTCAGCCCGGTGCAGATGAAATATGGCTTTTCAAAAAATGTCGACAGCGAATTCATTGAACGGTTCGATTCTGCGCTTCTTGGCATGAAAAAATACCCCTTCTCCGAATTCTACGAAGCCTCCAGCAGATGGTTTCCAACCCAGGAGAGCAAGCAGCTTCCGTACTGGTCCAAAATATCCCTCTACTCGCTGCTTGGAGCCACACTCCTCTCCTGCGTTATGGCACTCATATTCAAGAGGAAATCATCAAGGGCCAGACGCGAGCTCGAGAGCACATACAGCGAGGTTGTAGAGCTAAACAGGAAACTGCAGAAGGACTGCAGCAAGATTAAGCAAAAAAACGAGCTCATAAAAAAGCTGGCCTACTACGACCAGATTACAGGGCTCAAAAACAAGCAATCACTCGACTACGACCTCGGAAAACTGTGCACTGCAGGCGAAGAATTCGCCGTAGCCTTTTTCAGCATAGACAACCTCAAGGGCATAAGCAGCGCACTCGGCCACAGAGGCCGAGACATGCTTGCAAAAAAAGTGTCAGAAAGGCTTAGCCTCGCGGCTCACAGGTATGACAGCATATACAGATGGGAGGGCACAGAGTTTGTGCTTATAGTTAAGGGGCCTGCCTCCTGCCGGAAGGGGGAGCTGCTTGCAAAAGAGACCATGTCACTTTTCAAAAGCTCCATGCAGATAAAGGGTAGTCCCGTGTTCGTGTCGGGCAGCATGGGCATTTCACGTTTTCCTGAGGATTCGAAAAATCCGGGCGAGCTAATAAAAAAAGCTGCCATGGCGCTCGAGCACGTGCAGCTCTCCGGCAGAAACGGCTACAGGTTCTATGACGAAAAACTCTCGAACAAGACAGCGCGCGATTTCCTGATGGAGACTAAGCTGCGCGAGGCCCTGCTTTCAGACGAATTGCAGGTCTACTACCAGCCGCGTGTAGACTCCTCCTCCGGAAGTATTGTAGGACTTGAAGCACTTGTAAGATGGTTTGACTGTGACGGCAAAAGCATCCGCCCCGACGAGTTCATACCGATAGCCGAAGATTCGGGACTCATAACAGGAGTGGGAGAGGTTGTGCTGCATAAGGCCTGTGCCCATGCCAAGCAGCTGTGCGACGCCGGGTATCCCCTGCCCGTTTCAGTCAACCTCTCGCCAAAACAGTTCGAAGACTCGGGGCTACTAAATATACTTGATGACGCTCTTTTCAACTCCGGTCTCGACCACTCGCTCCTGGAGCTCGAGATAACCGAAAATGCAGTGCTTGGAAATCTGGCCGAATCAATAAAGACTCTGGAGCTCATAAGAAGCCGAGGCATAAAGCTTTTGCTTGACGACTTCGGCACGGGCTACTCCTCGCTCAACTATCTGATGAGCCTGCCCCTGGACTTCCTGAAAATCGACAAGATTTTCATGGACAAGCTATTCCAGGATACAAAGCATGAGAACATAGTTGAATTCATAATAGTACTCGCCAAAAGCCTGGGACTCAAAATAATCGCAGAGGGCATAGAAGAACCCGAGCAGCTAGACTATCTAAAGAGAAAATGCTGCGACGAATACCAGGGGTACCTCTTCAGCAAGCCGCTTCCATTTGAAAGCCTGCTCGAGCTTGTTGGTGATAATTTTTCATAAAAAATTTCGAAATTTGCTTGACAAAAAAAATATAATCCCATATACTCGTTTCTAGGCAACAACAAAAACTTGATACAGCAATACCTTATCCAGAGAGGTGGAGGGACTGGCCCTATGAAACCCGGCAACCGGCACGAAGTGCGCGGTGCTAAATCCTGCAGCTGCGAATTGGCTGAAAGATGAGTTGTGAAGCATTCTCTAACCCTCTTTCTTCGAGGGTTTTTTTTATTGCCTCCTTCGCATCTGAAGGAGGCTTTTTTTATGCAGTATACTACATACTAGAAAGAGGTGGCTTACTTGATAGAAATAAAAAGGCTCAGCAAGGTCTACAAAAGCGACAAGGGCGAGTTCACCGCCATAAAAGACATCAGCCTGAAGATTGAAGACGGCGAGATATACGGCATAATAGGCCTCTCAGGCGCCGGCAAATCCTCGCTCCTTAGATGCATCAACATGCTCGAGCGACCAACAAGCGGCAGCGTCATAATAGACGGCGTCGACATGACAAAACTCAACGAAAAGGGCATAAGGGAAATGAGAAAAAAGATAGGCATCATATTCCAGCACTTCAACCTGCTGATGAACTCGACAGTTTACGACAACATCGCATTCCCGATGAAGCTCTCCGGCAAGAGCAAGGGCGACATAGATAGAAAGGTCAAGAGCCTGCTGGAGGTTGTAAACCTCACAGACAAGGCCGGCTCGTACCCTTCGCAGCTATCGGGCGGCGAAAAACAAAGAGTCGGCATAGCCAGGGCGCTCTCCAACGATCCGAGCATGCTTCTCTGCGACGAGGCCACTTCGGCGCTCGACCCGAGCACCACCGACTCAATACTCTCGCTGATAAAGGACATCAACGAGAAACTTGGAATAACAGTCGTCATAATAACCCACGAGATGGACGTTATAAAGAAGATATGCGGCAGAGTCGCAGTCCTCGAAAAAGGCACAATAGCAGAGGAAAACAGGACATTCGAGCTCATATCCTCGCCAAAGAGCGAGACAGCCAAAAGGTTCCTGCTCTCGGAGGACGAGGGAATCGATGAGATATTGAGCGAGCTTTCAAAAGGCGAAGTGCTTGCAAGGCTGAAGTACACAGTCGCAAGCGCGATTGAACCAGTCATATCCGACATGCTCCGCACTGCCGCGGTAACAGTCAACATACTCACCGGAAGCCTTGAAAAGATACAGGGACACACAATAGGCAGCCTGCTGATATCCTTGAAGGGGAATGCAGTCGATGTGAAATCTGCAATAGACTATCTGGTGCAAAGAGGAGTAAACGTGGAGGTGATAAGCGATGATAGAATTAGAAAGGCTGTTTAGCCTTATGGCGCCCTCGCTTGCCGAGACGCTCTACATGGTGTTCTTTTCAACACTGTTTTCTGCAATAGGAGGCTTCCTTCTGGGAGTGCTGCTCGTAATTACAGAAAAAGGCCACATAATGCCAATGCCAAAGCTCAATCAAGCGCTGGGGATCATAGTGAACATAACAAGGTCCCTTCCATTCATAATACTAATAATAGCCATATTCCCGCTCTCAAAATTTATCGTGGGCACAAGCATAGGCTCTACAGCGGCCATTGTACCGCTTTCGATAGCAGCCGCACCTTTTGCGGCCAGGGTAGTTGAGAGCTCACTCAAGGAGGTCAGCTGGGGTATAATCGAAGCCTCTATGGCCTTTGGGGCCACAAGGCTTCAGATAATAACAAGGGTTATGCTGCCTGAGGCGCTGCCTTCACTGATACTCGGGCTTACAATAACAATAATCAACATACTAGGCTACTCAGCTATGGCCGGAGCAATAGGCGGAGGCGGCATAGGCGACCTCGCAATAAGATACGGCTACCAGAGGTTCCAAACCGACGTGCTAATAGCCACAATACTGGTACTCATAGTAATAGTCCAGGCAATACAGGCCGGTGGAAATCTCCTGGCCTTGAAATTTGATAAAAGATAGAAAAACAAAAAACAAAATGGGAGGCAACAAAGATGAACAAAGTACTTAAACTAGCAACAGCACTACTACTAACAGGAGCACTACTAGTAGGATGCTCCCCAAAACAGGAAGCCGACAAATCGGCCTTGGCAGATTCAGCTGAAACAAAGACAATAGTTGTGGGCGCAACACCGCTGCCGCACTCCGAGCTTCTTGAATTCATAAAGCCTCAGCTTGAAAAGGAAGGCATAACGCTTGAAATCACAGAGTTCACAGACTACAACACTCCTAACCTCGCACTTGCAGACGGCGCGCTGGACGCCAACTTCTTCCAGCACGTGCCTTACATGGAGGAATTCGCAGCCAAGAACAACCTTGAGATAGTTTCGGCAGGCAAGGTGCACGTTGAGCCTATGGGCGTATATTCAAAGAAGATAGCTAGCGCCGACGAAATAGCAAACGGAGCCAAGGTGGCAGTACCTAACGACCCTACAAACGAAGGCAGAGCGCTTCTGCTGCTGCAATCTAATGGCCTTATAAAGCTTAAGGATGCCGCCGCGCTTGACCAGACACCAAAGGACATAGTCGAAAATCCAAAGAACCTTGAATTCACAGAGCTTGAAGCTGCCCAGCTTCCAAGAGTTCTCGATGACGTTGACTTCGCGGTTATAAACACAAACTACGCTCTTGAAGGCGGACTCAACCCTGTAAAAGACGCGCTCTTCGCCGAGGGAGAAGACTCGCCTTACGCCAACATAGTTACAGTAAGAAAAGGCGATGAGAAGAGACCTGAAATCGTTAAGCTTATAGAAGTTCTCAACTCTCCTGAAGTGAAGCAGTTCATAGAGGAAAAATACGAGGGCTCAATAATACCTGCATTCTAAGCAGAGTCAATATTGCAAATGCCAGTTTCAAGACAGCAAACTACTCAAAAGCGAATCCGTTGGATTCGCTTTTTTAATGCCAATATTGCCAGTTCCAATCATACTAGATTGCAATTTCAAGAATTGCAGAAATATTCGGCTGCACTTTGGTTCCAACTCCAACCTTGGCATTGTACATTGTTACCATTGGATATACCCTGAAGCCTTTTCGTTTTACAGGTAATATGCATTATCTTATTCCCTATAGTTGATTTTTCGGAATATTCTACCGGCATAATTGTTATATATATACACTTCGAGTAAATATGTAATCATTCCACCTATAAACCGCGTCTATATTCACATACTTTTTATTTGTTAAATTTTTATTGATCTCGCCAAATTCTTCTTGATTTTAGGCCAAAACTAGGGTATATTTGTTTTGTAGTACTATTGTCTTACAAAAAACACATTAATTGGCTCAAATGGGTTTTCAATGCCTTTGCATATTAATGCGGTCCGGCATGAAATACTCTATTCATACAACTCAAGAATCTGACATCATAGTGAAATGACATTACAGCTTTTGTTTAGGCTCGCTTGTCATTTTTTGTTTTTTTAAGAACCTTTTTCGAGGACAATGTATATTGTATGCCGTATATTAAAAGCGCTCGTCCTGCCGGATTGATACCTATTAATGCGGCCGTAAACTATATTTTCCAAAATCAATTATTAAAATGGGGGATTTGTATGCTAAACAATTTCAAGATGAAAAACAAACTTATCATCTTCTCAGCAGCAATGATAGCGTTCATACTTATCGTAGGCGCAACAGGGTATTTCTACAACTCAAAGGCATGCAGCGACATGAGCAGCATGTTCAACGACAGGCTAAAGCCAATAGTCAACTTGGAAAACTCCAAGATGTGTGCAAAGTCGGTGGAATCAGATATGCTGCTGCTCCTTGCAAACCTCGACACTCTTTCGGATTCCCAAAGGAGCAAAATGCTGGACAACATTTCTGCCTACAGCGAAAAGCTCTCAAGCGAAATTTCGCAGTATGAAAAAAGCAGGCTTGACGAATTCGAAGTCCAAACGCTAGGCCGCTTCAAAAGCCTGAGGGAAGACTACTCCCCCACTCACAAGAAGATACTTGAGCTTGCAAAGGCGGGAAATAGAGATGAAGCGCTATCTCTCTTCATGTCTACAAAAGGCCAGCTCGACGAATATCAGGACTATCTTGACAAGCTTGCAGACTACAACGTGGAAGCCGCCAACGCAGTAAACAGGCAAAACGACTTGGATAGCGCCAGTGTAACGAGAAACATAATAGCAGCCATAGCGCTTGCACTGCTTTGCGCCACTGCGCTTACATACTTCATAACAACATCAATAACAAAGCCTCTTTCAGCCGCCAACAGCCAGCTGAAGACAATAGCAAACGGCGATCTGACAGGATGCATACCGGAGAAATACACGTGCTTTAAAGATGAGATAGGCCAGATATCAAATTCAATCATGCAGATGCAGGCTTCACTCAAAAGCCTCATATCCAGCGTAAAGCATTCGGCGGACACGATTAGTGGCTCTTCCCAGACTCTGCTAACCATAACCAGGGAATCCTCAGAAGCCATCGGCTGCGTTGCACAGGCTGTTGAGGAGGTTGCAGCCGCTTCTATGGATCAGGCCAAGAATTCCGAGGTCATCACTGGAATGGCGCATGCACTTGGCGACAAAATATTTGAAACAGACAACCTGGCTTCAAGCATGCTCGAGCTTTCCCACAGAACAAGCGAGCTGAGCCAGAACGGAATAGAAATCATAGACAACCTGGACTCAAACATGGCTGAAAACATAAAGATTTCCAAAGAGGTAAACACAGAAGTCCACGACATGTACAACCACCTTAGAAACATCGAGCAGACCGTGATACTAATCAACAAGATAGCCAACCAGACAAACCTTCTGGCCCTCAACGCAAGCATAGAGGCTGCAAGAGCCGGGGAGATGGGGCTAGGCTTTGCAATAGTCGCAGAGGAGATACGAAAGCTATCTGAAGAAACGGAAAAAGCCGCCAAGGACATCAACGAAATGGTCAACACAATCGAAGGCAAGGCCCAGTCTGTTGTAATCACCATGGGCGATGTCGAAAGCATAGTAAGACAGCAAGGCGACGCAGTGAGCAAGACAAAGGACGTATTCAACAACACTTCAAAACTTATTGGCATGGTCTCATCGTCTGTGGAGAAAGTCAAGGAGCATACCAAAGATGTTAACCAGAGCAAGGAAAACATAGTTATTTCCATAGACCAGATATCGTCGCTCATACAGGAAACAACAGCATCGACAGAAGAGACGTCAGCCTCTATGGAAGAGCAGGCGGCGGCGATCGTTGAGATTGAAAACAACACAGAGATGCTGAGCAGCATATCTCAAAAGCTTCATTCTGATATAAACAAATTCAAAATATGATTCGAGGATAATAATATGCGATTTATCACATGTATTTTAATAGCTTTTTCTATGCTTTCAAGCAACATCTGCTATGCCTCAAATCTCAGGGTAGGCATATACGAGGACAAGCCCTTCGCTTTCATGGGCGATGACGGAAGGCCTCAGGGCTTTGCAATAGACGTGCTCGAGGAAGTGGCGCAGCAACAGAATTTCGACATCGAGTACGTCCACGACAGCTTTCCCCGCAACATGGAAAAACTGAAAAACGGCGAGCTGGACATGCTGGTCGATGTAAGCCAGACAAGCAGCCGGGACGCCTTCATGAACTTCACAAACGAGTTCCTCATGGAAAACTGGGGAATAGTAATATCAAGGCCGCTTGGAAATATAGGCACGATATTCGACCTTGAAGACAAAAAGATAGCCTTGGTAAAGAATGACATATACGGCGAGAATTTCAGAAAGCAGCTTAAGCTCTTCAGCGTTTCCGCCCATATAATCCAAGTGGACACCTATGATGAAATACTTGAGATGCTCTCAGACGGCTCCGCGGATGCGGGAGTCCTCAACAAGCTGGCCATAAGCCACTACAAGTTGAAAAACATAGCCAGCTTCAGAGAGACGCCCGTAATATTTTCTCCCGTGCAGATGAAATTCGGATTTTCAAAAAACATCGGCAGAGACTTCATAGAAAACTTTGACAGCACACTCTACGAAATGAAAAGCAATCCCTACTCTGCCTTCTACAAGTCTGCAAACACATGGTTCATGCCAGAAAAAGGCAAACAGCTGCCTTACTGGTCAAAAGTAGTCATATACTCCCTGCTTGGAGTCGCACTGCTTGCAGGACTGTTTATAGCAATACTCCGAAAAAAAGTATCCAGAACCAGGACAAAGCTCGAAAGCTCCTGCAACGAGGTTATGGAACTCAATATTAAGCTCCAGCATGACTGCGAGGAGATAAAGCAGAAAAAGGAACTTTTAAAAAAGCTTGCATATTACGACAAGCTGACAGGGCTCAGGAACAAGCAAGGATTATACTCGGATATCAGGATGCTCTGCAAGCATAGCGGAGAATTCAGCATAGCTTTTTTCGACATAGACAATCTAAAGGGCATAAACAATGCGCTCGGCTACAAGAGCGGCGATGCCCTGCTTAAGAGCATCTCACAAAGGCTTAGCCTGCTCTCTCACAGGTTCGACAGTCTCTACAAGTGGGGCGGGGACGAATTCGTATTCATAGTGGAAGGAGCGTCCTGCCGCAAGAAGGCCGAGCTGCTAGCTAAAGAGACCCTGTCCATTTTCAAAAATTCATTGTCAGTAGAGGGCACGCCTGTATTCGTTTCGGGCTGCATGGGCATATCATGCTTCCCAAAGGATTCAGGCAACCCGGACGAGCTTATCAAGAAAGCTACTCTGGCCCTCAACCATGCAAAAGAGGGCGCGAGAAACAGCTACGCATTCTATGAAGACAGCCTTGCAGGACAGGCCGCCGAAAGCTTCCTCATGGAGACGCGGCTGCGCGAGGCTCTGCTCTCTGACGAATTTGAGGTGAACTACCAGCCCCGCGTAGAACCTGCCACAGGCAAAATAGTAGGACTTGAAGCACTCATAAGATGGCGTGACGCAGATGGCATGCCCGTGCGTCCGGATATGTTCATTCCACTGGCCGAGGAGTCCGGCCTTATAACAAGCATAGGCGAAGTTGTGCTTCAAAAAGCCTGCATGCATGCCCAGAATCTATGCAAAATAGGCCATGCTCTGCCAGTTTCAGTCAACCTGTCGCCAAAGCAGTTTGAGGATTCAAACCTTATTAAGATTCTCGACGATGCCATTGCACGCTCAGGCCTGGAGCCATCGCTTCTTGAGCTTGAAATAACCGAAAACGCCATTCTAGACAGCCTTGAGGATTCCATAAAGACGATGGAGCTCATACGCAGCCGCGGCATAAAGCTCCTGCTCGACGACTTCGGCACAGGCTATTCCTCGCTCAACTACCTTATGAGCCTGCCAATAGACTTCCTGAAAATCGATAAGATATTCATGGACAGGCTGTTTGACGACTCAAAGCACGAAAGCATTGTTGAATTCATAATCGTGCTCGCCAAAAGCCTGGGACTCAAAATAATAGCGGAAGGAATAGAAATGCCCGAACAGCTGGACTACCTCAAATCTAAAAACTGCGACGAATACCAGGGATTCATCTTCAGCAAGCCTGTGCCATACGAAAGCCTGCTGGAGCTGCTTGAATAACCCATTAAAACCAAATAAAAAAGCGAGTCCGCCGGATATAATCCGGCGGACTCGCTTTTTGACTAAGTTTTGGAGTGTGTAAAATAAAGTGTGTATCTTCCTTGGAATTGATATAATCAAACTATCATTCAAGGAGGTATGCACTTTTTATATGGGGATTTTAAGTAAAGATCAAATAAGACAAATGATAAAGCATTACGGAATCAAGGATGCAAAGGACATCCATGAGGCTCTTAAGGACATGTTTTCAGAAACAATCCAGGAGATGCTTGAGGCTGAACTTGATGAGCACCTTGGATATTCAAAATATGACTATAAAAACAAGGAAACGACTAATAGCCGAAACGGCAAAAGAAGCAAGAAGATACTATCAGACCTTGGGGAGTTTGAAATCGAGGTGCCAAGAGATAGGGACGGTGATTTTGAGCCTGTGGTTGTAAAAAATCATCAAAGAAGCGTATCAGGAATAGAAGACCAAGTAATAGGAATGTATGCAAAGGGCATGACAACAAGAGACATAGCAGCTCAGCTAGAAAAGATATACGGGATAGATGCTTCTCCCACACTAATATCAAAGATAACAGATAAGATCCTTCCACTTGCTCAAGAATGGCAAAATCGGCCGCTAGAGCCGATTTATCCGATTATATTTATGGACGCGATACACTATAAAGTCAGGCAGGATGGCAAGGTTATCTGCAAGGCCGCATACGCAGTAATAGGAGTCAACATCGAGGGCAAAAAGGATGTACTTGGCCTTTGGATAGGGGAAAACGAGACAGCCAAGTACTGGCTGCAGGTTCTAAACGACTTGAAAAACAGGGGCGTAAAAGACATCCTTATAGCATCAATAGATGGGCTAAACGGCTTCTCTGATGCGATAAGAGCGGTTTTTCCAAACACGGACATACAAAGATGCATAGTCCATCAGATAAGAAACTCGCTAAGCTATGTATCATACAAGGACAGAAAAGCCTTCGCAAAAGAGCTCAAGGAAGTGTACTCGGCCATAAACGAGCAAACAGCCCTAATAGAGCTTGAAAAGCTCGAAGAAAAATGGGGTGAAAAATACTATATAAGCCTAAAATCATGGAGAAACAACTGGGATGAGCTTTCGGCTTATTTCAAGTATCCTGATGAAATCAGAAAAATAATCTACACGACAAACTCCATGGAGAGCTACAACAGGCAGCTTAGAAAAGTGACCAAAAGCAAGAGTATATTCCCAAGCGATGATTCTCTATTCAAGAGCCTGTACCTTGCAACGGCTGATATCACGCAGAAATGGTGTACAAAACTGCGAGACTGGCACCTGATTCTGGCCCAGTTAAGCATATATTTTGAAGACAGGATTAACCCGTATTTGTAAAAAAAAAGACCATTAAATGTTGGCACTCTAGTTATTTTCACCAAATGGAAAAATATTTAATTTAAGTAATAAAAAGCCTGGAAGGCTCATATTTAAAAGCTTTCCAGGCAACCAACCAATAAAACAATATATCTTTTTTAAGGAATCATACACATAATTATTGACAGACTCAAGTTTTGAGAAGATTTATGTATGAAGTGAGAGCACTTGAAACTTCAAACTATATTGACTTATTCCCCAGCCCTGTATTCCGGCTGTTCTAGTGAACAGTCATAGGATCAATTTCTACTTCGACACCGCCTATTACGTAGGTAGTATATTCAAACTCAACCGTATATCCTTCCTCTGCAGCCTTTTCAGCTGTTTCTTGTGCTATACCGTTTGTTTCCGCTATAAGCTCTGCAATTATTATTGCTAAGGCTTCTTTGTCTGCATCTTCAGCATCATCCTGAGCCCTGTCAACGCAGTCAACTATCCTGTCGTTGGCGTCGTAGACCATGTCGATAATATCACTAGATGACATCTGAGCAAACGACATAGGAGTCGACATGGATACAAAAATTACGAATGCAAGCAAAGCATTTAAAAACCTCTTCATTAAAAAGCCCCCTTGTAATTTGTTATTATTGCCCGCCCAAGCCTTCATTCTCCTCGAGCACCTTCTCAAGTGCACTCACTACATCCTCATCGTAATGTTTTCCAACAAGGGCCTTAAGCTCGGCTATCGCCTGGGTACCCGAAAACCCCTTCTTGTACGGCCTGTCTGTAGTCATGGCGTCAAAAGTGTCTGCCACGGCTATTATCCTGCTTTCAAGCATTATGTCATCGCCCTTTACTCCGCACGGGTACCCCGAGCCGTCGAGCCTTTCATGGTGCTGAATGATGAATACTCCTACGTGTTCGAGGAAAGTCCCCTCCACAAGCTGCTTTCCGTAGAGCGGATGCTGCTTTATCTGCTCCATCTCCTCGTCTGTAAGCCTTCCCTGCTTGTTTAGAACCTCGTCTGGTATGTAAATCTTGCCGATGTCGTGGAAAATGGCCGCATCAAGCAAAGCCTCCATCCTGTCCTTTGGAAGGCCAAGCTTTTTGGCTATGGCAACCGAGTACTCCTGGACCCTCTTGCCGTGATTGTGGGTGTAGACGTCCTTCTCCTCGACGCGCTTTAGTATGTCCATAAACTCGCTTATTTTCCTGGCCTCGAGCTTGAATGACGGCTGCGTGCACACGCATATGTGCTCCACCTCGGTAATCGTTTTCAGATGGGCTATCTCCCTGAGTCCATACGTGTATATGAAGTCGCCCTCATTTATGATGCGTTCGCCTTCTTCGCTCTCCCACAGCAGTGACCCCTTGAGTATGTAGAAAAACTCAAACGTGCCCTCTTCTCCCGGAGATATGCTCACTATCCTGTCAGGGGCGATCTTCTGATGCATCACCTCTGTCCCGCCCGCCCGGGCAAGCAGGCTAAGCTCAGTCAGATCGCGCTTTATCTGCTCCACGTATTCGCCTTTTTTCTTGACATGGAATCCTTCCACTCAGTACCTCCTGTTTCGTAACCAATAGGATGTATACAGCTGCATATTTTTCGATATATCCTATATATTACAGCAAAACTAAACTTCTATGCTATAGTGCAAGTGTACTAAAGAGCCCTCCAGAGTCTCGCTCTTTTGGAGCCTCAGCTTGGCGTTGCTCCTAAGATCCAGTTCCTCGAAAAGCCTCGGATTCCCCTTCATTGCAAGATAAGGCTGAATCACAAGGCTGATCTCGTCAACAAGGCCGTGCTCTATCAGCGCTCCGTTTAGCGTCGGACCTGTGTCTGTCAGCACAGTTTCAACCTCAAAGCGCCTGTTGAGCTCCTCTAGAGCCTGCGCGTAGTCGACCCGCTTTTCGCCTGCAACGATGTAGTCGTAGTTCCTGCTGTGAAGGTAGTCTATGTAGTTGTCGGATGTCGTCCTTGATATCATAACTATCACGTCGCGGCAATGCTCGAATTTCCTGAAAACGTGCAAAAGGCCGTGCAGCTTGCCCAGGCTGTCTGATATGACAAAGTACGGCAGCCCCTTTTCAAAAGCCTTCGCAGGCTTCTTGTGGTCTTCTGCCTCCTCCTTTGCTGCTTCGCCCATGTAAGTTTCAATGCCTGTCTTGGCCGTTATCCAGCCTATTAGGTGGGCGTCAGGCCTGAATGAGCCCGCAACGGCATAGTGCGCCGCAATGTCTATGTCAAATCCCGTCACACTGCCGTCAATGCTCACCGAGTTGTGCATAATAACCCTGGGTTTCATAATTACATCCAGCTCCTTCCAGCTTGTGAAGACTGTAGTTTTTTTATGATTTTTCTACTCTCAAGGGTTATCTACCCATTGTTTTGTTACAAAACCTTTACATTGTCCGGTATCAGTTAAAATAAGCTTGCAGTCCTATAAAAAAAGAAGGCCCTTGGAATCACAAGGCCTTCTGAATCAATATGTCCATTGTAAGAGCCGGCATTTGCCTGCCGGCGTAACGCTTCTTACTTTGCAATTGAGCTGAGCAGCTCCCATATGCGAGGCGCCTTCTTCCTTATGTTGACAACCCTGAACTTACTGTCGACGAAGGGATGCACAGTCCTGCCCCTTGCTGCTATGTCTCCGCTTTCTTTCTTTATTATGACGTAGCTGAACACGGCCTTGGCTCCTGTGAGCTCTTCAAGCCTGGTTATCAGCGTGAATTCCTCCTCGTAAACGAGACCTCTTATGTAGCTGCAGCTGCTCTCAGTCAGCGGCAACATTATGCCCTCTTTCTCCATCTGGGAATAGCTCATGCCGCATTTTTTTATTAGCTCCGTCCTTCCAACCTCGAACCACACGTAGTAAACCGAGTGGTGGGCCACCCCCATCACATCAGTCTCGGCGTAGCGCACCGACATTTCTATGCTGTCTGTGAACATTATCTTTTCTCTCCTTCTGATATAGCTTCATCTGCGATTATTTTACCATGTAGATGTATTCAGCGTTCCTCTTCCTTACGTCTCCCATGGTCGAAGAGTCCCCGTGCCCGGGATTTATCACAGTCGAATCGGGCCACTTGGACGCCTTGTTCAAAAGGCTCTTTTTCATAGAATCCTCGCTTCCCCCCTCGAGGTCCATCCTGCCTATATCGTCGCTAAATATCGTATCGCCTGTGAATATAATGTCCTGATCAACGACCTTGAGGCATATTCCTCCTTGAGTATGGCCTGGAGTGTGTATAACCTGCAAGGCAAAGCCTTCTACCGCGATCGTGTCCCCGTCAGACAGCGCCAAGTCTACTGAAATTGAAACAGGCTTTCCGTTGCTGTAGGCTGAGTGGTTTATCTGCGGATCTGCAAGTCCCTTAACCTCCTTCTTGTGGGCGTATACAGGCGCCTCGTACTTCTTCTTTAAGCCGCTTACGGCGCCTATGTGGTCGTAGTGGCAGTGCGTCAGCACAATACCTTTTAACTTCAGAAAATTTCTGTCGATAAAATCGGTCATCTTCCTCAACTCACAGCCTGGGTCAATCACGAGTGCCTCGTGGCTCATCTCGTCGTATACTATGTATGCGTTGGTCTCGAGCATTCCAACTACAAATCTTTTTATTTTCATGGCTACCTCTCTAATCAGTCAAAATTTTTAAAAAGAAAAAGAGCCGAGGCTCTTTTTCTATTATATATCAAATTCTTCGTTACTTCACTGCTTTTAGTATGCCTAATTCTTGCCACCACGCTTTTTATAGTCCTCATCGATACGCTCTTTCCAGTTTTTCGGTATGGCGCGGTTGGCCCGCAGATTGCTCACCGCATCGCTGATTACATCATAGTTGAGTCTTGTTCCTACGCTGTCCGCATTATAGTCTGCCGCCATTTCTCTGTTTATGCCAAACCGTTCGGCAGTTTCAGCGGCATCAATGTTTGCGCCAATAAATATAAACTCCCAGCCGTATTTGCTTTTCTCATGCTCTATCATCTGGCGCACTTTTTCATAGCCGTACTCCCTGCTGGCGTTTTCCATGCCGTCCGTGACTATAACGAACATCACATGCTCCGCCCGTTCTTCCTCTGCAGTGTGCCTTTGTATGTTCACAATCTTGTTTATGGTTCTTCCTATAGCGTCCAGCAGCGCTGTGCTTCCACGAACAAAATATTCCTTGTCAGTTATAGGCTCTATGCCTCTAATGTTGATGCGGTCATGAAGCAGCTCATACCTGTCGTCAAAGAGTACCGTACTTATTATGGCCTCTCCGGGTTCCTTCCTCTGCTTTTCAAGCATTGCGTTGTAGCCGCCTATGGTGTCGCTTTCCATCCCGTCCATAGAGCCGCTCCTGTCAAGAATGAATACAAGTTCAGTAAGATCCTTTTTCATGATATATCCCTCCAATCACTTTAATAATATCTTCTTTGTGATTTTAGGATATCATTTACTCCGTTAATAAAGGTCGCTTTCCAGGCGACAAATTTGAATGAGTCAAAAAGCTACATCCCCAGAAGCTTCTGGTCGAAGGCGAACAGCGCCTCGTTTATTTCAAAAATGTTGTAATTACCCTCCTCGATGAAATACTGAACTATTATGTCGAACTTGCTGCTGCTCGAAAGAGCATAGCCAGCCTTGAGCAGCAGATCCCTGGTTTCATCCAGATTCAGCCCGAGGGCTATGGCAAATGCAACTGCAGTGGCCTTGCTCGGGCTGTAGTATATATCGTTCCTGATTTTTGAAAACAGCTTCCTGTCTATGTTGGCTCTTTTGTAGGCCTGCGAATCGCTCATCCCCCGCTCGTCTATCATGCGCAGCAGCATCTGCGAGAAGGTTTCGTCCAATTGACCCACCACATCGTCGAGGCTTCTTTTGCGTTTTTTCACCGGGGCAGGCGCCTCCATCATCGGCAAATGGGCCTCTTCAAGATAGCTCTCTCTAAGCAGGCTTGCCTCGTCAAGTCTATTGTTGCGCCCTGATGGATGCTCCTCTACATACCTGTCATCTATATACTGCTTTATGGACGAAAACAGCTTCTCTGACAGCACGAATGCCGCCTTGTCATAGACTACAATATAAACCGTCATATCGTTATTCATCAGAAAATCTCCAATGACCGATATCGCCACCTTAAGCGCCTCGTCCTTGGGGTAGCCAAAGGCCCCCGCTGATATGAGCGGGAATGCGATGCTCTCGAGGCTATATTCCTTCGCAAAAGCAAGGGAATTCCTGTAGCAGTCGGCCAGCAGCTTTTCCTCATTGCTATTCCCGCCGTGCCAGATCGGTCCTACGGTGTGTATTACGTACCTGGCTGGAAGCCTGTAGGCCTTAGTTATTTTAGCCTCTCCAGTTTTGCAGCCTCCAAGGGTCCGGCACTCTGCAAGCAGCTCCGGTCCCGCCGTGCGGTGTATTG
The DNA here is from genome assembly GCF_000597865.1 of Peptoclostridium acidaminophilum DSM 3953. Classification (GTDB taxonomy): domain Bacteria; phylum Bacillota; class Clostridia; order Peptostreptococcales; family Peptostreptococcaceae; genus Peptoclostridium_A; species Peptoclostridium_A acidaminophilum. The sequence goes on along the minus strand of NZ_CP007453.1, from coordinate 31,700 downwards.
CGCCATCCACTCCGCCGCCGCCAAGCAATGATGAATTTGCCGCATTTACAATCGCGTCGGCATGGACCTTGGTGATGTCGTTTCGGATTATTTCCAGTGGCATTATCAACTCTCCTTTTCCTTTGTTGTCAAATATTAAATACCCAAACAGCATGAGTCAACACTTAGTCGTTCAGTACTCCGAAGCCTTAGTCAATTAAGAAAAGATCACCCCCTAGCCTGCGCGAGCACTTCTATGCCACGACGGACAGCTAAAGAGCATTTTTTGAAAATGATTGTATATGTAAACCAAGGGTATACTAACAAAGAAGCCAGATTTGTGACAATAGGAAAGGGGTGAATAAAGTGCCTGTAATTAAGAAAAGCATATTTATTAATGCACCTATGGAAAAGGCTTATCACTTCTCTAAGAATGTCAAGTATTGGGGCTGTTGGTATGCCGGGCTTGCCGATCCCGAAAACCTTGTAGGGGACGGTGGCTTAGGCACAGTATACGAGTCCAAATTTTCATTGATGGGACACATTTTCCCAATAAAGCTTGAAGTTATCGAAGATAATTTCACTCCTGAAATCGCTATAAGAAAAGGGGTCTTTAAAGGAACTGTAGATACAATACAAACAAGCACATTTGTTCCAAAAGGAAATGGAACTGAGGTTACCTTCGAGATTGAGCTGAGCGTCCCTGCGGTTGTCGACGACAATCCCATCAACAACGAATACTTGTTTTTAAAAACCCGAGAAAATCTGCTTGCAAATGCTCTGGAGAATTTGAGGGATTTCGTTGAATTCCATTATGGCCATAAGAGCTAAGCTTCTTATTTAGAACAATCGCATGCGCAAAGAAAACCTTTATATCATTTTATTGGTATGTATTCTATAATTAACCTTAACCCCCAGCAATACTTAGCTGTAAGCTAAACTGCTGGGGGTTAATTTGAAATCACTCAAGTATCTTCCAGAAAGAATCCTTGCGGATGATCTTTCCTTCTGCGAACTCGAGCAGATCAACCCCCCGTACCTCGATCTGCTGCCCTAATTTTGTTGTGCCGGTGAGAGTCCACTCGGATACTCCTAAATCGCCGCAGATCCAGTGCTCATCCTCTCCATAATGCACATCCGGTATCCCCTCAAATCGCTTAGCTAGCCCTACTCTAACCTCTTCCTTCCCGACATATCGATCACCCCGTGGTCTGGCTCCTCGTGGCGTATATAAGACGCAATCATCTGCGAAATAGCTCATGACGGAATCCAAGTCATGACGGTTGAATGCATCCAGGAAGCCCTTCAATTTTTCAATAGTTACTTGCTTAGACATATTATTACCCCCATATATATAAATTCCTTTGTTCGTGTCTGGCACCCGAACCCGGTTAGTTTTGCGGAATACAATATTAGCCCTCCAGCATCTGGTTGAGCTGGTCTATGAGCCTTTCAATCTCGTCCATATTATCTTTATTTTCTTTGAAGAGTCTGTTGATTTCATCGAGCAAACTTTTAACTTCGGGTTCCATTCCCTCTTCAACAGGAATCGTTTCGGATGGCTCCGTAATTTCCTCTTCGCCGAATATGCGCGATAGCGCCTTGTCCAGTGTCTCTTCCATAACTATTTTATTCTCATAGGCTACAATCACACGCTTCATTTCAGGAAGGCTGTTAGGATTGTCTGCCTTGATGTATATAGGCTCAACGTAAATCAACGATTTTTCAATTGGCACGACAATCACATTGCCGCGAAGCACCGTGGAACCTTTCTGCCCCCAAAGCGTAAACTGCGGAGAAATGACTGAGTCCTGGTCGATGCGGGATTCAATCATCAACGGGCCTTGAATGGTCTTGTCCTTAGGGAATTTGTACATGTACAGCTTGCCATAGTTTTCCCCGTCGCTTCGGGCCACTAGGAGTGATGTCATGTTGGGCTTTTCCCTTGGCGTATACGGCAACATCAGTGCAAATTCCTGAATTTCCGAATCCGCCAGTTTGAACATGACATAGTTTGATTCAATCCTCTGAACACTCTCCATATATTTTTCATTGGCTTTATCCCATATATCCTCCCCGTTATAGAATACAACCGGATTATCTACGTGGTAACTTCTGTATACCTCTGATTGAATGTCGAAGTAATCTTGCGGATACCTTATGTGCTCTAGCAGCCCGGGCGTCAGTTTACTCTTGGACGTGAAAAGATCAGTGAAAATCTTGCTGTAGGTCTGAACCACCGGATCATTCTCGTCAAAAATATAAAATTTTGTAGTCCCTTCATAGGCGTCTATGACTACTTTCACGGAATTTCTAATGTAGTTTATTTGCTTTTGGTTAAGCTCAAAAGGCTGGGAGTATGGATAGTATTGGCTGGTTGTATATGCATCTATAATCCAGTACAGTTTTCCGTCCGCCTGATTTAGCACAAGATACGGATTCTGATCGTATTCAAGGAAGGGCGCGATTCTGTTCACTCTTTCCATAATGTTTCGATAAAATATTATTCGGCTGTCGCTGTTGACCACGGTTGAAACCAGCAGCTTCATGCTCCTTTCACGATAGGCGTACAGCAGCTTGTTGATGCCCCCCAGCTCTATGCCGGCTTTTCCTTCATATCTTGTAGTCACGTTATCCGAACCGGACGGATAATCGAATTCAGACTCATCTGTATTTACAATGATGTAGTCGTTTGTCAATTCGCCAAAATACAATTCAGGACGCTTTATAACCAGAGCGGTAGACGTTACCGGAGGTACATTCTTGAATATCAGCTGCGGCTGCCCCTCTTCCGTAACGGCGTTGACCGGCGACATGACAATGCCGTAGCCATGGGTATACTTAAGGTGCATATTGATCCATGTCTTGGCCTGGTCCGGCAGCTTGTTCTGGTCCATTTCCCTGGGAGATATGAATACCTGCTTGTATTCGCCGTTAATTTTGTATCTGTCAAGGTCGATGTCATTGAATGAATAGTATAGCCTTATGCCCTGAATCTGATTGTAGGTTTCCTTCAGAGGGCGGGCATCGTTGATTCGAATATTCCCTATTGTAGCCGAATTGTTGGCCAAATCCTGCCTGACAATGCTCTGTTCCACTGGAAACTCGCTGACTTTGACATCATCCAGGGCAAACGCCTTCTGAGTATGCTCAATGTTGTAGACTAGATACTCCTTTTCCTTTTCTATTTCATCGGGTTCAACAATCAACTGCTGAACCACATACCCTACTATGCCGAAAATAATGCTGACACCTATCATTAAAACCGGGCCTGACGCTGCCAGCTTGAATTGCCCTTTCAACAGTCCATAGGCGACAGTAAATGCTGATACAAGCGAAATAACAGCAACAACTCTATAGGCTATTAATGTTACATGGATGTCCGTGTAGCTGGCCCCATATGCCACCCCGCTGGTTGAGTACATTAATTCATAGATTTGCAGAAAATACTTGGCACTGACCATCAGGAAAACTGCCATACCAAGAAATGCGATTTTTCTCAAAGCCGAGTTAAATAGTTCCTTTTTCCGCGCAGTAGCTATTGATATCAAGTTGTTTCGCCTTTTAGATTCATTTATATAGTATATGCTGCCCTCTGAAGGCGCACGAAGGGTAAGCATGACAAATAAAAATCCCACTGTTATGCCAATGACCAGTATCGTCACAAAGATGCCTATGCTCAGCAGCTGCTGATAAAGAGGCAGTTTAAACATATAAAAGTCTATATTCTTGCCGAATATAGGATCTGCACCGTCAAATCTAGTGGCATTTAAAAACATCCTCAGCTTCAGCCAGATTGAGTCTGCTATAACCCATGCCATGACACCTGAAAAAACACCTGAAAATATGGCCGCGCCCAGTTCTATCCCTCTGTCAGCCTGTTTGTCATATTCGATATGCGCCTGAACATAGTACTTTTGCTTTAGCTTCTTGATATAAGCATGCAGGCCTAGGCCTGCCAAAATCCAAAGCGGAATGAGTATTCCCAATTCGGTCACTACCCTCGTGAGAAATGTGCTCAAGAATTCATTCTTGCCAAACCACTGAAAATCGGTGATGAAATTCACTATAGCTCTTAATCCAATCGCCAGTATGATTAAAACAGTAATCAGCAATCCCGGAAGCATCCTTAAGTCAAATCTTTTTTTGCCCATTTCTACACCCCCAATTCAACGTATTACTCAATACGAATCCCCATAAGAGAATAATTTATAATTGTTTAGCTAATCGTACATGGATTAGCCAAACAATTTGAATTGCATATATGTTAATTGATACCCTATGCATACATGAACATTACTAGATACGGTTATTTTTTACGTTTAGGCTTCTGCCGAAATTTTACCATTTCTTCCCACAAAAAATATGCTCCTCCTTATAATAAACAGTTTTATTATTTTAACTGTCTACCATAAGGGGAGCATATCAATTCCAAGGGCTTTTGTATCTGGCCTAAGATCCAGATTGATTATATAGCTGCAGTGTTTGCGTTGGAAACGCAAATTCAATACCCTGCCTGTCAAATTCATCTTTTATTCGGAAATTAATCTCCTGATTTATATCCATATACACGTTATAGTCGCTATTTAAAACATAGTAAACTATCTCGTAGTCAAGGCTATAAGCACTGTATACGCAAAAGTGAGCACGCCCGAACTTTACATCTTGGACATCTTCTATTATATTTTCAATCAGTTTGGGAATTTCTTTTAATTTATCTACTGGTGTATCGTAAGTTACTCCTATCCTGAACAGCACTCTTCTTTCTTCCATTGTCTTATAATTGCTAATTCGAGAATTCGTCAGATCATGATTAGATAGTATAAGCTGTTCGCCGTTTAGCGAGCGCAAACGAGTGGTCTTCATACCAATATATTCCACTGTTCCCGATTGTTCTCCAACGACAATGAAATCGTCAATTTCAAAGGGCTTGTCAAAAAAAATAGTAAAGCAGCAAAAAAGATCTACAAGAATGGACTGTGCCGCAAATGCTATCGCCACACCTCCGATTCCAAGGCCAGTAATAAGCGACGTTATTTTGATTCCAATGTTGTCCAAAAATAGAATCAAAGCGATAGTCCAGATAACAACCTCTATTATTCTGTTTATCCAGTTCATTATGGTTTTGCTATTAGCCACGTGCATTCTGTTTTCCATGTATTTGTCAATGAAATAAAGCGAAAAGGACGAAACGATCATTGCTCCGATTGCAATTGAAGCAGCCACATTAAGCATTTTTATAGCGCTTTCAAGTATGCTGATAAGGGTTAAGTTCCTTATGCTAAAACAAAAAACTACCAAATATAAAAATGGAATGATTTTTTTGCTAGATGACAAAATCAGTTGATCATCTATTGGGAGTTGCTTTTTTTCACTCCACATTTTGAAACGCCTTACCAAAACATATTCAACAAACTTAATAATTGCAATACCTGCAGCCAAAGAAACTATGAACATAATGTAATTGAATATTGAATTGTTAAAGTATGTTACATTTAATAAATTCTCCATTTGTACCTCCGAAGCTTTTTCTAACAATCGATATTTGTGACATCAAGAGAGTCAATCAAAGCACAACTCTATACGTCTATTAAAGTTAATCTTCATTATAACACAACATCAATTTTATTTATAATAATCATCGCATACTCCTTCTCCAAGCCAAGCTTATGCTGTATGCCGCTCTAGGATAGCATTTCCCTATATAATATACTGTTGTTACAAAAAATAAAATAATGGGCATTTAAAAATATTAAAAGCCTTCGAGACTTTTGATAAGTCTTGCTGCCACTCTTACGTTGACTTGCCTGAATAAGCTATAGTATAGTTAACTTACAATCCAATTTAGGATAGCAAATCAAAATAAGAAAGGAAGTGTTTTCAATGAAGAAAAAGCTCAGCGTAATTTTTTCCCTGGTTACCGCCTTTTTTCTGGTAACAGTTATGTCTGCATCTGCTGCGCTGTCTCCAATCTCTGGAACAGTGCTCAATGACCAGCTCAACTTCAAGCTGGACGGCAAAGCTGTTGTGCCTGTGGGCGATGACGGCTCTCCTGTTTTGCCTATCTCCTACAACGGCACAACATATCTACCCGTGCGCGCCGTTGGCTATCTCCTCCGTCTTGGGATTGACTGGAATGGAAGCACCAACACAGTTATGATTGCCAGCACAACAAACAAACCAGCTCCCACAGCCGCAGCTGTCACAAAAACCCACAAGCTGTTTCCGATTTCCGGGGCGGTTCTCAACAGCAACCTGAAATTCAGCCTAAACGGCAGAGCTGCTGTTCCTGTCGGCGATGACGGCACCCCTGTTCTTCCAATTTCCTATAATGGAACAACGTATCTCCCTGTGAGGGCCATTTCGTATCTTCTTGGACTTGGAATCGACTGGGACGGAAATACCAAAACCATATTGATAAGCAGGTCAGGTGCAAGTACAAGTCCACAAACGCCTGCTACTACGCCGGGCTGGTACTTCACTAGCTGGGAGTACTATAAGAGCCCATCTGACACAATTGAAACCGGTGGCAAAGTCGGAAGGTTTGCAAACGGAGATACATATACCGACTACCATGAGGGCAAAGGTAATAAAAACGACTTCATCAACGTTGAGGCACGAAAACTGTCAAACGGCACTATTGCCGCATCGGGCCACGCTCACACGAAATGGGTTGATCCTCCTACATATTTCAGCGGCAATGATCGCCCAACCATCACAGTCAATCGAGTAGTGGAATCTACCTGGGGAATCAATGGCCTCAATATTTACTTCGGGCCGCACACCCTGAACCCGGGGGGCAAAACGGCAGGTACTATTGATTTTATAAATTCAGCAGGACAAAATTATGTACAAAACTATGATGGAACCCTGCAGATGCAAAAATCCAGCCAAGGCAAGCCTGGCGACAAACGAGCCATCATAGTGTATCTCAACGGCTACGGATTCAAGTATTATTACGAGTGGCGAGAGTAACAATACAGTGGAATACCATCAAAAAAAGCCATGTCTTTATGTTAATGACATGGCTTTTTACATTTTCATCCTTAATAAATTTGTTGGCCAATATATTTGATAAACTGCATTGTATTAAACTGTGACTATGTAACTATCTTATTCCGGCAGATGTAACATCAATAACAAGTCCAGCTGATGTAACGTCTATAACTAGAGATGAAGAAGGTACAGCTAATATTGCCAGAAGCATAAATAAAACAAGTTTTTTCATCACGATAAGCCTCCTCTCTGTACATAGTTTTGGCTCAGTCATTATAGCATTGTAAAATATATTATACAAATCATTTTACATATATTCAATATAATTGGTGGGCCATTCCCAATATTAGGATATCCGATTTATTTCTTTTTTTACATCTAAAACTCCAAAACCCTTATGTATGCTTTTTAATTCTATCAAAGGATCTCACCTACCGACTTAGCAAGTTTATTTTCTATATGCTTTTGAGCAAATCCAAGTACTGATGTCATTCCCCTGTATATCAACAGCACACAGATATACGCTTCTAAATACCTGTAGCCTGATGAACCTTCCAGCTGGGCCGTAGCCATCATTTCTTTAAATCATATATTACGGGCTTATTCACAAAATCGATATTTCAAAATGTAGTTGCGACTATTCTTATTCAATCCTGCTTTGAATTTTCGAATAAACATACTCCGTCTCCTTCTCATCTGCGAGATTGAATATTACGATTTTGTTATCAGTGCGCAGATATACAAAAGGTGGCTTATTTGCGTTGACAAACAGCTTTACTGCGCCAAGCTCTGCAGCTCTGAAATTGCCTTTCAGATGAGGTCCGATTTGAGATCCGTTGCTTCTCCACTCTATTCTTGGCAGGGTCTCCATCAGCCTGGCCTCCTGAATAGTCTCCCACTCATACGTCTCCCCGTACATGCCATGTATCTGAAGGCCCTCTTCCAAACATGAAACCTTCGTAGGCTGAGAAGAGTAAAACATCAAAACGGCGACTCCAATAAGAATTGCTGCCACAATTCCAACTACTATAGCCAGCTGCTTCCAGGCGCCCTTGCGCAACTTGCCGTTTTTGTCGTATATGTTGCCATCGAATTTTTGAGCCCTAATCAAAAGATAAATCGTTGAAGCGCCAAAAAACGCCCACGCCGCCGTCACGCCTGCTTCAATTCCCATAGCCTGGAGAATTCCCGCCGCCAAAAAAGCAATGCCGTTGGCATATAGGTATGTCCCCATGAATCTAGCCAAGCCTTCAATATCCACCCTGTCCTTTTTTTCATTTGACATGGTGTTGTAGCCCGAGATAAGAAAATACCATTTGAAAACGCGTATGGCTATGCCCGTCATTATAAAGAATATCGCTATTACAAAATAAATCCACATTCCAAACCTCCAAATCCTATATGTTCATGAGCCTAAATCACGTAGAATCATATGGTATTATGATACCCAATATGGGCGACGAGACATTCTCCTGGCAAAAAAATCAGCCCCGAAAGACTGATCCTAGAACAACTTGTGAACTTGGTGACTGGTTTAGCTATTGCCAAACTTGTGTATTATTAATATTTATAATTCATGGTGTTGTAAGACACCCAACCCACATAATATTCACCGTAATCGTCCATATACTCAACCTGGCACCATATTCTCTCTGCTGTTTCAATCTTAGTCTCATATACATAGCATTCCGACCCCTGTGGGACAGTCGTAATGACAGCAGCATCCAGTTTTGGCGCCACTCTCAAATTTGCATTCTTTGCTATGATAGTCTGATATGTACCCGATACGTTATATGCAGTATACGATGCTTCTGATGCTTTTTCTTCCTCGGCAGCCTGTCTTTCCGCCTCAGCAAACTCCTGCTCCTGCTTGGCTTTCTCTTCTTCCTTTGCAAATCTCAAGTCGTCCTTAAGATTTTTTGCCGCGGTGCTATTTGGCACAGCTTTGAGATAGTCGTTGAGCATATCCATCGCATACACGTCATCCCCATATTCGAACTCGTCTTTTATCTGGGCTATTATCTGTTCTTCAATGGCGTTCATCTGCTCCGATGTTTCCGAATATCTTTTTTTATCATTTTTTGACACTTTCAAAAAACATGCAATAGCTTTCTTGTAATCTTCCTTTTCGCAGAATTCCAAGGCTTTCTCATAGTTTGCCTTCGATTCCATCAATTCTATAGCCCTGTCCCTTCTGTCTGCTACGGCCTTGTCATAATTTTTAGAAAGCAACTTCTCGTACATGGCTATTCCATCCTTATATTTCTCCATTGAGACAAGGGCATTAGCCTGTTCTACGGTCTTCATTCGCTGTATTACTCCAAATCCGAATACCCCGACAATCAATACAACAAAAGATACAACAGCAATTATAGCGATTTTCTTTTTATCCATCTGACTCCCCCCTGAAATTATTTTCGAACAGCTTAAGCAAAAATTATTCCGCACCCTTTTCTAATTATATAGTCCTATGATATATAATAATTGCACATCTTGAGTACTATGTTACACCCGTGGAATTGTATTTTCAAGTCTTCAAAATAAATAGATCTGCCTTCTCGACAGGTGGGGCTTCATGAACAATATCACTGTAGCTGTTCTTTAGAAAGACAGCATCTTTCCTATACCCTTCAATATAATCGCTTTCTTCAAGTGTTCCGCGCATGATCATCTCACCGGCTCTTTTCCTCGTCGAAAAGCCTCTTCAATAACCGATGAACAAAAGGCTTCATCAGTTACTGATTCTATTAAAGCTACATGATTTATATCTTCAGGGATTATTTTTTCGATCCTGTCCCTTCCCATTTCTTAAGTTTCAATCCACGCACCCGCACGGGGTGCGACAAGGACATAGCGAAAAACGGCAGAGTCATATATGTTTCAATTCACGCACCCGCACGGGGTGCGACGGAAGAAATGAACGAATACATAGTCGAACAATGGTTTCAATTCACGCACCCGCACGGGGTGCGACCCATTGGACTATACTTGTTTCCTACATCATTCTGTTTCAATTCACGCACCCGCACGGGGTGCGACCAACAGCAGGGTACAACAGGAATTGACGACAAACGTTTCAATTCACGCACCCGCACGGGGTGCGACTTTCTGTAGGTCTTTATAACGCCCGGTGCCGTATAGTTTCAATTCACGCACCCGCACGGGGTGCGACGTAAATCCTTGAGCCGTCCGCACTTTCTATCGTGTTTCAATTCACGCACCCGCACGGGGTGCGACGACAAATCCAACAAGAAATAAATTGTGTATTGGTTTCAATTCACGCACCCGCACGGGGTGCGACGTCTTTTACTTCTCCATCTTTGGTGAGTGAGTGGTGTTTCAATTCACGCACCCGCACGGGGTGCGACAAATTAAGTGTGATTGTTGTGGCGAGGATATGGTTTCAATTCACGCACCCGCACGGGGTGCGACACACAATATCAGGGCAATACTCAAAGCATTATAGTTTCAATTCACGCACCCGCACGGGGTGCGACGGACTGTCGTCACCGCCAAAGCCCCACGAGTTGACGTTTCAATTCACGCACCCGCACGGGGTGCGACTAGCTGGAAACCATGTATATATTTTCTATGTTTTGTTTCAATTCACGCACCCGCACGGGGTGCGACAAAGATATTATACCAACGACAACATAGGAAACTCGTTTCAATTCACGCACCCGCACGGGGTGCGACTCATTCCAAAGAATGGCCGAGACAGGCATGTTAGTTTCAATTCACGCACCCGCACGGGGTGCGACCAGGCCACCGAGATTGCATCGGTAGTGGCCATCTTGTTTCAATTCACGCACCCGCACGGGGTGCGACATTACGAGGTCATAGACAGGAACGCTCTGCATGGGTTTCAATTCACGCACCTGCACGGGGTGCGACGTTTCTGTTCCGTATAGTTTCCGCTGCCATCATTGTTTCAATTCACGCACCCGCACGGGGTGCGACGTCGAGCGAGCCTGCCGGGATCTCGGCAAGCGGCGGTTTCAATTCACGCACCCGCACGGGGTGCGACGAAAGAGATAAAAAGACTTACAAGCTTATTGGGTTTCAATTCACGCACCCGCACGGGGTGCGACTGTAAAGGGAGTGTGTATGTGGGTGTATGGCGAGTTTCAATTCACGCACCCGCACGGGGTGCGACCCCCGCCTCGCCTACACCTATGACCGATGGATTGTTGTTTCAATTCACGCACCCGCACGGGGTGCGACTTCAACACCGCACTTATTAAACGCAGACTTGACGTTTCAATTCACGCACCCGCACGGGGTGCGACTTCAACACCGCACTTATTAAACGCAGACTTGACGTTTCAATTCACGCACCCGCACGGGGTGCGACTTAGGATTTCTACCCTTACCGCTTTTACGTTCTTGTTTCAATTCACGCACCCGCACGGGGTGCGACGGGCGACAGTTCCGGCTTGGATAAGGCACTCAAGTTTCAATTCACGCACCCGCACGGGGTGCGACCACATAGAGGCTTTGACAATGAGGCCAACGCCGGCGTTTCAATTCACGCACCCGCACGGGGTGCGACTCTTTATATTATTAATGTATCCGGAATGATATTCGTTTCAATTCACGCACCCGCACGGGGTGCGACCAAATACATAGTCCCCGAAGCCAACCATATTTTGTTTCAATTCACGCACCCGCACGGGGTGCGACCCGTGGCCTCATGGGCAAGGGTATGAACATCAAGTTTCAATTCACGCACCCGCACGGGGTGCGACTCCATGCGGTTTTGATTATGCCGGATACAAGTGGGTTTCAATTCACGCACCCGCACGGGGTGCGACTTCTGCCTACTCCTCCTGAAGTTACATCTGGAACGTTTCAATTCACGCACCCGCACGGGGTGCGACTCTTTCTTACTTATGTATGGACTGACATAACAAAGTTTCAATTCACGCACCCGCACGGGGTGCGACTCAAGCGTGACATCAAAGCCAACAACCCTGAAGTTTCAATTCACGCACCCGCACGGGGTGCGACTTGAAAATCACGAAAAAATACTCATACAAAAAAAGTTTCAATTCACGCACCCGCACGGGGTGCGACCTTATGCCTGGAAAACGACACAAACGAAATAATAGGTTTCAATTCACGCACCCGCACGGGGTGCGACTACAGACATGCTTAATGATATCAACTTACTAGAGTTTCAATTCACGCACCCGCACGGGGTGCGACATCTATTGTTATGTCAGCAGGAGCCGCTTTAGAGTTTCAATTCACGCACCCGCACGGGGTGCGACCTAAAGGTTGCTGCTGGAAAGGTTACTGTAACTGGTTTCAATTCACGCACCCGCACGGGGTGCGACTGTCGTTCTTCTTGGCTACCGTATTGGCATCCCATGTTTCAATTCACGCACCCGCACGGGGTGCGACCTAAAGGTTGCTGCTGGAAAGGTTACTGTAACTGGTTTCAATTCACGCACCCGCACGGGGTGCGACTGTCGTTCTTCTTGGCTACCGTATTGGCATCCCATGTTTCAATTCACGCACCCGCACGGGGTGCGACGACGAACTTTGCAATAACACGCTCCAAATAGTAGGTTTCAATTCACGCACCCGCACGGGGTGCGACCCACCTGTGCGCCTACATGGATCATGAGGTTATGTTTCAATTCACGCACCCGCACGGGGTGCGACCCCTGCCTATTACCACCTGGTACAGTTCGTTAATGTTTCAATTCACGCACCCGCACGGGGTGCGACTCTTGCTTTGAATAATAGCCTCATTGGTATTAAAGTTTCAATTCACGCACCCGCACGGGGTGCGACGTACTCCCTGTTCATATGCACATTGATATGACAGTTTCAATTCACGCACCCGCACGGGGTGCGACTTGGTAGAATATCCTTTCCGCCCTTTGCAATGAGTTTCAATTCACGCACCCGCACGGGGTGCGACTCGATGGCCGGGGACTATTATTACGCATCATTCAGAAGTTTCAATTCACGCACCCGCACGGGGTGCGACGCCGAAGAGTATTTAGAGGAGGCTGGCGAAAATGTTTCAATTCACGCACCCGCACGGGGTGCGACTGGGATACGGCACAGAACTCACAACCACTTTTACGGGTTTCAATTCACGCACCCGCACGGGGTGCGACTTAACAGGGTGGTGAGTGGTTGTCTATACGATTGTGTTTCAATTCACGCACCCGCACGGGGTGCGACTTTCCGCAGGCAGCGCTATCTTCGTTACCGTCTTGTTTCAATTCACGCACCCGCACGGGGTGCGACACACCTGCATAATAAAGGCCCAAGCTCTCTAGGTTTCAATTCACGCACCCGCACGGGGTGCGACCTTGCCGTTTATCTCTTCCTCATAGTAAACGTAGTTTCAATTCACGCACCCGCACGGGGTGCGACGCCCGAGCCATTGCACGTCCCAAAGGGGCAGCTAGTTTCAATTCACGCACCCGCACGGGGTGCGACTAGTGTCGCTTCCGCCTGTTATCACGTCAGCTATTTTGTTTCAATTCACGCACCCGCACGGGGTGCGACCACTTATCGAGTCCTTTTCTTCGGCTCGTACACATAGTTTCAATTCACGCACCCGCACGGGGTGCGACTAATAATCAGCGTGAATATGATGCGGTAATGCAGGGTTTCAATTCACGCACCCGCACGGGGTGCGACTCGAGTCTGTGATATCATCAGGGGTAGCTATTGAGTTTCAATTCACGCACCCGCACGGGGTGCGACTGTTGCCGTTTTGCAATTCCTCTACAAACTTTAGTGTTTCAATTCACGCACCCGCACGGGGTGCGACTGATTACCTTGGATAACAGTGGTTGCAAAGGCTTGTTTCAATTCACGCACCCGCACGGGGTGCGACACAGCCATAGTTGCGGCGCTGGGAATACTCATAGGTTTCAATTCACGCACCCGCACGGGGTGCGACTTGATGCCGTTCGCTTTTGCCCGCTCAGTCAGATAGTTTCAATTCACGCACCCGCACGGGGTGCGACGTCCCATTCGTCTGCCGGGTTATCCAGCTCGTAAATGTTTCAATTCACGCACCCGCACGGGGTGCGACTACTGTCTCATAGTTTGCCAGCGTGCTTTGAAAGTTTCAATTCACGCACCCGCACGGGGTGCGACCCCTATACAGCATGGTAATAACTTCCTCGCGGGTGTTTCAATTCACGCACCCGCACGGGGTGCGACCGCTGGAATTTTTCGCTGTCGGCATTGTCATAGCGTTTCAATTCACGCACCCGCACGGGGTGCGACAGATGATACTGATGGACATAGCGTATTGTACATTTGTTTCAATTCACGCACCCGCACGGGGTGCGACTCCATACTTGCCGTTAGGCGTACTGTATGTGTTGGTGTTTCAATTCACGCACCCGCACGGGGTGCGACGGCAGGTATTTGGAGCAAAGCTATTCCAACGCCTGCCGCACGGATTTTTGCGAATCCGATTTTTAAATACGTTTTTAGCTTTCGTTTAGGCGATTATGGCGCTTACAGCTATTGCGGCGCAACAAGTGCGAATCTACGCTTATTCCGTGTCAGCTTCCGGTTCGCAATCTAGCATGTCTATTATCTCCACTCCATTCGGCTTAGCATCTTTATCAATCGTCACCTCGTAGTCGCTAAAGCTTCTTGGGTATTCTACCCCGTCTTTTCTTTTTACATCTATCAAATCGAAAAGTTTGTGCGCTGGAGCGTTCCCAAGCCTGCTGCTGTGTTTGAAGGCTATGACTTTTCTCGTTGCCATCTGCGGTCTTGCCGCTGACTTGTCGAATTCGAACATGTTAGCTAGCGCGTCGAATAGTAGCTCAAGATCTTCTTCGTTAAAGCCGGTCCTGTCGGCAAGGCTTGCCGATACGCTTATCTTCACGCCGTAGAGCCCGTAAGGCACAACCCACTTGCTGCCCATCTCTGTCTTCTTGCCTTCATCTGCCGCTTCTTTTTTAGTGGGGCAAACTCTGGTTATCGCAACATTCACTGGGGATATTGGGTCTATGCTTTGCGCAAAGCCCATCTGCACAGGACCTCTTACCTGGCCGCAGTTCACATTGGTATTCATCATGGCTCCGAAGGTCCTTATATCGTAGAAGTGGTCGCACATCGCCTTGCTGAGCTCGTCTATTTCAACTTTCTGCTTCTTGCCCGAAGTAGTCTTCTTGGTCTTGACGTATGCGATATTGTTCTGCTCGTTGAGCACTGCACCTTCTGTCACATATACGGCGTAGGCTGCCGCTCCGCCCTTTATAAGCTCGACGTAGTTTCTTATCTTTCTCTTGACGCAACCGTCGGTGACAAGCCCTTTGTTCGTTTCGGGGTCGAGCCTTGGCATGTTGCCAGCGTCCGGGTCGCCGTTTGGATTTCCGTATTCGACGTCGAAAAGCAAAAATATATCGTATCTGTTCTTTATAGCTTCCCTTATAGTTGCCTCCTCCTCTGGAGTCACCACTGCTTCAGCCTCTATTGCCTCTATGTTCTCTACAGCCTCTGCTTTTTTCTTAGTCATGTTTTTTTTCCTCCTTGTAAGATAAATATAGGGTTAGGGTTCAAAAACCCGTCCGAATGTTCCTTGATAACTTAACATTTATTGTTCAGATGAACCAGCGACACTCTTGAATGAAAATCACTAAACTTCGTGCTATAATCTCACTTGTCAGAGAGATAGATGTGCGTTCCTCCTGGATCCCTCACATCATGAGGTCTTATCCGTAAATTAGCGTGTCACTCCACAAGGACGATTCGATGTTTAGCTGGTTGGGCCACCTTCTGGTGTTACCCGTTTCAAATGCAAGGTTGTTTGGCGTCCTCAAACAAAGTGGATACTCTGATTCATTCTAAGCAGAAAGGTTGTGTTACTTTGTCCCAATTTTTAAACGATTTTGTTGTCGGAATTGATGTTTCATCAGAGTTTTCTGTAGTTGCAATGATAGCACCTTCCGGAGAGCTCATCCGCAAGCCTTTCAGGATTGACCATAATCCTGCTGGATTTAACAAGCTGCTCGAGATTCTCAAAAAAGAAGAAGAGCGGTTAAAACGAAAGCCCATCTACTTCGTAGAATCTACGGGTATCTTTCATTTACCACTCTTCTTCTTTCTGAGATCGAATGACCTCAAAGGTTTTGTCCTAAACCCTTTATGTGTCCATTCTACCAAGAATTTCGACATTAGAAAAGTGAAAAATGATAATAAAGATGCCGAGGCTATCGCAAGGCTTGCAAAATACCAGGATGTAAAGTTTTCCATGATGCCCGAGCCTCAAATTCTCGCACTTCGCATGATGGTGAGGGAATATTACTCCCGCTGTGACATGCTCACTGAGATGAAAAACAGGCTCTGCACGGATCTTTACTTGCTGTTCCCGGGCTTTCTTGATGTGTTTTCCAATCCTTTTGGAAAGACCGCGTTGGCTGTTTTAAGCGCTTATCCTTCGCCTAAGGATGTTCTAAATGCAGACCCTCAGCAGTTGCTTGAGCTCATTTCCAAAAGCGGCAGAAAAGGCGAGAAGTGGTCAGCCAAAAAAGCTCTGCAACTTCTTGAAACAGCACAGCTTTCTTTGAGTATGCCAAATGAATTCGCTCTGCTTGACTCCAAAATAAGATTCCATCTTGATGGAATCGACAGCTTTAAAAAGTGTCTTAATGCTATAGAATCACAGTTGCACACTATCATCGACTCAAGCGACTTTCCTGACACCGCTCGAAAGCACATCGAGCTTTTGGATCAAATGCCTGGCGTAGGCTTTATCAGTGCGGTCACTCTGATCGCGGAAATCAACGATTTCAGCCTATTCAAGTCTCCAAAGGCCTTTACAGCTTTCTTTGGCATAGATCCATCAGTCAATCAGTCGGGCAAGTTCACTGGCGACCGCAACAGGATTTCTAAACGAGGCACCCGCATTGGCAGAAGAGTTCTCTTCACAATGGCTCTGTCCTCAATAAGAACCACCAGAAACGGCGATTCCATAAATCCGATTCTTCGCGACTACTATTTGAAAAAATGTGTCAGCAAGAAGAAAAAGGTGGCCCTTATAGCCGTTATGCATAAGTTGCTCCACTACATTTTTGCGGTTCTTCGTGACTTAAAACCGTTTGAATTTAGAAGCCCGCAGGAGCACCAAGCATGGAGAAACAACAAGCTTCAAACTGCACCAAAACATGTTGCTTAAAAATTGCTAAAATGTAGCTTCTCCAAGGTCATTGTTCGGATTTTTCAATGGCTTGGTTTCTCATACTCTTTTTTAAGATTGAAAATTTCTAAAGAAAATCAATCAGATTTATTGACTTTTATTAGCTGGTCTGATAGTTCTATTTGTTTTTATTTTTTATTTGAATTTTTTGATTACTTCAATGACGCCTTCTTCGTACTTGCCTTCTGTTACAAATTCAGATATGGTTTTTAAATCATCCACAGCGTTTGCAACAGCACAGCCTACATGGGCCTCTTCTAAAAGTTCCTTGTCATTCAGATGATTTCCTATTGTTACAACCTCCTCGTCTCTTAGGCCCAGGTATTCCTTTAACCTTTTAAGGGCGTTTCCCTTAGATACGTGCTTTGCTACTATTTCCATATAATTATCCTCTGATACCACATACCTGAACTGGTTCTTCAAATCTCCATCTAATTGATTCCATCGCTCCTTGTATTTTTCTATGTCGCCTATTATCAGGATTTTATTTACTTCAAGCTTCGAATCCAATAATGCCTTATCTGCAACTTGGCACTCTATCAATTCCTTTTTTTCATATGCTCTAATTGATTCTGTGTGTTTTAAACAAAACACCTGTCCATCATGTGAAAATACAACCGAAGCGCCTATTTTCTGGAGCCCTTCCAAAAATTCAACCCAACTTTTTAATGAAAATGTATGAGCATATATTTGCTTTCCATGTCTGTCTATTATTTCTGCCCCATTGTGCACTATATACGGAGATTTTATCCCCAGCTTTTTTATTACACCTATGGTTGTTTCATTTGGTCTTCCAGTGGCTATGGTGAAAATCCTGCCGTTTTTCTGAAATTCATTGATTTCTTCTATTAGTTTTGGTGAAACCTCGTACTGATCTTCATGGCTGTTAACTATCGTTCCATCCAAATCAGATACAATCATTTTGATGCCCATATAAAAACTCCTTCCGTGAAAATTAAACAACAAAAATTAGAGACTAAAAAAAACGCAGATCACCCTCCTTCTTTTAACTATGCCTGTAGCAAGTTCTTTTACAAAGCATGTTTATCCTAGAAGAGGATTAACGGTTTTCTCTAGTCTCCACCAATAATCATCCATCCTATTAAATTAATCTTGAATTAGTCTTCTTGAATTTAAAAACATGAAGCAAACATACTTTATTAGACTTTCTTATTTTATGCCTTTTATATCTATATTCCACAGCTCACTGTTGCTGCAGGATACTCCGTCGGCTCCACCCCTTAACACGTCGATTATGTGTTCCTTTTTGCTTATAAGCCCTCCTAGAACTACAGGCTTGTCTATTTCCTTTTTTATGATGTCTATTACCGGATATACAAAAGCCGGCATTACCTCTACTACGTCCGGGTCGTTTTCGCGTATGCTTTCTATAGACTTCTTTAAAGAGTTTGAATCTATGAGAAATATTCTTTGAATAGCGGCTAAGCCTTTCTTTTTTGCGGCTCTCAGCATAGTGCTTTTAGTTGAAACTATTCCTGCTGGGTTTATATGGCTTTTAATGAAATTAATAGCTTCTTTATCATTGGATAGGCCCTTTATTAAATCTGTATGCAGCAATATGGCCTTTTTCCTGTTGCAGTTTTGGAACTCCTGTCCCATTAATTCGTTCAAGTTTCCATTCATCAATATTATTGACGAAACCCCGGAATCCACGGCCAATTGCAAATTTTCATGCTGAGCTGCGGCTATTAGGGGATTTTTCTTTAGACTTTCTATCATATTAAAATTCAAATCATTTGCCCCTTTTGAACTTAATTCTTACATTTTGATTATAAGCCCTGCATGTTAATTCCATATTATGACCAGGTTAATAATAGGTTAATAGTTGCTTTATATGTTATGTAATTCAAAGAAAAAACGGCCAATGCATATTCCGCATCGGCCGTTTTTATTTTTTCAAAGCAATCATATCGTTACTCGTTCATTATGCCCTTCATTGCCTCAAGCGCCTCTTTGGCTGCCTTCAAATGGGCTTGGAAATCCTCAAGTGGGGTTATCTCTATTTCGAAGATATCCGCTCCCGGCATGGCCTGTATAGATTCGTCGAGTTCCTGCCTGGACTCCATGTCCATTATGAGCACGGATGCTATCTGCTCAGCCACTTTGCCGCTAAAGACTATCTTGCCCTGCTGCTGCAGCGCCACTATCATGTCCATCTGCTCCATTATAGTCCCGTACAGCTCCTGGAGCTTTGGCATGTACTTTTCCTTCACCTTCGTTTTTACTAGAAACAGCATTTTGCACCTCCCGGAAAAACTTTGGGCACCGGGTGCCCAAATCGATTTGCTACATTATCCTTATACCCTTATTCCTCCATCGTATGCTGTGTGTATCTGTTTAGCTGCTCTATCTTTCTCTTGTAGTCGGGCACTATGCTCCCTACGAGCCTCCAGAAAGACCTGTCATGGTTCATGTGGATAATATGGCAAAGCTCGTGCACCACCACATAGTCGATGAGCTCCAGGGGGACCATGGCAAGGGCGTAGTTGAACTTGAGCTTCCTGGTCGAATCGCAGCTTCCCCATTTTGTCCTTGAGTCCATAATTTCTACGCTTTTGGGGTTTACGCTTAGCTGCTTTTTGTACAGCTTGACCCTCTCATCTATTATCCTCTTGCTCTCTTTTATATAGAACTTCTTGAGGCTGGCCTTTTGCTCTTCCTCGCCGAGCCCTTCGGTTTGGATTATCGCTCCGATATGATCCTCCTTGCCGAGCAGGAGAAAGCTTCCCTCACCACTGTGCTTTCTTGCCTCCCTTGGCTTTAAGGCTTCCAGCAGCTGCTCCCTCTTGTCTGAAATAAGCTTGAAGTTATGCCTTATGAGGTTTGCTATTACCTCTTCGCTTGTTCCTTTTGGGGCTTTTACTTTTATGCGGGCCAGATCGTCAAGATGAACGGATATCTTTTTCCGCTTGCCGTATTCGACGTCCAGCATTATTTCTGCATCGTCTATTTTTATCTTCATATTATCAACTCTTCTTTATATATATTGTGGGCCGCATTTTTACCGTGGCTGCCGTAATATGCCGCCACGCTGCTGGCCTATGTATTCATTATATCTCATAATTAACCTATTAAAAACCTCAAATAGCAGCACCCTTTCGCGACGCTTCCGGTTTGGGCACCGGGTGCCCAAATTCATTTGTCTCTACAAAATCAGCTTCGTAATCTTCCACTCGCATGTCCTTATCGTGTACTTTATCTCGAAGTCGAAGCTCCGCTCGCAGATGTGGCTTGTACAGGAGTAGTATATCTCGTCCTCGCCTGCGAGCTTTTTTCGCTCCACAGCTTTTATCCTGTCTATCCTGAATACGCCTTCCTCTATCTTCACCTTGAGCGGGACCGGGTCGCTGCCGCACCTGAACACAACGACCACGTCCGTATCGAGGGGATTCACCTCACGCCTCCGGGCATGCTAAGGTTGATGTTGTATCTTTTCTTGAAGGAGTCTATCTTGCCCTGGCTTGTATCGGCAAGCGATCCTCTTTTTATTATGTCATCCCCGTAGGTAGCCCTGAGTTGGTCTATGACAGCATCCAGTCTGACATTGCCTGCCGGCTGCTCGTCCCACATGGTAAGCTGCCTTTCGCTCCCGTCCTCAAGGTGAGTCATTCTTACCCCAAGCAGTCTTACGGGCTCCCTTTTCCAGAGCTCATCAAAGAGCCTCTTGGCGTGCTCGTATATTTCAATGTCTGCCTCTATAGGCGCACAGAGCACCGACTGTTTCTGGGACTGGGAAAAGTCGCTGTACCTTATCGATATTCCAACGCAGTAAGCCCTAAAGCCCTTTCGCCGCAGGCGCTCGCCTACTATCTCCGCAAGGGCCAGCAGGTACTCGTGCGCCGTGTTGGCATCCTCGACGTCGCTTGGAGTTGTCGTGGAGTTGCCTATGCTCTTTATCTCGTCGCTGGTCTCCACAGGGCTATCGTCTATGCCGTTGGCGTGATTATAGAGAACTTCGCCGTAGCTTTTGAATGTTGCCCTAAGATAGACAAGGTCCATGGCGGCGAGCTCGCCTATTGTCTGAACTCCTATCCGCTTGAGCTTCACCTCAGTCCTCCTGCCCACTCCGAACATCTCCCTAACAGGAAGAGGCCAGTACTTGGAGCTTATCTCCTGCGGGTACATGGTGTGCGTCCTGTTTGGCTTCTCCAGCTCCGACGCCGCCTTGGCCAGCAGCTTGTTGCAGGATACTCCTATGTTGACGGTGAAGCCGAGCTCTTGGCTTATCCTCTCCCTGAGCCGGTTGGCAAATTCTACAGGCTCCATATGGAGATTTTTTATGACCTCTGTTGCGTCCATGAAGGCCTCGTCTATGCTGTAGGGCTGGACCCTGCCCGTGTACGAGGAGAGCAGCTCCATCATGGCGCTTGAGCAGCGGCTGTAGAGGCCGAATGTGGGTGGCACTGCCACCAGCCTCGGGCACTTGCGCATAGCGCTCATTAGGGGCTCGCCCGTTTCTATCCCGTATTTTTTTGCCGGCACCGACTTTGCAAGTACCACACCCGTGCGCTTTTTGGGGTCTCCCGCCACTACGCTGGGTATGTCCCTGAGGTCGGTCTCCTCGCCGTTTAGCAGCCTGTATGCCGCCTCCCAGCTCAGAAACGCCGAGTTTACGTCTATGTGAAGTATGGTTCTCATGCAAATCCCTCCGAACAAGCGTTCTGTTATTTTATTTTACTCTCCCCTTGCCTGCATGTCAATGAGGCAATTAACGCCAAAAGATGATATAATATACTTTGGCATCGACAGACAAATTGGAAAGAGGCGATATTTTTGGACATTTTGGAAAACAACATAGATCCTGCAATCGATGAGAAAAGCGAAGGCGTTGCGGGAAGCGGCTGCGAGGTGCTAGTCCCCTTCAACGAGCGTCTTCCTCTTCGGGAGATAGAGCGCAGCATAATCAAGAAGCACCGCAAGAACATATGGTCCAACTTCATAAAGGCCATAAAGGAATATGAGCTTATAAAGGACGGCGACAAGGTCGCTGTTGCGATATCAGGCGGAAAGGACAGCCTGCTCATGGCCAAGCTCTTCCAGGAGCTAAAGCGCCACGGCCAGATAAAGTTCGAGGTCGAATTCGTAGCCATGGATCCCGGCTACCACAAGAACATAAGGGAGCTGCTCATAGACAACTGCGAGTATCTGGGCATACCGCTTCACATTTTCGACTCGGGGATATTCGACATAATAGACGACATAGCCAAGGACTATCCTTGCTACATGTGCGCTAAGATGCGCCGCGGAGCCCTCTATTCTAAGGCCAAGGAGCTGGGCTGCAACAAGCTTGCGCTAGGCCACCACTACAACGACGTTATAGAGACGACGCTGATTAACATGCTCTACGCCGGCAGCTTCAAGACTATGCTGCCAAAGCTTAAATCCACCAACTTCGACGAGATGGAGCTCATACGCCCCCTCTACTATGTCCGCGAAAAGGACATAGAGCGCTTCATACAGGGCAGCGGAATATGGCCGCTCAATTGCGCCTGCATGGTGGCCGCGAAGAAGACTTCAAGCAAGAGGCATGAGATCAAGCAGCTTGTAAAGACTCTCAAGGAGAACTACAGCGAGGTCGACAAGTCGATATTCAGGGCGGCCTGCAACGTCAATATGGACGCCATACTCGGCTGGGAAAAGGACGGCGAGAAGCATTCCTACCTGGATTTCTATTAGAAAAAATACTATCTAACCGCAAAAAAGATTTGGGCACTCAGTGCCCAAATCTTTTTTTATTTATCTGATCTAATTGACTCCGCCGTGGTTTTTGATTATCTCTGCAATCTGGCCTTTTAGCTCCTTTGGAACCTTCATCATCACGTACTCGGCTTCTTCGCCTTCCAGAACCGTCTTTATCTGCTCTCTGTCCATGCCCGACTTTAGCAGCGCCGTCCTCTTGTAGTCAAGCCTGTCTATGTATTTCTCCAGCATCCAGGATTGTGTTTCCTCGTCGAACATGGCCAGTTTAATTCCCGATTTAATAGTGAGCAGGTTCTCGTCTATCATGTCCTTGAAGTCCCTTATAAGGCCGTTGAGCTTGTAGTAGTTCTCAACCTGCCTGCCCTTGAGGCCGTAGTCCTGGCAGACTATGTCCCTTTTCCTCCTTCTTCTCTCGGAGGCTTCATTGTCTATTATCGCGTATTTCTTGAGTATCGACTTGGCCTTCTCCATGGGCGATAATTCCCTTTGCACCCAGTTGGTGTCTATTATTATCTCCTGGGCCTGCTCTGGAGTTATGTCATCCCTGCCCTTTATGAATGCGGGTATCTTGAGGTAATTCGAGTCAGCAGTCTGCTCGTATATCCTCCTGTACGCCTCTATTCGGTTGTGGCCAGAAAGCACCGTGTAGGACTGTCCCTCTCCTATGCCTTCCCAGACTATTACGGGATTCAGCAGGCCGTTTTCCATTATTGATATTATGAGCTGCTCCATCTTGTTGTCGCCCAGTGGCTTGTAGAAGTTCCACTCGGCAGGGGCCGCTTTGAGCAGTCTGACGTCCAGCTCGTGTATGTTGAGGTCGCCTTCTATCTGCCTTATCCTTATGCTCTCGTTGCCCAGCACGGATGCCGACGCATTTGAAATCGATATGAAGTCGTTGACCATGCTCTTGTTTATCACCTTTTTACTTGACAATTCTAATTACCTCCTCTGCAAAGCTCTTGAACTGCTTTGTGGCTCTGGAGTTTCTGTTGAAAAGGTCAAGCGGCTGCCTGTCCCATTGGGCCTTTTTTATGTTGGTATCTACCGAGATATAGCTCTTGAAGACTATCTCTCCGAAGGTCTGCTCGAGCACGTCCTGCGCGTCGTCTGTTATGCTCTCCCTCTTGTCAACCTTGTTCATGAGCACTCCTGCCAGCTCGAGGTTTCTGTTGAAGGTCCTTATCTCGTTGATGTAGTTTTTTATGGTATTGAGGCCTATTATGCCGAAGCTCGAGAGCTCCACGGGTATTATCACGTAGTCGGAGGCGTTTAGTATGTTGAAATTGAGTATTCCCAGCGTAGGATTCGTGTCGATAAGTATGAAGTCGTATATGCCCGCCTCCACGACCGGCTCGAGTATCTTCCTCATCACGCTCTCCCTCATGACCTTCGTGAAAAGCTTCATCTCTATGAGGGCCATGTCGAAGTCGGAGACTATTATATCCATATTGTCGTACGCCGTTCTTTGTATATATCCCATGAGGCTGTTTTCATTTATTATTGCGTGGTTGAGGCTGTTCTCAGGCGAAAGGTTCATCCCCAGCGAGTAGGAGAGGTTGAACTGCGCGTCGCCGTCTACAAAGAGTATCTTGTAGCCCTTTTCCGCCAGCGCGTAGCCAAGGCCCGCAACTACTGACGTCTTGCCCGAACCGCCCTTGTTATTGGCAATCGATACTACCTTTGTCTCCCTGTAATCACCTATGTATATGTCATCTATGGCAACTCCGAGTGCTGCGCTTATCTTTTCGATGTTTTCCCTTCCTGATTCGCTTCTTCCCGTCTCTATCGCCTTTATAAGGCTGAGACTAAGGCCGCTCGTGTTTGCAAGGTCCTGCTGCGTGAATTCAACTTCAAGCCTTCTGTTCCTTATGTTCTCAAACAAAACCTTTCCCTTCACCGCAAAATCGCCTCCCTGTTTTTTCATTTGATTACAGTATACCATAGTCATAACCTTTTCCGCTATAGTTATAACCTTTTCAGCCAAAAAAGTTATAACCGAAAAAGCAGATTGATGTTGTTGATAGGCATGATATTGTGCTATATTATATTTGTATTGAAAAAGTTATAACCATGACATTTCCAATCTCTTTCAAAAGGAGAGTGCCATATGAACAGCAACGAGATAGTTTTTCTTAACCTAATAGAGATGCTGCGCAAGGAGGAGTATGAGCCCATTACATATTTTGTGAGCGAGAACTTCCCCCACAAAAAAAGCAATAAGGTATACGACGAGATTTCCGCCAAGCTTTCCCTCAAGGGTTTCGATTCAGTCGATGAAAGCAGCTCCCGCAGGGAGGACGTGCTCAGGCTTGTGCATTCTTGCATATACCTTATGGAGGACATTCTTCCAGAGGTGGAAAAGCCCACTTACAAGAAGACAAAGGAACTCAACCTGCTCGACAAGAAGATAAAGACATACAAGAAAAAATGGGCGGCATCTGTCGAGGACTATTTCAAGAAGAGCAACGCCAAAAAATACATAATAAAGGAGTACCTCTCCAAAAAGCCGGAGCTCTCGCTCACGGAGTTCAACGAGATGAGGATGCAGCACGTGAGCGACTGGCTCAAGGGCAAAAGCCTTTACCTCTCGTCGTTCTTCTATGTGGACGAGCTTGTAAAGTCGCAGAAAAATCTGATTTTCCAGACAGAGCTGACGTACATACTGCTCAAGGAGATGGTCAAAAACGGCCTTGACATAAAGCTGAACAAGTCGATTCCGGAAGATGATTCGACGCTTAGCATAAAGGAGAACGAGGCCGGACAGATTCCGAACTGGCTGCTGCTCGACGGGCTCTTCAGGGTAAGCCCTATAGAGGTGTTCAAGCATGAGAACATCGTCGAGCTCGAGGATGGCAAGACCATGCTCGTATTCGACAAGAACCTCAAAAACAGCCTCTCAATAACCGTGCCGAATCAGTCCGAAAACGAGTTCCTCAATGCCAACTTCGACTCGTCAAAGGATCCCATATCGCTTGGAAGGTTCGAGCTTGCAACGCTCATAGGTGTGCTTCAGATCGGCAGGGAACAGCTAAAATCATCAAACAAGATAGCCTTCTCTTTCAACCAGCTGCTTGGCCTGTGGAACTCGAGCAACTCGGGCAAGCTCTACAACAAGATAAAAAAGGCGCTTTTCTACCTTTCAATGAACATGTACACAGTGCAGCTTGCAAACAACATAACCAGAAATTTCTACATCATAAACGCCATAGAGAAACCTACGTTCAACTCCTCCGGCGAGCAGGAGTGGATAGTTGAGATAGACAGCAGGCTGAGGGAGCAGATACTCGAGAAGAACTATACCGAGCTGTATTCCGAGGAGATATCCTCGCTTAAGTTCGAGCTTTCGCCGATACTCTACAAGACGCTTGTAATCGACCTTGTCGAGATAATGTCGAACAACCAGAAGAAGAAGCAGACAGTCAGCGCCATAGAAAAGGATTACACATTGCGTGAGCTTTCCACAAGGACGTTCCTCGAGGGCAAGCCCAATATAAGAAAGAAGAAGATAGAAAACTCGCTGGAGGATATACTCGAGAAGAAGGACAGCATACTCAAGGGCTACGAGGTCAAGGACAACGGCAATATATACAAAATGTACTTCAATCAGTTCCCGCTGAGAAAAGAAATAGACATAAAATAAACAGCATATATGCACACTTCAAATTAATGCAGGGTCTCTGGATTTGGCAATACGCCTCCGGAAAGCCCTGCATTTTTTATGTCGGAGCATACCATAAAATATGGTGCACATATTACTTGTATAATGGGTATAATATTATATTATGAATGATTTTGAAGGGAGGCGTTTGTGTGGACATCAGAAAGATCCTTCTGCCTGTGGATGGCTCAGAGTGCAGGATAAATTTTTTAAAGGTTGTGGAAGACATAGTGCTCAAGTTCAATGCTGAAATAACAGTGCTCAACGTCCAGCACAAATACCCTCAGCCAATTCACAGTGCCACAACGCTTGATAAGTACGGCCTTAGCAATACAGTTCTGGACCAGAATGAGAGAAACAAAAGAAGCATAGGCATAGTAAGCCAGATGAGAAACCTGCTTTCCCAAAAGGGCATAAAGGCCCAAACACGCGTTGAGCATGGAAACCCAGCTGAAATTATAATAGAGATAGCCGAAAACGAGCATTTCGATCTTATTATTATGTGCTCCCATGGCATATCTGTAAACAAACGCTTCCTTATGGGCAGCACAACCAACAAGGTTCTCCACTATGCCACAAAGCCTGTGCTTGTTGTAAAGCACGAGTTCTGCAAGGTTATTGATCTCGATTCACTACGCAAAAAGTGAGGTGCATCACGACATGGAAACAAAAGGCTACATCACTGCGAGCGACCTTTTCTCGCTGCTTGCAGCGCGAGATAAAATCATAATTCTGGACATAAGGAGAAAGCAAGCCTACGACGAGTACCACTTGAGCGGCGCCGTGCACATTGACGCCGATGGAGCTTTGGATTATCTGGAGGGCGCATCCGAATCCACGGAGATTCCGGTTATTGTCGTGTCGGATCTAGACGAGCCTGCATCAACGCTATCAGGCGATATAGGCTACAAGGGCTACAACTCCTTCTACCTTAAAGGCGGAATGGAGGAGGGCTGGTTTAAGCTTGTCAGGCACATAAGAATACACGAGCAAAAATGAGGCTAGTCTGCCTTCAGTTTGAAGGTTATTCATTTTTTATACGGTGCTGTTTAAATATTTTTAGTCCCCGACTTAAAATATTATAACTTCATAAGCCTTTGATTCTGCTGCATTCCCGTAGGAAATGCAGCTTATTTTGTATTATATGTCTGAATATTCTGAATATTATAATGTATTTTTTTACACACAGTACTTGAATATTTATGTCCAAGGTGTATAATTTTGTTAATATGGTCTTTTAGACCTATACTCATGCGACCTTTTGCAGGTCTGATTTCGGAAATTGGGGGGTTGATAGTATGAACAAGGCTTCTGAATTTAACCTTTATTCCGCTCTGCCGCTGATGATTGCAATGTATGTCACCTCATACCTTGCATGGCTTCTTTTCTCTTCAGGGGAGGCAGGCATGGTAGTCGGCGACTTTTTTTCACTGGCAGGAGATGCCGGAGCGCTAGCCCTCCTCGTATATGCCTGCAGACATGTAAAGCACAACAAGGCCTACTGGCTCATGATGATGCTCAGTGTGCTTTTCTTCTTTCTGGGAGACGCAGTCTGGGTATACCACGAGGTTCTGATGCGCCAGGAAATACCTGAATGGAGCACGAGCTATATTTTTTATTCCCTCAACAGTCTCTTCCTTATGCTGAGCACTATAATCCTGGCATTCAAGGAAAAGGGGAAATGGGATTCGCTCCAGTTGCTCATGGACTCTATTACTGTATTATGCATATTTACATATATATCATGGCTGCTTTTTTTCAAGGGCATCCTCCCGTCTCTAAAAATAATGTCAGCATCAGAGTGGAGGACAGTAATATCTGTTATGCTTGATTTTATAGCTCTATCAGGGTTTTTGATTCTGACTGTGTCACGCTCAGACAGCATATTTCCCAGAAGAGTCTACTTTCTCCTGCTAAGCGGCATAGCCATATTCTGTGTAGCAGATGCCGTCTACTACCATCAGGTCCTGCGAGACAGCTACATGTCCAGCAATATTGTGGATCTGTTCTGGTATATTTCGGTGCTTCTAATAGGAGCCTCCGGCTACTACATGCAGCATATGGAAAAGGGCGGCGTCCACCATGTTCACATAGCCGATGCTGAAATGGCAGCTGTAAAGGATCACACATGGATAATGCTGATTCCCCTGGGCGTGATATTCATAACAAACTACCGTGACTTCAAGACAATAGCATTTTTTTCAGGCCTTGTCCTCCTTCACCACTTAATGACCCGCCATATAAAGATATCGGCACAAAACGCCAAGCTTCTGGTCCACCAAAAGGAGCTTAACAACTCGCTGAAAGTCAGAATGGAGGAGACAAATCAGCTCAACGAGCAGCTCTGTGAAAAGATAAGGGAGATACACCATCTGAATGAGAATCTGGAGCTCATGATAGCCGAGCGCACCTACGAGCTTAAGGCTAAAAACGCCAAGCTGGACATTCTTGCAAACTGCGATCCGCTAACGTGCCTTCCCAACAGGAGAAACTTCCTACGCAGCCTGGATTCCTATCTGAGTCGTGCTGAGGTTTCAAAGGAGCGATTCGCACTCCTTTTTATAGATATTGACCGTTTCAAGGAAATAAACGACACCTACGGCCACAGCGTGGGAGACAAGGTCCTTGTCCAGGCTTCAAAACGGATGAGCATGAGCCTCAGAAGCGGGGACTTTATAGCAAGGCACGGAGGCGATGAATTCATTGCCATAATTGACAGGCTTTACGAAAAGGACGATATTTTGCCTGTAATTAAAAGAATCCGTGAATCCTTCGAGCTCCCATTGAAGATAGAAGGCCACAGAATACAGATAGGACTCAGTGTGGGAGCTGCCGTCTATCCTTATGACGGCACCGATAAAATATCTCTTTTAAAGTGTGCTGACAGCAATATGTACTTAGACAAATTTACGGAAGTTGACGATGTTTCAATTGGCTTGCAGCAAAGGACTACCGACTTTTCAAGCTGATACTTAGAACAATTACATGCGAGCGTTTTTGTTAACCGAGCCTTTCATAAGTAAGCTCGGTTTTTTATTTTTTTGATAAGCAATTCAAATTGACCTTGTTTTTTGGTTATGCGCCTATAGGGGTTGCATGGTTCAAAGGAATTTTTTTGTTCCATGTGAAACATGCTGCAGTATTAATACAACCCTAATATTAATTAAGAACAAATATTAATATAAAAACAAACATTTATATGGGAGCCGGCAGCTCATCAGGTGCAACAGCTCTATGGGTGTACGAAAAAAAGCGGCGGACAAAGCAGTTTGATTTTAAAAATTACGGAGCAATTTCAATATATTTTGAAAACTAAAAATAAAAACATGATATTTTTAAAAATTATAGGACATCAAAAAATAAATGAAAACCAGCGGTGTGGATAAAAAGGGAGATTACCAACAGGTTATCCACACAATATAAACATTCTTGTGAACAGCAGCGCATAAAAAAAGCCCCGATGGGGCGAATAGGTTTAAAGGGTCAAAAAAAAAGACACGCCAAAAAGGCATACCTAGAGTAGCAGTTTTTTGTATGCGGCATGCTTTTGGAGTATCTTGGCTATGTAAGCCGAAGGATGGCTTACATAGCCGTTATGAATTCTTGTAAATACGCTGTCAACTACAAGTTCAACCGTCGAGCGGTTCAGGTATCGGAGAGCTTCCACAAGAGCGCAGATCACGCTGTCGGTTGCTCTCGACCTTGCAGGCTGCTCGAGCTTGTCGCGAAGTCCGGCTATGTATGAATACAGCTCCTTGTGCTTTGAAATAAGGCTGTTCAGCTTATCTTGAGCACTTAGAGGACTGTCCTTTATGAAAAGCTTGAGCTTTTCGAGAGGCTTTAGTATAAACAGGAACCTATTTTTATTTTTTATGCTCCTGTGGGCATATTGCTTTTGCTCTAGTTTTCTAAGCAGGTTGCTATCGTCAATAAGCCTTGTTATTAGAGATTTTATGTAGTATATGTTGTCGGTGTTTAGGAAGGAAGTCCATTCGGGATTTTCCTTCTTGAGGTTTATAATGAAGCTGTTTTTGGATTTAAAGCCCTTCGTGCTCATGAGTATGCTGCAGTAGTATACTATCTTCTTGAGGGTTACGTTCATCTCGTAGAATTCCCTTGAGAAGAAGAGCTTTCTAAGCTCCATGTATCCGCCTGGAGATGTCTCAGAGTCGGCTTTGTTGAAAGCATCCTCCATTCCGATTATCTCCCAGCCCAGATATGAAGGGTTGTAGCTTACTATCCCCATGTCGGCAAGCTCGTTTAAGCACTGGCTCACGGTGCTCCTGTGCATGTATCCGGCTTCCTCCAGTATCATTTTTGAAAGGCAGCATATTGAAGGGTTGGCTGTCCTTACTATGAATATGTATTCCTTGGATGCGTCGATGTCGCCCGTGAGAGCCTCTACGTACCAGTCGCGCCTTATCTGGGTTGACATTCTGCAAACGGTGTTGAATACGTCTATTAGCTTATGGTGTTTTTTGCTGTGAAGCACTGAGAGCGCGTGTGATATAGAAACTTTGTTGGCCATATCCCTTCCTCCTTTCATTCAAAATATATACACTTATCCACAATACTGATGCTACTTTTACATTATAGAAAATATCAACAAAAAATAAAAATTGATTACATATATTGTAAAAGGAATTTTAGGTTCGTAATCGGAATTTTTGGGTCGCGACCGGAATTTTAGGGTCGTGATCAAAAAAAACAGTTGCAAATTGTGTTTAGCCGAAAAGTCTGCTTTTTCAACAGCTCCTGGAGCTAAGATCATGAATTGAAAGCTGTTTGAATCCGGCATTTTTGGGTCGTAACCAAACTCGGCTCAAAAAAACGTCGTTTTTAGCCGAAAACGGCATTTTGGGGTCGCGACCAAACTAAAAAAATACGGATGCCCATATTTCAAGATATCCACAGTGTGTATGAAAATATAAAAGCAGATTTGAGAGCAAAAAAAAACGGCATTTTTGGGTCGTGACCAAACTCGGCCTAAAAAAAACGGCATTTTTGGGTCGTGACCGGAATTTTTGGTTCGTCATCGGAACTTTTGGGTCGTAATCGGCATTTTCGGGTCGCGACCGGAATTTTTGGGTCGTAATCGGCATTTTTGGGTCGTGACCGGCATTTTCGGGTCGCGATCAAATTTTTTTGATTAAA